>CAJTVN010000022.1 GCA_910579685.1 uncultured Lachnospiraceae bacterium | reverse complement strand
GGGGTTGCAAAACAACGCAGAGCCTTTTACAGAACGGCGAGAAGATAACGCCGAAACAGTGGAAAGCCGAGATACAGTCTTTGCAGTCCGAGTATGACAGTATCGGCAAGGAGCAGACCAAGACCGCCACAGAATTAGCGTATGCCGAGGTAATCAGCTACAACAGAAAGAACCTTGAGAGGGAGCTTCAGAACGAGAGCCGACAGCATAACAGGCAACAGAACAAAACGAAACGGAGAGAGGAAGAAATTTAATGAAAATCTGATAGAAATATGAGTGTGATTGTGGTATTCTATTAAATGTACAAATCGATATTTATGGAGGGACTAATGTCTAAGGTTTTTATTATGTGTGGCAAGCTTTGTAGCGGAAAAAGTACCTATGCCAATAAAATCAAATCAACACACAAAGCAGTGATTCTTTCAATTGATGAAATAATGTTGTCGGTGTTTGGACAGGATGCCGGAGAAAAACATGATTACTATGTTGAAAGAATAAAGGCATACCAATATGCAAAATCTGTTGAGATTGCAGAATCAGGAATTAACGTGGTTTTAGACTGGGGGTTCTGGACTAGGAAAGAACGTGAATATGCGAAAGAGTATTACACATCAAGGTATATTGATTATGAATTCTATTATTTGGATGTTGATTCGGTTGAGTGGAACAGAAGAATTCAAAAAAGAAATCAGGATGTTTTAAATCACGAATCTGATATGTATTATGTTGATGAAGGACTTGCTGATAAATTTGAGTCTATCTTTGAAGTCCCAACGAAGGACGAAATAGATGTATGGGTAAATTCCTAAAATTCCAGTTTGTCGAAACAACCATTGCCACAATCACAACAGAATAGTTACATAGCGTCAGAGCGTATAGAAAAAAGTCTATGCGCTCTATTTTATTGTAAAGGAGCAGATTTATGAGTAAGGACAGCAACACACAGCATAGAGCCACCCGACAGCACCCACCCACAAAAATCATCGTGGAAAGGCACTATGTAGGCACTGAAAAAATGGAAACGGTATTCAGGCGGATAGCCGAGGAACAGATAACAAAAAAGGTTAAGGAGATAGCGGAAAACAGCGTAAATTAGCACTGGAAACGGAAAAGGGAATATAGTATAATAGGAATTCTAATCTGATATTATCATAAGAGGCAACCCCCATTGGAGTCTGAATCCCCTGAAACGCCCATTGTACCTCTGTCTGATCTTTATCTTTGCAAATCAACAATCCTATTGTCGGATTTTCATCAGGTGTACGAATAAGTTCGTTAACAGCATTTACGTAAAAATTTAATTTTCCAGCAAATTCAGGTTCAAAAGAAACAGCCTTCAATTCAACTACGATATAGCATTTAAGACGAATATGATAAAATAACATATCAATTTTGCGTGTTTTTCCAGAAACAACAATTTCTTTCTGCCGTCCAATAAAAGCGAACCCGGTTCCTAATTCCAACAAGAATCTGGTAATATTCTTTTCCAATGCAGATTCCAAAGCAGTTTCATCATATCCTTCGGGTAAAGAAATAAAGCTTAAGTCATATGTGTCTTTCACGATCTCCTGTGCCATTTTCCCCTGAATTCCAGGAAGCCTTTCAGAAAAATTTGTATTCGCTGCTCCAGCGTTATGATACAAATTTGCTTTTATACAGTCGATCAAGGCATTTCTACTCCATTCTTCTTCAATTGCTTTTTGAATGTAAAACAGAGCCTCATCTATAGAAGCGCACCTTGTAACAATCTCGACATGATGTCTCCATGGAACAAAACCAAAAAAAGCCGGGAATGGCATTTCTGCACCAACTTGGTGCAGTTTTTCTGGTAATTCATTTTCCCGGATTTCTGCACCAAGCTGATGCAGTTTTGGATTGTCAAGATTTAGTCTGTTTTCTAAATCGTGAATTAAATTATATGATTCTTCTGCTAATGCATAAAAGGAATACCACTTTTTCATATTCCAGAGATTTCTGGCTGAAAATCCTTTGACATCTGGAAATTCATGCTGTAAATCCAGACTCAGTTGCTCAACAATACCTCGTCCCCATCTTTCTTCTGATTTGCGCACAACCAGATCCCGTCCAAGCTGCCAGTTAAATAATAGCTGTTCGGAATTCACTTTTACTGCTGCTTTTATTTGCGCATTTCTAAAACGCTCTTTGACATTATGAATCCATCGTACATAATCAATATCTAAATGTACATCATGTGAGCTTACAATGATTGGCTTTCTATTTCTTTTATCAATCATCAGAATTGCTATTTTCCTCCTCTCATTTTAAATCCCCATAACGTTTCCTGGCAGATTCGACAGCTCTCCTGCCGCCTCTCGTAAACCCGGTCCGTCTCTCTTCGACTTCCAAGCAAAAACTCCGAATTCCTGTCATGCTTTTTTCGGTTTTCCCGAATGGAGCGCTCGCTGTAATTTGCATAACAATACACACATCCGTTCAGACATGTGTTATACGCCCCGATATCGATGCTCTCTGCGCACTGGCAGGCCGGCCTCTGCCCTTTTGCCCTTTTCAGGTCAAGTCTGCAGCCGCAGGCCTGCTCGAGAATCTCCCTGTCAATGCACGCCCCTCTCCGGATTCCGCAGTCTTCCAGATCAGCAATTTCCCCGCAGCTCTGTGCCCGGATCTGGCAGTGGGCCGCGGTTTTTCCGATCTTTCCGGCAACCTCTCTCATGACAGGCTCGGGTATCTCCCGGATCCCCCTATCCTGTAATTTCCTGTAAGGATCCACAAAGCTTATAACCACCCTGTCCGTGTAACCGGAAAGCTCCCCGCACATGGCGGCAAAGGCCTCTGCGTGATACGATACCGGATATCTCTCGTTTATGATTATGGGATCATAACGCCAGATCACACGATGCTTTCCCAGCCGGGTGCTGAGCTTCTTAAAATTTTCAAGAATTTCCTTCTTGGAACGCAGATGCCGTTCCAGGTCATTGCCGTATGGCGTAACCGTGTATTGAAAGCAGTACCTGTATCCCGCCTCGTCCAAAGAGGCGAGCTGATCCATCATGTTTCCGGAGTCCTTGGTCCAGAAAACAATGCAGTCTACCACCTCCGGATTCAAAACAACCCTGGAAACCTGCGAGGCGTTCATGGGGTTGCGCACCAGAACATATCCGGCCCGGATCCGTTCCATAAACCATTCCGAATAAAAACACGGGATATCCGTTCTGCGGGATGCTGAGATAATCATGACAGATGCAGCGTGTAGAAGGACGCCTCAAATGTCTCGCTCCCGTCAAAACGGGAATACTGCCCATAGTGGTCAAAAACAAAACCGCACTTTGCAAGTACTCTTCCGGAGGCCGCATTCGCATTGGCATGGTTGGCTCCGAAATCTCTTGCTCCCAGCTCATCATACGCCCACCGGATCATAGCCCTTGCCGCCTCCGTGGTATAGCCCTTCCCCCAATAGCTTCGGTTCGTATTATATCCCAGCTCATAATCCTTCCGCTTCGGGTCATAGGAAATGTCACCGGAGCCGATCACCTTCCCCTGGCTTTTGAGGAAAAATCCAAACAGATTCTCATCCTCTTCTATGGAAGAGATCCATTCCTTCACCTGTGTGATATTCTGATAAAGAGAATACGGCATGTATCTGTTTACCTGCGGGTCGCCGACCCATTCAAACACATCCTGTGCATCCTGCTCTGTCAGCGGACGCAGGATCAGGCGTTGTGTCTCAATCTGTCTGTTCATAAGCATCTCCTTCTGTCTTGCCGTTTCTTTCGCCACATATGATTCATATTATCCTATTTTCCCTGAAAAAACAATGCTAAAGGATATCTGCGGTCAAGAAATAAAATCAGACTTATGGTATGATGATCTCATGAGTTACATTTAACGCTTTCATGCATGAAACACGGGAAATCTATGGCAAAAAGAGGTCGAAACTATGAAAAATGAGGGATTGGAAAAAACACTCGCCTATATTGACGCACATATCTATGAAAAACTGACGCTTCCCAGGCTGGCCGGCCTTGCAGGCTACAGCCCTTTTTACTTCAGCCGGCTGTTTTCAGAGGTAATGGGAATGCCCGTGACCGGATATGTCAGAATAAGAAAGCTTCAATATTCCGTCGCATCTTTACTGGAGGGTAAGAAAGTGCTTGAAGTCTCTCTCATGTACGGTTTCGAATCCCATGAAGGTTATACCAGAGCGTTCACACAACTTTTCGGCTCAACACCCAGCACCGTAAAGAGACATCTCACGTCGTATCAGGTACCGGCTTACGTTGTGCCAGATAAAAGTCCAAGGAGGGATTTTATGGAAAACAACAATAGCAATTTACAGGAACATCTGCAGCTTCTGATATATGAAATACTGGAACAATCTTTGGGGGAGGCCCGGGAAGGCCACTGCACCGAAATCAAGATCCTCGTCCGCAAAGACGGAACCGTACAGATCTCTGATAACGGCCGGGGTATTCCCCTCTCGCAGGATGAAAACGAAGATCAAAAGATCCTGGACCGGCTTCTTGCCGGCTGTCCCGTTTCCGGTCTGGAATACGGCAGGATGGGAGATTTTTCCGCACTGAACCTGCAGACCGTCAATTCTCTGTGTGAGAGCCTGCAGGTTTGTGTATATAGAAATGGCACTTGCTTTTTGCAGGACTATGTGCGGGGAATCCCGCAGCATAAGCTCAGAGCCAACCCTTCCAAAGCGGAATGCGGTATGCGCATCACCATGAAACCGGATACAACTATATTTGGAGATGCTGTATGCTCCTGTGACCTTCTGAAAGAATGGATGCAAGGACGCCTTTCCGCTTTGGATCCCGGCGCTCTGAATGTGTCCGTTGAGGTTTGTGAAACGTTTTAACCACGGCCCTGCGCGTCACTATGAAGTTTCAGCCTGAAAGAAACGGATTTCAGCAACTTACTATTTTGCAATCACTTGGTTAATTATAACATGGCAAACGCACGATTCCTACTCTCAGAACAAAAAAATATGGTAAACAGCAGATTTCCTTTGCTGTTTACCATATCTGTCACCGCCTCTTTAGTCCAGAACCCCCGCCACCGGCAGGTTTTCCATCGCCGTTCTCCTTTCGTAAGGGGAAGTAAGCTCCAGATATCGCCCCTCCCTGCCGCTTTTCTCAAATGTGGTTAAGATTTCCAGGACGTGGAGGGTCTGCTGCACGTCCGCTCGGAAATTTCTTCCGGTGCGCACCGCCTTTGCCATGTCCGCAACACCCAGTCCTCTGCTGTTTTCGGCATAGCCGTACAAAAGCGGCATCTCCTTGAAACTTCCGTCCTCCGGGCGAAGCAGGCTGACGCTTCCGCCAAAGCCGTTGGGATCCGGCACCCGCAGGGTTCCCCTTGTTCCATAGATTTCCAGAAACGCCTGTCTGTCGTAATAGACGTCAAAGGTGGTAAGCACCGTACCGATTGCCCCGTTCTCAAACTGCAGAAGTCCTGCGGTATGGGTCGGCACCTCTACATCCACCACCGTGCCCCGCTTCGGCTCACTAGTGATGATACGCTGTGAAAATCCTTTCCCGCACATGCCGCTTACGCCTTTCACCCTGCCGACAAGATTGACCAAAGCAGTCATGTAATAGGGTCCCATATCCATCATCGGTCCGCCGCCTGCCTGATAATAAAATTCCGGTGCGGGATGCCAGCCTTCATGTCCGTGGCATACCATCTGCGCCTGTGCGCCGATCACATCCCCGATAAAACCATCGTCAATCAGCCTGCGGCAGGTCTGAATGCCAGCACCCAAAAAGGTATCCGGCGCACCGCCAAGCAAAAGCCCCTTTTCCCTGGCAAAGGCCGCCAGTTCCGCTCCCTCCTCATAAACTGCCGCCAGCGGTTTTTCGCTGTACACATGCTTCCCGGCAAGCAAAGCCGCCTTTGTTGTTTTGTAATGCTCATTGGGACGCGTCAGATTTAAGATAATCTCGATCTCTTCATCCGCCAGCATCTCCTCCATAGTTCCGTATACTTTCGGGATCTTATATTCCTCCGCCGCCTCTTTTGCCTTTTCCGGAAAAAGATCGCATACGGCCGTTATTTCCACCTCTGTAAATACCTTCGTAAGGTTCTTAAAATATATTCCGCTGATCGCACCGGCTCCCAGCACACCGATTTTTACCTTGTTCATAGCACACTCCTCTCCTTTGCAGCCTGCCAATTAATACCCGCACGCTCTTAATACATTTTGGCGGTATTCTCATACCGCTCTGTGGTGAGATTGTTTTTCCGCACATAGGCTTTCCCTTCCGCCGCCCACAAAAGGCCTCTCTCCATCAGAACCGCCGCAGTCGGAAATTTGTCAAACACGTCGTCATGATGTCCCAGCGAACAGTAAAACACTCTGCCATTCCCCCAGAATTTCGTCCATGCCACCGGCATGTCCACCGCTTTATTGGCGCTGTGGTAATAATTTACCACCGGGAATCTGGTTGATGCCAGAACCTCCACCGCCGGATCCACATGAAGATAATAATGCTCGCTGCACACATGGAAATCCTCGAGCCCCTCCACGATCGGACCGGAACCCTTGTGAATGTTTACCGTATAATCAATCCCGTCTCCTCCGGGATGGCTGACCCACTGCCCGCCAGTCATAAATTGCCACTCCACATCCTGACGGAAAGCATCGCACATTCCGCCGTGACAGCCCGCAAGACCGGTTCCGGCAGCAACCGCAAGACTGATGTTTTTGCGGTAATCCGGATGGATCTCGCCCATGGTCCAGCAGGGGATGATCAAATCCATTGCCATCACCTTTTCCCGATCCGCCAGCACGTCCTGACTGCCTGATATTTCACAGCTGTAGCCGTGTTTTTCCATCATTTTCCCAAATCTTTCTGCTACAAGCCCGGGCTCATGGCCGTCCCATCCGCCCTGAAAAATCAATACCTTTTTTGTTGTCTCCATACGGAATCTCCTTTCTGATCTCTTCTCAAAGAATTCATACTTGCAGTATAACAGCTTCCTTGGTAGAATGATTGTCAAAGCTCCAATGAAATCACCCAAAAATTGCTCTGTCATCAAAGATAGGTTTCTAATTATCCGCAGGAAGGAGAACGTTTTCCATGCAGCCATTTTATGAAAAAAAGGACGAGGAATTCCGCTGCTTTTTCTCGGCGGACATGACCTTCCCGGCGCATCTGCACCATGCGGCCGAGCTGGTATTTGTCCAGGACGGAAGCCTTACGGTCACCGCCCAGGATCAGACAAAAATACTCCGGAAAAACGAGGCCGCCCTCATTTTTCCGGAGACAATCCACAGCTACCTGACACAGGACTTTTCCCGTTCCGTCCTGTGTGTCTTTTCCCCTTCCCGTGCAAAGGAGTATTATCATCTGCTTTGCAGGAAACAGCCAAAGTGTCCGTTCTTTTCCTCCCCCGCCTCTGACGCTGACCTTGTGACCGCTTTTGAGCGGATGCTGCGGTATGCAAACCAGTCTCTTTCCGTCAGTGAGGCATGGCTGAATCTGATCTTGGCCTATCTGATGTCCGAAGCGGTCCTGATCCCCCGTGACAACCGTTCCCGCTCAGATATCGGCTATCAGATCATTTCTTATATTTCCAACCACTTTCAGGAGCCGCTGACTCTTGATCAGGTCGCCCTGGAACTGCATTTCAACAAATACTATATTTCTAGAACCTTCTCCTGCAGGCTGCACTGCAGCTTCCACGAATATCTAAACCGGCTGCGGCTGGACTTTGCCGCCCGTCTGCTACGGGAAACGGACCGAAGCATCACACAGATCTGGCAGGAATCCGGGTTTGAGAGTCAGAAAACCTTTAACCGCACTTTTCGCTCCTGCTACGGGATGACGCCTTCCGGATACCGCATGACGCCTTTCCCGTGTTCTTCTCATCCTTCCTGATACCACTGCTCCTGGGCCTCATACAGCCGTTTATATTCGCCCTCCCGGGCTATGAGTTCCTCATGGGTTCCAATCTGAACGGCACGTCCCTTACTCATGACCAGAATCCGGTCCGCCAGCTTCACGGAACCAAGGCGGTGGGTCACGATCACCGCCGACTTATTCCTGGCGATTTCGGCAAACCGGTTGTAGATTCTGGTCTCCTCATAAGGATCTATGGCGGCCGTGGGTTCATCCAGGATAATCAGATCATGATCCCGGAAAAAACCCCTGGCTATGGCCGTTCTCTGCCATTGCCCCCCGGAGAGATCCACCCCGTCAAACTCCCTTGAGAGCATGGTGTCATAACCACACAAAAAGACCTCATCCTCTTTGTCAACGCCGGCCATGCCGCATACCTGGTCAAGCTCCTCATCCCCGCAGTGCCTCAGCCTGTCGCTGATGATAATATTTTCACCAAGTGTCATCTGATAGCGCTGGAATTTCTGGAACACCGCCGAGGTGCGCGCCGTAAGGGCTCTCATGGAGAGAGTTCGGGTATCTGTCCCGTTTCTCATAACGCTTCCGCTCTTTGGATCATAGAGACCGGCAATCAGCCGGACCAGCGTGGATTTTCCCGAACCGTTTTCCCCCACAACGGCAAGTGTCTCTCCCTTTTTCAGCGTAAAGGAGACCTCCCTTATGGCATCCGCTTCCGCACCCGGATAGGAAAAGCTCACATCCGTAAGCGCAATATCGCCCCATCCCGGCGCCTCGTCCTGCCCGCACTCCCGCTCATCAAGGTCCAGGAAATTCAGATAATTCTGGATACTTCCCATGTTTTGTGCCATGTTGGAAATGTGTCTGCAGATAATTTCCTCCATAATGCTGTAGAGCATTCCAAGGGAGTTAAAAACCGCGGCAAATGCGCCAACGCTCACCTCACCCTTCATCAGTGCGTCAAAAAGCAGAAACAGAATGCCCACATAGCCCGCAACGGTCAAAATGCGCATGGAGAGCTCAAACAGGTTGGATTTCATGGATGCCTTATATTTCAGCCTCTGCATGAGATCCAACGCTTCCAGATACAGCCTTTTAAAGTACGAAAATCCGCCAAGCAGCCTCGTCTCACGGAAAAATTCCCGGCTCACCATGCAGGCCTCGTAGTGCTCATATTCCCTGCGCACAGGAGCCGATTCATCCTCCAGGCCGGAAAAGGCCTTCATCCGGATCAGCTGCGCAAGGGCCGTGGGCAGGAAAATAATGACGATTACAACGGCAAGTATGGGCTTTAGGGAAAACAGATACCAGCCCATAAACAGAAAGTACGGGATATAAAAGGTCAGAAGAGCCGTAAAGTCACAGACAAACCAGAATGCGTTTTCCTTTCCGGCCTCCGCCTTGTTGATATCGTCCAGTTTCCCGGTATCCTCGAAAACCACCGGGGAGAGCCGGGCGATCTTTTCGTGGATTTCCTTTGACTGATACCCAAGCACCTTGCTTCCCAAAACATCCGGCAGAAAATTTCCCGCACCGTTTAACACCTGACAGCCCACGTTGGCAAGCCCCAGAAACCCGAGGGCCGCAAAGGCCGCTCCCAAGGAGACCCTTCCTTCTGCCATTGCCGCGGCCTGATCAAAAAAACGCTGCTGCATCACGGTCTCAACACCCCAGGAAACACCGTGGCAAACGGTGACAACCGCAAACGCAAGAAACAGCAGGGGCGCCGGTCTCATCGTCCCGGGCAGCAGTCTTAACAATACTTTTATCAAGTTTTTGTTCTTTTTTTCTTTCATTGATACCAGCTCCTTTGCGCCTCAAACATTTCCGCATAGATACCGTTTTCGGCAAGCAGCTCCTCGTGACTGCCCTTCTGTGCAACCCGTCCCTTATCGATCACGATAATCTCGTCGGCAAGCCGGGCCCCTCCCAGCCTGTGGGTGATGAAGATCGTGGTCTTTCCTGCGCTGATCTGTCCGAACAGCTGGTAAATATCACTCTCCGCCACCGGATCGAGAGCCGCCGTTGGCTCGTCCAGGATCCGCACCTCTGCAGGGCGGTAAAGGGCTCTGGCGACAGCCACTTTCTGCCACTCTCCGCCCGAGAGATCCACACCCTTTTCCTTCACCTTGCCAAGGGGTGTCTTCATTCCCTCCGGCAGCCTTTCCATCACATCCGAAAGGCCGATGCTCTCTGCCGCTTCCCGAACCTTTTCTTCCCTGCGTTCCAGCACATTCCCGATGGCAATATTGTCCTCCAGGGAAATCTGATATCTGGCAAAATCCTGGAATACCACGGAAAAGCAGGCCTTTAATTCTGCCTGGGAATAAGACTCGAGCGGTTTTCCGTTCAGAAGGATCTCGCCCTCATATTCCCTGTAAAGACCTGTGAGAAGCTTTGTGAGGGTGGTCTTGCCGGCACCGTTCACGCCCACGAAAGCATAATGACGGCCTTTTTCCATGCGAAGACAGAAATCCTTCAAAATGTACTGCTCCGTTTTGGGATACCGGAAGGACACATGGCGAAATTCCACGCACTCAAAAGGCATGCTTTCCTCTGGCGGATCCAGCGCTCCCTGCATCTCGGGCAGAGCGGCGAACGCACTCAGATCCTTCAGGTATTCCGTGTTCCTGGCGATTTCGCTCATGGTATGGGAAAGCTCCCAGGACATCATCTGTATCAGGTTTAAAGTGGATGTGACCAGGGCCATAAACATACCGACGCTCACCGCCCCGCTCTTTAAGGGGAACAGGAGAACGCAGATGATCAGCAGGGAGAGAACCACCGTGATCAGGCTCGATCCCTTCATACGCACAAAAAACTTCAGGTTCACCCTGGTGTTGATCCTGCGGGCGGATTCATACTTCTCGTGCCAGAGCCGGTTCACCTCGTCGGTATAGCCGAACAGCGCTCTCTCCTCCACGCTGTCCCTGCCCTGGAGCACGCCCCTCAAATAATCCGCCCTCCGTGTGAACTTCATGGCTTCCTTGTTTTCCTCATAGATCTCTTTTCCACTTCGGACGGCAAGGACAAACAGCGGTACGGACATGGCCACAATGGCAATCCCGGCCCAGAAGACCTGCGCCATCAAAATAGAGAGAAGTGATCCCACCCGAAGGACAATGCCTGCGGCGCCCGTCAGGCTGTCAAAGCCGCCTCTTATTTTTCCCACCGGATCCGTGCACGTCCGGTTAATCAGATCCCAGGTTTCGTTGTCCTCGACACACCGGTATTCCAGCCTTGCTCTCTTTTCCACGACCTGGCTGCGGTATACCCTTGTCAGCTTCATCTCCGATCTTAGATTGACAAAGCTCATGAGCTGCCAGTTTAAATTGTTGTAGGTGATCAGCAGCACAAGCCCCAGAAGAGGCAGCCGGATCTCACCTCGCTCCGCATTTCCCGCAAAGATCAGAAGCGCCGTATCCACAAAGGATGCTGTCACCAGTACCTGCAGGGACGGCGTGATGGCCGCGGCCGCCTGATTGATGATCTTTATCAGCGTAAAAAAAGGACAGACCAGAACGGGGATCCGGATAAAATCCAAAAACCCATAGGTTCTTCCCGGCTCTATCAACACTCTCTTCATAGGTTCCTCCGTTTCCAGGCATTTACGGATCAATGCCTTTGTCATCCTGTTCATTATACCTGATATTCTCATCTCCCTGCCACCCTGAATATTTTTGTAAAAATTCGTGAGCTCCTTCCTGCTTTTCATTTTGAATCTAGTTTCTTCCTGCTGCGCTTGTGTTCCCCTTCTTCTTCCGCTATACTTAAGGTATACCGTCGGGCGGTCGAGGCGTGTGTGTCTCCATCTAAAGGCGGTATTTTTCTTTTTCAAGTCCCTACATCAAAAGGAGGTGCGATTTGAAGCTTTATACACAGACTTATGTTCCTGAAATCCACATGTCCCTGACGCCCATGGCCGAAATCGAGGGCTTTCCGGTTCGTCCCGGACTCTTCGATGTTCACGGAGCCATGATGCTGCCGGTTGGCGTAAATTTCACGGTACACACCCAGTACGGGATCTCCTGCACCCTTCTGCTTTTTCACAGGGACGCCCAGGAGCCCTTTGCCCGGCTTCCCTTTCCGGACGCCTACCGGATCGGTGATGTCTATTCCATGATCGTTTTCGGTCTGGATATTGAGGAATTTGAATATGCCTATCAGATAGACGGGCCATACGACCCGCAAAACGGACTGGTCTTTGACCCGGACGCCGTTCTCCTTGACCCTTATGCCAGATCTGTGGCCGGCCGGCGGTTCTGGGGAGATAAAAAGGCCGGCGGCTACCACGCCCGGGTGGTGAGAGATGTTTTTGACTGGGGCGCCATGCCCCAGTCCACACGAACCATGAGCGACCTTGTGATTTATGAGCTTCATGTCCGGGGTTTTACCTATCACCCCTCATCCGGCGTGAGACATCGGGGGACCTTTGCCGGACTTGCGGAAAAAATCCCCTATCTCAAAGAACTTGGAATCAATGCGGTGGAGCTCATGCCGATCTTTGAATTTGACGAGACCATGAATTCCAGGGAGATTGACGGCAGAGTGCTGCTGGATTACTGGGGCTATAACACGGTAGGCTTTTTTGCTCCCAACACCAGCTATATTTCCGCTGACGAATACAATCATGAGGGGACAGAGCTGAAGGAACTGATCAAGGCCTTTCACGACAACGGGATCGAGGTAATTCTGGATGTAGTGTTCAATCACACGGCGGAGGGAAATGAAAAAGGAGCCACCTTCTGCTTTAAGGGCTTTGACAACAAGGTCTATTATATGCTGACCCCGGACGGCAATTATTACAATTTCAGCGGCTGCGGCAACACCTTAAACTGTAATCATCCCATCGTGCGCCTTCTGATTCTGGAATGCCTGCGCTACTGGACGGTGAGCTACCGGATCGACGGCTTCCGCTTTGATCTTGCAAGCATTCTGGGGAGGAACGAGGACGGCTCCCCCCTGAACAATCCCCCGCTCCTTGAGCTTCTGGCCTCGGATCCCGTGCTGCGAAATGTGAAGCTGATTGCGGAGGCCTGGGATGCGGGAGGCATGTACCAGGTAGGAAAATTCCCGGCCAGCAGGCGCTGGGCGGAATGGAACGGCCGCTACCGGGATTCCCTGCGCGCCTATCTGAAGGGTGATTTCTGGTATGCCTGGGATGCCGCCTGGAGCATTTCCGGCTCCGGAGATTTGTACGGCGGTTACGATTCCGATAACAACAACAATTACGCCGGCTACAACTCCTGTGTAAACTTCCTCACCTGCCATGACGGCTTTACCCTCTACGACCTCTACTCCTACAACCAGAAACACAACGAGGACAACGGCTGGGACAGCACCGACGGTTCCGACGACAACCGGAGCTGGAACTGTGGGTGCGAGGGTGAAACCGACGACCTCGAAATCCAAAAGCTCCGCCTGCGGATGATGCGCAACGCCTGCGCCGTACTGATGTGCAGCCGGGGCACGCCCATGTTCCTTGCCGGAGACGAGTTTGCGAATTCACAGTCCGGCAACAACAACGCCTACTGTCAGGACAATGAGATCTCCTGGCTGGATTGGAATCTTCTGGAGAAAAACCGGGAGCTGTTTGCGTTTTTCAAATTCATGATCGACTATCGCTTCCGCCATCCGGTGATCCGCAAAAAGCTTCCTGACGCCGTATGCGGAATGGATCCGATCCACACGCACAATACCAATGCGGAGGATATGACCATCCCAAAAGATGCCAAAACACTTTGCGTAAGCTTTGCCGGATACGATCCGGACGCAGAAAAGGATGACCTTGTGTATGTATCGGTAAACCCTTACTGGGAGAATGTATCCATCACACTCCCAAGATTGAATCCGCCGTATGCGTGGTTTCTGAGCGTCAACACCTGGGGGGACGAGAGGGGCCGCTTCTGTTATCCGGAAGATGAGGAAGTGCGGATTGACCATGAATTTATACTACGCCCCCGTTCCGTTGCGGTTTTTACAGGCAGAGTGTCTGTATAGCGGTGCAATCACCATGAGAATTTAGTATTTCTTTATGATTTCTTTCTTTTTCAGAAACAATTTAGACACAATTTGCCTGTATAATAAAATTATCAAATGGAGCCGCCGGTGCTGATACCTGGTGCCGACCGGCTTCGCCAAAAAATTACAGGATACCTCCTTTTCGATAGCGGCCGGACAGTTTGTCCGGCTGTTTTTATGCACACGGGGCAGAAAGGAAGATGCTGCTGACGCAGCCTGCCCCGGCGCATGAGCAGGGAAGACAAATCTTCCCTGCTCGATTTCTGCAGGAAATTATTTACAGAACAGGATTTTACAATTTCTTTGAAAATATCAGTTGCAAAATCATACAAAATTTCTTATGATGAAGAGGTATATTACTTATTCAAATCCATTCAGGAAAGGTTAAAAAATATGGCAATTGGAAAGAAAAACACAGTTCTCATGAAAGCGGTTTCCGAGTTAAAAGAGGCGGATTATTCCGGCAATCCGGAACTGAACCGCATTTACAGAAGGCTGCTTGGAGGCCGAAAGCAATTTGCGGAAATTTTTGAAAAAAATATCAAAGCGGTTATGCAAATCAGCTCTCTGGATCTGACCATGCACCATCAGACCGAAAAAATTCTCGACATATCCCGCAACGTGGAAAAGGCCACCGAGGCGATCTTCGGCTCCGCAGGCAGCACCGCCATGGGCAGGGCAAACAACCAGCACGAAGCGATGACGAATACGATCATTCAGGTCTCCGAAGAGACGGAGGAGGTTTATCGAAAGATCGAAACCAGTCAGGATGAACTTACCACAATCAAAGATCTTTCCGATCAGACGATTCAAATATCCAAAGCGATGCAAAAGGATATGGACGATCTGCTAGACATCATCAGCCGTCTGAACGAGGTGATTGCCGGTATCGGCTCCATATCCATGCAGACTAATCTTCTCGCCCTCAATGCGTCTATCGAAGCGTCCAGGGCCGGGGAAGCCGGCAAAGGGTTTTCTGTGGTTGCAGGAGAAATACGCAAGCTGGCGGAGGAAACCCAGAGTTTGACCGGAAGTATGGGAAGTTTTGTGGACAATATCAAGGCAGCCTCCGAAAAAAGCGCCGGTAGCGCCGCCAACACCATTAAGGCCCTTGGAACCATGACGGAAAAAATAGGCAATGTCTGGAGCCTGAACAGTGAAAACCAGCAGCATGTGTCCAAGGTCAGCGAATCCATCAGCTCTATCGCCGCTGTCAGCCAGGAGATCAGCAGTTCTATGACGGAAATGGAAAATCAGCTGATGGACAGCACCAATTTTATGCGCCAGGTCGGCGGGGAACTGAAAAAGGCGGCTGAGCCTGTAATCGAAATCGAAAAAACGCTGGATAACGCAGTAAAGCAGATGGGCGGCATGACAAAGGACGCTTTCTTCCATCTGGAGAATGAAGAATTTGCCGGTTATATGCGCACCGCTATCACGGCCCACCGCACATGGCTCGAAAATCTCCAAAAGATGGTGGACAATAAAACCATATCCCCCCTGCAGCTGGATTCCGCCAAATGCGGATTTGGCCATTTTTATTATGCCATGACGCCGGATATCCCGGATGTTGTGCCGATCTGGAACAATCTTGGCGCCAAGCACAAACGCTTTCACAAGTACGGCGCAGACGCAATCAACGCTTTAAACGCCGGGGATTATTCCATGGCGGAACAGATCTACCGGGAAGCGGAGATCTATTCAAGGGAATTAATTTCCGACATGGAGCGGATTCTCCAGTTTACGGAGCAATAACTCCGGCCTTTATTCGCGTGCGCCCGGAAGCCTGTAGCGGATAAACCTCTTGGAAAGCTGTTTCAGATTGAGAGGCAGCAGCGGATACACATAGCTTTTTCCGGAAATGGTTTTGTTCGACACCACGGCGGCTACCATAATCAGTATTGCCGCAAGGTAACCCCACAGGCCGAAGGCCGCTGTCAGAATCAGATTGATGATCCTCATAAATTTAATGGCGTATCCAAGCTCATAGCTTGCCTGCGTGTAATTTGATATGGCCACAAACGCCATATACAGCATTACCTCGGAATTAAACCATCCGCTGTTGACCGAAAACTCGCCGAGTACAAGAGCCGCCATGACACTAAGCGGCGTGCTCAGCATGTTGGGGGTATTTACCGCAGCGAGCCGCAGGCCGTCAATTGCCAGTTCCAGGATCAGAAACTGCCACACCAGAGGAAGATTCGTGGGATCCTTTACCATGATAAATTCAAATCCTGCGGGAATCCATTCGGGCCTCTGCATCAGCAGAAGAAAGGTCGGCGTCATCAGATAAGTCAGAATGGCGATCAGAAACCGTGAAAGCCGCAGATAGGTTCCCGTGATGGGCGGGAAATAATAATCGTCAGCCTCCTCTACCACGTCAAAGATGGAGGTTGGCGTTATCATTGCGGAAGGCGAATTATCTACCAGGATCACAATGTCCCCTTCCAGGATCTGTGCGGAGGCAGTGTCCGGACGTTCCGTAAATTTGAATTTGGGAAAGGGGTTGTACCATTTCTTTTTGTAAAGGCATTCCGCCAGACTCTCCTGGTTCATGGTAAGGGCGTCCACCCGAATCCGCTCGATTCTCTCCTTCAGCTTTTCCAAAAATGCGTGATCCACCCGGTTTTCCATATAGCACAGGACAATATCGGTCTGGGAGCTGTTTCCGGCATGAAACAGCTCCATTCGAAGCTGCGTGCTGCGGATTCTTCTGCGGATCAGGGCCGTGTTAAACACGATTGTTTCCACAAACCCGTCCTTGGATCCCCTCAGGGCCTTGTCCTTCTCCGGTTCGGAGACGCTTCTTGCCGGATAGGTTCTCGAATCGATCAGCAGACACTTCTCAAACCCGTCAATAAACAGCGCAAATACGCCAGACATGATAAAATAGACAATCTGCTCCCATTCATCCTGAAGATCCACCTCCACATAAGGGATGCATCGCTTCGACATCTCGTGGGCATCCTGCGGCATCTCTTCTTCCTTGAGATCCATGAAATACTGCAGCATTTTCTGCATCATCTCATCCTTGCAGAAGCCGTCAATAAAATAGATGCATGCTTCCCGTCCTCCTACCTGGATCACGCGGTATACAAGGTCAAAACTCTTCTCCACCTCCAAAAGCCGGTTCAAGTACTGCATGTTTTCGGAAAGCTTCTTTCCCATCTTCTTATTACTTTGCGACACGTTTTTTGATTGATTTATATCCATAAAAAAAGCTCCTTCCATTCACATAATCATCTGTAACCATTATGTGGTAAAAGAAGCTTTTTTATTCAGATTTTGAAGGTTTTATTGCTTTCCGGTGCTTCCGAATCCGCCCCGGTCCGCATGGCCGAGAGTCTCCACTTCCCGAAACTCAATTTTCGGCTGGTTCTCCACAATGCGGAACTGGCAGATCCTGTCATTGCACGCAATATGGGTATCCCGCATGGCAAGGGCCGGCATAAACCACTGGTCGTTATCCCCGCAGTAGGAGCAGTCAACCACTCCCTGGTGATTTACCTGGATAATGCCGAAATTTTTGAAGGTGGAACTTCTCGGAACAATATGCGCCTCATATCCTTTTGGCAGTTCCATTGCCACTCCCAGCGGAATCAGTTTGAACTCCCCCTGCTTCAAATCCACGTCCTGTGCCGCACGAAGATCGATCCAGTCGGATTTTCCGTCTATATAAGTCAGTTTTTCGATTTTGTCCGTAAAATATTTAATTCTTATTGTTTCCATCCTTTTACCCATCCTTCCGAATAATCTCCGCAATGCAACACAGGCTCCGCTCCCTGAGGAAGAGCCAGGGAGCGCTGTACGTCAATCACCCGCTGGTTGCTGCTCCCTTTCCAGAGAAGCTGTGCGTCCTTTTTGTCCACCTGAAATTCCCCGTCCACAAGCACGTCCACATACCGCATAATGGAATCTCCTCTGACATTCTCCCAGACATCACCCGTATACATCCAGATCGTCTTGTCCGGGTATCTCTGCCGGATCTGTGCCATCAGGCTTCTCACCGTTGGGCGGTTGGCGGAGTGCATGGGATCGCCTCCCGAGAAAGTGATTCCGGAGATATAGGGTTTGTCCAGCTGGAAAAAAATTTCTTCTTTTGCTTTTTCATCAAAGAAGAGACCGCCATCCGGATCCCATGTCACAGGATTCTGACATTCCCTGCAGCAGTGGGAACAGCCCGCGACCCAGAGTACCACCCGCAGTCCATCGCCGTTGAGCATATCGTCCTTTGTTATATTGTGGTATCTCACACTACATACTCTTCCTTTCTGCAATCTCTGCCATTTTCGCTTCGTTCAGCCTGGTATCCCCGTGAACTCTGGAATAGGAAAGATAACCGTTCATCCGGTCAATCTTCGTCAGGTTCTTGCTTCCGCAGACCGGGCACACATCCATCTCCAGCTCCTGGTGCCCGCAGTCGTCGCAGTAAGCCAGGGAAAGATTCACGCCCTCATAAAATCCCATATCCATTGCCCGGCGGATTAATGTCTTGATGGCCTCCAGATTATAGTCAATGGGGTACTTCACATACTGAATCTTCCCGCCGTTGCTGAGCTCCCAGAAGCGGTATTCCAGATCCTGCTTCTCAATGGGGGTGATATCCTCCGTGACATGACAGTGAAAGCTGTTGGAGACATATTCCCGGTCAGAAACACCCTCCACGATCCCGTATTTCGCACGGAACTGCTTTACCTGCAGGCCGCACAGACTCTCAGCCGGCGTCCCATAAATGGCATAAAGGTTGCCGTCCTCCTCCTTGAACTCGCTGATCTTCGCATTGATGTGTTCCAGCACCTCCAGGGCAAATGCGCCGTCCTCCACCAGGGACTTTCCGTTATAGAGCTCCTGCAGCTCGTTAAAGGCCGTAATTCCGAAGCTGGCCGTAGCGGATTTAAGGATGGGCTTGATTTTGTCAGTGAGAGCAAGACGCCCTCCGAGGAATCCGCCCTCGCAGTAGGCCAGCGGATTGGTCGACGCCCGCATCTCTCCCAGATACGCATAGGTTCTGATGTGAAGCTGACGGATCAGATTCAGATAATAGTCAAGCACCTCGTAAAAATCACGGCTCTCCTGCCTCGACTTTGCCAGAATCATGGGCAGATGCAGGGAAACGGCGCCGACATTGAAACGGCCCACAAACACGGGCGCATCCTTGTCGTCCGCCGGATGCATCCCGCCCCTCTCATACCAGGGGGAGAGAAAGGCGCGGCATCCCATAGGGGAGATCACCTTTCCGTACTGCTTGTACATACTTGCAATATAGCCTTTCCCCGTCAGGGACAGCCAGTCCGGGTACATGGTCTTTGCCGAACATTTAACCCCGGCCTCAAAGACATCCTCAAGCTCCCCTCCCGGGCCATGAAGCTTCTCGTCATACAAAAATACAATTTTGGGGAACAAAACCGGCTTTTTGCACTCCTTCTTTCCCTGCCCCTTCCTTCGCACGTTCAAAAGGGAGATAGTGGCAAGCCTTGCAAAGCGTCCGGTTCCGATTCCCGCCGTCACCGTGATAAAGGGATAATCCCCGCGGCTTGATGCCACGGTGTTGAACTTGTATTCCCATCCCTGAAAGCCCTGTTCAAACTCACGCTCCACATCCGCAAGCGCTTCGTCCTGAGCCTTCTCGGGATCGATTCCAAGCCTTGCGTATTTCTCCAGACTTCTTTTGTAGGTTTTTTCCGCATAGGGCTCCAGGATCTTGTCAACCTCCGGCACCGTAAAGCCGCCGTACTGCTGGCTCGCCGCACTTAAGACAATGTCGCCGATCACGTCAAAAGCCACATCCAGGGTCTTGGGCTCGTTGTACCAGATATTTCCCATCTCAAATCCGCCTGTAAGGACGCTGGATACGTCAAACAGACAGCAGTTCATGGTATCCCGCCTTGCCGACATGTCATGCACATAAATATAGCCGTCGCGGCAGGCCTGGATCTCCTCCGTGGTCATAAAGAACTTCTGATACAGCTCCTTGTTAAACTGATTGAAAATCAGGCTTCTCTTGGTGGAGACAAGGGCGCTGTCCGTGTTGGCGTTTTCCTTGTCGCCCACATACATGATGGACTGACTTTTTTTGTAGACGTCGTCCATCATCCGCACGAAATCCTGCTTGTAATTCCGGTAGTCGCGGTAGCTCTTCGCAACAATGGGCTTGACCTCCTCCAGTGCGCTCTCCACAATATTGTGCATAATGGGAATGGGAATCCTGTCCTGTTCCAGCTCATTTACCTTGTCCACCACATACTGGCAGATATGCCGCTTTTCTTCCTCCGTAAATTTGGTCAGGGCCCTGTATGCGCTCTTTCCCACCGCATCAATCACCTTCTGAACATTAAAGCCTTCCAGGCTCCCGTCTTTTTTTACGACCTTAACCTCTTTGACCGGCCTGTACACAGCACCGTATTCAGAATCCTTCTCCATAAGAATATCTCTGCTCCTTTCTTTTCAAAAACACAATATCTTGTGATAGCAATTTGAATATATCTATATCTGGTAGTGATTATTAGTATAATCAATCCCTTCCCCGCTGTCAACCTCGTACTCCTTCATCCTCTCCGCCGCCTGCAGCTTCATCCTCTCCACACGCCTTCCTAACGATTATTCTGAATAACAGCTTCCAAATGCCTGATATAATTTTCCCTTACGCTCCCGGGAGAAAGAAGCCTTACGCCGCTTCCAAGCCCTGCAAGCCATCCGTAAAACTGACTGCTGACAGCCACCTTTACCCGGACACTGACAAAGCCCTCCCTCGCTGTCCGGATTTCGCACTCACGCCCGAACCGGTCGATGACAACCCCAACCATGGTCTCTGGCAAACCGAGCGTGACCGTCTGCATTTTTCCTCCAAACATGCCGAAGTTCCTTGCCGCATACTCGCCCACCGCCGCCTCATCAAACTCGCTGGTGTGAGAACGCCTTTGTCCCTCGATTCCCCGGATCCCGCTCATCTTATCCACCCGGAAATGCTTGATCTTTCCTTCGTTCTCATCATAGGCAATCAGATAATAATTTTCATCCTTGAAGGTCAGGGCGAGAGGGCTTACCCGGTAGGGAACGCCTCCTTTTTTCGGCTGAAGCTCCCTGTTCCGGTTCCACTCCATATAGACAAAAAGAATGGGCATATCCTCCTGGATTGCCTTATGTATCTCATCCACGTTATAATAAATGCTTTCATTTTCCGCCTTTACCCTTCCGGCAACGAACACCTGCCTCTGCAGCTTTCCCGCCTCGTAAGGGCCTGCAAGTTTTTCGAGTTTTCCAATCAGTTCCCTTGACTTTTTGAGGGTAATAAAACGGGAGGCCTGCACCGCATCCACAAGTAGCTTCAGTTCCGGCAGCTCGAATTCCCGGCCCGCAAGATAATAGCCGCCTCCTGCCTTCGCCTTTACATTCACAATGTCGTACCCGAAATGAATCAGACAGTCGATATCATCATAAATGCTCTTGCGCTCGGCCCGGATCCCATAAGTCTCCAGCTCCCGGACCAGATCCCTGGCCGGCATCCGATGGTTTTCGTCCGTCTTCTCACTGAGTATTTTTATGAGATACAGCAGCTTCATTTTCTGATTTGAGGATCTTGCCATTTGCACTCTCCAGACAACAGAAAAAGTGTTCATAAATGGATCATTCCGTGAATGCAACATTTCATGAACACCTTTTCTCCACAATGCCAATCTTAAGATTCCGCCTTCTGCTCGCTGCCAGCCTGGGAAGTCTGTATTTTGGAATCCTTGTTTTTCCTCATCTTAATTCCTATGAATACAGCTACACCGGCAATTACGACAATGATTACCATAAGCAGCAGGTACGACAAAAAAGTATTGGTAAACAATATTATATTTCCCATATCTACACCTTGCCTTTCCTTAAAACTATCATTTTAATCATATCATTCGGATTCTCATTCGTCAACATAATAGCAAGCTAAAGTTTCCAGCTGCCGCATGCGATAAAATCCTCCGCCATTTTCTCCGCTCTCCGCACAATCTGATCTTCATACCCCATAATCCCCAGAAGCCTTATGGCATTGCGGGTAACGGCCCGCCCGTCCATGATCTTATAGCTGAACAGGATATCGTCATATCGAATCTCCTCCTCAAAATGATGGTTCTTATAATCCCTCTGCAGGAGATGTGTGAGCTCGATATCGTGGGTCGCCGCAAAACACAGACAGTTTTCTGCGGCAAGACTTTCCAGGATCTGGGCGGAAGCCGCAATCCGCTCCACCGTATTGGTTCCTCTTAGCACCTCGTCCACAAAGCACAGCACCGGCCTTCCGTCCCTTTTCAGCTCGTCCATAATACGCTTGAGCGCTTTGATCTCCACCATATAGTAGCTGTCTCCGCTCACAATGTCGTCCCGAAGCGCCATGGAGGAACAGATCCGGAACAGCCCGGTCTGGAAGCTGTCGGCCAGAGCGGTGTGTATGGTCTGGGCCAGCAGACTGTTGATTGCTATGGTTTTCAGAAACGTGGATTTCCCGGAGGCATTGGAGCCTGTGATCAAAACCCCTCTGTCTGCGGAAATATCGTTCTTCACCGGCTTTTCGATCAGCGGATGGTAAACGTTTTTTGCACAGATTGCTTTCTTTTGGGTAAAAAAGGGGACGCAAAAGTCTGCGCACCCCTCCCGAAAGGCCCCGATTGCGATTATAGTCTCAATTTTTCCTAAAATACCAAGCATTTCATCAATATCCTCCCGGTGAATGCGCATCTGTGAGAGCATATGGTTGAATTTAATCAAATCCAGATGAAAAATCATGCGCAGATAATCCAGAAAGATGTCAATCAGATTCCCGGATCCTGTCCCGGACATTCTTGCCGGGGACATCAGAATATAGGCGCCCCGCTTAAAGCTTCCAAGTCCTTTATAAGAGCGCCTCAGTATCTCCGTCTCCGCCTCAATCGCACGGATCTTTTTCCCACAGAGCCCCTCCGCCATCTCCCTCAGCCGGAAAATATAGGAAAAGCTCACGATATAGGGATCGATCTCATTTTTTACCTTAAAATAAGAGATCACATTGGCGATAAAAACACACGCCAGAAACAAAAGCCCGAAGGGAAGGGAATAGAACAGGGATCCGATTCCGAGCGCAACTGCGCCGATTGCCGCATAATGCGCCAAATTACTCCTCTCACCCAGGCCATCCAGATAATCAATATAATCATAGATGGAAAACTTTCCCGTCCCGCCCAGACGGGAAAAAAGATACTGGCAGGACACTCTCTCATCCGCATGGGTGCGGAAAAATTCAATGAGCTCTTCCCGTTTTTCAAGCTCCCGCACATCCATAAGGGGCGTGCGCAGCGCATAATATAAATACTCCTCCCCTGCCGCCGAATAGGTGTAATTCAGGCTTTTGAACACTTCGTCCATATTCAGGTCATTCCAGGTGATGTCATCAATCCAGAACCCCTCTTTGTGCTTTTCAAAGTAGCGGGAGATATTCGCATATTGCTCCGGCTTATACTCTCTGGGCGGCAAAGCGCCGTAATCGCTGTATAATTTCCGGATAAAGTCCTTCTGCTCTCTCTTATAATCCAGATATCCCTTTATCATGAGTGCCAGTACGAAAATAAGCATTACTGCAGCAAAAATAAGATATTCCATGGTCCGTCCTTAACTGTCTGTTTTATTTGAGCCGGCCAATGATCTCGTTGGCCTTTCTGTAAATATCTTCCGGTCTTTCCGCCGTCAAAAAGGCGCCGTCCCGGTACAGAATCCTTCCGTGAATCATGGTCAGTTTCACATTCTGCTTGCTCCCGCTGTAAACAAGATTTTTCGCTATATTGTTGAGCGGCTGCATATTGGGCTGGTTCAGGTCGATCAGAATAAGATCCGCCAGCTTTCCCTCGGCAAGGACGTCTGCATCCCAAAGCCCCATGGCTCTTGCGCCGTTTACCGTGGCCATCTTGAGCACCTCCATGGCGTCCACCGCCGACGCATCCTCCTGCCGCAGCTTCGCAAGGCCCGTTACCAGGAACATTTCCCGGAACATGTCCAGGCAATTGTTGCTGGCTGGCCCGTCCGTTCCAAGGGCTACCACAACCCCCGCTTTCAGGTAATCCGAAATGGGGGCAATCCCGCTGGCAAGCTTGGTGTTCGATCCCGGATTGGTCACGGCATAAAGCCCTTTCTTTTTCATCAGAGCAATATCCTCGTCTGTCATATGGACGCAGTGATAGCCGCCTCCGCCGTAGTCGAAAATTCCAAGGGAGTCCAGAAACGCAAGCGGCGTCATTCCATAACGCTCTTTGCAGCCTTCCACCTCGGCCTTTGTCTCCGCAAGATGGGTAAAAACCGGTGCCTTGTATTTATGGGCAAGCTTTGCGATCCACGCAAGCAGATCCCTGGAGCAAGTATACTCCGCATGGAAGCCCAGATGGTAGGACTGCAGAGGGCTTTTCCCGTTCAGTTTCAGATACCACTCTTCCAGCATTTCGGGAGACTGGCTGAAATCGTTCACGCCGCCCACCTGCACGGCCCGCATCCCCATCTCGTCAAAGGCCTTCGCAATGGTGTCCGGTGTCAGATACATCTCGAACACGGCCGTGATCCCGCTGGTCAGGTATTCCAGCACGGCAAGCTTGGTGAGCTCGCAGATATCCTCCCCCGTCATTTTGGCTTCGATGGGAAAAATCTGCTGATTCAGCCATTGATCCAGGGGCAGGTCGTCCGCATAAGAGCGCAGCAGCGTCATGCCGGAGTGGGTATGGGCATCCTTAAAGCCCGGCATCAGAAGGTTTCCTCCGCAGTCGATTTCCTCGTCAAAAGCAGCGTTTTTTATCCCGGCCCCTCCCTCGCCCACATAAATAATCTTCTCGTTCCTGACCCAGACCTCACCCGTAAAAATCTCCCGCTCCTTTTCCATGGTGAGAATTCTTGCATTATAAAATCTGATATCCATAAATTGATCCTCCCTTTACTTACTGAGGTGATCCGGTCCGAAGCTTTCCGGAAGAAGCTGGGCCAGGGAATAGATTTTATAGTCCTCGCTGCTTTTTGCCACAATCACCGCAAATTCCTCCGGCTGCGTGAACTCCCGCAGCACCTGCCTGCATACCCCGCAGGGAAAAGCGTAGGAAAGCTCCTGCTCATCCGCCCTTCCCCCGGTAATGGCAATTGCGCGAAACCTGCGTTTCCCCTCGCTCACCGCTTTGTAAACCGCTGTCCTTTCCGCACAGATCCCGGGACTGTATGCCGCATTTTCAATGTTACAGCCCGTATAAATCCGCAGTTCATTGGTGAGGACCGCTGCGCCAACCTGGTATCCGGAGTATGGCGAATACGATTTTTTCCTTGCTTCCAGCGCAGATTTGATAAGCTCGGCAACCGGAATCTCATCCATATTTATTTTTCCATCCATTTGTCCTTTCTCCTTCCCTGCCTGACGCCCTTTTGGGGCAGTCCCTTCATCCGTTTTCTCAGAAAGAAAGAATGGACTGCGTGATCAGCTTCTGAAACAGAGGCGCCGCCTTGTCGGCCGCCTCCTGCACCTCCTCATGGGTAAGGGGATTGGCGCTTAAGCCTGCCGCCAGATTTGACACGCAGGAGATCCCGCAGATCCTCATTCCCATATGGTTGGCCGCAATGGCCTCCACCACGGTGCTCATCCCCACGGCGTCCGCCCCCAGGGTGCGCAGCATCCGGATCTCCGCCGGCGATTCAAAGGACGGCCCGGTAAGCTGGGCGTAAACGCCTTCCTTTAGATCAATCCCATTGTCCCTGGCCGCTTTTCTTATTTTATCCTGAAGCTCCCTGTCATAGACCGTGCTCATATCCGGGAACCGGACTCCGAATTCATCCACGTTCTGTCCGATTAACGGGTTGGGCGCAAAACAGGAAATATGATCCTGGATCAGCATAAAATCGCCGGCCCCGAAGGAAGTATTGATGCCGCCTGACGCATTGGTCAGAAAAAGGATCTGCGCACCCATCCTTTTCATCAGCCTTGCGGGAAGCACCACGTCTGAGATGGGATATCCTTCGTAATAGTGTACCCTGCCCTTCATGCAGACAACGGGAACCTCTCCCACATACCCGAAAATGAATTTCCCTGCATGTCCGGGAACCGTGGATACGGGAAAATCCCTGATCTCACTGTAGGAAATCTCCGCCTTCACATTCATGGAATCCGCATAATTCCCAAGCCCGGATCCCAGCACGAGAGCCACTCTTGGTGAAAAGGGAATTCTCTCCTTAATACTTTCATAGCAGTCCACTACCTTTTTATAAATTTGATTCATGGCAAACCTCCCTGGTATTTTTGTATTATGAAAATATAGTATCATATTCAATTTTTCACTGCAACAGAAGTTTGTCCCTGCCTTCAGAACAAAAACAGGAGCTGCCGCCCCTGTTTCTCATTAAATGATAATGCATACCATACCGCCGTTGCTGTCATTCACGATCTTCTGCATGGTCTCCTGGAGCTTCACCTGGCTCTCGTCCCCGATCATGGTAATCTTGCTGGTAATTCCGTCGTTGACAAGCTGCTCCACGGTCTTTCCGAATATGTTGGTATCCCATATTCCCTCCTCGCTGGCTCCAGAATCCGATATGTAACGGATCAGATCCTTTGCCTGCTCTTCGCTTCCCACAATGGGAGAGATTTCCGTCTCAATATTCGCCCGGATCATATGAATGCTGGGGCTTTCCGCCTTGATCTTCACGCCGAACTTGTTGCCGTGTCTGGTGAGCTCCGGCTTATCCAGCACGATCTCCTCCCTGTCCGGCATCACGACCCCGTATCCCTTGTGCCGGACGGAGTCCACCGCATGAAGAACCTTTACATATTCCTTTTTCATCTGGGCCATTTCTTTCAGAACACTCAGAAGCTGATACTCGCTGGTGATATTTTCACCGACCAGATCACTGAGCATTTCATAATAGTAGGAATCATCCACCTCGAGCCATACCCGGATGCAGCCGTCCGACATGCTGATGCTGTCCATCTTGCATTTTTTGATGAATTCGCTCTCCAGGGAAACCGGCCTGTTTTTCACATCCCGGATACACTGGTACTGCTGCATGATCTCCTTCACCCGGGCCACAATATCCGCCTTCATTTTGTGGTTAGCCGGAAGCATTTCCACCCACTTTGGCATGTAAAACTCGATCATGGTAAGCGGAAACTCGTAGAGCACATTTTCAAGGATATGATTGATATCCTCCTTTTTCAGCTGTTCGCAGTTCACAGGCATAGCCGTCACGTCATATTTTTCCCCGATCTCCTGTGCGGTGCGCACAGCCTCCTCGCCGTACGGCTTTTCGGTATTTAAAAGAACGATGAAAGGCTTTTTCAGCTTTTTCAGCTCCCGTATGGTCCGCTCCTCCGCCGCCAGATAATTCTCTCTGGGAATATCGCCAAAACTTCCATCGCAGGTGACGACGATCCCGATGGTGGAATGATCCGTGATCACCTTTCTGGTTCCGATCTCCGCCGCCTTGGTAAAAGGGATTTCCTCCACGGACCAGGGCGTTTTTACCATCCGTTCCTCCTCGTTCTCCATGTGGCCTCCTGCCCCGTCCACCATATATCCCACACAGTCAATGAGCCGTACTTTGGCCTCGATTCCCTCTCCCAGCGCAATCTTTGCCGCCTCCTTGGGGATGAACTTCGGTTCCGTGGTGGTGATGGTCTTTCCTCCCGCACTCTGTGGAAGCTCATCCACAATCCTTTCCTTCTCGTAAGATTCCTCCATAGAGGGAAGCACCATCAGATCCATAAACCGCTTGATAAAGGTAGATTTTCCGGTTCTCACCGGCCCGACCACTCCTATGTAGATTTCTCCGCCGCACCTTAACTGTATGTCTTTGTATAAGTCATATTCCTTCTTTCCGCTCAAGTCCATAATTTTACCCCTTCCATACTTACTTAAATGTATGAGAAGGGACCCGCTTTTAGACCTGATGATTAAATCGGATACAAACTTTTGCCCTGCTCCTTAAGCCAGGCGCGGCAGCGCCTGTAATCCGGGCAGACGCTTTCCACCAGTTTCCAGAAGCGTTCCGAGTGATCCATATGAACAAGGTGGCAGAGCTCGTGGATGATCACATAGTCGCAGACCGCCTCCGGCGCCATGAGGATCCTCCAGTTGAAATTCAGGTTTCCCTTTCCGCTGCAGCTTCCCCACCGGCTCCGCTGGTCCTTGATCCGGACCGCCGCATAAGAAACGCCGAGAAGGGCTGCGAATTCCCGCGCCTTTTCTCCGATCACGATTTGCGCCTGCCTGCGGTACCACTGCTCCAGAACACAGCGTCTTTCCTCGTAATCCGCCGCATAGGGGACGTGCAGAATCAGACGTCCCAAAGCGCTTACCACCTTCGAGCGCTGTCTGTCCTCGCAGATCACGGTGAGGATCCTGTCATCTCCCAGATAGGGAAGGATATCGCCGCTGCAAAGCTTTGGACGAAGAGCCGCCTCCTTCTCGCTCTCCCGCTTAAGCCGAAGGGCTGTCGCCTCGATCCATTCCGACTTCTGGCGGACAAAGTCCTCGATATCCCTGTTCCCGACGTAGAGCGGTGCCTTAACTACAAGATTGCCATCCCTGTCAAAAGAGATGGCAATTGTTTTGCGATTGCTTTTTATTAACTGATACTTCATTGCCCTTTTACCTTAACACGATCCTGCGGAAGTTCTTCTTCCCCCGCTTTACCACCACGCCTTCTCCGGCAAAGGTTTCCCTGTCAAAACCGGCCTTCACATCCGTCACCTTTTCTTCCCCGAAGGTGACGCCGCCCTGCTCGATGGCACGCCGCCCCTCGGACCGGGAAGCTACGAGGCCCGCCTTGCAGAGAATGCTGATCATATCGATGCGTCCCTCGGAAAAATCCTCCTCGGAGAGCTCTGCGGTGGGCATTTCGGCCGCAACTCCCGCACTGAACAGTGCCCTTGCGCTGTCCCTTGCCTTCTCGGCTTCCTCCTGTCCGTGAACCAGGTTCGTCAGCTCATAGGCCAGAATTTCCTTGGCCTGGTTCAGCTGGCTTCCCTCCCATTTATCCATCTCGTCGATCTGTTCAAGGGGCAGGAAGGTGAGCATGCGCAGACATTTGAGCACGTCCGCATCCGCCACGTTGCGCCAGTACTGGTAAAACTCAAAGGGCGAGGTCTTCTCCGGATCCAGCCAGACCGCTCCCTTCTGGGTCTTACCCATCTTCTTTCCCTCGGAATTGAGCAGCAAGGTGATCGTCATGGCATAGGCGTCCTTCCCAAGCTTTCGCCGGATCAGCTCCGTACCGCCCAGCATATTGCTCCACTGGTCGTCCCCGCCGAACTGCATATTACAGCCATATTTCTGAAACAGCTCATAGAAATCATAGCTCTGCATAATCATATAATTAAATTCGAGAAAGCTCAGGCCCTTTTCCATCCTCTGCTTATAACACTCGGCCCGCAGCATGTTGTTCACGGAAAAATGAGGGCCGACCTCTCTCAAAAACTCGATATAATTCAGATCCATCAGCCACTCGGCATTGTTCACCATCAGTGCCTTTCCCTCAGAAAAATCAATGAAACGGCTCATCTGCCTCTTAAAGCAGTCGCAGTTATGCTGGATGGTCTCGGTCGTCATCATGGTGCGCATATCGCTTCTCCCGGAGGGGTCTCCGATCATTCCCGTACCGCCGCCGATCAGGGCGATAGGCTTGTTTCCCGCCATCTGCAGCCTCTTCATCAGGCACAGGGCCATGAAATGGCCCACATGCAGGGAATCCGCCGTGGGATCAAAACCAATATAAAAGGTGGCCTTTCCATTGTTGATCAGCTCCTTGATCTCCTCCTCGTCCGTGAGCTGGGCAAGCAGCCCTCTTGCCTTTAATTCATCAAATATCGTCATTTCCATAACCTCATTTTCTTATCATTAAAGATTTCATTCCATCATTTCTCTGTGTGATTCACTTGTTGCTGATAAGCTTACCCATGGCCTGATTCAGGCCGTCCACCGTCAGCTTGTACATGGGAAACATGGCTTTTACCGCTGTCTCCGCCTCACGCCATGGCGCATGTCCCGGTGCCATCTTGGGATTGAGCCATACGATCTTTTTGTAGTGGCGCTTCATAAGCTGCAGCCATTCATAGCCCGAAAGCCCGCCGTTTGGCCCCCGGTAATTCCCCGTGGTGGAGTAGAGCTCCTCCGGCGCCATGGCCGCATCCCCCACGATAATCACCTTGTAATCGCTATCTAGGTTCCGGAACATCCATTCCGTGTCGATCCACTCCCCGTTCTCGCACTCCGGCGTCTTGTACAGCTTGGAATAGATACAGTTGTGGAAATAGTAAACCTTAACGTCTTTGTAGTGGTTGGACTTGTTCACGGACTGAAACAGATCGTTGAGCAGGGAGCTGTAGGGTATCATGGTCCCGCCGGAATCCATGAGAAGCAGAAGCTTCACTGCGTTTTTCCTGGGACGCTCCATGACGATCTGCAGACAGCCTCCGTTGTTGCAGGTCTTATCCACGGTTCCGTTAATATCAAGCTCCGTCTTGGGGATATCAAGCTTCGTGGAAAACTGGCGTAACTTGCGCAGCGCCATCTGGAACTGCCGGTTTTCCAGAACCCGGTCGTCCCGAAAGTCCCGGTATTTGCGGGCCCCGATCACCTGAAAAGCGCTCTGGTACCCCGTGCTTCCGCCAACCCGGATACCGCCCATATTTCCGCCGGCGTTTCCGAAGGAGGTTTTTCCCATACTGCCGATCCAGAAACTTCCGCCATTGTGCTCGCTGTCCTGGTCCCGAAGCCGCTCCTTAAACTTGGCCTCCACCTCGTCCTTGTCAAGGTCGTGGAACAGGCCGTCCTGCTCGTTCATCCGGAAGCGGTCCTCCTCGTCCACCATGTTGATCAGCTCCGACTTGTCCAGCCACCGGAGCATGTTCTTTGAGATCTCGTTCTCGGACTGAATCCCCTTGAAGACCTCCTCAAAGGCCATGTCAAATTTATCAAAATCCGTCTCGCTCTTTGCGAGGATCATTTGCGCCAGATAATAGAACTCCGTCAGGCTGCTCCCGGCAAGGCCCTTGTCCAAAGCCTCCTGGAGCGTGATCCACTCGCTCAGGGAAACATTGAGTCCCTTTGCCTTGCAGGTAAAAAAGAATTTGGTAAACATCCCGCCCCGCCTTTCCGATTTTCGCTTTCCGCCGTTTTAATTGATTCTGGCCTTAAGGCCTTCCAGATCCTCGTCCTTCTTCACGATCACGCCCACGAAGGGAAGCTCGCTGCGGATCTTTTCCACAGGGATCCCGCCGATCTGCAGTGCGTTCACCCAGTCGATCAGCTCCGACGTGCTCGGCTTTTTGCGGATATCCTTGAGCGACCGGATCTGGTAGAACACGTCCATGGCATTTTTCAAAAGGTTATCCTCCACATCCGGATAGTGAGTCCTGACGATCTCCTCCATCAGCGCCTCGTCCGGGAAATCGATGTAGTGAAAGATGCATCTGCGCAGGAAAGCGTCCGGAAGCTCCTTCTCCGCATTGGAAGTAATAATCACAATGGGACGCTGCTTTGCCTTCACGGTTCTCTTGGTCTCATGGATATAGAATTCCATCTGATCCAGCTCCCAGAGCAGATCGTTGGGAAATTCCAGATCGGCCTTGTCGATCTCGTCAATGAGCAGAATCACCTGCTCCTGTGACTCAAAGGCCTCGCCCAGCTTTCCCAGCTTGATATAGCGGGAGATATCGTCAACCCCCTCCTCCCCAAACTGGCCGTCATAGAGACGCTGTATGGTATCGTACATATAAAGGCCGTCCTGGGCCTTGGTTGTGGACTTGATGTTCCAGATAATCAGCCTTTTGCCAAGAGACTTGGCTACCGCCTCCGCCAGCATGGTCTTGCCGGTTCCGGGCTCCCCTTTGATGAGCAGGGGCTTTTGCAGCGCAATCGCCACGTTCACGCTGGCCATAAGCTGCCCGGATGCCACATAGTCCCTGGTACTTCCAAATTCCTGCTGCATGATTTCCATTTCCTCCTGTTTTGAATTCCTCATGAATCGATTCTTTTCCTGATAGGCAGCCCCGGTGTACCCTCGCTTCTTTACCAGGGAATCTCCACGCTGTTCTGATAAAGCGTCCTTAAATCGATATTTTCCACCTTCTTGTCACGGAGCATCAGCTCCTTCACTGCATCCGCCGCACTGGCTCCCTCGAAGAGCACACGGTTTACCTGCTCGATAATCGGCATGCTCACCTGGTATTTCTGAGCAAGGGCATAACCCGCCTTGGCGGAATACACGCCTTCCACCACCATTTTGACCTCCTTCATGGCCGCCTCCATGGTATAACCTTTGCCGATCAGAATGCCTGCCCGGCGATTTCTCGAATGCATGGACGCACAGGTCACGATCAAATCCCCGATTCCGGTAAGTCCGTAGAAAGTCTCGATCCTGCCGCCCATGCTGATGCCAAGCCTTGCGATCTCGGCTATTCCTCTGGTTATCAGGGCCGCCTTGGTATTGTCCCCGTAGCCAAGGCCGTCCGCAATTCCGGCCGCAAGAGCCACCACGTTCTTAAGAGCCGCACCCAGCTCGATTCCCAGAACGTCCGAACTGGTATAGACGCGGAACACCTCGTTCATAAACAGATTCTGCAGCCTCTCCGCAGTCTCCTTCCTCCCGGTTCCCACCACAATGGTTGTGGGAATCCCTCTTCCGACCTCCTCCGCATGGGAAGGCCCGGACAGCACGGCCACTTCCGCCGCGGGAATCTCCTGCTCAATGATCTCCGAAAGCGTCATCAGGGTTTTCTCTTCAATTCCTTTCGCCACGTTGACGATGATCTGTCCCTCCTTCATATAGGGGGACATCCTTTCCGCCGTGCTTCTCGTAAAGGGAGAGGGAACCGCCAGGATTAGAACCTCACTGTCTTTTACGGCCTCCTCCAGATCTGTCGTAAAAATCATATCCTCTGGAAGCTTTACCCCCGGAAGCTTGTCCTTCTGCTCATGCTCCGCAAGAAGCATGGCGATCTCATCCTCCAGAGCGGACCAGACCGTCACCTGATTTCCGTTTTTGTGAAGAAGGAGGGAGAGCGCCGTTCCCCAGCTTCCCGCCCCTATAATACCTACTTTTGCCATCTGTCATGCCCCTTTCCCGGCGAAGCCTTTATTTATCCTCGTTCTTTTTAGTCAGATACGTCTTTCTCTCCTGCCCCTTTAAAAGACGCTTAATGTTTTCCCTGTGCTTGTAATAGGCCATAGCCGTCAGCAGAAGCGTCACTATGTACATCTCATTCAGAATCCCCTGAGGCGCACCGAAAAATCCCGTCTGTCCCATGAACACCATCTCGGCCAGAATGCCGAGATAGACCAGAAGGGAGCCAAGGGAAACGTAATGGGTGGTGAAAAAAATCCCAAAAAAGATCAGCACGCCCACCGGGATAAAGAGCGGATGAAAAGCCAGCACCAGCCCTGCCGTGGAAGCGATTCCCTTTCCTCCCCTGAACTTGAGGTAAAAAGGGAAATTATGGCCAAGGATGGCTCCCGCAGCCGCATACAGCTTCAAAAGATAGACCTCCTGAGGATGCGTCTTTCCAAAAAGCAGCTCGCATACTACAATGGCAAGAATGGTCTTGATGATATCCCCTGCCAACACGATCAGCCCGGCTTTGGTTCCCAACACCCGCAGGGTATTGGTGGTTCCCGCATTGCCGCTTCCGTGCTCACGGATATCAATTCCGTGCATCTTTCCATATATAAACGCAGTCTGGAACAGGCCAAACCCATACCCTATGATGATACAATACAAACGTTCCACTTTACTTTCCTTCCTTTCTTTCCCTGATAATAAATTTGAGAGGCGTTCCCTTGAAGCCAAAGGCCTCCCGGATCTGATTCTCAATATATCTGGTGTAGGAAAAATGCATCAGTTTCTTGTCGTTCACAAAAATCACAAAGGTGGGCGGTTTAACCCCCGTCTGGGTCATATAGTAAAGCTTGAGCCGCTTTCCCTTGTCCGAGGGCGGCTGCTGGAGCGCAACGGCCTGCGCCATGATCTCGTTGAGCACTCCCGTGGAAATCCGCATGGCGTGATTTTCCGCAACAATGTCGATCAGGTCAAAAAGCTTTTGAAGCCTCTGCCCCGTCATCGCCGAGATAAAGGTGATCTCCGCATAGGGCATAAAGGAAAGGACCTCCCGGATTCTGGCCGTATATTTGTTTACCGTCTTGTTGTTCTTCTCAACAAGATCCCACTTGTTGACCGCAATAATAACCGCCTTTCCACGGTCATGGGCGATTCCGGCTATTTTGGCGTCCTGCTCCGTAACGCCTTCCTCGCCGTCGATCAGAAGCACCACGATATCCGCCCGCTCCACGGCGCTGACCGTGCGCACGATCATAAAATGCTCCAGCTCCTCTTTTACCTTGTTTTTGCGCCGAAGCCCTGCCGTATCGATGAAGATGTACTCCTTTTTGTTGTGTGTGATCAGCGTATCCACCGCATCCCTGGTGGTTCCCGCAACATCGGAAACGATCAGCCTGTTTTCTCCCAGCAACTTGTTGATCAGGGAGGATTTTCCAACATTGGGCTTTCCGACAATGGCAACCCGGGTTCTGTCATCTTCCTCGTCCTCCCCCAGATTCTCGTCAAAATAGCTGATCACCTCATCCAGCATATCCCCGATCCCCATACGGTTGGTGGAGGAAATCGGGTGGGGATCCCCGATTCCCAGATTATAAAACTCGTACACGTCCGCCAGATACTTTTCGTGGTGATCCACCTTGTTTACCACAAGGATCACGGGCTTATGGGACCTGCGCAGCATGTCCGCCACCTTGGCGTCCGCATCCACAAGCCCCTGCTTTACATCCACCATGAACAGGATCACGTCAGCCGTGTTGATGGCGATCTGGGCCTGCTCCCGCATCTGGGAGAGAATCACATCCTTGCTGTCCGGCTCGATTCCCCCGGTGTCAATCAGCGTGAACGACTTATCCAGCCAGGTCACGTCCGCATAAATCCGATCCCTTGTGACGCCCGGCGTATCCTTCACAATCGAGATCCTCTGTCCGGCCAGCATGTTAAACAGCGTGGATTTTCCAACATTGGGTCTTCCCACCACTGCCACGATTGGCTTTCTGTTTCTTTTACTCATCTATTCAATCCTTTCCAAGAACTGCGTTGACAAAATCATATCCGCTTGATTTTACAATATCTGCCCTTACTTGTAAAGCCTTTTCCAGCTCGCTTACGGTCACATCATCCAGAAAAACGCTTTCGCCCGCCCGAAGCATGTTTTCGGGAAGAAGAAGTGTCTCGCCCAGTCGCTTTCCCGTAAGCTGGGCGATGAGATCCTGACCCGTAAGCAGGCCGGAGACCGTGATTCGTTCTCCGAAAAAGTCGTTCCGGATTTCGTACACGCAGATGGATATCTGCGGAAACTCATCCATGATCTCCTCCGACATCTTCAAAATATAAGGATAGGCAAGCCTTCCCGTAGCCATAGAGAGCTCTCTCTTTGGAATCTCCAATTTTCCCTGCCGGTTCTGCCGCTTCCGCTCTTCCAAGGCTCCTGCGAATTCATCCAGAAGCAGGCGCAGCATTCCCACGCCGTTTTCCAGCTGCGGATAACCGTCGTAATTCTCCGCATCGGGAAGCTCCTCTCCCGCAAGAAGATACCATTCGTCGCTGGCATGGACAAAGTGGGTATCATATTTTTCGAAGGCTTCCTTCTGAAAGCCGTGAATCATGCGCAGAACCTCTATGGCATCCTCTCTGTCAAAAGCTTCCAGGGGGTAGAGTCCCTCCCGGTATTTCGACAGTCCCACCGGCACCACGGACACGCTTTCCAAATGAGGCAGGTATTTCATCAGCTCCCGGATACTGAACACCAATTCCCGCCCGTCGTTCACCCCTTTGCACAGAACAATCTGCCCGTTCATGGTAATCCCGGCCTCATAGAGCCTGTCCGCCTTTTTCAGCGCCTTTCCCGCAAACCGGTTGTTCAGCATCTGGCAGCGCAGATCCGGATTCATGGTCTGAAAGGAAATATTGATGGGTGAGAGCCGGTATCGTATGATCCGTTCCAGATCGTGCTCCGACATATTGGTCAGAGTCACATAATTCCCCTGCAGGAAGGACAGCCTGGAATCATCGTCCTTAAAATAGAGGGTCTGTCTCATTCCCGGCGGCATCTGATCAATAAAACAGAAGATACACTTGTTGTGACAGGACCGGTATTCATCCATGAGCCCGTTTTCAAACACGATACCCGGATCCTCATCCTCCTCCTTGTCCACCTGGAGGAGCCACTGCTCGCCGTCCGGCTTCTCGATCAGGATTTCCACATACGTATCTTCCATATAATACTGGTAATCAAAAATATCCTCGATTTTCCTTCCGCCTATGGAAATCAGCCTGTCTCCCGGTTCAATTCCCAGCTCTGCGGCAATGCTGCTCGGAAGTACTTTCTCAATTTGATGTCCCTTTTCCCTCTTATGCGCCATGTTCCTTTTCCTGTTCCAAAATTTGTCTTTCCTTTTCTATTTTACTAGAAATTTCTTGACGTGTCACTATCCTAAATGTTATAAAATAAAAGTATAATCACAACATCCGGATACTTACAGCACTTGGAGGATAATATGCCTAATTTACACGAACTGGAAGCAGCTATTCCCGTTGCCCCCCTGAAACTGATTGTGCTTGATTCGGCAGTAATGCTAGGAAAACAGGTAAACAATCATCTCGTCAATTTCAGACGAGATGTAAAAAATATAGCAAAAAATGACCCCGCTTTCGAGGGTTATGTATCGGATAACTACATAGTGGACGCCACTTGCTGCCGCTTTGGCACCGGGGAGGGCAAAGGCGTCATCTCTGAATCGGTCAGAGGCAAGGACCTCTTTCTTCTTGTGGACGTGTGCAACCACAGTATCTCCTATACCATGAACGGTTATACCAATTATAAATCTCCTGACGACCATTATCAGGACTTAAAGCGTATTCTGGCAGCCGTAAACGGCAAGGCCCACAGAATCAACGTAATCATGCCCTTTCTGTACGAGGGAAGACAGCACAAGCGAAACGGCAGGGAATCCCTGGACTGCGCCTATGCCATTGAGGAACTGAGCAGCATGGGGGTCAAAAATTTTATCACCTTCGACGCCCACGACCCAAGGGTCCAGAACGCCGAACCGCTGCGGGGCTTCGACAATTTTACCCCGCCCTATCAGTTCACCCAGGCGCTTCTTCGAACCGACCACAGCCTGCTCATTGACAAGGAGCATTTGATCGTGATCAGCCCTGACGAGGGAGCCCTTGACCGGGCCGTCTATTTTGCCAGCGTTCTGGGCGTGGACACGGGGATGTTTTACAAGCGCCGGGACTATTCCCGGATTGTCAACGGCAAAAATCCCATCGTGGCCCACGAGTTTCTGGGAGACAATATCGACGGCAAGGATATTATCATCATGGATGATATTATCGCTTCCGGCGGAAGCATGATCGACACGGCAAGGAAACTGAAGGAAATGAACGCAAAGCGGGTGTATATCTGCTGTACCTTCGGTCTGTTCACGGAAGGGCTCGAAAAGTTTGACGAGGCTTATGAGAAATGTTACTTTGACAAAGTGATTACCACCAACCTCACCTACCAGCCCCCGGAGCTGAAATCAAAGCCCTACTATGTGGAAGCTGACATGAGCAAATTCCTGGCTTCCATCATAGACTTTATGAACCACGATTCCTCCATGGCAAATGTCTACACACCCACGGACAAGATTCATGAGATTCTCACCAAATACAATAACAGGGAGCTCTACCTGGATCAGGAGGATCACGCCTGATCCCCTGAGTCTGTATTCCTCCCGAAAACGGTATTCAAAAAGCTGTTCCAAAGCGCTGACACGCCCGGAACAGCTTTTTTCGTCCGGAGATCCGTTTACAGATTTCCGGGTTTTATTTCCAAAAACAACGGAAACGTCAGGATGACCTTGAACAGATCACCGTCCACCACAATCTCAAATTTTCCCCGCATCGCCTCTGTCAGGTTCTTGGCTATGGAAAGTCCCAGCCCGCTTCCCTCCGTGGTCCTCGACTCGTCTCCCCGTATAAACCGCTCCGTCAGCTCGTCAGAATCCACCATCACGGGATTCTTGGAAATATTCCGGATCGACAGCTCCACCCGGCTGGCCGCCTCCTTTTTGGGAAACTCTGAAAGATCGATATAGATCCGGGTTCCCTCCAGGGCATACTTACAGATATTGTTAAAAAGATTCTCAATCACCCGCCAGATTCTGCGGCTGTCCGCCTCAATCACAAGATTGTTTTTCTTACAGCGGAACACGGGAACCAGCGCTTTCTGCTCAAACTTCTCCGAGAACTCTCCGATGGTCTGGTTCAGCAGTTCTACCAGATTGATCTTTTCCCACTGGAGCACGATGTTGCCGGAAGAGATCTTGGAAGCCTCCACCAGATCGTCCGTAAGCTGCTTGAGCCTCTGAGATTTTGCGTCCAGCACCTCCACGTACTCCTTCACCCTGGAATCGTCTATATTTTCCCTCTTAATCAAATCCACATAGTTAATAATAGAGGTAAGGGGGGTTTTAATATCATGGGAGACATTGGTGATCAGATCTGCCTTTAATCTCTCATCTTTCATACTGGTTGCAACGGCGTTGCGGATGCCCTCTCCGATCCCGTTTACTTCCCGTGCAAGCACCAGATTATCGCCGTGAAGCTGGCTCTCGTCAATCTTATGCTCCATGTCTCCTGAGTTGATACGCTTAATCCCCTCCAGAATTTTCTGCCGGTCCAGGGCCATCCGATATAGAACCACGCCGACAAACAGATCAATGACCCCTATCAGAAGAAGCATGAGGATAAACACCTCGGCCTCAAATACAAGCCCGATAACGACCAAAAGCACATGGAGAAGCAAAAAGCCGCCATAGGGAATCCAGGTTCGAAGGACCACTGCCGAGTGATCGTAAAAATAGAGAGCTTCCTTTTTTGCAAAGCCGCCCAATCTCTTAACCAGGCTGTCCCTCCACAGAGTCCCGGCTTTCACTCTCCTGACAAAGCTGTAGTACACAAAGGAGAAGACGAGGCTCACAAGCAGGGCAAACAGACAGATGAGAACGAGCGCCGCATAGTTTCCGGACAGCTCCGGTACATATACGTTGTTTTGGATGGTTCCAACTATCAGGAAAAAGGCGATCGCCGCCGCAGCGCCGAAAAATGCCATGAGCTCCGTGGGAATTTTGTCCTCCCTGCGCAGCCGGATCCGTATTTTCCCGTTTTCCAGCCTGCCCGCCCTGCCTTCCAGAATCGTCAGCATGGCAAGAATCCCCACGTAAAAGATTCCAAGCACCACGGCCGTTGCAAGATACTGCCACATATAGGGGGAATAGCGATTGTATTTGTCGGAAAGATCCGCAAAGGCGTCTCCGGGCGTCAAAGCGGTTCTCACTCCCACCAGGATCTGCGTATCCTCCGGATAGGAATAATCATATCCCCCGAGCACATGCCTGACCGTATCCTCCCGGACGAGCGTGTTTGTCTCATATATCATGTCGTAGGGGTTATAAATAATATATTTTCCGCATTGCTCTTTCAGATTCCGCTCCAATGCGGAAAGACTCTGTGCGGACACCTTCTGGTTACTGTATATCTCCGTTTTTCCTCCCACGGTTCTGCGGATATAGTAGACTACGTTGCTGTCGCTTTCATCGTAGTACTCCCTGTATTTCAGATACTCCTGGTAATTAATATCCAGATCCTGCGCCGCTTTTGCCAGATTGTCGCGAAGCTCATAGTACTCGTTCCACGAAGACACATAATTCTCGATATTTTTGCCCTCCACAGAGCGGTAACGATTATAGAGGATCGTGGCGTTCACATCATCCCGGATACTGCCGCCGTCCTCGGGCAGAAGATTGCCCGACACGTCCACCACCGTGGTATGGCTCTGCATATCGCTGTTCAGATAACTGGCCATTCCCTTTTCATAATCCTCATCCTCCACGACGGTCACGGTGCGGTACCGGGAAAGGAACTGGTCCGCTTCCTGCGCCGACAGGTAAACCTCGTTGTATTCCAGCCCGCTCTGCGCCCACTTGATCAGATCGTCCAGATAGTACCTTGCCGTGATATATTCCTTTGGGATGGGTTCATAGCGGTTGGCAAAAGCCGTCACATCCACCTGCTTTTCCGGATCAAACACCCCGTCCGTCTCCATCTGGCTTCGAATCGTGCCGTAGCAGATGATATCGGATACGCTCTGCCCCAGCATCCGGTTGAAAATCTCCGAATCCTCAAACGCCGTGTCCGTATCTCGCAGGGAAAGCTGATAGATGGACGTCCCGTTTTTGGTATGCACCTCCACCAGCCCCCCAAAAAGGAAAAGAAACAGAGCAAGGACAGCGCCCGCAAAACACAGATGCTGAAGAAAATGCAGAAAGCCCCTCCCCGCACCGGCCCTTGCGGATCTTCTCTGCGAAGCCCCTTTTCTTCGTTCTCTCTCTCTCTCCTGTGTTTCCTCCCCGTCCCCGCCTTCCGGTTCCTGTATTTCCAGATCGTTCTCAAACTCTTTGCTCATAACGTAATCCCCCCTATTGTTTCTCAATTTTGTATCCTACGCCCCACACCACCTTGAGATATCTGGGCTCCTTGGGATTGATTTCGATTTTTTCCCGGATATGGCGGATGTGGACGGCCACCGTATTGTCTGCGCCGATAGCTTCCTCATTCCAGATGTTTTCATAAATCTGGTCTATGGAAAAGACTCTGCCCTGGTTCTTGACAAGAAGCAGAAGAATATTGTATTCAATGGGGGTCAGCTTCACGCTCTCCCCATCCACGGTCACTTCCTTGGTATCGTCATTGATACACAGTCCGCCTGCGGTAAAAAGCGCATTGTTTTCAACATTCAGATTCCCCAGCTGCGTATAGCGGCGCAGATTGGATTTCACCCGGGCCACCAGTTCCAGTGGATTAAAAGGCTTGGTCACATAGTCGTCCGCACCGATATTGAGGCCCAGAATTTTGTCCGAATCCTCCGACTTGGCGGACAGGAAAATAATCGGGATACTGCTGCTCTCCCTGATTTTGATGGTGGCCCTGATTCCATCCAGCTTCGGCATCATAATATCGATAATCAAAAGCTGGATATTGTGCTCCTTCAGCATCCGAACCGCCTGTTCCCCGTCGTAAGCCTTAAAAATCTGATAACCTTCCTGATTCAGATAGATTTCTATGGCATCCACGATTTCCCTGTCGTCATCACAGACAAGTATATTGATCATATCCTCACCTCCGTTTTCCCGTCTGGTATAAGTAAATCACATGTTTTTTAAGTGTTTGTTAGCAAAAAGTTTAAGATTTTATTAATTCCATGAAAGCGCCAAGGTTTCCCCTTCTTCCCCGGCTTGCTCTGTGGGAGAACAGATAACCGCTGTTACAGCAGGTGCAAAGATCCGTCACCTCCAGGTTTTCCGGCAGAACGCCGGCCTCAAGCAGGATTCTGCGGTTGGCTTCCCACAGGCTGAGCTGATATTTTCCTTCCTCTTTGCCGGGCTTTAATATCAAATGAGAATCGCTCCCAAAAAGCCCGGCAAACACGGAAGCGACTTCGTTTCCTACCTCATAGCAGTCCTGACAGATGGAAGGTCCGATTGCGGCCTTTACATGCTCCGGGTGCGTTCCAAAAGCCTCTCTCATGGCGATAAGCGCCCTCTCTCCCATCCTGCCGGCCGTTCCCTTCCATCCGGAATGAAACAGCCCGATGGCGCGCTTATCCGGATCCGCAAGAAAGATGGGCACGCAGTCCGCATAAAAGGTGGCGAGAATCAGTCCCGGTTCATCCGTGATCAGACCGTCCACATCCGTATAATCCTTTTCTCTTGTCACGCCCTTTCCCGCATCCCCAGACGTAACCCTCCTTATGTTCGTGGTATGCGTCTGGTCAGAACACACGATATGATCCGGCGTACTGTCAAATACAGCGGCGATTCTCCTGAAATTCTCATCCACCGCTTCCCTCTCGTCCCCCCTGGAATAGCTCAGATTCATGGAAGCGTAGATTCCCCTGCTTACTCCTCCGATTCTGGTGGAAAACAGATGCCTCACCATGCCGGTGCCCTCAAGCCCCGGAAATACAAGATACTCTGTCTCACCCATTCTGTGGCGCTGCAGGACAGGTATCCCGCCCTTTCTTTTCAGTTTCTCAGATTCTCTGTCTTTCCTTTCGATCCCCATGCATTTCCATCCTTTCCAGACTCGGCCTTTCTCACCAAAAAGCCTCACTCCCCGAAGCTCCTTTCACATGGTAAAAAAACGCATTTTTGTACCATCTGGTTTCCTCTGCGCAGACAGCGATCACATCATAGCGAACCTGCATTGCGCAGTATTCGGGATGCCTGATACGAAAATAATCGGAGACTCGGCAGATTTTCCTCTGCTTTCCCTCTCCGACCGCTTCCTCCGGCATTCCGCTTGTCCTGTTTTTCCGATACTTTACTTCCACAAAAACAAGACAGCCCTCATGGACTCCCACGAGATCCACCTCACCCTGCCTGCACCTGAAATTTCTCTCAAGAACCTGAAATCCTCTTTTTGCAAGAAAGGCGGCGGCTTTTTCCTCATAGGCCTTTCCGAGGCTGACGCTGCTTGCATTGTTATGATTGTTCAAATCCGCGCTCCTTATTTATTTCTTTCGGTTCATCTTTGCCTTGATCTTATCCATGGCATCCACAAAGACAAGAATCTCCGCAACCACCTCGTAAAGCTCCGGCGGAATCATCTCTCCGATATCCAGTCTTGACAGGGTATCCGCCAGGGAATCGTCCCGGTGTATCGGGACGTCAGCCTCCTTAGCCCTTTCTATGATACGCTCCGCCAGTGCGCCCTTTCCGGATGCGATCACCTTGGGCGCATCTTCCTGCGGATTATAGGAAAGGGCTATGGCCTGTTTTGGCTTTTCCTTTTTTTCCTTCATCTGAAACCTCTCCTCCCGTGATCCAGTATTTTACGCCCTTGCGTCAAAAGAACGGCCTGACAAAACCGATATATTTTTGCCCTGCTTGAGAATTTCCTCCATCACGGTCTCAGGCCCTTCTTCTCCCTTATTGACAAAAGACGCATTCATGGTATAGCCCCTTTTATTCAGCCTTTCATTCAACAGATCGATATGTTCCGCAATGAAATCGAGAGCCTCTTCGTCTCTCAGATAGAATTTGGTGGAAACCTTATTTTCCCGCAGCGACACATGTACGTCCACACTGCCGAGATGTTCCATGTCAAGGTGGAGAAGCGCACTGACCTCCCCATCCTTTTTGGCAAGGTTTTTCTTGTTCGTATAGACATAAAGCTCGCCGTTTGTATCCTTCCCCTGCATTTTGAGGGGCAGCTGCACATAGGTAAACATCTGATTGAGCTGGTTCATAAAATCGATATTGCCAGACATGGTCTGTACCGCCCTGGCAAGAGGCGTTCCAACGGCGGAATTCTGTTCCAGCGCCCGGCCAAGGCGTCCAAGCTGGCTGCTCAGCCTCTGGTACAGCTCCTCCACTTTGCCCTCCCGGGCCACATCCTCAGGGGTGAGCAGCCACTGTTTTCCCATCTCCTGCCGCAGCAGCGTGTGAAATTCCTTTCCCCGAAGCAGCGGTTCAAACACTCTGGCTTCCCCCACGCTCTCCCGCTCCTGGATCAGATCCTTCAGCTTTCCAAGCAGCTCCCTGGAGGAAATTTCTCCCGAGGTAAAGCGGCGCACCAGCTCCTCGGGCACGCCCGCTTGTTTTATCTGATCCGCAAAGCTTACAAGCTCATGCTCCGAAAGCCCTGTTTTCTCAAAGATCGTTTCCGGCGCTCCTGCCACGCCTTCCCTGACTGATTGGGTATCCATATCCGACAACACCTTCTCCGGTACGACTTCCCCGGGCGCAGAGACGTCTTCCCCTCCATTTTCCCCGGTAAGAAGCGCAAGAAACTCCCGGCAGAGAACGATTCCTTCCTCCGCTTTTCCCGAGGATGCCAGCTGTGAAAGAGTCTCCGGAAGCGCATCCGCTATTTCAAGAAGGCCCTGGGTCATCTGATGCTGCAGGTTTTTGTAAGCCTCCATCTGGAAAAGGCTGTTTTCCGTGACCGGAATTCCAAGACGTGTGAGCTGGATCAGTGTTTCCACTCCCGCCTGGGGATTCTGGCTCATCAGCCGCATCATCTGGGCCAGGGAGTTTTTGTCAATGGACATTCCCTCCAGCATCATTGTCTGTACCATCTTAACCGTTGCGGGCGTCTGCGGCAGCCCCGCCATCTGCAGCGCTCTTGAAATGCTGGGATCATTTGCCGTATTGGCAAACAGGGGACTGAGCAGAACTTTGGAGCCTTTCGCATTCTTTAAAATGGCAAACGTCATCAGCTGCCCGGTTTCTATGGGAAGATTTCCGTCGAGTCTGGCCCGAAGAAGCTGATCCTTTCCTATGGAAAGCAGGATGTCGCTGCCGTTTTTCTCGATCACCTCGCCGGTGACAGACTGTCCCTGGGCTCTTCCCGCAATTTCTCTGATACCGTTATTTAAGTTTCTCTCCAGAGTGGAAGCGGAGATTTCCTTTCCGCTTCCCTCTGCATGGGGCTGGCTGCCCTGTGTAAACAGTGAGGAAAGTCTCATAAACAGAACCTCCTGGGGTTAGATCAAATTTTTGATGAAGCTCTTTCTGTGAATCGGCGTGGGGCCATACTTTCTCAAGGCCTCGATGTGTGCGGCGGCTCCGTAGCCTTTGTTGGAAGCAAAGCCGTATTCCGGAAACACCTGGTCATATTCCACCATCAGGCGGTCCCTTGTCACTTTGGCAATAATACTTGCGGCGGCAATGGATACGCTCTTTGCATCTCCCTTGATAATCGGTATTTGGCGGATTTTCACTCCCGGTATGGTAACCGCGTCATTCAGGAGAACGTCCGGCTGGGGTGTCAGTCCGGATATGGCCTCCCGCATGGCCTCATACGTGGCCTGCAGAATATTGATCTCGTCAATTTTCTGCGGCGTCACAAAGCCAAGACCTGTGGAAACGGCCTTTTCCATAATCACTTCAAACAGCTCCTCTCTCTTTTTTTCGGAGAGCTGCTTGGAATCATTAAGATATAAAATGTCACAATCTTTTGGAAGAATTACAGCTCCGGCTACCACGGGGCCGGCAAGAGGCCCCCGCCCGACCTCGTCTATGCCGCAGATTAACCCGAGGCATTCATATTCCCTCTCGTAAGCCTTCATCCGCTTTGTGCGTTCCAGCTCTTTTTCATAGCCGGAAAGACGCTTCTGCGCCAGATCCACAAGACTTGCCACTCCCGCTCTCTCATCCTGTCCGTAGGTTCTTATAAAATCAGGCAGCTCCCTGGTTTTTGCCGCCTGCAAAATCTCACGAATCTGCCTGATGCTCTTTTGTTCCATAAACAATACCCCTGCTTACTGATGCTGAATCATTTCCACCTGGTTAAGAGGCCATATCCGCATCCAGGCCTTTCCGATAAATTCATTTCGGTAAATATTCCCAACCGCAGGATCCCTGCTGTCCGAACTGTTATTCCGGTTATCGCCCATGACAAAGTACTCGTTTTCCCCGAGCGTGATCGGCTCATAAGCTCTTCCCGGATCCGTGATCGGCTCTTTGCCGTAGGACTCCGCAAGCAGCTCACCGTCTATATAGATGTTTCCGCTGTCATCAATATAAACGGTTTCCCCGGGCAGTCCGATAATCCGTTTGATGTAATAGGTCTTCTCCGCATAGCGGAAGGGAAATACGATAATGTCAAAACGCTCCGGCTCTGAAAAGCGGTAGGAAATCTTATCCACGATCAGATTATCGCCATCGCTTAAAGTCGGCTCCATGGAGCTGCCACTTACCTTTGTTCTCTGCCCCACATAAGTCACCACCAGAAAGGTCAGCGCCAATACGATCAGCAGATACAAGCTTGTACTGAATATTTCCTTTAATGTCCTTTTCACAGCCATTCCTCCGGATGTTCCAATGTAATTTTTCCAATTCTGCCGCTCCGGAAATCTTCCACCACCATGCGGGACGCCCGTCCCAAATCCGGCTCCTGTCCCTTCAGGTAGCAATGTCTGTTTACACAGATCTCCTCCAGCAGATGAACGGCATCCCCCGTATTCTGGATTCCGTACCGCTTTGTGAGCAGACCCGGGTATTCCCGTTCCAGATACCCGATCAGTGAAAACGCAAGCTCATCCACGTGCAGAATCTCATCATTGACGGAGCCGATCATGGCAAGCCTCTCTCCCACAGCCTGGTTTTCAAAACGGGGCCAGAGAATTCCGGGCGTGTCTAAAAGCTCCAGGCTCTGGCTCAGACGGATCCACTGTTTTCCCTTGGTAACTCCCGGTTTATTTCCGGTTTTGGTGCAGGCCCGTCCCGCGAACGCATTGATAAAGGTAGACTTTCCCACGTTGGGAATCCCAACCACCATGGCCCTTACCGGACGGTTTTTGATTCCTCGCCTTCTGTCCCGTTCTATTTTTTCCCTGCAGGCTTCCTGTACAAGCCCCTGAATGGACTTCACGCCGCTTCCTGTCCTGGAATTCATTTCCAGTATGTGGAATCCCTTTTCCCTGAAAAATCCGGTCCATGCCGCATTGCATTTCGGATCCGCCAGATCCGCCTTATTAAGCAGAATGATTCTGGATTTATTCCGGGCCAGAGCGTCGATATCCGGATTCCGGCTGCTCATCGGGGCTCTTGCGTCCACGAGCTCAATCACAAGATCAATCAGCTTACAATTTTCCTCCATCATCCGTCTGGCTTTCGTCATATGCCCCGGATACCATTGAACATTCATAATTATATCCCTTCGCTAATTTACAAAACCAAAATCATCTTCCCCGCAGGGCAGATGAAGCCATACCTTTCCGGCAATCGTCTCCCGCTTTACCGCTCCTATATTGCCGGAACGGCTGTCCTCGCTGTTGTTCCTGTTATCTCCCAGGACAAAAAACTCATCGCTTCCCAGCTGGATCTCCACCTGTGCAATTCCAGCATCCGCAATCTTGTCATAGCTTTCATCCTCATTCAGCGGCTCGCCGTCGATGTACACATATCCGCCGATAATCTGCACCTTCTCGCCCGGAAGGCCCACCACGCGCTTGATATAGTAGTGGGAATTTTTATTCCCGTTCGGAAGAAACGCCACGACGTCATTCCGTTTTGGGGCCGTTACCTGGTACAGCAGCCGGTTTACCAGAACCTCCTGCCCGTTGTGAAGCTTCGGCTCCATGGAGACGCCTATGACGCCCACCTGCATCCCTACCGAAAAGACAAGGACAAACGCCACCAGAACGGCCGCAAAGGCACAGAAGATCGTGGAAAAGATTTCCCGGATCATTGACCTGCTTATTTTCTTTTCCTTTTCGTAAAAAGTCAGTCCCTTTTTTCTGGCCATATCTCTCCGTTTCCTTCCATGCGGGCATTTTAACAGATACCGGAATATCAGAAAAGGACAATCGCAAGCAATTGTCCTTACTGTAACAGCTTTATTTTACCAGTTCCTTAACCTTGGCCTTCTTACCTACGCGGTCTCTTAAGTAGAACAGCTTCGCCCTTCTTACTTTACCTCTGCGGACTACTTCGATTTTCTGTACGTTAGGTGAATGCAGGGGCCACGTTCTCTCCACACCTACGCCGTTTGAAGTTTTCCTTACGGTAAACGTCTCTCTTGCACCGCCGCCCTGTCTCTTGAGTACCGTACCCTCGAAAACCTGGATTCTCTCATGGTTTCCTTCCCGGATCTTTCCGTATACCTTAACGGTGTCTCCTACGTGAAACTCGTCAACCTCAGCCTTAAGCTGGGCATCTTCAATACTTTTGATAATATCGTTCATTCTATCAGTCTCCTTTCACTTTGCCCGCAGCCGTCTTTCCGGCACAGGGACAGCTTTTGTTCGAAAGCGGATGTTCTTAATACAACAGTAACAGAGGACCATCTCGTTTTTACAACATTAATAATCTACCACACTCCGTCACAAAATGCAAGCGTTTTGTGCGGCCTTTCTTGCTTTCTCTTCCTTTTTACGCATCCGCTCTTCTCTCTTTGCCTTTTTGCGGAAATATTCCTGGTTCTCCGATACCCAGCTTTCGTAGAGCTCCGGCCTCCTTAAACTTGTCCGCTCCAGCGATTGTTCCAGCCTCCACTGTTCGATTCTGGCATGGTCGCCGGAAAGGAGAATCTCCGGAACCCTCTTATCCCTCCACACCTCCGGCCGGGAATACTGCGGATATTCCAGAAGGTTTTTGCAAAAGCTCTCGCTCTCGCCGGAAACCTGATTTCCCAGGACGCCGGGAACCATTCGGGAGACCGCATCCACAAGCACCATGGCGGGCAGCTCGCCCCCGGTCAGCACATAATCGCCTATGGACACCTCGTCCGTCACGATTTCCTCGAGAACCCGTTCGTCAATCCCCTCATAGTGTCCGCAGAGGAGGACAAGATCCTCCTCCCTGGCCAGTTCCCTGGCCATATCCTGATGAAAGGTCTTTCCGCAGGGCGTAAGATACACGACCCTTAAAGGAACCTCTCCCCTTCTCTCATAAACGGATTTTCGGACGGCACGAAATGCGTCATAGACGGGCTGGGCCTGCATGAGCATGCCGGCGCCCCCTCCGTAAGGATAGTCGTCCACTTTTTTGTGTTTATCCAGTGTGTAGTCTCTTATATTGACCGCCTCAAGATGGATCGTACCCGCCTTTAGGGCACGGCCGACAACACTTGTATAGAGCCCTTGTATAATCATATCCGGAAACAACGTAAGCACATGAAAATTCATGCCAAATCTCCTGTCAAAATCAGTCCAGCAGCCCGTCCAGCAGATGAACCTTCATCCTGCCCGCTGAGAGATCCACCGACAAAATGCAATCCTTGATCGCCGGAATCAGCACATCGCTCCCACTTTCGCGGCTTACCACATAGACATCGTTGGCCCCGGTCTCCAGAACATCCTTCAAGACGCCCTGGAAGGAACCGTCCTCGTTCGCAACCTCCATGCCGATCAGATCCGCAATAAAGTACTCGTCCCGCTGTAGCTTTACCGCATCCTTTCGCTGTACCAGAAGGCTGGCTCCCTTATACTTTTCAATATCATTGATATTGTCATATCCTTTAAATTTCAGAATCGCAAATTTCTTAAAAAATTTGACTCCCTCAATCTGCAGTGTCAAACGCTCCCTGCCGGTATCCAGTATGACTTCCTTCAGCTTCCTGAAACGGTTTGCATCATCCGTAGTCGGGAAAACCTTGACTTCCCCTCTTATCCCATGGGTGGACGAAATAATTCCCACCTGCAGCAGCTCATCCATATTACCTCTCCTTGCCGGTTTATCCATATCCGGTTGAAACAGCAGAATCCGGTTTATGAGGATTCCATTGCCATGAATTTCATAAGGGATGTTCCCGAAAGAACATCCCTTATGAGTTAACCTCAGACGATTTCCACATCTACTTTCCTGTTGTCCTTCGACGAAGCCGCCTTCACCACGGAACGTATTGCCTTGGCAATCCGGCCCTGTTTTCCGATCACTTTCCCCATATCGGATGCAGCCACATGAAGCTCAACGGTAAGGTGTTTTCCCTCTTCTTTTTCCGTCACAATCACTTCATCCGGATGCTCAACAAGTGCCTTCGCAATCACTTCAACTAATTCCTTCATAGTTTACCTCCTATGAGCTGTCAACTGTCCTTATTTTGAAATGCCTGCCAATTTAAAAATCTTGCTGACAACTTCCGTAGGCTGTGCTCCATTTGCCAACCACTTTTTAGCCAGTTCCTCATTTACCTTGAAAGTACTGGGATCTGTGTTGGGATCATAAGTTCCAATCTCCTCAATGCATCTGCCATCCCTGGGTGATCTGGAATCCGCTACCACGATTCTATAGAAAGGAACTTTCTTCTGACCCATTCTTCTCAATCTGATTTTTACTGCCATTTTTTTCACCTCCGCAAAATTATAATATATATTTGAATTAAAATTCCAAATATCACATTGTTATACAGATACAAATCCGCCTGTATTCTGTCGGGAAAACTCAGAACGGAAAACGCATTCCTCCCAGGCCCCGCCTTTTCCTGCCACCCATAAGCCCAGGCATCTGCTTCATCATTTTCTGGGACTGCTCAAACTGTTTGATAAAACGGTTCACTACCGCAATATCCACACCAGCCCCTCTTGCAATCCTGTGCTTTCTGCTGGGATTTAAGAGCTTTGGGTTCTTGCGCTCCGCAGGCGTCATGCTAAGAACAATCGCCTCCGTCCGGGCCAGCTGCTTTTCGTCAATCATGGATTCAATATCCCCCAGCTGCTTACCCATCCCGGGCATCATACCCAGAATGCTGGCAAGGCCTCCCATGTTGCGCATCTGCTTCATGCTCTCCAGAAAATCCTCAAAGTCAAACTTGCCCTTCTTCATCCGGGCAGCCATCTCTTTTTCCTTATCCTCGTCAATGGAGATGTTTTCCTGGGCCTTCTCAATCAGGGAAAGCACATCCCCCATTCCGAGAATCCGCCCGGCCATACGGTCCGGATAAAATTGTTCCAGATCAGAAAGCTTTTCGCCCATGCCGACATAGAGAATCGGTTTGCCCGTAACCGCTTTCACGGAAAGCGCCGCACCGCCCCTGGTATCGCCGTCCATCTTCGACAAAACAACTCCGTCAATGCCGACCTTCTCATCGAAATCCTTTGCCACCGTGACCGCATCCTGACCGGTCATGGCATCCACCACCAGGAGTGTCTGATGGACTTCCACATGGTTCTTGATATTTTTAAGCTCCGTCATCATCTCTTCGTCAATGTGAAGGCGTCCCGCCGTATCCAGAATAACCACGTTGTGGCCGCCTTTCCTGGCATGTTCCAGGGATGCCTTTGCGATATCCACAGGATTCTGGCTGTCTCCCATGGAAAAAACATCGACCTTCTGCTTCTCGCCGTTGATCTGCAGCTGCTTAATTGCTGCTGGTCTGTATACGTCGCAGGCCACAAGAAGCGGTTTTTTCCCTTTCAGAGTGAGCTTTCCCGCAATCTTTGCCGTGGTGGTCGTCTTACCCGCACCCTGAAGGCCGCACATCATGATGACCGTGATCGCTTTGCCGGGCTGCATCCTGATTTCCGTAGTCTCCGAACCCATCAGGGCGATCATCTCTTCGTTTACGATTTTGATCACCATCTGTCCGGGATTGAGGCCGTTCATCACATCCGCACCAACGGCTCTCTCCTCCACCGCTTTTATGAACTGCTTAACCACCTTGAAGTTCACATCCGCTTCCAGAAGGGCCATCTTCACCTCTTTGAGGGCTGTCTTTACATCCTCTTCGGTCAGCCGGCCTTTGCTCCGCAGATTCTTGAATACATTCTGAAGCTTTTCTGTTAAACTCTCAAATGCCATTTGGATACCTCTATAATTCCTCCAATATCTGTCCGGATATGCGTCGGATCCCTTCCGCAAGCTCCCTTCGGGAGAGCTCCGCATCCTCCGCAAGGGAGTCAATCTCCTTGATTTTGGTCCTGATCTTCATAAATCTCGATACCAGATGCAGTTTGTCCTCATACTCCTGCAGGGAATTGTTGCAGCGCCTGATCAGATCGTGAACCCCCTGCCTGCTGATTCCATATTCCTGCGCAATTTCACCAAGAGACATATCCTCAAATACGGCATCCCGGTAGACCCTCTTCTGATGATCTGTCAGCAGTTCTCCGTAGAAATCAAACAAAAGCCCCTGTTCAACGATTTTCTCCATTGCAATCACCTTAGGTAGAATACAACAAAAAAAAGGGGGTGTCAAGTATTTTTTCTTTACACCTCCACATTTTTCTCACGCCTCCGCATCCGAAGGAAGCGCATGCAGCACTTTTTTATAGGCCCGGCTGAAAGTGGAATAATCCCTGAACCCGCATTCCATACAGGCGCAGGTCGCAGGCATTCCGGAAAGAATCAGATTCCTTGCGGCCAGAATTCTTTTTTCCAGAATATACTGGTGCATGGAATAGCCGGTTTCCTCCTTAAATTTGCGCATCATATGGTATTTGCTCAGATAAAAGCAGGCTGAGAGGTTTTCTATGGACAAGTCTCCGTCCAGATGATCATTGATATAATGAATCATCTCCACAATCTTCTTGTCATACCTGGCGGTCTTGTGAAACACCTCCCGACTGCGCACACAGCATCGGTTCAGTTCAATGAGAAGCTTAAGGAACAGGATCCGTCTGTACATTTCCTCCGCATAGTCAGGCTTTTGCCCCGTCTGTTCAAGAAGCTTCACCGTCTCAAACAAAAGGCCGCTGTCAGAGGGGGAGAGCCGCAGAACGCTGCTCTCCTCCGTATCAGCCATCTGAAAACAGAGATTCAGCTCGCTCTCCTTCTCCGAATGCTCGTCGAGGTATTCCTCCGAAATATAGAACACATACCGCTCATAGGGCTCCTCCGTCCCGATAAAGGGTTTGTGGATCTGCCCTCTGCTGATCAGTAGAATATCGTGGGGCTCCAGATGATAGGCCTTCCCTTCTATGTGGTATTCCACCTTTCCGGAAATAAACCATATCAGCTTGTGGAAATCATGATAATGATATTCATATTCCCTGGGCTCCCTGTCCTTTAAGTGAAACAGACGGAACTTTTCGGTCAGGTACCCGCTCCTTACAAAGCTTCCCCTCTCTCCCATATTGCAATCACCCGTTTCTTTCTGCAGCCATCCGAAATCCGCTAGTCCTTCTTCACAAAATCCTTCATACAGATATTCAGATCCACATCCTCATCGATTCCTCTCACAGAGCCTTTTGAGGAATACTGCCATATACTGAAATCATAGGGAAAATAGACCGGTGCATTATAGTAGGCAAACCACTTTTCGTAATCCTCCAGCTGCTCCATGTCCAGCATAATCATAAAAGTTTTGAGATTGCCGTAAATCATCGGCGTATAGCCGGCTGCCTTAATGGTCTCACAAAAGGCAATACAGTTTTGGGTGTATTCCTCCTTCGTCAGATCCGCCGTTCTCGCATCCTCGCTTGTCACTTCCTCCAGATCAATCACAACGGGATAAGTGATCTTGTAGGGTTCGATCAGTTCAAGGACAAACTCCGCCTCATCCACGGCCTCCTCTTTCGTCAGAGCCTGGGTAAAGAAATAGATCCCGGCATGGATATCGTTATCAATCGCACCCTCTATATTATCTGCGAACCGGTCGTCCTCCATGAGCTTTCCCTCCGTGGTGCCCCGGATTCCGGCCCGGATAAAAGCGTACTCCACCCCGTCGGATGCCACCTTCTCCCAGTCAATCTTTCCCTGATATCTGGAAACGTCAATCCCCTTTCTGGAGACCACCTCATCCAGATCATTGACATATTCAATCTGTCCGTTTTCCAGCTGTATAAAATTATCGTATACATATGTATGCTTTTTTAACTGATCCGATATGGGAAAAAAATGGTATTCATTATCGGCATAAACCACCACATCCTCCGTAAAAAAATCCCGGAGCATGGCCGTAGCCGTACTGCTCCCGCTCATTTTCGCTTTCAGTTCATCGAGAAACAGCTTCCGCTCCTCTTCTCTTGCGTCTATTCTTGCCTCCTCCACATAGGCGTCAAGATCCGATTGGGAATAAACATAGTTTTCCTGATACGCCTCCAGCTGCGAGACCTGCGCCATCGCCTCCTTCGACTCATTTCTCAATGCATAATTATTGAGAAGGAGTATGATGCAGCCGGTCAGTGACGCAAGCGTGATGATACAAAAGATAATATTTGTAAATAAGCTGATGCGCTGTTTTCTTCGTTTTCTCTTTAATCTGCTGTTTTCCATGATCAAACCTTTCTTTCGTCTTTTTCTTCTTAGATTATATAACAAGAACCGTATCTTTGGAAGAGAATTTTTTTGTCGAAAATACTACTGTAAATGGAAAAAGTATGCTACACTAAATAGGTATAAGGAGGCTCCTATGAAGATTGAAGAAACGATTTTAAACAACTTTACTTTAACATACCCATTAGAGCGTCTGGCTCCCTTAGATCAGATTTTATTTTTAGATATTGAAACCACGGGTTTTACTCCTGCCAGCTCACAGCTTTACCTGATCGGATGCGCTTTTTTCAGGGAGGGTAACTGGCACATCAAGCAGTGGTTTGCCCAATCCTCCGAGGAAGAGCCGGAACTCTTAAAGGCATTCTTTTCTTTTGCCAGGGAGTTTTCCTATTTAATCCATTACAACGGGAACGCTTTTGACCTTCCCTATTTGAAGCAGAAGGTGATCGCCTACGAGCTTCCCTACAGCTTTAACGGTTTTGAGGGAATTGATATCTACCGCAGAATTTCTCCCTACAAAAATTTCCTCAAGCTTCCCAACTGCAAGCTGAAGACCATTGAATATTTCCTGAATATTGCCAGGGAAGACAAGTATACCGGAGGCGAGCTGATCCATGTCTATCAGGATTATCTCTCTTCCCGCGATTATACCCTGTATCATACCCTGCTTCTGCACAACTCGGACGATATGAAGGGAATGCTGGAAATCCTTCCCATTCTGTCCTATTATGATCTGTTCAATAACAGTTTAAAGGCCCGCAAGGTACAAGCCAATTATTACAATGATATTCACGGAATCCCTCGCAGGGAGCTTTTGATGAAGCTGATTTTTTCCTCCGCTCTCCCGGTTTCCATCACTGCCATGGGAAAGGGCTGTCATTTTAAGGGAGAAGGACATGAAGGCACTCTCATCATACCGATCTACGAGGAGGAGCTCAAATATTTTTACGCCAACTATAAAGATTACTATTATCTTCCAACAGAGGATATCGCCATGCACAAATCCATCGCCTCCTTTGTTGACCGGGAATATCGGGAACAGGCAGGCGCTTCCACCTGCTATACCCGCAAATTTTCCAGTTATCTTCCCCAGTGGAAGATCCTGGTGGAGCCTTTCTTTAAGAGGGAGTACAAGAGCAACGAGCTGTTTTTTGAGCTGACGGACGAAATCAAAAAAGACCGGCAGCTGTTTTCCGATTATGCCAGCCATGTGTTGAATGTTATGGCCACGCAGCCATAAAGACAGTTTATCTTGCGCCGCACGGCCCGAACGCTGCCCCTGCGGCAGGCTTCCGGATATGGGTGCACCGCAAAAAAAGCGCCAGACGTTTTATACGCCGGCGCTTTTATAAATGCACACGAGCCCCCCGCTTTTCAGCTAAACCGTCTTTGGCCTCTCATAGAAAAGCGAACTCACCCTGCCATATCCCAGCTGCTTATGATTGATCATCTGCTCAGCGCTTCCGATAAAAAGAACGCCTCCGGGAACAAGGGAAGAATAAAACTTCCTGAAAACTTCTGTCTTCGCCTCCTCGGTAAAATAAATCAATACATTCCTGCAAACAATCATATGAAATCCCGCAGCATAATTCTGTTCCAGAAGGTTGTGCTCCCGAAACTCCACTCTCGACTTGATTTCATCCGATATACGGTAGGAAAGCCCGATCTTTGTAAAATATTTGTTTTTGAAACCGACGGGAACTGCCGCAATACTTTTTTCGCTGTACAGGCCCACCTTTGCCTTCTCTATTACCTGCCTGTCAAGATCTGTCGCCACAATACGTATCATATGCAGCGGAATATGTTTCGAGAGGGCCATTACAAGCGAATAGGGCTCGTCGCCCGTGGAGCAGGCAGCGCTCCAAATTTTCAGATTCCTGCCAAACCGCCGGATAAGCCCCGGAATAATACACTTGTCCAAGTAGTCCCACTGAGGCGGATCCCTGTAAAACTCAGATACATTGATGGTCAGATAGGTGATAAATTCCTCAAATCTCTCCCTGTTTGTCTGCAGCGCGCCCACATAGTCCTCATACCCCTTATATCCGTGTTTGGCGATCAGGGTATCGATTCTGCGCTTCATCTGACTCTCCTTGTAGGCATTTAAGTCAATTTTGGTCAGCTGCAAAACTGCGCTTTTAAAAACCTCATAGTCATATCCCATAGGCAAACCGTCCTGACTGTCTCCTTACAACAACAGGAAGTACGTATCGCGCACTTCCTGTTATTATGATATCTTGAATTATGCTAATCCTTTATCCGCCTTATTCCCCTGCACCGGCAGCCTCAATATCAACGGAAACCGCCTCATCCGCATTGTCATTCCCTGCAGGTTCAAAATTATTGAGCGCTTTGATGCTCAGGCTGATCTTCTTGTCCGCTTCATTAAAGTCAACCACCTTTGCGGTGACTTCCTGTCCCACGCTCAATACGTCAGCCGGCTTCTCTATATGCTCTTTGGAAATCTGTGAGACATGAAGCAGCGCATCCACGCCGGGTTCAAGCTCAACAAACGCACCGAAATCCGTCATACGGGCAACCCTGCCTGTCACCTCATTGCCTACCGCATACTTGTCTGAGGCATTCTTCCAGGGATTTGCATCCTCAAACTTAAGGCTCAGGGCAATCTTGGTTCCACTGATTTCCTTGATAAAAGTTTTGACCTGATCGCCAACCTTGAATACCTTTTTGGGATTCTCCACACGTCCCCAGGACATCTCGGAGATATGAAGCAGTCCGTCTGCGCCGCCGATATCGATAAACGCACCGAAGTCCGTCACATTCTTAACGATACCTTCCATCACATCGCCGACCTCGATACGCTCAAGAAGCTGTCTCTGCTTCTCCGCCTTCTCTGCCATAAGGAGCTGTCTGCGGTCGCCAATGTATCTTCTTCTCTTGGGATTGTACTCACTGATCACAAACTGAATATCCTGTCCCGCATACTTGGAGAGATCTTTTTCGTAAGTATCGGAAACAAGGCTTGCGGGAATGAAAACTCTGATCTCATCCACAACCACGCCAAGCCCGCCGTCAAGCACCTGTGTCACTTTGGCTGTCAGGACTTCTTTATTGTTAAAGGCTTCCTCAATTCTCTTGTTTCCTCTGTCTGCGGCCAGACGCTTGTAGGTAAGAAGGACTTGTCCCTCTCCGTCGTTGACCTTCAGGACTTTGACTTCCATCGTGTCACCCGGCTTCACCGCTTCGGTCAGTTTTACGCCCGGTTCATTGGTATACTCGCTTCTGGTTAAAATACCGTCTGACTTGTAGCCAATGTTAAGAATAATTTCTTCAGGCTTAACATCGATGACCGTACCCTCAACTACCTCTCCTGTATGTATTGTCTTTAATGATTCTTCCAACATTTGTTCAAAAGTTAATTCGGACATGATTTTGAACCTCCTCAATAATATTGTTCGGGGTGGAAGCCCCCGCAGTAATACCCACCAGAGCAGCAGTTTTAGGCAGTTCCAAATGCAAATCATCCAGTGTCTGTATAAAATATGTAGATGCACACCTCTCTTTACAGATCTCATACAGCTTCTGCGTGTTGGAGCTGTGCTTTCCACCTATTACAATCATCGCATCAACCCTGCCCGCAATCTCGCGAGCCTGTGTCTGTCTTTCCTCCGTTGCATTACAGATAGTATTAACAACAGTAACATTGTAACCTTTTTTGTGAAAAATTTCAACTAATTCTTTAAATTTGTTGTAGTTAAATGTCGTTTGAGACACGACGCACAGTAATTTTCCTTCGTTGCAGACGAAATTTTCGGCTTCCAGGGCGGATCCGACCACCACTGCAGGCGTTTTTGACCATCCCATAATCCCCTCCACCTCCGGATGGCCTTCGTTGCCGATAATAATGATCTGTTTCCCCTCCCCGCTCTCCTTTTCCACAATTTTGTGGATCCGTTTGACAAAGGGGCAGGTGGCGTCCACGCATTCCAGTCCCCTGCGTTCAATCATGTCATAAACCCGTTTGGGGACGCCGTGGGAGCGGATCACAACGGTTCCCTCCGAAAGGGCCATAAGCTCTTTTTCCGTCCCGATCACGCCAACACCCTTCTCTTCCAGATCCCTGACCACCTCTTCATTGTGAATGATGGGCCCGAAGGTATATATTTTTTTGCCGCAGCCGATCTGTTCGTAAACCTTTTCCACCGCGCGTCTGACCCCAAAGCAAAAGCCCGCACTCTTTGCAAGTATAACTTCCATAACCACCTCGCCCTATTTACACAGATCCAAAATCGCCTGTACCACCTCGTCTATCGTCATATGGGAACTGTCGATCAGCACCGCATCCTCCGCCTGCTTAAGAGGCGCAATCTTCCGGTTCATGTCCTGCTCGTCCCGCTTTCTGATGTCCTCCTCTATCTGGGCAAGATCGGTTTCTTCCCCCTTTGCCGCAAGCTCGTCGTATCTTCTCTTTGCCCGCACCCCGGTGCTTGCCGTCAGATATACTTTTACATCTGCATCCGGCAAAACACAGGTCCCGATATCTCTCCCGTCCATAACCACATTGTTTTTTGCCGCAATGGCTTTCTGGAGAGTGGTTAGCCTCTCCCTGGCCTTTGGATTTTTGCTGACGCAGGCGGACGCCATATTGCCCACCTCCTCGGTGCGCAGCACGGAATTTACATTTTCACCGTTCAAAAGAACCACCTGTTCTCCCTCTTCATGCGTGATCGTGACATCCGCTTCCATACAGGCCGCCGCCACCGCAGCATCATCCAAGGGATCCACCCCGCGGCATAAAAGATAATATGCCATAGCCCGGTACATGGCCCCTGTATCTACATATATAAATGCCTTTTCTTTTGCGACCTTCTTTGCAATGGTGCTTTTCCCAGCCCCTGCCGGGCCGTCGATTGCGATCTGATAACTCATTTTTCTCCCTTTTCCTTTCTCTTATTCCCTGGGGAATGTTGAATCCTGCGGATCTCTTTCCTTCCCGGCAGCGCTTCTTCCCGCAAGGCGCCCGGTGGACCAGGCGATCTGCAGATTAAAGCCTCCCGTCAGGGCGTCCAAATCCAGAACCTCCCCCGCAAAATACAAGTTCCGCACCAGCTTAGATTCCATGGTGGAGGGATTGACCTGCTTCACGTCCACGCCGCCCTGGGTAATCACCGCCTCTTCAAAGCCCCTTGTGCCTGTAATGGTCATGCTGAAATTTTTCAGGCATTCCAAAACAGCGGCTCTCTCCTGCCTGCTGATATCGCAAACCTTCTTTTCCGGAGCAATCCCGGAAAGCCGGACAATTACCGGTATGATTTTGCCGGGAAGAAGGCGGTCCAGCGCATTTTTAAACTGACATTTTTTCTTTTCCTCAAAATCCCGCAAAATCCTTTTATCAAGCTGCTGCTCGGAGAGCGCCGGCTTCAAATCAAGAGAAAGGCGTACCGGCTGATTGTAAAATTTTTTTACATAATAGCTGCTGGCGCTTAAGATCAGCGGGCCGCTGACTCCGAAATGGGTAAACAGCATTTCTCCAAAGCCCTCGTATATCTTTTTTTTACCGCTCCTTAGACTTACCGATACATTTTTGAGCGAAAGCCCCTGCAGCTCGCGGCACCACGGCTCCTGCACGGTAAGCGGTACCAGTGCGGGCCTTATCTCCTTCAGCGTATGCCCCGCCTGCCCGGCGAGGCGGTACCCGTCGCCTGAAGAACCGGTGGAAGCATAGGATGCCCCGCCGGTGGCAACGATTACCGCATCCGCCCGGAATATCCTTCCGTCGCAAAGCTTTACCCCGGCTGCCCGCTTTGCCGACTGTCCCTCACCGTCCGATTCCTTTTCCCAGGCAGTCAGGATCTCCGCCACAGGAGCGTGAAGACATACCTTCACCCGTTCCTTTTCCAATTGGCCGTTTAACGCCCGGATCACATCCGATGAGTGATCCGTTATGGGAAATACCCTCTCTCCCCGTTCTGTTTTCAGCCTGCAGCCCGCCCGCTCAAAAAAATCCATGACGGAATGGTTATCCATCTGATAAAAGGAGCTGTAGACAAATTTGCCGTTGCTCACCATATTCTGGAAAAAGACTTCCGGCTCGCAGGCGTTTGTCAGATTGCAGCGTCCCTTTCCCGTAATGTAGATTTTCTTTCCCGTCTTCTCATTCTTTTCCAGAAGCACCACCTGCGCTCCCTGTTCTGCGGCCGAGATTGCCGCCATCATTCCTGCGGCCCCGCCGCCTATGACGATCACACGTCTCATATCGCTTCCTCTTTCTTTTTCACCAGCGGGTAATGCAGCATGGGCTCCTCATCAATAAAATTAATCTCATCATTCAGATAAACCTGATAATTATTCCAAACCGATTCCAGTGTTTCCAGATTCTCTTTCACCGTATCCGGCTGTTTCAGACAAAGCGCCACCACCAGCGCATTGATCACGCTAAGGGGCGCCACCAGCGAATCCACAATGGAAACCATGTCGCTTCTTGCCAGAAGATTGCAGGAGGAATACAGGTTCATGGGCGAATGGATGCTGTCCGTGATGGTAATGACCTTCGCATTCCTGTCATTAGCAAACTCCATGGCCTTCAGGGTGCGCATGGAATATCTGGGAAAGCTGATGCCGATGGCGACATCCCTATCGCTGATGTGTATCATCTGCTCAAACATTTCCGTCACGCTTGTGGTCTTGACCAGAACGATATTTCCCCGGATCATATTCAGATAGAAATGGAGAAAATCCGCCAGGGGCTCGCAGCTTCTCACGCCCACAAGGTAAACCGTCTCCGCCTCCAGGATAATGCTCACAGCCGCATCAAAGGCCGCCGCATCAAGATTGACCATCGTATCCTGTATTTTCTCGATATCCGAGCTCAGTACGGAGTGCAGGATTTCCGATTGTGTGCTGTTTCCGTACTTTGCCCCCATCTTCTGTACGGAATTCAGCTTGCTTTTCACCCAATTTTCCAAAGCGTCCTGAAATTCCGGATACCCTTCATAGCCAAGCCCCATGGCAAACCGCACCACGGTGGACTCGCTTACCCCCACCGTATCGCCCAGTTTCGCCGCCGTCATGAACACAGCCTGCTCGTAATGATCGGAAATGTAAGAAGCGATGGCCTTATGACCCTTGCTCATTTTTATGTATTTTTCATTCATCCTCGTGATGATATCGTGTTCCTGATGCTCCATTGCCGTTTCCTTACCCCATTCCTACTGCCTGAGCCAAAAGCCGCCCTACCCCTTAAATGCCCGATAGGAATCCTTCAGCATCCTTGCCGTCTCCTCCTGTGAGAGATCGAAATCGCCGGTCAGAGACATGCAGGCCGCTCCGTGAATAATGATCCACATTTTTGTAAAAAGCTCGCCGGCGTTCTTACAGCCCTGCCCGGACGCCATCTGCATTTCGCGCCCCACCCAGCCCGCATCGCCGTTTATAATATCGTACATGCTTTTTCCAAACCGGTTTTCTGATAAAAAAATAAAGGAGAACAGCCTCTTATAATCCGCCGCAAACCGGATGTAAATACTTCCCAGATGTACGAAGGGCGTCACCGTCTGCCTGGCAAATTTCCCATAATACTCCTGAAAAAAATCAACGGCCCTGGTAAACAGTTCCTGCGTCAGCTCCTCCATATTCCGGTAGATGCGGAATATGGGCTGCGTGGAACAGTTCGCCCTGGCGGCCAGCTTCCTTGCCGTCACCTGGCTGATCCCCTCTTCCTCTAAAATTGCAAACGCCGCACTCAGGATCACATCCTTTGTGATCGATTCTTTTCTGGCCATTTCACCTGATCCCTTCATTTGTACGCATATATAACATATGTTATTATCCTATAATATTTTTACTTTTATGTCAATATACGACATTTGCAAGCCCGCCAGGTTTGTGATAAACTGGTATTGTTTCAGACAAACGAGCCTGCCTGTCCCGCCGGGCACGCAGGAAAAGACCTATCGGAGACGGTTACCATGATTGAATATATCAGGCAAAGAAAAGTGTTGTTTGTCACCACAAAAAACCTGGACTACATACGCAATGTACAGGAAATCAATCTCATAAAAAAATATGCCTCCTCCTGCCGGATCCTTGGTTCCTCCAGCAGGTATTACCCGCTGAGACTCATCACCGTGTTCTTTTCCCTTTTAAAAACACCCGCTATTGATTTTGACACGGTGTTCGTGGGCCATGCGTCCCAGTCCGTCGTCCCCTTTTTTTACAGAAAATTCAAAAATAATTTCTTGATCATAGACTTCTTTGTCTCCCTTTACGACACCTTCTGTAACGACCGGAAAAAAATAAGGGCAAACGGCGCCGCAGGCCGTCTCCTTCATCAGATTGACGAGACGACCATAACCCATGCCGATCTTGTCATCTGCGACACCAGAGCCCACGGTGAATATTTTGTCCGGGAATTTTCAGCGTCCCCTTCCCGGATATTTCCCCTGTATCTGGAAGCGGATTTTTCCCTGTATCATCCTGTCGCCGTCCAAAGGCCTGCCTGCCTTCAGGATAAATTCATTGTCCTGTATTTTGGAAGCGTGCTTCCGCTTCAGGGTGTGGAAATTGTGCTCAAAGCAATGTCCAGTCTGAAAGAAAATAAAGATTTATTCTTTTATTTTATCGGTCCTGTCAAAGGCAGACGCCTGCAGGGCCTCTGCCCTTTGGCGGACAATATCGAATACATCCGCTGGCTTACCCAGGAACAGCTCGCAGAATATATCGCAAGAGCGGATCTGTGTCTTGCGGGTCACTTTAACGCAGAGATCGAAAAGGCCAGCCGGACCATTCCCGGAAAAGCTTATATCTACCATGCCATGCAAAAGCCCATGATTCTGGGCGACAATCCAGCCAACCATGAGCTGTTTGATTCGGATTCTGACACCATATTTGTAAAGATGGGAAGTGCGGAAGCGCTGTCCGAAGCCATTTCAGATTTCTTTTGGAAGCACACGACAACGCCGCACTGAACGCCGCCATCCCCAAACCGTTTATTGCAAAAGGCGCTGCGCCCTGTGCAGCAGATAGATTCCAAAAGCCAGCCTGCGCCTTGCCATGAAAATCAGCGCCTTCAATCTCCACTCCGCCCTCGCCGTATCAACGCTTTCAAAGGCGCTCCGGTACGGCTCTCTGGCAAGAACCGTCTTTACCTCTCTCAGCTTTTCGCCCAGACCGGCCTGGTTTTGCGGATGAAAAAAACACAGCCTGCAGCATATGCCAAAGGACTTGATGATTCTGCAGTAATATGCCTGGCGGAAAGCCTCCCTCTCCTCCTTCGTCCAGTCTTTTTCCCGAAAGAGCCCTTCCATATAGCCGCCAAGATATTCCCATACCTTTTCATCCTGGCTGACGCGGTCCGGCCTGTAGCTGTTTGTAATGGATTCCGGCACGTAGCGGTAATGGTAAACCTTTTCTTTGCAATACGCCGCCCCGGACGCCCTGCCGAAAACCTCGACATTAAACACCATATCGTCCAGAACCTTAAGCTCCGGCCGAAAGCGCAGGCCCCATTGCTGCAAAAAATCCCTCCGGTACACCTTATCCCAGGGAGCGGCCAGCGGAACCTTTGTCCGATATCCCGTACTCGGAAAGTAGAGTGCGCCCCTTTGCAGGCTCCGGATTTTTGCTTTGTCCTTCCAGAAAAATTCCTGTTCAAAATGCTCCCAGGCCTCTTCCCTGTCCCCGGTATTTTTCCATGCATCCAGAAGTATGATGTCCGCATCCGGATTCTCCCCGGTCTTTTGCAGCAGCGTCCTTACCGCCCCTCTGGCAATCCAGTCGTCGGAATCCACAAAATACAGCCAGCCGCCCCGGGCCTGGTCAAGCCCCGTGTTTCGCGCCGCGGCAACGCCCCCGTTCTTTCTGTGAATCACCCGGACAAAGGAATGCCTCTTTGCACAGGCGTCCGCCAGTTTTCCCGAGGCATCCGGCGAGCCGTCGTCAATCACAAGGACTTCCACTTCCTCCTTCTCTTCCTCGACCTGCCTCACAATGCTCTCAAGACACTGGGGCAAATATTTTTCAACCTTGTAAACCGGTATAATAATTGAAAGCAAAGGTTCCATTTAAAGCTTTTTCCTTTCTGTAAACAGCTCTCCCGCAAAGGGAAACAGGAGCGCAAAGGGAAACACCATGGCAAGAACAAACACATAGCGGAAGGTAAAAGCTATGGGCGTCGCCAGCATAAGACTGACAAAACACAGCCACACAGGCACATACACAGCCGCCAGCCGGTATCTTCTTCGGCAGAGCAGGTATAAGCTCTCCGCAAACAAAATCCAGAAAACGGTTCCCGCACTCAGAAATGAATAAGTAAAACGATTGCAGTAATACCGGTAAAAGAATGTCCGAACTGCCTGCGGCAGCGGGCTTTCCTGATACAGATTCAGGGAATTTTCAAAAATATTCTTCTGATAATACTGTTCCCGGTTTCTGGTTTCAATCCCCCATACCCCGAAGGTGTTCAGCAGATACGCCCGCACATATTGATCCAGATTTTCCGGAAGAAGATCCAGCCACAAGAGAAGAAACTCTTTTTTCGTCTCATTCAAAAACTGCCGGTCAAACGCCTCGTCCCACTTGATCACATCCGCACAGCAGGGTGCGTAGAGATCCCATTTTTCCTCCGGAAGCAGGCGGCATAAATATTCTCTCTGTTCCCGCCCAAGGCCTTCCCCTCTCGCAGCCACCGACGCCACCTGCTGAAGAGGTATCCCCGCGCTTTCCTGGAAAAGCTTTTCCACATTCTCCGGGCTCAGGGCACGGCTCATTCCAAAGTAAACCACGGCCGCCGCAAACGCAGTGCCCAGAATTCGTCTGCGCCATTTTCGATAGACAAAAAGCAGGACAAAAACCGTTCCCGCCACCACCACAAAGCCGTTGCTTCGAAAGGCAAGCACTCCCAGATAACAGCATGCCACTCTGACGCAGAACCATTTGTCCTTCCATGCCTCGTTTTGTCCGAGCCCCGCATCCAGGAGCAGTACCAGAAGATAAAAGAGGAAAATGCTAAAGGGCGTGTCCTTGATGGCGGATACCGCATAGGTGGAAAAAAGGGGCGCCAGGGCAAAATAAGCCGTGGTCAGGCGGCACACCCAGTCCTTGAAGCCGCAGCGGGAAAGCAGAAGAATTCCGTATGTCAGCACATAATCCATCGCCGCCATCTGCAGCAGGGAAATCAGAGCCAGTCCAAAATTTTCATTCCAGATCATAGTGCCCAGCCGGTAAAGGCCGTAAGTATACATATTGTAGAGAATCGGATGCTGCCTGCTTGCCAGCCATGGATCCTGCAGAATATAAATGGTATCATTCATGGCGGTTCCCGGGTACATAACCAGGAAAAAGAAAAACCACACCATCCCGATCGCCCCGAACACCTTCCAGAACCGTCTCCTGACACCGCGCCCATCCGGGCCGTCTTCCATGACAATCCCGTCCCGTCCGTTGCCTTGATTGGTCAGCTTCACTCTCCCGGACAGCCAGGGCAGCGCTTTTGTTCCCAGCCATTCACAGACCGGAACCGACACCAAAAACAAAAGGAGCAGCACCGGAATATCCCCGGCGCAAAACGGCTCCACATAATTTGACCTCCAGCTGTCCCTCAGATTTCCCGTGAAATGAATCTTGTACAGCAGAAAAACGTTGACTGCCGTGCACAGACTAAACAGCCGCAGAAACCCTCTCCCCCTCTGTGTCATGATATGCCTCCCATACGATAATTGCGGAAATCATCAGCAGAAAATCCCTTGTCAGATAGTTGGAGAAGAAAAGAGATTCCATAAAAAGATAAATGCTGAATCCCAATAATGCCAGCAAGCCGAACACATTGTTTCTTCTCATGGCCCTGTACCCGGCATAGAACAGGAATCCAAGGTAGCAGATTCCGGGAATGATTCCATAATAATAGAAAATCTGTATGTATCCCATGTCGTAACCGTTCTTGTTTATCCTGGATGAGAAAAGACGCCAGCTGTCAATATAGGGAAGCGCATACTGCTTATCGCTGGTATGATATTTGAGCTGATTCATCCGCCTGGAAATAATCTCATTAATGAATTCAATCACCCTCCCATGAACCTCCATTGCGGCCAGCAAGGAAATAATCAAAAAAGACGTCACAAAAACCACGGACAGTCCAAAGAGTATCCAGTTCCAGCTCTTTCCTTTTCCAAACCGGATCGCAACAGCCAGACACCAGATGAACAGGCCCGTGAGAAAACCGGTTCTGGAATAGGTCAGCACAAACACCAGCAAGTACTCCGCTCCCACCAGCAGATACTGCCAGAATTTCATCTTTTCCCCGTACAGATAAAAGCAAAAGCACATAAGAATGAAGGTGAGGAACTGCAGTACATTGGAGCTTGCAAAGCCCAAACTGTAACGGATTCCGTGAAAAGCGCCCTTTTTACGGTAATCGCTGATATAGAGATTCCCGAAATCAAACAGAAGACTGGCCGCAACAATACAGGCCATTGACGCCATCAGGGAAATCGTCATCCATTTCAGGAGCTTTCTTACAGGTATTTCCTTCATTGCGAACAGATAGACAGGCGCTTTGATCCCCGTATTAATCCCGGTGGAGAGATAAAGGAGAAGGCCCATGACAAGGCTTGCGCCTAACAAAATCTTTTCCTTCCCAGTATAATGGTTCGTGACCAGAACCGCCGCATAGATCCCCAAAAACCCCCACAAAATAAAACGTCTGAAGGGAATCTCGTTCTGGCACATCTGCAAAAGGCCAATGGAGAGCTCCAGACAGGAGACCAGAATAAATATTCTTTCTTTTATTCCTGCGGGCAACGAGCCAAGCGGGCATGCTTGCATGCGCATTTGGCGACCGCCGCAGGGGTATTTGACTTTTGACATGACTCTTCCTCTTACTGTTCTTTTCCGTCCCGTGACACCGCAGATCCGGAATCCGACACCGCCGCCGTTTCTTTGCAAAGCCCCAGCGCATCCGCAATCCCCCGGGCGTCCGCCTGCGCAAGCTCCAGCAAGGATTCATCCGTGGAAAGAAAAGCGCGGTACTCCTCCTCGTTGCACAGATAAGCATGTTCGATAATAATTGCCGGAAGCCCTTCGGTGATGCTGTAGCGAATCAGGGCGTTGTAATCGGCAACGCTTCCGTCCGGATAATATACCGTGGTTTTGGCCAGGCCTTCCGGGCTGTAGGGCCTTCTCGCCACGCCTTCGTTGAAGGCGGCGTCAAGCTCCGCAGCCCAGGTCAGTCCAAGTGTGCCCAGCTCTTTTGCAATTCCCCGGGCCAGAGCCTCTGACGCCCCATAAATATCAGCCGTTTTCGCTCCCTTTGCCTGATAATGACTGACCGTGGATAAAACCATACAGCCTGATGCCAGCTCCACGTTGGCCGTATTGTTGTTGTGGATGGAGATCAGGTAATCCGCCTGATTATCCAATGCAGACTGAACTCTGGGACGGATCTTGATTCCGGTATCGTCCTCCCGGGTCATGATCACATCCACGTTCTCATATTCCAGCAGCTCATCCCGAAGCTTTAAGGCAATACTCAAATTCAAATCCTTCTCCCGCACCGCAACCCCGTCATAGGTGCACTCAAAGCCTGTCGCAGCACCGCCGTGCCCCGGATCGATACAGATGACAATTTTTTCTTTTTCAGCCGCACTTTCTTCCGCCTGTGTGTTTACTGGCATTTCCTCCGCCCGAGCCCTTTCGGGAATCGACAGGATGAAAACAGCTGTTATGATTAACAGGGAGACAAAAAATCTTTTTCTGAACATTTTATTAACTCCGTTATTTGTATGATTGATCCGAGCTGCCGCCTTACTTGTACTGGCATATAATCAGGCAGGAGCATTTTGCTCCTGCCAAGCTTTATCATTACATTACATTTGATAATTGTTTCAGTATTTCAACCATGAATTTCCTCACATAATCTTGCTCGCTTCTCTCCCCTTCCCTGTCAACAGAAACGCCCTTTTCATCCATAAACAGAGCCGCTGTTGGCCTTCCCTGGATAAATCCATCTGGGTCAGATCGTCTAACTACACGATATAACATTTCCGAATCTTCAATTTTATTTAATTCCATAAAAAAGCTCCACACTTTCATATAGACTATTGCGCCCTGTCGGCGCAATATCAGGCTGCTTATATAACGTCTTTATAATTTCCTCGAATAGATAAATCGACTTATCCGAAATCAAGCTTGCAACGCTGCAGAGCAGCGGGGTATGTGACCCTTGCGGCATTCGCCAAATGTCTGCTTCGCAGCCGCTTGGCTCATTGCTCGCAGGAATCAATTGATCGATTCGTGCACAATCCCACAACCTCCTTTTGCATATCCAGGTTAATACATTGTATGCATTCAGGTTGCTTAAGATTGTTTAGAGATACTATATCTTTCCCTGCTGGAGGCCTAAACAAAGTTGCCCCCACAAAAAAAGCAAATGCAATAGAATGAAAATGTTCCCGGTACAAACTCTGGAATTAATACCGATAAAACCCCCATAGCATTTATAAAATCACCTTTTCCCTCATTAGATACTCTCTCCGCATTCATACAATATATAAAATTTTTAATCTGGCCATATTACCACCTCAATCAAAACGATATTACCATGTACTATATTTAAATTATATCAAATTGTGTTTTGAAAATCAACTACTTCAAAATGAATTTTCATAAAAAGGTCTTCAATTCAGCTCTCTCGTCACCGTCTCCAGCGCTTTCTCAATTACCTTGTCCATATCATAATATTTATATTCCCCAAGCCTTCCGCCAAAGATCACTCTGGCTTCCGCCTCCGCAAGCCTTGCATATCCGGTATATAACTCATTGTTCTTCGCATCATTAATCGGATAATAAGGCTCCTCGCCCTTCTTCCATTCGCTCGGATACTCCCTGGAAATCACGGTCTTTGGCTGATTTCCAAATTCAAAATGCTTGTGCTCTATAATCCGGGTGTAGGGCACTTCCCTTTCCGTGTAGTTTACCACCGCATTGCCCTGGTAATTCTCCAGATCAAGGATCTCCTCCTCAAAACGAACCATTCGGTATTCCAGCACGCCAAGAGAATAGTCGAAATACCGGTCAATCTGTCCCGTATAAACCACCTTTTCCGCCATGGAACCAAAGCCTTCCCTGTCGGAAAAATAATCCACGCCAAGCCGCACTTCCACACCGGCAAGCATTTTCTCGACCATCTGTGTGTAGCCTCCGATGGCAATTCCCTGGTAACGGTCATTAAAATAATTGTTGTCATAGGTAAACCGCAGCGGAAGCCTCTTGATAATAAAGGCCGGAAGCTCCCTGCAGCTTCTCCCCCACTGCTTCTCCGTATAGCCCTTCACCAGCTTCTCATAAACATCACGCCCGACTAAAGATAACGCCTGTTCCTCCAGATTCCGAGGCTCCGAAATATGCAGCTCGGCAATCTGCCGCGCTATGATTTCTTTTGCCTGACCGGGCGTGCGTATGTTCCACATTTTGCTGAAGGTATTCATATTAAAGGGAAGATTATACAGCTCCTCCTTATATACGGCCACAGGGGAATTGATATACTGATTGAACTCGGCAAACTGGTTCACATAGTCCCACACGTCCCGGTTGGATGTGTGGAAAATGTGCGCTCCGTATTCGTGTACCTGAATTCCCTCCACTTCTTTCGTATAAATGTTCCCCGCTATGTGGTCTCTCTTGTCGATCACGAGACAGCTCTTTCCCGCTTTCTTCGCCTCGTGGGCAAACACTGCTCCGTAAAGGCCTGCGCCTACTATTAAATAATCGTATTTTGACATGAAAAGTTCCTCCTTAAAGTTCAGCCTTGCGTCTCTTCTGCTTCATTTACCTCTATTGTGCTGATTTCTCCCAAGGATGTCAAGAGCAACATGGTTTTGGGAGATATTTAATCTTATCTGGGAGAATTCACAGAAAAGGTGTTGCGTCCATTACCGTGCTTTTCAGTCAACACCCCCGCAATATCTCCTGTTTCGCAAACTTTCCCAACCTATTTTCTGCCGCCTTTTTTACAATATCATACGCCGTGCTTCTTTTTCCCATCATGTCAACTCGCTCTTCAAAATTGTGATAACAACTGAGAATAATCCCTGGCAGATACCTGATAAAAGGCGTCTCGTCATTTTCTGCTTCATGCCACTTGCGGGATGTCTGCTCCAATACATCATAACACACACTTTTTGTTTTCTCTATCTTGCTCTCAATACTGATGTATTTTCCAACCTCATAGCCATTCCGATAGAGAAGCAAGACTATCAGAAAACGGCTCATGCGACCGTTTCCATCAGCTTATGTCAAGTATGAGGCCAAAAATTTTTAAATGTTTTCTCGCAAACATGCCTAGGCAAAAATCTCAGATAGAACAGAAAGCGATCTTTCATCATATCCAATCACAGATTTTGCAAATAATGTTCTATCCTCACTTAAATTCTGCAAAATCCCACTTGTCAACATATCCGCAATAGTCTGTTGCATTCTTTTAATAGGTATGGCAACTATGGCATATTCCTCCTGGAAACACATAATATACGGGTCATTTTCTAACTCTGTTAATGCGTTTGATAATGTGCCTTCGTCAATGCAGTGTGCGAAATAATCCCAAATCTCTAAACAATCTGGCTCAGAAAACGAAACATACTTCTACATCTCAAAATAGCTATTTCTTTTGAAGCAAGTGTTGCACGAATAAGATAATAAACAGCATAATATAACTTAATTGTTGCCCAAGAAAACCTTTTCTGAAAAACAGCGTCAATTCCTTCTGAAAAACTCAAAATCCCATTATAAAAAAATCAACAGCATCCTTGTTCAAAAGTTCTTTCAACTGTACAGCTTCATTTGTAGTTAAAATATGGTTTTTAAACTCTTTGCGCATATTAATTAAATCCTCTGGAGCAGCACCAATTAGATTCTCATAAAAAAGTCACGCACGATTTCTACTAAAACCTATACTCATTTTGTGCCGGAACATCCTTTAACAAAGTACTTTTTAAATACTGATAAACAATACTCAAATGATTTTCTTTCTGCACATTTAGGTATAAGGTCTTTGCACAAAAAATCAATACCTGCATAACATCCCGAATTAGCCATAAATGGATTGCCTGATTTTAACCACATTCCTTCTTTTTCATAAAATGACCGCAACACATTAAAAAAATTACAAATCACTTTATATTGAGATTCAAAATCTCTAAGATTATACTCATTAAATCCCCCTTGTTCTGTCGTAAACTGTTTTATCGCATTTACCATTGCTGATAAATCCACTTTTCCAACTCCTTGTGCAGAACCTGGTAACTTTATACATTGATAATATGGAGAATCCAAATCCTCATGCAAACGATTGGCTATATCCGTTGCCCTAACAATATAAAAGTTCTTTTGCCTGTTTTAATCCTTCCAGCCTATGTTGCCCATCAATAACTTGCGCACTAGCCGACACTTGCGGAATGCGAAGCACATCTCCATCTACTTCTATCGGATAATTCTTTTCAACCCAATTCAAAATAAACGTGTCAAAAACATATTACCATCTAAAATAAAACTTTTTATAGCAAGTATGGGACAAAAACTTTCTAATTTTTCTCCATTATCTTTCCACTTAAAGAAGTTTCCCGTCCCCTGCTTATGTCAAGCTAATGTCAATAAGTCATTTATTACATTGCTTTTATAATATATTTTCCTTTGCCCTTTCCTTCTACGGGAATGACGATATTAAGCAACTGCATTGCTTCAATCGCTTTCCCCGCTTTATAATCACCATATCCCAATTCCTCTTTTATTTCCTTTCGACCAAAAATCTGATTCAAATCAAATACTTCTATAATTCTCTTCATGTTTCCCGCGATGATGGGAGTTAATTCTTTTCTACATACTGCATTATCAATAATTTGAAACAGTGATTCTTTAGATTCAAACCGTGGTTTTTCCATGACCAAACCGTGGTTTTCTTTCTCAAACCATGGTTTTTCAATGACCAAACCGTGGTTTTCTTTCTCAAACCGTGGTTTTCTTTCAAGAAAATCATTATTTCTAATGATCGCCTGCAACATAAAGGCATTTATTCTATATTCCGGTCCCTGCAAACCAATCGCTTCAAGTTCTTTCCACATTCGATCAACGCCTTCTCCATATTCTTTTACAAAGCTATATGCTTTCAAAAATTCCGCAATCTTAGGATTTCTTGAAAAATGTGTATGTCGGATATTATTTGTCTTTACAAGTCCCGGTAATTTCCCAGGACTTTCTACAACAATTCTTCCGTCAAACATCTTTATTTGAATATCTGTTCCACGAATACTGTAATCACGATGTGTAACAGCATTTACAATAATCTCCTGACGAACAAATTTCGGATATTCCTCTTCTGTTACAAATCGTCCATCTTGTCCCAAATATGTTTTCTCTTTAATTTGTGTATCTAAATATGCAATAGCATCCGTTACCATTTTCAATATAGTTCCTTCAAAAATGACATCCTTAATTACATTCATCTCTGCACCGACTCGTTCCTCTGTGCCTTCATAGCGGATAAAACGTATACGGGCTCTTGGAAAATGTAATTGCGGATTTTTCCCAAACAGCAATATTGCAGCCGAACTTATTTGTATCACACCATTCTTTTCTTTTACAAATCCTTTATTTTCCCTCAAATATTCCATTGGAGTCTTGGAATAGCCAATTTTATCGATGTAGTTTTTCACAACTCCTAAATCAACATCTTCTATAACCGCCTCGGGAACAGGTTTATCTTCAAAAAATCTTTCTCCCTTATCATACATCAACTGCATCCGTTCCTCAAATGTAAGTTTCCTTGACTTATCTCCCACACGCATAAAAACTTCATCTGCCTGATTTGCATGTACTTCCATGCTTGGCTCCACATGCATCAGAAGCACGTGATTCTTTCTGCCTTTATAATCTACACACTGTACTTTTTCTATTTCAGCTTTTACAGTTGGAACGCAGAAATCAAACGGCACTCGAAGTAACTCGTTTAATTTCCTGATGTCATAATCCACTCCCTCTATTCTACGTGTTTTATCAGATATTCCAATCGCAACTGTCCCGCCATCGGCATTTGCTAACGCTATAATCGGTATTGCTAACGCTTTCGGATCAATATTCACACTCTTTCGATCAAATATCTGCATTTCTTCAAACGTCAGAACTTCTTCTATGGTCATAACACTTCTTCCCCCATCATCTATTCTATGAATAACTAACTTTTATGCTCTTAAATAACATTAATTGCACTCTCTGGTAAAAGTTTCCAATATCTGCCTATCATGGTTCTCATATGATTCTTCTCCAAACCTCCGGCACATTCCATATGTTTTTGCCAGCTCTTTGCTTTTAAGAACAAATTGAAGGTTTTCTGCCATATCATCAATATAAATCACAGTCCCCCTCAAGTGATTTTGCAGCTTTCCATATCTCTTCTATTTTGTTTTTATTCTATTCTATCACATATCTACGTCTATGAGTATAATAATATCCTCTAATCATTTTCTATGTAGCTGTAACCAAAATCTATAAATTTTAAGTAACGCATAATAAACACTTTATTCGACAACATACAAAGTACCTTTGTAATTACAGTTCAAGAGAAATTCATTATCAGCAAGATTTATGGGGGCTTTCCCCTGTGCCGCTAATGCACGGTTAAAATCTGAAATGGAAACTACCGAAACACCCACTTCGGGAATGTCTTCGTCAATGTGCCATAAGTTTAAGTCCTGTCCCTCAAATAAATCTCCATAGGTTATTTCTGCTTCATAAAGACTGATCTGCGCTATGCTGTCTGCATAGATACCCATATCCACGTCCCTTGATTTCAGATATGCCGCAATGTCTGTTTCTCCCGCTACATCAATATCCGCAACAACATTCAGATCATAAGGAAGCGCAGCTTTAGATGTTTCATTCATGGTCAAAGCAGAACTTAT
>CAJTVN010000021.1 GCA_910579685.1 uncultured Lachnospiraceae bacterium | reverse complement strand
ACCGGGCCTTTGCCCTATTGGAATCAAGATTTTGAACTTGTTTCGCAATTACCTAATTCTTCCTCAAAAGTAAGTTCTATGGTTTTTCCGTCCCTGCAGGTTTCCGCCAACGGAAATATTTTTCTGACTGCGGGAAGAAATTCATCCGGCCGGTTCAGAGAAGGGCTGTAGTGCGTCAACCAAAGCCTGCGAGCCTTTGCCTGCTTTGCAAGGGCGGCCGCCTCGTAAAAGGTCATATGCTTGTTTTCCCTTGCCTTTGCCTGCTTTTCCGGCTCTCCATACATGCCCTCGCAGATAAAAAGATCCGCATTCCCGGCATGCTGCACAATGCTTTCCGTAGGACGGGTATCTGTACAGTAAACCACCCGAAGCCCTTTTCTCGGCTCCCCGAGCACCATTTCCGGCGTGAAGTTCCCCTTTTCCGTGGAAACACTCTCTCCTCTTTGCAGAATACTCCAGTATCTTTTGTCAATGGCAAGCTCCAAAGCCCTGTCGACCTGGAATTTCCCGATCCGATCCACTACAATACAATATCCATAACAGGGAACATTGTGATTAACTTTGAAGGCCTCTATCCTGAATCCGTTCATGGAAATCGTCTGTTCGCTTTCTGTCAATTCCATGCAATTGATTTCAAAGGGAAGCTCCGGCGCAATCACGCGCAGTGCGGAGACGACCCTGGAAAGGCCTTTTGGTCCTACCAAAAGAAGCGGCTGTGTCCGTTCCGCATTCCCCATCGTGAGAAGCATTCCGGGCAGGCCGCTGATATGGTCCGCATGAAAGTGAGTGAAGCAGATCACGTCGATGGGTTTCGGGCTCCAGCCTTTTTCCTTCATCGCAATCTGTGTCCCCTCACCGCAGTCGATCAATATGCTTTGTCCGTTGTACCTTGCCATCATGGAGGTGAGCCATCTGTAGGGCAGCGGCATCATGCCTCCGGTACCAAGCAAACAAATATCCAGCATAATTACAAAAACTCCTTTACCTCCTGTGTTTCCACGGGAACCGCAAAGTCTGACACCATTTTGTCATAGCATTCCTCGCAAAGGTCAAAGAAATATTTCATCCCGTCCTTATTACTGAAATAGCCAAACTGTGCGTCTCCGCAAAAACAACCTTCCTTTATGATTCCGTTCTCCACTTTTATCTGTTTTTTGCATTTGTTGCAGATCACGGAATTCAGTTTCATTTTATTTTTATCAACATAAATCCGCATGGCTCATCCTCCTTTGTCCTTATCCCATTATACATGATTTCGCAATAAGAAACAGTGGTAATTCTTCCATGCTCTGTCTATCTTTTCCACATGATCAGCGCATCCTCCTGCGGCTTCTCATAGAACCGGGGCCTTACCCCCTCGCCCCGAAAGCCCAGACTCTCATACAGACGGATGGCCGGTATATTGCTGATCCGCACCTCCAGGGTGCAGGCCTCAATTTTGTGAACGGAAGCCTCCTGCAGCAAATGCTCCATCATTTTTCTGCCGATGCCCTGCCGCCTTGCCCCGGGGGCTACCGCGACATTTGTGATCTCTCCCTCGCCCGCCAGATTTCGGATTCCGCAGCATCCAACGATCTGCCCCGCTTCCTGTGCCACATAGTAGTGAGCGTAGTCAGCCTCGATCATTTCCAGAAAATCCGCCGCCGACCAGGGCATGGAAAAGCACTCCCGCTCGATCCGGCAGACCGCTTCCACATCCGCCCGCGTCATCTCCCTGACTGTCACAGCCGTTCCCTCTTTTCCCGCTCAGCCTGGGACAGCCGCAGATAGACGGGAACATGTTCATCCGCCCCCACGGTCTTTCCCTCTCTGTAGTATTCCAATGCGAGAAAGCCAAATGCCGCCGCCCTCTGGCGGTTCATGTGGGCGGGAGCAAAGCCGTAGGGAACCTTCATAAGCTCTGACAGCCGCGTCTCAAACACGGCTGCGCCGTCTCCCAGGAAAATAATCTCCCTGCCCAGTTCATTGCATTTTGAGGCAATCTCCTCTATGGAAACCGCACACTGCGCAAGCAGACAGCTAAGCCCGTAGCCTGCCGACTGTCCCTGCTTTCTGACAAACTCGTAAATTCCGGTATAAACCTGATCCCTTCTGGCATCCATAAGCGGACAGACCAGCTTATCCGTCCCATACAGATTACAGGCCAGGCCAACCAGTGTGGGAATTTCAATGACAGGCACATCCATGGCAAAGCACAGCCCCTTTGCCGTGGCCGAGCCAATCCGAAGCCCTGTAAAGGAACCCGGGCCCGCCGCAAGGGCTATGGCATCCACACTTTCAAGATCAAGCTCCACCATTTTCTTCAATTCATCCAGCATGGGAAGCAAGGTCTGGGAATGAGTCTTTTTGTATTGAACGTTGTATTCCCCAATCAGAGTCTGGTCTTCTATGATGGCGACAGAAGCTACCAGGCCCGAAGTGTCCATCGCAATTATCTTCATGATTTAAAATCGTCCTCTATTACTATTTTACGATAATCAAAACCTTTTTCCAAGTCCTTTAACAGGGTAATCCTGATATATTTTTCAGGAAGAAGCTCCCTGATCAGATCCGCCCATTCGATCAGACACACACCGCCGCTGTAAAAATAGTCCTCGTACCCGATCTCCTCCATCTCCTGAGGATCCCCGATGCGGTAAACGTCAAAATGATAAAACGGCAGCCTTCCCTCCTCATAGATCTGAAGAATGGTAAAGGTGGGGCTGTTCACAGCCTCCTTTATGCCAAGTCCTGCGGCAACCCCCTGGCTGAACACGGTTTTCCCCGTTCCCAGATCCCCTGTCAATGTATAAATATCTCCCGGCTTTGCCATCCTGCCGATTTCTTCCCCCAGAGAGAAAGTCTCGCCGTGGCTGAAAGTCTCCACAATTCTCATTTTTATCCCTCCGCATATCGCAAGCCCCGCTTGCGATACTGCTCCCATAAAGAGTTTGGAAGTCCACTTCCAAACTTATCCCCCTGCATACCGCTGGCTATGCCTGCGGTATTGCACCAATAAGCAGCTTGAAAGGAACTTTCAAACTTTGACCTGCTCGTCACTTTTCATCCCTCATCCGTACTCAGCAGCGGATTTTTACTTTCTTTGGAGGCATATGAGTGGAAATCATTTTGATTACACCCTGTTCTTTGTCCCCCAGCTCCCTCCTCGGGAAAATGGAAGCGTTAACCGCAGTGGTATATACAATAATGCTTTTCGTCGTAGAGATAGCCTTATGAATGTCCTCCCATTTCTGGCTCTGCGTCTCCTCCCCCTGGGAAACCTCCAGTCCCTCATCCGTCATCCGGAAATGAAGAGGCATTTTAAAAGCGGGATTTGCAAGGAACTGCTGTTTTGACTTCAAAAATAAGGAAACCGGCAGATACAGCAAAATAATGAGCCCCGCAATCAGGCAGAGGATTCCCGCTCCCATAAAGGCAGCCACCACCATAAGCGCCCCCGCAACGGAACCGATTAGACCGGATGCGCTGCCATAGGTGTGGTGCAGCATATAATCATAGAGATCGCCGGATGTCATCTGAACGTCAAATTCCATTTCCATATTTCGATTCATGTCCTTCCGTAATCTGTAAAAAAGAAACCAGCATCTGCCCAGCAGGCCGCTGATTTCTTTTTTCTAACGCATTTGCTTCCAAAATAGTGTATCACAGAATAATCCGGCGCACAATCAGAACACTTGTTTTTATTCGTGACGAAGCGCTTCGATCGGACTGAGCCTTGCCGCCTTTCTGGCCGGATAAATTCCAAAAAAGATTCCGATGCCGCAGGAAAAAATCGATGCCACCATGATGGTTCCCACGCTGATGGACGGCGTCATATTGGCTATGGAACAGATCCCCATGGCTCCGAGAACGCCCAGAATAATGCCGATGATTCCTCCAAGCAGAGTGATGATTCCGGCCTCCGCCAGAAACTGCAGCAGGATGGATCCGGTTCTCGCTCCCAGGGATTTGCGGATCCCGATCTCCCTGGTGCGCTCCGTGACGGAAACCAGCATGATATTCATAACGCCGATACCGCCCACCAGAAGGGAGATAGCCGCCACGAAGGAGATAAACATGGTAATGAAGCTCAATATCGTGTCAAATTGGGAGGACACATCGGAAAAGCTCTGAGTCATGATCTGATTTTCCCCTCTGCAGTTGTGCCTGCTTTCCAAAATGGACATTGCCTGGGAGGCCACCTCCACCGCATAGGCATTGGATTCGGCTATGACATAAAACTGGTCAAAATCCTCAATCCAGTATCCGAATTTGTTGGCCATGAAGGTCAGGGGAACCTCCGCCTGAACCGTGTTGCTTCCTCCGTTTCCAAACAGTGCGGATGCATTATCCTGCCGGATCCCCACGATGCGCAGCTCCTGGGTCACGCCCCAGACCGTGGCGTCAAAGCTCATTCCCACCACGTCCGTGGTTCCAAACAGCCCCATGGCGCTGGACTCCGTGATAATACAGACATTGCTGCCCGCATCATAATCATTCTGTGTAAAATACTTTCCTTTAATAATGGGATCCGAGGACGCATACTGCAGGCCCACGGTTCCGCCGCTCATACTGATGTCGAAATCACCTTTTGGCCCTTCCGCCGTCCCCCAGGTTCCGAAGGAAGGGGTCACGCCCTTCACATGATCCACCTGGGCCATGATCGCATCCATATCCGACTGATCGAATGTCACCGTCGTATCCGCTCTGGTGCTGTCTACATAGAAGGCGATCTGTCCGCTCCCGATGCTGTCAAGCTCCGAATTGACCTGCCCCCTCACTCCGTTGCCGATGGAAATAACCATGATCACGGAGGAGATACCGATGATAATGCCCAGCATGGTAAGGATGGAGCGCCCCTTGTTGCTCTTGATATTCATCAGGGCGATCTTAATGTATTCCCAAATCTGTGCCATTCTAAACGCTCCTTTCACAGCGGTATGCCGCCTTGTTTTACTGCATTGCCATTACCGCCATGCCTTCCGTCATGCCTGCGCTCACACTGGTGACAACGCCCTCGCCTTCCACAAGTCCTTCCACGATCTGAATCATGGTATCGGAGGAAATGCCTGTCACAACGCGCCTCTTGGCAAGAACGCCGTTCTCCACCACATAGACGAATTCCCCGTCCATATCGACATTGACCACGCTTACCGGAACGATCACGCACTCCGTCTCCTTCGCCGTGCTGATGGCAATCTTCGCCTCAACGCCCAGCACGATATCGCTGTCCGGATTGAGGATCTCAATCTCGGTTCCCACCACGGCCGCTCCGCTGTTGTTCTTCTCCGCCATCTTGTTGATCTTGCCGACCTTTCCCTTATACTCCTTGCCCGCCACGGTGACAACCGCATCCTGGCCCTGGGAGATCTTTTCCAGGTCATATTTGGTCACATAGACCTTGACCGACACGTCCTGCGTGCTCTCCAATTTGAGAAGCTCGGAGCTGTCCGCAATGCTTGCGCCCTCGACCGCCTTCACATCCGTGACCACGCCATCAAAATCCGCAACGATTCCGTTCTCCACCTTTGCCAGGCTGTCGATGGTTCCCTGCGCCTCGATTTCCTTCGTCTGGTTGGAGGCCTCGATCTCTTCCTTTGCGCCGGAGGTGAGCTTACCCGCTTCCGCCGAGCTTTTCTGGGATTTCATCTCCGAACGGTACTCCTTATAATCGGACAGCATCTTGTTGTACACGTCCAGCTCATCCTGCCAGCCTCTGATCTCCTCGTTGTTGTTCTGCTCCCAGGAATTGAGCTGGACCATCTTCTGCAGGTTCATATATTCGTCAGAATCCGGCTGATCCTGCCAGTCAAGAAGGGAAATCTGAAGCAGAGCCCCGAAATGGGCCAGGTCGCTCTTTTTCTGCTCGATCTTGTTCTCAAGATTCGTAATATAAGCCTCCGTGTCAGCGATCTGCTGATCCAGCACTTCCAGATTCACGTTGGCCTCGTTCAGGTCTCCCAGCATCTGGTTATTGTTCTGGATAGAGTTTTTATAATTTCCCTCTCCACTTTTGAGGGAAAGCTCGGCCAGCTGTTTTTCCTTTGCCAGCTCATCCGCATCATACTCGATGAGCACATCTCCTGCCTTCACTGCGTCTCCCACGGCCACATTAACCTTGCCGATCTTGACCTTCACCTCAGAAAAATAGCTTTTGGAGGTATTGGCCACCACGGTTCCGCTGGTATTTACCGTCTGTTCCACCTCGCCTGTCTGCGCCGGTGTAGTGGGAACCATGACCGGAGCGTTCGCCGCCGCCATCCTCGACACGGAAAAGCTTGCGATCAGAACCACCGCAAGGACTGCCATCACTACTCTGCGCACCTTTTTCCTCTTTGCCTTATCCACGGGCTTCTTTTCCTTCTTTTCTTTCTTTGCCTTTTTTGTCTTCTGTTCTGCTGCATTCTCGTTTACAGTCATCATTTCATCTTTTTCTGCCATCATGCTTCTCCTTATCCGTCTTTTTCTATATAAGCCTTACAACTGGGCGTCATTTATGATATCCGCCACGATTCGGCCATCCATAATCCGAATGATCCTTTTTGCCTTTGCGGCGATCTCATTGTCATGGGTAATCAGGATGACGGTTCGTCCTTCCTGATGAAGCCCCTTTAATATTTCCATAATCTCCTTGGTGGAACCGGAATCCAGATTGCCTGTCGGCTCATCCGCAAGAATGACAGGCGGTGCCTGCGCTATGGCCCTTGCAATAGCCACTCTCTGCTGCTGCCCGCCGCTCATCTCCGAGGGCTTGTGATCTATTCTTGATTTCAGCCCCACTTTCTCAAGGGCTATCTTGGAGAGCTCAAGCCGTTCCTTTCGCCCCACTCCCCTGTAGATCAGAGGCAGTTCCACGTTCTCCAGGGCAGTCAGTCCCGCTATCAGGTTAAAGCCCTGAAAAATAAAACCGATTTCCTTGTTTCTTATGTCGGAGAGCTCATTATCCGAAAGGTTTGACACATCCTGTCCGTTTAATATGTAAGTACCGGAAGTCGGTATGTCAAGACACCCAAGCATATTCATCAGTGTGGACTTGCCCGAACCAGACTGACCGATGATCGCCACAAATTCATTTCTGTTGATCTGCAGGTTCACATGGTCAAGCGCCCTGACCTCATTTTCACCTGGGTTATAAATCTTGCACATATCCCGGATTTCAACTAATTCATCCATTTAAGTCCTCCTTTTGCCTTGTTCCTGTTGTACTATTGTATTATATATCTAATACAGTAATTGTCAATACCTATTTTCCCAAATATACATTTTGGGCTTTGAAAACCCTCTTTTTCCACCTGTTTTTCAAAACATTTAATATTATAACGGATTATATACAAAAAAGCCCTCAAAAATTATAAAAGTTTTCCTTAAATTTCTCTAAAGGTTACGGTATCATTAAAAAAGAAGGCAGTCGAGCAATGGCTCTCCTGCCTTCTATGCATTTGCACCTGTGGAACCTTCTCCGGATCCGGTTCGTCTGTGCCGGGCCATAGCTTTAGGCCTACAGGTGCGAATTTTCAAATCCTATCTTCCTTCAACCCCTGGCTTTGCCGCACCGGCCGCCTTCACTGTCCCTGTCTTTAAAATAGGGCTCAGCTTCTTATAAATCAGCATGGTTACCAGAGACACGCTGCCGCCCTTTAAGAGGTTCATAGGTGCCACGGCAAAAATGACCAGAGTAGTCACGCTGGTAATGGAGCCGTTGATGGCGGTTCCCATCCCCACAATGGTGTCGAGAGGCATTCCGTACAGTCTCGAAAATGCGGGAAGCAGGTACACGGCGTTGAACATGGTGCCGAACACGGTCATGCAGAACGTGCCCGCCGCACTGGATAGAATCGCATTCTTCTTTGTCTTTTTAAACATATAAATGACGGACGCAGGCAGGATAAAACTGCAGCCGATCACAAAGTTTGCCAGATCTCCCACAAACGCCGTGGAAGTTCCCTTGATAAAAAGTTTGAGAACCACCTTGCAGAACTCAATCATCACGCCTGCCACCGGCCCGAAAGCGAAGGCGCCTACCAGCGCCGGAATTTCACTGAAATCCAGCTCGTAAAAGGACGGTGCGAAAGGAAGCGGGAATTCAAACAGCATCAGGATTGCGGCAATCGCCGCAAAAACGCCGATCATGGCGATCTTCCTGGTAGTCAGGATTCTCTCGCTGTCGCTGTTTCTCTTTTTCAGATACTTCTCCGCACCGTAAGCGGCAGCAGTAAGAACCGCCGCAATCAGTACGCACTCGCCTGCAAACACTGCGTTTTCCACCAAAGTGGACCATAAACCATTACCCATTTTTCTCGTCCTCCTATGATAACGACATTAAAAATTTCGCTTTCGGCCTTTCAAAAGCTTCCGCATATGGCTTTTGCGAAAGCCGGAAGCAGAAATTTGTTATGTCGTTTCCTATGAAATGCGGCACAAAGCTTTTCGCCCCTGCCTGATTTTTCAGAAAGGTTCTTCCATAAAAGCATAAAGAAAACCCCGAATGATCAGAAATCATCCGGGGCAACATTCAAAGCAACAAACAAAAACACAGCGTCTGTTTCATCGCTCGTCCATGCTTTCACAATGACTGCACCCAGTAAGGAGCAGCCAGCTTCTTCTTTCATCCAGACTCTAACTGTTGGTTTTGGACTTTCACCAAATCAGCCGACATACCCGGCAAATTGCTGCAGGATATGGCAGGTTGCGGACTGTACCGCCAGTAGGGAATTACACCCGACCCCGAAGAACTTTTCTATTTCCAAAAAATATTGTAATACGATCCCCCACAAAACGCAAGAATTATTTTTCAGCTTTCCTTTTTCCGTCGATCCTCATAGTAAGGCTGATTCTCTTTTTGGGAACATCCACGGAAAGCACCTGTACGTCCACGATATCACCCACGCTCACCGCCTCCAGCGGATGTCTGATGAAACGGTCCGTGATCTGGGAAATATGCACCAGCCCGTCCTGATGCACTCCGATATCCACAAAAACCCCGAAATCTATCACGTTGCGCACTGTCCCTTTTAAAATCATGCCGGGTTTTAAGTCTTTCATGTCCAGAACATCGCTGCGCAGGATAGGCGCCGGCATATTTTCTCTCGGATCCCTGGACGGCTTCTCCAACTCTTTCAAGATATCCGCAAGAGTGATCTCCCCGATTCCCAGCTCCTCCGCCATCTTTTTTCTGTCCGGGATTTTGCGTTCAAAAGCGCTGGCCCCTGCCGACGTCTTTTCCTTTTCAGCCGGTATGGTTCCGCTCCTTCTGCCCGCACTTTGGGGTGCGTCCTCCTGGCCGCTCACAAACGCCAGATCGCCCATGGCCGCCGCCAGAGCCTTTCCCATGGCCGTGTTGGTGTTGCGGATCACCACCTTCTGCTTTTTCGGCTTTTCCTCCCTGGATCCGGCAGAAGCTTCCCGCTTTCCGAGGGGCGCAGCCTTACTCTTTGCCGCCTGCCTCTGGGCCGCTTTCACATCCTCCATGGTAAGCCCCAGCCTTTCCAGAAGCTTTAAGGCCGCCGCATAGCTCTCGGGATGGACGCTTGTGGCGTCCAGAGGATTGTCCCCGTCCAGAATCCGCAGAAAGCCCGCACACTGCTCGTAGGCCTTTGGCCCCAGCTTCGGCACCTTAAGCAGCTGGGCCCTGCTTATGAAGCGCCCGTTTCTCTCCCGGTAATCCACGATATTTTTTGCGATGGCTTTGGAAATTCCGGAAATATACTCAAGCAGGGAGGCCGAAGCCGTGTTGAGATCCACGCCCACCCGGTTCACGCAATCCTCCACCACGCCGCTTAAGGCCTCGCCCAGCTTTTTTTGGTTCATGTCGTGCTGGTACTGCCCCACCCCGATGGACTTCGGGTCGATCTTCACAAGCTCCGCCAGAGGATCCTGAAGCCTCCGGGCAATGGACGCCGCACTTCTCTGCCCCACGTCGAAATTGGGGAATTCCTCGGTTGCCAGCTTGCTTGCGGAATAGACCGAGGCTCCCGCCTCATTGACAATCACATACTGAATTGGTATATTCAGTTCCTTGATCAGCTCCACGATCACCTGCTCCGATTCCCTGGAAGCCGTTCCGTTCCCAACGCTGATCAGGGAAACGTTGTATTTGGCGATCAGACGTTTCAATTCCTTTTTGGATTCCTCCACCTTGTTCTGCGGAGCCGTGGGATAAATCACTTTGGTATCCAGCACTTTTCCCGTTTCATCCACCACCGCAAGCTTACAGCCCGTGCGGAAGGCCGGATCCCAGCCAAGAACCACTTTTCCCGCAATGGGCGGCTGCATGAGAAGCTGCTCCAGGTTCTTGCCAAACACGGAAATCGCCCCGTCCTCCGCTCTCTCCGTCAGCTCGTTTCGAATCTCTCTCTCAATAGCCGGCGCAATCAGCCTGTCATAGGCGTCCGCAATCACTTCCCTGAGAACGGGTGCGGTATATGGATTTTCATTGGTTATGGTCTTTTTCGCCAAGTACTGCAGGATTCTCTCCTGGGGAGCGGCAATTTTGACCGTCAGAAATTTCTCGTTTTCTCCGCGGTTCAGTGCGAGAATCCTGTGCCCCGCCGCCTTTTTCACCGGCTCCTCATAGGCATAATACATTTCGTATACGCTCTGGGCTTTTTCATCCTTTGCCGTGCTGGAGAGAAGTCCCTCCTCCATGGTGATGTTCCGTATATAAATACGGTAGTCGGCCTCATCGGAAACGCTCTCGGCTATAATATCCTTCGCACCCTGCAGCGCCTCCTTCACATCCTTTACCTCTTTTTCCTCATTCACGTATTTGATCGCTTCCTCCTCCAGAGGCGCAGCGGCGTTCTGCTCCAGTATGTATTCGGCAAGGCCCGAAAGCCCCTTCTCTCTGGCCACGCTGGCACGGGTTTTCCGCTTGGGACGATAAGGGCGGTACAGATCCTCCACCACCACCAGCGTCTCGGCTGCCAGAATTTTTTCCCGGAGCTCCTGTGTGAGCTTTCCCTGTTCCTCTATGCTTCCGATCACCTGCTCCTTCTTTTCCTCCAGATTGCGCAGATACGTCAGTCGCTCGTGAAGTGCGCGCAGCTGCTCGTCATTCAGGGATCCGGTCGCTTCTTTGCGGTACCGGGAAATAAAGGGAATGGTATTCCCCTCGTCAATCAGTTTCACGGCGGCCTCCACCTGCCACTTTTCTACCTTGAGTTCTTCTTTGAGTTTCCGTTCAATATCCATGATTACCGTCCTTTTTCTTTATATTTCATATTTCGGCGTAATTTCAGGAAACGGCAAATCTGTTTGGCGTTTCCATAGCAAATTATAATAGAAGAAGCCAGGTTTTTCAAGTTCTTGATTCTTTCCAATTGTATTATCCGGCCACAAGTGTTAAGATAATAGAATAACTGCAAAAGGAAATCTGGATCATATCAGACAGGTGAAATGTTATGGACTACAACAATGGTCAGACTCCCGTTTATCATCAGGCGGGCGTCACGATGGCCGCCGCTTCCCTGTTTCTCGGGCTCGGCGCCGTTTTTACTGTATTAACCGTTTTTCTCCCCCTTGTTTTCGGCGGGCTTGCTATTTTATTTGCCCTTCTTTCCAAGGGTTATGGCAGAAAGATGCTTTCCCAGGCGCGCATCGGTTTTGGATGCGGGATCGTCAGCCTCTGCACGGTGGCCGTTCTCTTCGTTTCCACCTTTATCTCCATGGTGAGCAATCCCGACCAGCTGATTCAAATCGGACAGCAGTACGACGCAATCTGCGAAAACGTATACGGGCAGTCCTCCGAGGACCTTCTCGGGTATTCTTTCGAAGAGCGGATGCGGGAATATGCGGAACTTTTTCAGTAAACATCTAAAAGGAGCTATGGAATATTATGGTGAACGGAGTAAACAATTATTCAAACATGTATGCGGCGGGAGGTTACGTATCCCCTTATCAGCGTGCGGCGTCCTCTGCCAAATCCGGAGGCGCCACATTAAATCCGGGCGAATCCACGAGCGTTTCCCCGGGCAGGAAGTCTTCTCCGGCAGAGTGCGAGACCTGCCGCAACCGCAAATATCAGGACGGTTCTGACGAGATGGTATCTTTCAAATCGGCTGCCCATATCTCGCCTCAGGCTTCCGCCTCAAGGGTCATGGCCCACGAGCAGGAGCATGTGAGCAACGCCTACAAAAAGGCCGCCCAAAATAACGGAAAGGTGATTTCCGCCAATGTTTCCCTGAAAACCGCCATCTGCCCGGAATGCGGGCGAAGCTATGTATCAGGGGGAACTACGTCCACTCAAATCCGCTACAGCAACGAATCCAATCCCTACCAGAAAAATAAAAAGGCATCGGATGCTCTTTCCTTCATTGGTATGAACCTGGATCTGGCCGTGTAACACATACTATGAAAGCCACAGGCTTTCATAGTATGAATGGCCATGCGGCCTGCCGAACGGCAGGCAATGCATGATGGGAGTTTATTATAAAGACAGGAGTTTTCAAAATGAATGAATATCTTACCTCCGCCAGCCTGAAATCGCTGGCAAAGGGGCAGCTGCTCGGAAAATACGGCACTCTTGCAGGTGTGGTTTTTATCCATCTCGGATATATGCTGTTTGTTTTTTTCTGCAGCAATCTGCTGATCGATACTACTTCCGTGCTTGGCTATCTGATTTATTATGCCGTGTCCTTTGTTTTTACGCTCCTTGAGGGTCTTCTTATTTACGGCGAGGCATATATTTTCCTGAAGCTCGCCTGCGGTCAGCCGGTTGCGGTGGGCGATCTTTTTTACGGGCTTTCCAACAACCCTGATAAGGTTTTAAAGGTTCAGGCGGTTTTCACCGTCATTCAGATGGTCTGCAGCATCCCGAACATGATGCGCATTCCACAGAATCAGCCCCTTGTCCTTCTGTTTTATGTAATCCTTGTACTGGCGGTAAATATCATTTACATTGTTTTAACCCTCATGCTCTCGCAGAGCTTTTTCCTGATGCTGGATTTCCCCCAGTACGGCGCAAAAGAGGTTCTCGTAAAGAGCGCCCAGGTCATGAAGGGCAGCAAGGGAAGGCTGTTTTACATTTATCTGTCCTTCCTGCCGCTTATCCTTGTGGGCCTATGCGGCTGCTGCATTCCTCTCATATGGCTTTATCCCTATGTTCAGGCGGTGAAAGCGAATTTCTATCTTGATCTGATGAAGAAAAGATAAGACCGTATCCATAGATGCGCAACAGGCGGACATGGCATTGCCATATCCGCCTTTCTATTCACAGAAAAAATCATTTCCGGCCCGATTCTATTCTTCTTTTCCGGGCTTTGTATTAATCCACTTCAAATAGGCATTGATCAGGGGATCCAGCGCCCCGTCCATCACTGCGTCCACGTTTCCGGTCTCCGCCTCCGTGCGGTGGTCCTTGACCATGGTATAGGGCTGCATGACATAGGAACGGATCTGATTGCCCCATCCGATCTCCTTGATCTCCCCCCGGATATCCGAGAGCTTCTCCGCATTGGCCTCCTTCTGCAGGATATAGAGCTTGGCCTTCAGCATCTGCATGGCCTTGTCCTTGTTCTGGAACTGGGAACGCTCATTCTGGCACTGTACCACGATCCCTGTGGGAAGATGGGTGATTCGGATAGCGGATGAGGTTTTATTGATGTGCTGTCCTCCGGCTCCGCTGCTTCGGTAGGTGTCGATCCGCAGATCGTCCTCGTTGATCTCCACGTCCACATTCTCCTCAATATCCGGCATCACGTCCAGGGACACAAAGGAGGTCTGACGCTTCCCCTGGGCGTTAAAAGGGGAAATCCTCACAAGCCTGTGTACACCCTTCTCGGATTTCAGATAACCGTAGGCATTGGTTCCATTGACCTGGAAGGTCACTGATTTGATTCCGGCCTCGTCTCCATCCAGATAATCCAGCACCTCCACGGAAAAACCCTTGCGCTCCGCCCATCGGGTATACATGCGGTAAAGCATGCTGCACCAGTCGCAGCTCTCCGTCCCGCCCGCTCCCGCATTCAGCTTGAGGATGGCATTGTAGCCGTCATACTCGCCGGAAAGCAGGGTGCTGATCCGGATCTCCTCAAAGGAGGCGATAAATTCATCCAGCTCCTTGCGGATATCCGCAGCGAGCTGCGCATCCTCCTCCTCGTAGCCCATCTGGATCAAAAGCTCAATGTCCTCATACTGGCTGCTCAGGCCGTTTATGGTGTCCACCACGTCTTTTAGGTTTTTCAGTTCCTTCATCTTGCGGTTTGAGATTTCGGGGTCGTCCCAGAATCCGGGCGCCTCCATCTCCCGCTCCAGCTCTTCAATCTTCTTTGACTTATTCGCTAAGTCAAAGTGAATCCCTCACTTCCGCCAATGGAGTTTCGTAAGCCTGAAGCTCAGACTTCATCTGATCTAATTCTACCACTTAACGTCACCTCTTTCTTTTTATATTTTATAAAAACAGACAGCTTTAGGAACTTATCGGAATGTTCGGCACAACAGGATTTGTCAAGAGTAATTATTGTTCCACGGCTGCCTGTATCTATCAGCTCTTTCGCCCGCAGCACTGCTTATACTTCTTTCCGCTTCCGCAGGGACAGGGGGCATTGGGATAGATCTTGGCGTTTTCCCTCTTAACAGGGGCCTTCGCAAGGGAGTCGTCCTTGTTGGTGCCTGTCACCTTGGCAACCTGCTCCCTCTCCACTTTCTGCTCCACGCGCACATGGAACAGGAGCCGCACGGTCTCCTCCTTGATATTCTGGGTCATCTCGTCAAACATCTCGTACCCGCTGAGCTTGTACTCCACAAGGGGATCCCTCTGCCCGTATGCCTGCAGACCCACGCCCTGGCGAAGCTGATCCATATCATCAAGATGATCCATCCATTTTCGGTCTATCACCTTGAGCAGAATCACTCTCTCAAGCTCACGGATTGCTTCCATCTCCGGAAATTCCGCTTCTTTGGCCTCATAAAGCTTTACGGCCTCCTCCTTGAGTTGCTGCTTGAGCGCATTCTTTTTGGGCGTATTGATGCGGCCCCGGTTCACGGGCTTCAGCGGGATGGTGGGAAGAAGAAGCGTATTGAGCTCGTCCAGATCCCACTCGTCAAAATCCACGTCCTCTCCGATGGCGATATCCACGCAGTTCTCCGCAATATCGGTTATCATCTTGTAGATCACGTCACGCATGCTCTCGCCGTTGAGAACCCGAAGCCTCTCCTCGTAGATAATCTCTCTCTGCTCATTCATCACCTGGTCGTATTCCAGCAGGTTCTTGCGGATGCCAAAGTTGTTGCTCTCTATCTTTTTCTGGGCGGACTCGATAGCGCTTGTCAGCGCCTTGTGCTCGATTTCCTGATTTTCCGGAATGCCCAGGGCATTAAACATATTGATCAGACGCTCGGAGCCGAACAGACGCATCAGATCGTCTTCCAGGGAAATATAAAACTTGGATTCACCGGGATCTCCCTGCCGTCCGGAACGTCCTCGCAGCTGGTTGTCGATACGCCGGGACTCATGCCGCTCCGTACCGATAATCTTGAGTCCTCCCGCCGCCCTTGAAGCGTCGTCCAGCTTGATATCCGTACCACGGCCCGCCATGTTGGTGGCAATCGTTACCGCTCCGTGTACGCCCGCGTCCGCAACGATCTCGGCTTCCAGCTCATGAAACTTGGCATTCAGTACCTTGTGGGGAATTCCCTGTTTGGTGAGCAGCCGGCTCAGTTCCTCCGACGCCTCGATGGTAATAGTACCCACAAGGACGGGCTGCCCCTTCGCATGGGCCTGTTTCACCGCCTCCACGATGGCGAACAGCTTTTCCTTTCTCGTCTTATAGACCGCATCCTGCTGATCGATCCTCGCAACCGGCATGTTGGTTGGAACTTCAATCGCATCCATGCCGTAAATATCACGGAATTCCTTCTCTTCCGTGAGGGCGGTACCTGTCATGCCTGCCTTTTTCTCAAACTTGTTGAAGAAGTTCTGGAAGGTGATGGTTGCAAGGGTTTTGCTCTCCCTCTTGACCTTCACATGCTCCTTCGCCTCGATCGCCTGATGAAGACCGTCGGAATAACGCCGTCCCGGCATGATACGCCCGGTAAATTCATCCACGATCAGAACCTGCTCGTCCTTTACCACATAGTCCTGATCCCGGAACATCAGGTTATTTGCCCGCAGGGCAAGGTTAATATTGTGCTGAATCTCAATATTTTCAGGATCCGCCAGATTTTCAATCTGGAAGAACTTCTCCACCTTTGCCACGCCCTCCGCGGTCAGGTTGACGATCTTGTCCTTTTCATTGACAATGAAATCGCCCGTCTCCTCCCGCTCAACGCCCATGATGGCATCCATCTTGCTCAGATCCTGCATATCCTCGCCGCGCCGCAGCTGTTTGGCCAGCACGTCGCAGACTTCATAAAGCTTGGTGGATTTCCCGCTCTGGCCGGAAATAATAAGAGGCGTTCTGGCCTCGTCAATCAGGATCGAGTCCGCCTCGTCGATAATGGCGTAATGCAGGCCCCGGAGCACCAGCTGCTCCTTGTAGATCACCATGTTATCCCGCAGATAGTCGAAACCGAGCTCATTGCTGGTCACATAAGTGATATCGCAGGCATACGCCTGTTTCCTCTCCTCCGACTTCATGCTGTTGAGAACCGCGCCAACGGTAAGGCCCAGGAACTCGTGAACCTGCCCCATCCACTCCGCATCACGCTTCACCAGATAATCATTGACCGTGACGACATGGACGCCCTTTCCCTCCAGCGCATTCAGATAAGCGGGAAGCAGACAGGTCTGGGTTTTTCCCTCGCCGGTTTTCAGCTCCGCCATGCGTCCCTGGTGAAGAATAATGCCGCCGATCAGCTGCACGCGATAGTGCTCGGTATTGAGAACCCTTCTCGCCGCCTCCCTTACTACCGCATAGGCTTCCGGAAGCAGATCGTCCAGGGTCTCCCCCTCGGACAGTCTCTTTTTAAATTCCTCCGTCTTTGCCCGCAGCTCCCCGTCAGACAATTCCATCATGGAGGGCCGCAAATTTTCGATGGCCTGTACAAGACCTTCTATCCTCTTTATTTCTCTTTCGCTGTGTGTTCCAAAAACCTTATGAAAAATGTTCATCTATACTGCCGTGCTCCTTTCACAACGGACGTGACAATCGGGCAGGAGATTTCTTCCTTTCCGCCCTGTGTGCATAAAAACTGCAAACCTTATTGTAGCAGATTTGCAGTCTTTATTCAACCGTCTAATATTCATTTTCAGCAAACGTCATTTCCAGCAAAAGACGGAATTCCGGCAAAACCCTTTGCCAGCTCCTCGTCCGTGGGGATATAATCGCTCATCTGGCCATTGTTAAAACGCTCATAAGCCACCATGTCAAAGTAACCCGTTCCGGTAAGCCCGAAGAGAATCGTCTTCTCCTCCCCAGTCTCCTTACACCTCATCGCCTCGTCGACCGCCGCCTTGATGGCATGGGAGCTCTCGGGTGCGGGCAGAATGCCCTCCACTCTCGCAAACTCTTCCGCAGCCTTGAACACCGAGGTCTGTTCCACGCTGACCGCCTTCATATAGCCGTCATGATACAGCTGGGAGAGCACGGAGCTCATGCCGTGATAGCGCAGGCCGCCGGCATGGTTCGCCGCCGGGATAAAGCCGCTGCCAAGGGTGTACATTTTGGCAAGAGGGCAAACCTTTCCGGTATCGCAGAAATCATACACATATTTTCCCCTGGTCAGGCTGGGGCAGGACGCAGGCTCCACAGCGATGATCTCATAGTCCGCCTCCCCCCTGAGCTTCTCGCCCACAAACGGGGAAATCAGGCCGCCCAGATTGGAACCGCCTCCCGCACAGCCAATGATCACATCCGGCTTAATTCCGTATTTATCCATGGCGGTCTTTGCCTCCAGTCCGATGACTGACTGATGCAGAAGCACCTGGGTCAGCACGGAGCCAAGAACATAGCGGTATCCCTCCTGCGAGGTGGCCGCCTCCACCGCTTCCGAGATGGCGCATCCAAGGCTTCCCGTGGTTCCGGGGAACTCCTTCAGGATTTTCCTTCCAATGCTTGTGGTCTCGGAGGGAGAAGGGGTCACATTGGCGCCGTAGGTCCGCATAACCTCCCTGCGGAAGGGCTTCTGCTCGTAGGAGCACTTTACCATATAAACCTGGCAGTCCAGGCCAAGATAAGCACAGGCCATAGAGAGGGCCGTTCCCCACTGTCCGGCGCCGGTTTCCGTGGTAACGCCCTTAAGGCCCTGCTTTTTCGCATAGTAAGCCTGGGCGATGGCGGAATTGAGCTTGTGGCTGCCGCTTGTATTGTTACCCTCGAATTTGTAATAAATTTTGGCCGGGGTCTGCAGCTTTTCCTCCAGACAGTAGGCGCGCACCAGGGGCGAGGGCCGGTACATCTTATAAAATTTCCGGATCTCCTGCGGGATCTCGAAGTAAGCCGTGGTATCGTCCAGCTCCTGCCTGCAGAGCTCGTCGCAGAAAATCCCCCGCATCTCCTCAAAGGTGAGGGGCTTAAGCGTTGCGGGATTCAAGAGCGGGGCCGGCTTGTTTTTCATATCCGCCCGGACATTGTACCAGGAATCCGGCATCTCCTTTTCTTCCAGATAAATTTTGTAGGGAATTTCTTGTGTTTTACTCATTTTATACCTCATTTCCGTGCGGCTTCTCCTGTCAGAACCTGCGGCCGCCGCACAGACGCATGCTCTCTTTTGGGACAAACTTTTTATAGCACATCCGCATACGAATGTCAATGATCTCTTGCGAAGCGGGCCGGCCAGCAGATTTACAAAAGCGCAAGCAGCGCATCCACATCCTCCGCCCGGGTGGCCCAGCTGGTGGCGAACCTCACTACGGTATGATCCTCATCCACCTTATCCCACAGGTCAAGGTACACCTCCTCCCGCAGCTTCCGGATCTGCGCATTTGGCAGTATGACAAACTGCTGGTTGGTGGGGGAATCCAGATAAAAGGAATACCCTTTCTCGGCAAGCCCGGCCTTTAATCTCTCCGCCATGCCGATGGCATGGGCGCCAAGCTCGCAGTACAGCCCGTCCGTGAAAAGCGTGTCAAACTGGATCCCCAGAAGGCGCCCCTTGGCCAGCATGGCTCCGTGCTGCTTGACCATGGTAAGAAAATGTCCGGGCGTATTATTCTTCGTAAAGACCACGGCTTCGCCGCACAGCGCCCCCACCTTGGTTCCGCCGATATAAAACACATCGCATATCTCTGCAATATCCGCAAGCGTCACGTCGGTATGACGGCTCATGAGCCCGTAGCCCAGTCTTGCCCCGTCCAGATAGAGCGGGATCTTAAATTCCCGGCAGACCTTCCGGATCTTTAGCAGCTCCTCTTTGCCGTACAGCGTGCCGTATTCCGTGGGATGGGAAAGGTAAACCATTCCCGGAAACACCATATGCTCGTGAGAGCCGTCCTGCCAGAAGGATTGGAGAAACTCCCTCAGCCGTCCCGCCTCCATTTTCCCTTCGCAGGAAGAAACGGTCAGCACCTTGTGCCCGGTATACTCAATGGCCCCCGCCTCGTGCACATTCACATGTCCCGTGCAGGCCGCCACCACGCCCTCGTATTTTTGAAGCATGGTATCGATCACCACCGCATTTGTCTGAGTCCCTCCCGTTAGAAAATAGATGTCCGCCTCCGGGCATTTACAGGCCCGGCGAATCTTTTCCTTCGCACTCTCGCAATAGCTGTCATTGCCATAGCCCGGCTCCTTTTCATAATTGGTCTCTTCAAGGCGCTTCAGAATCTTCTCGTGTGCGCCTTCCATATAGTCGCATGCAAACGCTAACATAAATTTTTCCTTTCCGTCATCCCTCTTCATCACATACAGCCAGATACAGCTTTTCGATCTGTTTCTTAATCTCCGAGACCTTGGCTGCATCCGTATAAACAGTGTGTGCCTTTCTGGATAACTCAGCTATTTTCCGATGCGTCTCATTCTGCGAATCGTACCGGGGCATCCTGATATTAAAATCTATGCTGTAGGATCGACCGCTAAAGGAAAACCGAAAATACTCCTGCACCACGTCTGTATTGAGTATCCCGCACAGATAGTATGCCTCCTCTTCCGTAATCCATCTGCCCTCCTTATCCATGCTGATATAGGGAGCATGCTTGGCACAGACCGGCATGACCTTCTTTCCCCAGGGAGTTTTAACCGGCGTTACCACACAGGCTACCAGTCTCGTATTATCCCGAAATGTCACGGCATAATCTCCATATGTATACGGTCCCACCTTGGATAATGCGTAAAACTCTTTTCCCTTGGCAATATCCCTGCTTCGCTTAGACTGTTTTTCAATCAGTTCCTTATTTCTGATCAGATAATCGGCCAGATATTCCGCCCTCTGTGTAAGTTCCGCCAGGCTGACGCATTCCACGCCGCCCTTTTTATAAGGAAAAATACAGTAATTGTTACTTTTATCAATCCCAAACTCTTTGATACAGGGACTTTTAACCACCGGAAAAATATAATCCGTCTCCGCCTCAAAGCCGCCGTTTTCCTCCGCCTTATACACAGAATTGGTAAATTCAGAATTCACGAAAAAATAGCTTCCCCTCCTGCCGCTTTCCCTTTGCGGCTCCACAAAATATACCTCCGCAGGGGTGAATTCCACACCGCTTCTCGCCTTATAGTCGCTGCGCCCGATAATCCTGCCGTAAAGGCCTGCGCGCAAGGTATCCGGTTCATCGATCATGGTAAATCCGGTTCGTTTTCTGTCCAGCTGATACGCCCTTCCGCTGCGGCAGGTGAAAGCCTGCGCCACATCCTCATATCTGTCATGTACATTGATCTGCCTGATGTCAATTCCCCGCTTTTTCTCCATAAACCGAAGCGGTATTCCGGAAGTATAGTCTGCATATTTTTCCTGATAATAATAAGTCAGAAACTTTTCCGTCGTATAGATAAAAGGAGCACCCGCCTTACTCCAGTCGTCCACCTTCTGCAAATATAATCTTTTTCCCTCCGCCGCATCCGTATAAAAGTTCCGAAAGCCAGCATAAGAGTCCTGCGTCATCAGAGTCTTTGGCATAAGAAACGCCAAAACGCCGCCCTGATTCAGCCAGGATGAGGCTGTGACGTTGGATATCAGTGCGCAGATGTTCAGACTGATCGCTCCCATATATGTCTGGCCCGAAAAAAGATGCCTGTCAAGGCAGAGCTTTTTAATCTTTTCCGCATAAGTCTGGGGAAGGTATTCCCATTTAACCCACGGAGGATTTCCCACAATCATGTCAATATCACGGATCTGGGCAACCCGCATGTAATTCGTCGCAATCCGAATCCAGATACCGTCCCAATGGTTGCGGTGCAGCTCTACCAGTCTCTCCGCCAGCTTCCGGATTTCCTTTTGAACATTCTCTTTTTTGTCCTCCTCATTGATACAATCCATAATCCTGCTATAAACAACCTCCGGATTCTCCGCTTTGACGATGTTCTGAATCAGACACATTTTTTCGAGAAATTCCCTGCTTTCCACAAAACCGCAGGGCAGTGTAACATTGATCTCTCCCTGTTTCGTGCTTACGATATACTGATAGCAGTTCACCCCATCCACCAGAATTTTACCCGGGACATTTGCCGAATCTCCCAGATATATGGGAATCTCCATGGGGATTCCTGAAAGGAGGGGAGCGATTGCCAGAAGATAACTGACTCTGGCAGTGAGCACGGAAAGAGGATTGATATCAATCCCCTGAACTCTCGTAAGTATTTCATCCAACAGCTTCTTTTTTTCTTCCGGTGAAAGGCTGGACAAATCTCGTCTCCCTATCACATGACGAATCAAAGAGACAACGAAGATTCCGCTTCCACAACATGGATCGATGGCTTTCCAGCCTTTACATGCGATCATCCTCTCGCTGTTTTCTATCACATGATCGGCCAGCCAGGAAGGCGTAAAATATTCTCCCAGACTATGCCTGACTTCATTCGGCATAATCTCCATATACAGATCCTTAAAGATATCGATTGCAACATATCCATAGGAAAAAGACGCGTCAGCGTACCCCTCCAACAGATTAATTATTTCCAAAATGCAGCCCGATTCCTCTTCATTCCACTGTTCCCTGGAAGCGTACCAGGAAAAGAAATCTCCTTCCAGCAGATTTCGGATGCCACCGATGGCAAACGTATACCCATCCTCCAGGTTTTCCATAAATCTCTGCAGCCTGTTTTTGTCCAGCCTTGTAAGATCCTCAAAATATTGAATATCGCTCTGCCGGTCTGCTGACAGCCTTGATACCACCTTACAGGCGATCAGCTTCACAATGACGGCATATGTGGTCTGCAGTACAAATAACGCCTTATAGTCCGTTTCCGCATCTATAATTTCTCTGCCAAAAATGGCGCCAAGAGCCGCTTTTCTTTTCGAAATATCAAGATTCTGGCCATTATCGTTTTCTGACAGATGAAATAACTCCTGCCATTCCTGAAACAGCATATCCGTCTTTCCTGTCATATGATTCATAAGGGTCTGAAACAGGGAATTAGCAAACCTCAGCGTTACGCCATTTTCCGAATTCAGCTTAAAATCCCGAATGATATTTTCAGGGACAAACTTTTTATTTCCCACACCGATGAGGCTTTTTACCACCTTATCCAGATCATTACAGTCAAGCCTTTTAAATGGCGTATGCCGCAGAACTCTGTCATAATAATAAAAAAATCTTATTTTTATGCCGTCTGTCAAAATACCATTATATTCTGCCTTTTCGGTCTCTTTAAGCTGCAGCAGATAAGATTCCACCTGTCTGGACGCCGCTTCCTGATCTTTTGCGCTGTCCAATTTCCCCGGCCTTTTATATTCAATGACAAGCTCATTCGAAACCGCATCCATTCTTCCCTTAAAAATCCGCCTTCTGCTCTTTAAATCGTTCTGCCCAACCTCTTTGTCAATCACTATATCTCTATTAAGATAAGTTTTTATGAAATAAGCAAGCTCCCTTTCAAAAACAGAGGCGAGGGAGGCTTCCGTTGTCACAGCCCGGGCTTTCCTGATAATTTCTTCCAGCGTGTTTTGCAGCCGCTTTTTGTACTCTTCTTCATTCAAAGCAACGCCCAGACTTTGATTATTCTCTGTGATTTCCATATTCTCCCTCCACCTGCCGTATTTCCAGACGACATTTTCTCCTTATCCTATCACATTTTTCCCCCGTTTGGAAGGAATAGTTCTCCCTTGCGGCAGATACTGCCTGCAGATTCTGTCCTCCGGCCTTTCCTCCAGCAGATAAAGGATCAGGACAAAGGCCCACTCCAACGGCTTCATGAGCAGATAAACCGCATCCGCACTCCACGCACTGTTAATGTGACGCGAGAGCGGATAACCATATCTGTCGTAAACGCCGCCCACGAAAAAGGCGCAGAGTTCAAAAAGGGGCTGTTCCTTCTTTTTCACAAAAAATACAAAGTCAATGGCAACCAGGGCCGCGGGCGCCAGAAAAAACATCAGCATGATAAGATAATTTCCTGCGATTATGACAGCTTCCATTCTATGAACCCTCCATCCCCTTTATCCTGTGCACAAACACGGCAAATAGCAGCAGATCCGCTCCCACCCAGGCCGCGGCCTCCCCAAAGAAGACGCCTCTGCCCCCTATTAACCTGGTCAGAAGCAATGCGCAGGATACACGCATAAAAAGCTGAACGATACTGGAAATCATGGGGAGCAGCGTATCCCCCATTCCCTGAACGCAGGAGCGCAGAATGTACAGAAGGTATAAAAAAGGGAAAAAGACAGCCAGCACGATCAGAAATTCATAACCCACGGCTATGGCCGCACGGGCCTGCTCCTCTCCCGCCAGAAAACAGCCTAAAATCTTTTTTCCAAAGATAAGCATAACAAAAGACATCAGGCAAGCGGTCAGTGTTCCCAAAGCCACAGCACTCTTAAGCCCGCTTCGGATCCGGTCCGTCAAATGCGCCCCTGCATTCTGTCCGGTATAGGAAGCCACCGCATAACCGTAGGAGGCCGCCGCCGTCTCCAGAAGCCCGTACAGCTTATTTGCCGCAGTAAAGCCGGCGATAAACAGCACACCAAAGCCATTGACCACTGACTGGACAACGATCCCTCCCGCCCCCGTTATGATATTTTGAAATCCCGCCGGGATACCAAGGGAAAGCATACTGCCCAGGCAGGATACATCGGGTTTCCAGCTGCCCCTCTCCGGTCTTATGATCTCCATTTTTCCAAGAACCATAAGACAATAGAGCGCCGAAAGAACCCAGGATAAAACCGTGGCAAGCGCCGCTCCCTCAATTCCCCAGCCAAGCCAGATCACAAAGGCAAGATCCAGCCCAATATTGCACAGGGATCCCGCAGCAACCGCTTTCAGGGGCGAGGTTCCGTCTCCCGACGCCCGGAGAATCCCCGCAAGGAAATTATAAAAAACAGACGCAAATGCCCCCGCAAAAAGAATTCTTAAATAGGAAAAAGCCGGCTCAATAATTTCCTCGGGCGTTTTGAGAAGATGCAAAAGCGCAATCCCCAGCCAAAGACCCAAAACGGTCAAAAGCGCCGACAGACCGATACAGAGGTACAGAGAATGGGTAATGCTTTTTTTCAGCTCATACAAGCTGCGGCTTCCGAATTTCTGCGCAATGTGGATGGAAAATCCATGGGTCACCCCCTGCGTACAGCCGAACATCACAAAGATCAGCCACTCCACGGCTCCCAGGGCCGCCAGGGCGGAAAGCCCCAGATACTGTCCCACGATTATGGTATCCACAAAAGTATAAAGCTGCTGGAAAAGATTCCCAAATATCAAAGAAAGGGAAAAATGTAATAGTAGTCTACCGGGACTTCCGGCCGTCATGTCCTTCATCCTTGTGCCTTCCCCGCTATGCTCAAAAAGCTCCGGTGACACACACCGGAGCCTTTCGCACCTTCCGCCCAACAAAGCGTCTGGTTTTTCTTTTTTAATCTGCTTACTGATAAAGAGCCGTCTCCACCTGGCTTGCAAACTGGTTCATATCTGCGGGAAGCCATGCAACCTTCTGCTTTCCACCTGCTTCCACCGCCAGCTTCTCGCAGTTAACCGTAAACTCGGAATCCACGGAAGGCTCCAGAGTTGCAACGCCTGCAATGACATCCCTGAGATACTGCTGCATGTAAGAAGTTACAACGGACATGTCGCCCTCCATAATGGCAGCCGCCTCCTCCTCTGTCAGGTTCTCGGTAAGATTTGCGCTCATGGTGTTGGCAGCATCAAGCATGACCTGCTCTAATTCCGCCTCGGAAAGACCCTTTACCTTTACGGTAACCGTCACGGCATCCTTGGTCTCGGAAGTGATTTCCGTTGTATATGTAACCTTGTCGATTACAGCGTTCATGGCGTCAGAAAATTCTTGGAGCTCCTCGTCCGTGATCTCAACACCTACGGATGCGAACTCGGCCTTCAGCTCGTTGATGAGCTCCGTGTCCTCCGCAACAGCCGCACCCTCCTCGAAAAATGCCTCAAACACCTCATCTGAGGAAGCAAATCCCAGCAGATTCATCATGGGATCCGTCTCTCCCTTTGCGGCCAGCTCAAACAGAGCGCCGATGGTCTGATCTGCGGGCTCTAACTTCTGTCCGCATCCCATAAGGGACATGCACAGCACTGCCACAGTGGCAACAACAGCTAACACTTTTTTGTTTGTTTTCATAATAGTTTCCCTCTTTTCATAAATATTATTAAATCCGTTTGTCATTATAATTTAAAAGATCGTAGTTGTAAAGTGGAATTCCTATTTCTTTACGCAAAATTAAGGATGGAAAAGCATCAGGAGTGAATACAGTGGTGGAACGATATCAACCAGGAGCAGGTAAACAAAAAATATTATTTTAAATATGACGCCGGCTCCATTAATAAGAATACGAATCCCCCGCTCCATCTTTTGATTCCCAGGCACAAATTTTACAAACAGAATCCAAAGGAAGAAAACAAGCACCGCTATTACTGAAATGAGGATTCCCCAATTCGCTCCCAATGAGTAGAATTTTAGAGAAATTCTGTTTTCTCCTTTTTGTAACGGAATCAATAAGAAGGTGTCATTTAAAGACTCAAGAGCCGCATCCATCCCATTTATCTCACATTGCCATCCACCTTGTATAAGACTGGGGATAAATAAGTATTCGTCTCCCTGGGAATTGATATTTAATTGTAATTCCTTATTTCGAATAGAATAAGAACAGTCCGAGGCATCCTGTTGGGTGGTCGCCACAAATCCTTCAAAATCTAAAATACCGATGCTTACCGTACTGTCTTGAATATTATCCGCCCAGGAGTGATGGGCAATACTAATGTGAAGAGTTTCATCTTCATAACATCCAAGACTCAAAATTCCATTATTATTAAAGGACGGATAAGTATTACCAGTTATCCCATAGAAAAAGTCAGGCACAGGTATTTGTTTATTATTTACGGTAATTCTTGCCGCCTCAAGATCTTCAGAATATAAGTATACGATCCCCTTCCCCTGTACATGACAATCAATCTCTTTCTCCTCAAGAACCATATATTCGGCAATTTTAAAGAGCTCTTTACCGAAAAAGAGTCCGGAAAGAGAATTCTGCACCTCAAAAGGATTGCCCTTAAATTCAGAAGTATAAAGTGCACTTTCTGATATGGTCAAAGCTGCCGAATATATATATTGATTTCGGTAAACAGCAAAATGTTCCGTTTCTCCAGTCAAATGATACAGACCAAATCTCTCTGCACCTTGTTCCCATCCCTGCCTGTCGGGAATGGTGGATTTAAAGGTATCTGTATAACCCAGAAGCGCATCGGAAAAAAGCGTACCCCCAGTATCACTCAGAATAGTATGATTCTGTGCATATCCCAGTTCTCTGCTAAAATCCATTGCTGACTGAGGAATTAAATGCACATAATTTGAAAAGGCACAGCTTCGGGTAATCATCGGATAATTATGACTAAGGGAAGCATCAGCCAGATACTGAACACCAGAATTGTCAGACACCAAAAAGCCGCCGCTCCATATCCCCATTTTCCCTTGAGGGTCTGTCCTGCCTCTTTTCGCTCAACCATTCTTTTTGCCGCAGCTGCGATTATGGTAAAAATCATCATATATCCGAAGCGCATGGGAAAACATATATAAGGTCCCATATGCCAGAGTATATTGGTGCCCTCAACAAAAACAGGTAAAATCATGAAGCTGATTATTACGCATTCCGATAAATGTGTCTTTAACATACTTTTACGGAAGGTAACAATAAGATAAATGAAAGGAACTAACACACTGTATAGCATTAGCCGTTTACAGGAAGGATCCATTCCGGGTTCATCCAAAAGATGAAAATAAGTATAATCAACGCCGGATATACGTCCGGACTGCATAATTGATATGGCTGAAGGAATAAAAATAAATGCGGAAAAAGCCAGAGCAAGCAATGTTAACAATCCAAATTTCAGCAGTGCGGCCCTGCTACTTTTTTTCTCATCGGTCGTAAATTGGGTAAGGAAAAAGTAACTGCCGGCGAATAAGATCAAATAAAAACATACCATATAAGCCTGCGGGATATGGGTAATAAATATGAGAGTCATTAAAATCAAATATGCGGCGGAATATTTTTTTATTTGACGGCCAGGCTCATATTTAATCATATACAGCAACGCATAGATAAGGAGCGGAAACATGGCGGCGATATCCAGCCAGGGAAGCAGGTAATACTGTACAGAATAGGCACTCAGCGCATAACCGACCGATCCTATAACAATCCAGAAATTATCAGGTTTTTGTTCATACTTTTTCCAGCAGTTGGACAAAAAGAAACACATGGAAAATCCCATTGCAAGAAACTTCACCCAAACAAAAAAGGTCATAAAGGGCTCAATCCAGCTGCGCTTGATAAACAAAAATACGATGTTAAAGGGGCTTAAAAGGGTTAAAAACGAAGCAACGCCATGAAACTCCAACCCGCTCCCCACTTCCCACGAAAAAAAGAGGTTTCCCTTCCCATGCATAAAATCCCACAAAAAGTAATAAAGCGGTACTGACTGATCTTGAAAATCAGATATGTCAATGCGAGCGTTCCCAAAAGGGAAAATACCTTTTTTGATACAGCAGATAAAAAAAACGATACTGACAAAAATAAATGTAAATAGATAATTGCAGGAGCTTTTTTGTACATTTTTTTTTAATAAGTTCATAATAATTCCCTCATTAATGAAAAACACGGCTTTTAGTTAAAATATATCTACAGTCTTTTTAAAGTCTACCACAGAAAAAGTATTCTCTCAAGAAATAAAAAGGGGCAAATTTTTTATTGACATCCCTCCGCATTTGTGTTATCTTAATATTCCTTTCTCTTTCTCAGAGAAATTTCAATTTCATACTTACCTGCGGTAATTCCCTGGCAAAACCCAGAGATGGCAGACCGGCTTGGCAAGTTATAAATCATTATAAAACTACCAGGAGGAAGCAGACATGATTACACTCGAACATGTGCGCAAGACCTATAAGGTCTCAAAACGGGATGCCGGCTTTTCATCGGCATTCAAAGCTCTGTTCCACAAGGAATACGAGTACATCCACGCTCTCAATGACGTCTCCTTTACCATTTTGGACGGCGAAATGGTGGGGTATATAGGACCCAACGGCGCAGGAAAGAGCTCTACCATCAAAATCTTAAGCGGTATTCTCACCCCGGAGGAAGGCATCTGCCTTGTAGACGGACTTATCCCATGGAAAAACCGAATTGAATATGTGCGAAACATCGGGGTCGTCTTCGGGCAGCGCAGCCAGCTGTGGTGGGATGTTCCCGTGCTCGACTCTTTTGAACTTCTCAGGGAGATTTACCGGATTCCTGAAAGTACATACAGGAGAAATCTGGAACAGCTCACGAATATGCTGGATCTTTCACAGCTTTTGAAAACGCCCGTCCGACAGCTCTCCTTAGGTCAACGGATGCGCTGTGAGATCGCCGCTTCCCTTCTCCACGATCCCAGGATCCTGTTTTTGGACGAGCCCACCATCGGCCTTGACGCCGTCTCAAAGCTTGCCGTGCGTGATTTTATACGAAAACTGAATCAGGACAAAAATACCACGGTCATCCTGACCACCCACGACATGCAGGACATTGAGGCGCTCACGGACCGGATTATCCTCATCGGAAAAGGAAAGATTCTCCTTGACGGAACCATTGATGATATCCGCAAAGACTATGACAGCACGGAGGAAGCGCTCGCCGCTTTTTACCGCAGTCATCAGATTTAGGGAGGTGCGCATGAAAAGTTATCGAAAATATCTGGCATTTTTCCGACTCCGTTTCAGTGTGGGACTGCAGTACCGAACCGCCGCACTTGCGGGAATTGTCACGCAGTTTGTGTGGGGTTCCATGGAAGTTCTGATGTTCCGGGCCTTTTACCGGTCGGATCCCGGCTCTTTTCCCATGACGCTCTCCGCCACCTGCTCTTACGTCTGGCTGCAGCAGGCCTTTCTTGCGCTGTTCATGGCCTGGATGATGGAAAACGAGATTTTTGATTCCATCGTTAACGGCAATATCGCCTACGAGCTGTGCCGCCCTGTCAATCTTTACAGCATGTGGTACGCAAGAAGCCTGGCCAACCGCTTTTCCAAGGCGGTACTGCGCTGTCTGCCCATCCTGGTCTTTGCGTTTTTTGTTCCCGCCCCCTATGGGCTGATGCTTCCGGAAAGCCCCGGCACCTTCCTTCTTTTTCTGTTCACGCTGTTTGCCGGTACGGGCGTAACCACGGCCTTTTGTATGCTTGTTTACATGGTCTCCTTCTTCACCATCTCCCCTGCGGGGATCCGCATGGTGGCCGTGTCCGTGGTGGAATTTTTTGCGGGAGCCGTGATTCCCATTCCTTTTTTCCCAAATGGAGTGCGAAGAGTCTTCGAGCTGCTCCCCTTTGCCTCCATGCAGAACGTCCCCCTGCGGATTTACAGCGGAGACCTTACCGGAAGAGCGATGTTGGACGCCGCAGCCCTGCAGCTTTTCTGGCTGGCGGCTCTGGTGCTCCTTGGCCGGCTTCTGAACGCCCTTGCCATGAAAAAGGTTACTGTCCAGGGCGGCTGATCCATTCCTGTAAGAAAGGCGGGTATTTTTATGAAATTATATATGAAATATTTTTCCATACATCTCAAGAGCATTATGGAATACAAATCTTCCTTTATTTTGACATGCATCGGGCAGTTTCTGGTATCCTTCAACGTGTTTCTTGGCATCCACTTCATGTTCCAGCGCTTTTCCAGCGTGGAAGGGTTTACATATGCGGAGGTACTGCTTTGCTTTTCCGTCACGCTGATGGAATTCACACTTGCGGAGGCGGTGGCAAGAGGCTTTGACGGCTTTGGATCCATTGTAAGAAACGGGGAGTTTGACCGGATCCTTGTCCGTCCCAGAGGCGAGATCCTGCAGGTTCTGGGAAGCCGGATCGAATTTTCCCGGATCGGGCGCATCCTGCAGGCTGTCGTCATGTTTGTCTATGGCGTTACCGTAAGCCAGGTCAAATGGAATCTGCCGAAGGTTCTCACTGTCATTCTCATGCTGGCGGGAGGAACCGCTGTCTTTTCCGGGCTCTTCCTGATCTACGCCTCCATCTGCTTTTTTACTCTGGAGGGCCTGGAATTCATGAATATCTTCACGGACGGGGCAAGGGAATACGGCAAATATCCGGTCTGCATCTACGGAAAGCGGGTTCTGCAGCTGTGCACCTTCGTGGTGCCCTACGCCCTGATTCAGTATTACCCGCTCCTGAATCTGTTAGACCGGGGAAAGCCCTTTTACAGCCTGCTGCCTCTTGCCGCCTGCCTGTTTCCCGTCCCCTGTCTGCTATTGTGGAAGATCGGGGTCAGGCACTATACCTCAAGCGGTTCCTGAGCAGGGATAAACGCAGCAAGACCGGCAGGTCTTTTTCCGCCGGTCTTGCTGTCATCCGGGACGGCCTGATGCCCCGCCCGTCCTTACTTTTTCCGCACCGGAATCCACACGGCGCTCTCATAATCGTCATCCGTCACATCCCCCTGATTAGAGTACCACTCGATATTCAGGTCGTCCGCCAGCTCATACTCCGTATTACCCGGCAGCCATTCCTTATAGATCCGTGTGTTGACCTTCTGAATGGCCTCCGGCATGGGCCCCGTGCATCTGAACTTGGCCCAGGTCAGGGCAGGGATCTCGATCACCTTCATTCCCTCAGGAACCGTTCCTCCCCAGTAGACGCCGGCGATCAGATATCTGCAGATCCCTTCTTTCCTGTCATCAATACAGACCCCGTATTCTCCAACCGCACATTCTTTCATGACCTGCCGGATCTCTTCCTCTTTGGGATCGTCTCCCGGCCGGGATTCGCAATACCGGGTTCTTATCCTGTCCCAGAATCCGGGCAGCTCCTGATAGCTGTTCTCAAGGGAGCACTGCGTCTCAAACCCGATCATCCTCACGGCTTCTCTCTTTTCCACCTGAAACTCCATTTTCGATCCTCCTCTGATAATGACTTCTATGGTCAAAGGCAGAAATGTCTTGATCTGAAAAGGTTTTTCCTTAAGCTGCATGGGAGAACAGCCGTGAAACCGGGCGAAGGCCTTGGCAAAGCTCTCCGGCGTGTCATAGCCGTACTTGCCGGCCAGATCAATAACCTTTACCCTCCCGGAAATCACTTCAAGCCCTGCTAAGTACAGCCTTCTGTTTCGGATATATTCACTTATGGAATATCCCGTCATAATCTTAAAGCCCCTCTGAAAATAAAAGGAAGAAATATTTACCCTGCGGGCCGTTTCCTGTGCACTGATATCCAGAAGAAGGTTTTCTTCCATATAATCAATGGCCTTCTTAAAGCTTTCCGTCCATTCCATCCGCCATTCTCCTTCCGAACGCTCAAATCTTTTTCCGCCTCTGTAATGATCTTATCAAAAATGATGCCATCCGTCCTGTCGTTTCGTGCGTAAAATTGTCCGCTCCATGGTTTTTACTGTTCCGCTTCCAGCATCCCCTCCACGTACCTGCGTTCCATCTTGTGCCTCATTTTTCGCTGCTCCACGCTGTCAAATACAATGGAAAAATCATAATCCTCCGGGTAGAGCTCCTCGGCCGCCACATGGAGCTTCACTCTTTTGTGGTTGATGTAAATCTTTTTATCCCGAAGCTGGACTCGCAGAACCCCTTTTTCGTTCACGGGCTCGCAGACGATACCGATCTTTTTGTCCGGGAAAATCATCACACTGTCACCTCTGGAAAACTTTTCCGACAGCGGCTTGTATTCCTTCTTTTTCTCCCTGCGCACAGAAGGGTTTCTCTGCTTTGTCAGCCCCTCCTGTCCCTGCGCATCCGAAAGCATTTCCTCAAGCTCTGCTTTCTCTTTGTCAGAAAGACCATTCCCTTTGTCCTGGCGCAGACCTTCGCCTCCATAAGCACTGGCCGCCGCCTCCCTGAGCATGCGTCCCGGCATTCCCAGCTTCTTTGCAATGTAAAGGGCACAGCTCTCCCCGGCCTGCCCGATAATCATCTGATAGAGGGGCTTGAGACTCTCCCGGTCAAAGGTCATTCTCGCATTGACCACGCCCTCCTCTTTTTCCGCATAGACCTTTATCTCCGGGTAATGAGTGGTCACCAGATAAAGGGCCCCGCTGCGTTTGAGCTCCTTTAAGATGGCGATTGCGATCCCCATACCCTCCGCCGGATCAGTCCCGGAGCCGAGCTCATCCATGACCACGAGGCTCTCCTGATCCGCCTTTTTCAAAATATCCAGCGCATTGGTGATATGGGCGGAAAAAGTGGACAGGTTCTCCGACAGGTTCTGACCGTCCCCGATATCGCAAAGGATCCGATTGCTCATGCAGATCTGCGCCTCCCCGCAGGACACATGAAGCCCGCACTGCGCCATGAGGCAGTTGAGGGCAACGGTTTTGAGGGCAACGGTCTTGCCCCCCGTATTGGGCCCCGTGATAATCACTCCGTTTACTCCGTTTCCGATTTCAAACTGCAGAGGAACGCAAATATTCTTATCCATAAGCGGATGCCGCCCGTCCACAATCCGGATCCTGCGTTCCGTATTGATCTCGGGCTCCGCACCGCCGCAGGATATGCTGAACTTACCCTTTGCAAACACGAAATCCAGTTTTTCCACCGTGGAAATGTTCCGATCCATAATCTCCGCCTTGTCCGCCAGGGCGGCCGTAAGGCAGTAGAGGATTCTTCTCTCCTCGTTTTCCTCATCAATCCGCAGCTCGGCAAGCTCCTGGTTCAGCTTTGCCACAGCCGCCGGCTCTATAAACAGGGTATTCCCGGTAGACGATTTGTCAATCACGGAGCCGCTGATCCGGAATTTATATTCCTTTTTCACCGGAATGCAGATCCGCCCGTTTCGGGTGGTGCAAAAACTGTCCGACATGCATTCCTTGTTGGAGCGGATCAGGGAATCCGCCTTCTCTTTCATTTTTGCCTGTGTCCGGTCTATGGCCTCCCGCAGGGACTTAAGCAGCCTGGACGCATAGTCGTCCACTCTTCCGCTTCGGATCTTCTCGTTGATTTCCTCCCGGATCCCGTCCAGGGAGTCCAGATTTTCCTCATAGTAGGGAAGACTCAGCTCGTATGCCTTTCCCCGGATCAGGTAATCCTTCAGTCTTCTTACCGCAGTCAGCGTCACCGCCGCTTTCTCCAGCTGATCCGGTGTCAGGCACCCGCCCTTGCCGGCCGTCTCCATGATCTCGGAGATCCCCTCCAAAGCGGAAATCGGCGCAGTCCCGCACTTTTCCAGCATAAACTTCGCTTCCGTGGTCGTGCGAAGCAGCGCCTTCACCTCCCGCTCCGATATGCTGGGAGAAAGCTCCCGCAGCTGCCGCTTTGCCTTCTGCGTACAGGCCAGCTCTGTGAGCTGTTCTATGATCTTGTCAAACTCCAGCATTTTCGCCGAAGGTGTGTCACAAAAATATATTTCTTTCATAATCCCTCTTCCTTTTCTGTCTCTGCAAAGTAATCCTATCTGCCTCCCATAAAGAGCATATCACTTCCTGGGCTGCCTCCTGCAGCCGACTGTAAGCGGGATCCATGATCGTTCAACCCATAATTGTGCAACCAAGCAGGGAAGATTTTTCTTCCCCTACTCGCCGTGCGGCCCGCATGCTGCATAAGCAGCAGATTTCCATATGCAGGCCTGCAATGCATAAAAAAGCACAGCCTGTCATAAGGCTATGCTTTCCAATTACAGTTAATAATATTTCCCAAAAGAAGCATATGATAAGCGCTTACAAGGCAGATAAAAGGGCATGGTTATCCTCTAAATTAAATAACCAGTCCTCACAACGGTTCAGTTGTCTGATCTCTCCATATCCACCACGCTTAACATACATTCCCTCTCTTTCTTTTTAATTTCTGTGGGTCAGAAACCCTTAAAAATTAATATAATCCATTGCAGACGACTTGTCAAGGGCTGTGAACCGCAACAACTAGTCCACACAGTCCCTCATAAGCAGACGGTTTAAAAGCTCCCACTGATCCTGGAGCCATTCCATCCCATCCCCGGCATGTTCCAGAAGCCTGCGCACGTCTATCCCGCTCTTTTCCATTCTCTGCATATCATGCGGGCAGACCTGCGCATCGTAGTGGTTGTGGCAAAATAGGGTCCTAATCCCATCAGACCCGGTCCGCTCAATCCGGTTTCCTCTCACCACAATACTCGTATGATGAATGTTTTCAGGATTGTGAGAGCACAAAGTGCGAAACAATCCGCAGGCATCAGGGGGCAACTCCAAAATGCAATATTTCAAAACTCCCCCTGGAAAAACTCCTCATATTCCCCGGGTGTCTGCCTCTTTTTTCCAAAAGCCTCTACCGCCTCAAAGGTTCTCGTCTCCACCTTCCCGTCCTCCCCGAAGGTCTCCTCCTCCCACCGCCATACTCTTGCGCCCTCCGGCAATTTCGACCGATCCGGAATCTCGTCCTCAAAAAGCAGGGTTTCCGTAAGTCTTCTCTTCAAAACAAACTCACCGTCCTCATAACGGTAAATTCCATATCCATGGGAAGCCGCACTGTTGCGCCAGCTGCTCCATACCAGCTCTTTTTCTCTGTCCACAGAGGGATTCATGATCTCCCGGTAGGACTCACAGCGGATATATTCCTCTGTTTGCGGCTCCCAGATCCAGGCAAATTCATAGCGTGCCTGCTGGTTGCCAAAGCCCCCCGCATCCAGAATGATGTCCTTCACCCCGTCAAAATTAATATCCTCCATGTAAAAATAGTCTCTTCGGTAATCCCCGAACAGGATGTAGTCGGAATCCTCCCTCTCGGGCAAAAGAATCTGCTTCCGCTCCCCGTCCGTCACCCGGAAAAAAGTACTCACATTCTCCATGTCGCCGTATTGATCCTGCTCCTTGCTCCTGCGTCGTATGGTAAAGCATTCGATTTCCCTTCCCTCGTCCGCACGGCGCTGGTAGATCGCCAGAAAATTTTCAGGATCCTTTCCGGACGGTTCTTCCATCTCCTGCCTCCACCCCAGAGTCTCGTCAAGAGAAGCGATACCTACCGGTTCCTTCCCTTCGTACACATCTTCATCAAACTCCACCGCTTCCCTGCAAAAGCGCAGCCGGAGTGCAAGCTCTTTATTTGAGAGCAGTAAAGTCAGATCCCTTTCCTCCGAAACCGCAAAGGAAACCTCTTTCAACGAAGGAATTTCCATAAGGAACGCCAGATCCGTTCCCCTGTCAATCCGGCATTGCAGGCTGGAAAGCGTGCTCTTACGCACTTTTTCCCGGTCTCCTGCCCTGACCGCGTTATCATCCAGATTCAGGATACGAAGGCTCTCCATTGCCGCCGTCTGATCCAGCAAAAAAATCCGGGGAAGCCCGATCCCGTAATCCGTGTTCACCGAAATTTCCTCTATCCGGGAATGTTCCATACACCGCAGCAGATTCCGGTACCGGATCAGGGAATAGGAATTCAGAAACACGCTCTTTACGTTTCCGGGGAACCGCTGTCCCTCCGGAATTTTACCCGTCACATCCAGCACATCAAAGACCATCTCCCCGGCTCCTGTAAAATAAGGCAGCACGCAGGCCGGTACAGTGTCTTCCATCGCACTGATATACACGCTTCCCTCCATGCATCCAAGTCCTTCCAGCTGCTGCCTGCTCCATCCGCTGATCTCGTCTCCGTCCGCATCTCCCTCTGCTCTCCCGGGCGGAAATACAATGTTCCAGCTATACACCGTATCCAGATCAAAATAACGCCTCACAAAATCAAGATCGTCTCCGCTCTCGATCCCAAAAGACCTCTCTGCCCGCAGGCTCCCCTCGCAGCCCGTAAGCTCCCTCTCATACAACGGTTCCCCCGGCTCCTTTTCCATCATCTCATACACGCATTCCCTTAAGCTTTCACTTTGCAGTATAATCTCTGATTCTTCTTCCGCACCCTTATGCACATTTCCCGCACCTGTGATGAAAAGATAAAAGGCCGCAAGACACAACAGCATCATCCTTTTCCTCATCTCTTCCGCTCCCTTCTTTTCCTGTAACCATTTTACCAAAACACTGCATCAGAATTCCATCATTTTTGTATCATACCTGCATCATTTACCCCTTTCCCATATTGAAATTTCCCCGTGAATGTGCTATTATTTCTGTGTTATAAATTTAACAAATAAAATAGTAAGAGGTGCAGACAAATGAGCAAAGGATTTGATGATATCATTTCAAAAGTCAGCGAGTGCAGCGTGAAGACTGTCTCGGTTGCGGTAGCGGAAGATTCCGCCGTATTAGAGGCTGTCAAGGCCGCTAAGGAAAGGAATATCGCCAATGCGATCTTAGTTGGCGATGAGGCAAAGATCCGGGAGGTCGCTTCCTCCATCAACATGGATCTGTCAGGATTTGAGATCATCCACGAGCCGGACATGATCGCAGCTTCCCTGAAAGCCGTAAACCTGGTTCATGAGGGCAAAGCGGACATGTATATGAAGGGCCTGATCGACACCAAAAATTTCCTCAAGAGCGTTCTGGATAAGGAGGTTGGGCTGCGCACCGGAAGTCCACTCTCTCATGTATGCGTATTCGAGGTTCCCGGCATCGAACAGCTTTTATTCTTAACCGATGTCGCATTTATGACCTATCCCACTCTGGAAGATAAAGTGAACATCATCAAAAATACACTCCCCGTAACAAAAGCATGCGGCATCGACTGCCCGAAAATCGCTCCTCTGGCCGCTGTCGAGGTAGTAAATCCCAAGATGCCCGCAACAGTGGAAGCCGCTGAGCTTACCAGAATGTGTGCGGAAGGACAGATCACTGACTGCGTGATCGACGGCCCGCTTTCTCTGGACCTGGCTATTGATCCCGAGGCCGCAAAGCATAAGGGAGCGACCGACCGCAAGATTCAGGGAGACGCCGATATCCTGCTTTTCCCCGACATTCATGCGGGCAATCTGGTCTACAAGGCTATCGTACATATGGTACCCGGTGTAAAGAACGGCTGTATTCTGACAGGAACAAAGGTTCCTGTTATCCTCACCTCCCGTTCCGACACCTTTGAAACCAAAGTCAATTCGCTTGCCCTTGCCGCAGTTGTGGCAGAGGAGATGAAAAAAAATTCATAAAAAGGAGAAAGCCATGTCTGTAAAAAGCCTGATCATCAACCCCGGTTCCACCTCCACCAAAATCGGTGTTTTTGAGGACGAAACCTTATTATTCGAAGAAACCCTCCGCCATTCCACGGAGGAGATCGCAAAGTACGCATCCATCGTGGATCAGAAGGATTTTCGTAAACAGATTATTCTCGACCTGCTGGAAAAGAAAAACTTTGATATCAAGTCCCTTCAGGTCATTGTTGGGCGCGGCGGCATGTTAAAGCCCATTCCCGGCGGAACCTATGCGGTCAGCGACGAGCTTCTGGAGGATCTCAAGATCGGTAAGCAGGGGCAGCACGCTTCCAATCTGGGCGGTATCCTTGCCAGGGAGATCGGCGATTCCATCGGCGCTCCCTCCTATATCGTGGATCCCGTGGTGGTTGACGAGCTCATGCCCATCGCAAGATATTCCGGTGTTCCGGAACTTCCCCGCACCAGCGTGTTCCATGCGCTGAACCAGAAGGCGGTCGCAAAGCGCTACGCAAAGGAAAAGGGAGTGGCTTACGATTCCCTGAATCTGATCGTGGTACATATGGGCGGAGGCGTTTCCGTTGGCGCTCATGAAAAGGGCCGGGTAATTGACGTGTTCAACGCACTTGACGGCGACGGAGCTTTTTCTCCCGAGAGAGCGGGTGCTGTTCCCTCCGGGGCCCTGATTAAGATGTGCTTTTCCGGTGAGTACACCGAGAAAGAGGTTTACAAGAAGATCGTGGGCGGCGGCGGATTCAACGCTTATCTTGGAACCAACGATATGCGCGACGTTGCCAAAATGATCGACGAAGGCGATTCCCATGCGGACGAGGTACGCGAGGCTTTTATCCTGCAGGTATGCAAGAATATCGGTTCCATGTCCTGTGTCCTCAAGGGAAAGGTTGACCAGATCATCGTAACCGGCGGTATCGCCTACAACAAGGCCGTGGTAGACAAGATGGAGGAAAGGGCCGGCTTTATCGCTCCCTTCACGGTTTATCCCGGTGAGGATGAGCTTCTTGCCCTGACCCAGGGTGCGCTCCGTGTACTGAGCGGAGAGGAAGAGGCTATGGTTTATTAAGTCCGTATATACAGTTAATATGTAAGGCAAAGACCGGCATCACCGTCCTGTTATCGGTGATGCCGGTCTTCTGCGCTTATCCGCTGATCGGATCCGAAAAATCGGATTCGAAGCATCATCTGAATATGTCGTTCAGCAGCCCTGTTACATCAAATGTCTCCTTTTCAGCATGACGTGAAACCAGTTCGATCCACTTTTGAATTCGCTCCTTATCCCTCACTTTACCTGCATTCCAGGTCTCCTCAAGAGCTTCCCTGTCTATATGCAATATCATGTCCTGTACCTGGTGACGATACGAAAATAATTGTGAATACTTCTGCGGCAGTCTCTCATAATGATTTCCGTTAATATTCAGGTTGAACTTTCCCCCCGCCGAGAACGGGTCTCTCATAGATGCGGAAATCACTCCATGATTTGCAACGAGCCACAAAGTAAATTTTTCATATTTATTGCGGCTGTCCCCGAACAGTTCCGGAAATAAAGCAAATCCCTGCGCGATGAGATCTTCCTTTTCCTGCTTTGAAAGAGTGCTCCATAAGCGAATCTTCGCAGGTGCGCTTCCCGATGCCGCATCTTCTCCATTGATCCACCACAGGGATTCACCCGGCTTTAAAGTGGAACGATAATAGCTGACTACCGGTTCAATGGGATTATCCAGCCTGCGCATACTGTCATAGGAGATTTGCATTCTGTCAAAAATCGTATCGCCCGCCTTTAGCTCCATATCAATCTTATATCTCGGGCTGTGCGTGACCGCTATATCATACAGACAATCCTCATACCTTCTCGTCCGGAATTCCACCGGCCTGTGCAGCTTTCCAAACAAAACATAGATATGTTCAACCCCCTCCACCCTCGTTCCTTCCGCAACACTTCCTCCCACCATGGACCATTTGTCATCCTTGGTGGATTTGACCTCCACTCCAAAGCGCCCGGCCACCACGATATCCGGGAATTTCTGTCCGCTGACCATCTCTATTTTGTTTTCAAATATTGTTCCCACGGCCGCCTGCTCCAAAGCCCTTTTCACCTCGGGCTCAAGCTTCTGTGCGCCTTTTGACAGATAGTATGACGGCTGTTCCTCCGCCTTCGAATTCATAATCCGACAAGTCTCAAAACATAACCTTTCAAATTCCGCCAAAGCAGGATCCTTTTCTGTCTGCATTTTCCCTCCCCCCTTCTCCGAAATAAAGCTCCCAGTTATCCTCCAGTCTTTTTGCAATATGATACCCCAAAAGAGGGGGCACGGCGTTTCCGATAATTTTGTATGCCTCTGATCCAGAAACAGACTTATTTCCCTTCTGCGCAGGAATTACAAATTCGTAATCATCCGGAAAGGTCTGGATTCTGGCACACTCTCTGACACTCAGTCTGCGCTCTCTTAATCCCTTATCCAGCTCTTCCCCGTATCTTCCTCCATGCTCTCTGGTCAGACGTCTGAACTCTATATTTCCATGGTGCTCCGAACGGATCGTGGGCCCTATCCCATCCAGAACAACCTCCTGCTGTCCCTGGCAGTGCCTCCCCATATATTTTGCCTTTGAATACTTCTGCTGACTGATATCCGTTGATTTCTCAGGCTCGTCCAAACCACTCAGGGCCTCCCGAACCGTGACAAACCTTTTTCTTCCGTTCTCGGGCTTCTCCTCGGGCAGATAGTGTGTTTTTAACGGATACGGCGAGTATTCCTCTGAAAGATGCTCCTTCTGTAATTCCATCAGCGCCCTTTCATTCAAAGATGACTTTTTAAAGCCAAAAAAGATAACCCTTTCTCTCCCCTGAGGGACTCCGTAATGAGCGGCGTTAATTACCTTGGCCGGAATTACCAGATATCCTCCGTTACAGACCGAGGCAAAATCCCGTTCTATCACTTCCTTTACATCCCTGAGATTCGTAAGACCCTTGACATTTTCCGCAACGAACACCTTTGGCTGCGTGATCCCTATTACCTCCCGCATCCATATGTATAGCTGACCCCTGTTTTCCACCGTGGGCTCCTCCATTCCGATGCGCTTTCCGTTATGTCCCTTGTCAGAGGCAAACCCCAGCCGCTTCCCCGCTATGGAAAAGTCCTGACACGGAAACCCTCCGATCACCACGTCACACTCCGCCGGGAATTTGAAGGTTCCCTCCTCCTTTTCTCTTTTCACCAGATTCACGATACTGTCAAGGTAATATCCTTCAGGATTCACTCCCTTTTTGCCAAAATAATTTACCCATGCCGCCTTTGCCTCAGGCTTGATGTCATTGGCAAACACAATGTGGAATCTGGTTTTCCCAAGCCTTGCCCGGCCGTCACCGGTCTTTTTTATCTTCCAGGATTTGTTTACAGACAGATTCACAGAGGATTCCAAAACGTCAAAGTCTCCCTCGAATCCCAAATCCATTCCTCCGCATCCGGAAAACAGTGAAATCACCTTCATCCGTTTTGGCCTCTTATTCATGATTTTTCTCCTTCACTGTCATTCTTTCCCAGAGTCAATCGCCGATCAGGTCATCAAAAATCGCCTCTTCGACCACCTTCACGCACTGATCGGTATTTTTCAAAATGTCATTTCCCCAGAAGTGTATCACTGTCCATCCCAGAAACAGAAGCTTTTTGTCATTTTCATCATCACGCTTCATGTTTCGCTCGATTTTTTTTACCCAGAAATCCGGATTATTCCCCTTAAGTAATCTGGGTTTGAGAACCTCCCAGTTTTTCCCATGAAAAAGCTCTCCGTCACAAAATATGGCTATTCTATATTTAGTTAGAACAATATCCGGTTTCCCCGGCAACGCACTATAATTTTTCCGATAGCGGTATCCCTTTTTCCACAACGCCCTGCGCAGGGAAACCTCTATACTCGTATCCTTGCTCTTTATGTGACTCATGCACTTATGACGCTGCTTAGCATTCAGCACATCCATGGTCTCACCGCCTGACTTTTACTAGTTAACGACATAATAATTATAACACCGTCCGGCTTATTTGACCAATTTTTTCTGTCAGAAGATCACTCGATCCGGCTTACCCCGCAAAGCTTCCCCTTTTCATCATAGACTGTGGAAACCGTAATTCCGTTTTTGGCATTAACATTAGAATCTCTGTCTCCGTCCGCTGACTTACCGCCTCTGGAACAGAAGGAAAACACCCCTCCGTCAGGCCTGCGGTCCACAAAATAATCCACCAGCTCTCCGTTATCATACACATTTCCCACACCGCTTCCTTTGTCTGCCTCCACGTAGGTAATCCCATAATCCCTGTATGCTTCAAAGATCTCCTCAAAAGAGGCGCCTCTGTCCTTTTTCCCAAACAGCCATTCGAAGAAACCGCCCCCGGACGGCGCATCCACGGCGGTCGCCTCCAAAGAGCCCTGAAAATCCTTCAGATCTCTTCTGTCAAACTCCTCCTTAGAATACCGCTCCATTCCGATCAGCTCTCCAAAAGGGTCATAGCTCCCATCCCCGTTGTCGATCACCGTCCGCACCGTGTGGACATCCACGGCTCCCTCACCGTTCCAATACTGGCGCCAGGCACTCAGGCATCCCTCATCCAGCTCCGTTCCGTCCAGGAAATACCGGACCTTCTCGCCCTCAAAGTAAAGACCGTCCTTCTCACAAGTAAGGCCGAAGGGCTCGTAAACCGCATATTCCTCCAGAAAATTCTCATCCGGATCTCCAAGCTCCATACAGGCATTCTCCCCCAAATCCGACGGAAACTGATCCTGCAGCTCCTGCCATCTGACAGACCTCTCCTCAAACTCCTCTCTTGTCGCCTCCCGAAGGCCTGTGAGTCTCCCCTGGTCATCCCTCAAGGGTATCACGTCAATCACACCCTCGTTATGGTGAAACGCATTGGAACCCTCCCCGATCTGATCATTAAAATGCCGTACCATCTTCCCATTGTAAAAGAAACGGTTCTGTTTCCGGTCATAAGTCATCCCGAATTCTTCGTAGATCTCAAAAGCCTGCGCCGTCTCCCGGATACGCTCCCGTTCCCTTTCCTCCAGTTCCTTCCCGGAGAGAGCCTCGCTGCTCTCCCATGCGCCCTCCTCAGCCTGCAGCGTAATTTCCTGACCTCCCCTCCCGGCTGCCAGAGACAGACCTCCGGCTGTCAGAACGCATCCTGCAAGAAAAATACCCGCACCTATCCATATTTTCTTCTTCATCACAATCACCAATCCTTTCCTTTCATTATGCACCCAGTATACCAACTGATTTTGTCGCACTATTGGAATTAATTTGTGATTTGTGTGAAGAAAGGGCTGTCATCTGTGGCGGAGCGCCGCAAAGCGGCACATAAACGTTTAGTAAATGTCCCTTGCATCCCGCATTTCGAACCAGAACCGCACTCCCTGATCCGTATTGCATACCCTGCAGACGCTTCCGTGCCGTTCCAGAATCCTTTGGACAAGGTAAAGCCCCAGCCCGTTGCCGGCGCTCTCCCTGTTCCGGGAGGGATCCACGCAGGTGAATGCGTCAAAGACCTCCGTAAGTTTCTGCGCCGGAATCGAAACGCCAGTGTTTTCCACGGAAAAAACCCACCCCTTTGGAACGGACCGTATACAGATCGTCACAAGGGCTTCCCTGGGCGAATATTTCACCGCATTCCCGATAAGGTTGGAAAACACCTTTTCCATCAGCGGCTTATTACCGTTCATACATGCCTTTCCCTCACAGTGCGTGCGCACCCGCAGCTGTTTTTGCGCAGTCAGATCCTCCGCCTCCTCCAGATAAGCCATGATCAGCGGAACACAGTCAAAGCACTGGTTCTGAAAATCCTCCCGAGCGGTTTCCAGCCGGAGCGCCGTGAGGATCTCCCCTACCATGGCCTCCAACCGGTTTGTAACCTCAAGCGCCCTGGCCAGATATTTATCCCGATCCCTGTAGACCCCTATTTTCAGACACATTCCCTCCAGCTGCCCTTTTATAATAGTGATCGGGGTCTTCAGCTCATGAGATACTGCGGAAAAAAAATCCAGCCTCGCCTGCTCCAGAGCCTTCTCCTGCTCCATGTCAAGGGCAAGCTGACGGTTCGCCTCCCTGAGCTCTTTCAGCGTTTCCGCAAGCTTTACCGACATCTCATTCAGGCTTCTCTCCAACACCCCGAGCTCATCCTGACGATCGCCTGCAAGCTTCCATTCAAGCTTAAGGGATGAAATCTCTTTGGAAATATGACTTAGTTTCACTATGGGATTTGTGATCAGACGGGAATACAGAAAGGAAACGCCAAAGGCCGCAAGAAACATCACTCCCAGAAATATGGGGAAAATACCGGAAAAGGACTTTTGGAGCTTCGCCGCCTCCCTGGCTCTTCCGTAAACCGTGAGCATACAGCGTTCCCCGCTTCCCTGAAAGGAAAACCAGTAGCTTCCTGACAGGAGGGGTGCCTGCTCCTCATAGGATATCTCCGAGACGGCCTCCGCTTCCACTGTGACAGCCTCCGATGCCGTTCCTGTGCTTTCCGCACTGCCCGAGGGGATCTCCAGCTGAATTCCCTGCTCTGTGTACAGCTCGAGATATGCGATCGTTTCGTTCCGGAGAAACCGGTCAAAGAGACTTCCGCTCTCCTCCATGGAAATGCGGGAAAGCTCTCCCGCCAAATCCCGGGCCTGCCCATCCAGCGCCTGTTCAAGCTCCGCAGAATAGGTTTTTGGCAGGAGAACGGCCAGCACCGCATAGATAAAAAAACTGACAACCAAAAGCATTGCCAGGGTGATCAGAAACACTTCCGCAAAAAGACTGCTCTTAATCTTCCTTATCAATTTTGTATCCCACCCCTCTGATTGTCTGGATAAAATCGATCCCCAGCTTTTTGCGGAGATTTTTGATATGTGTGTCGACCACCCTCTCGTCCCCGTAAAAATCGTATTTCCACAGACGATCCAGGAGATTCTGCCGGGTGAGCACACGCCCCCTGTGGGACAGAAGCTCCCAGAGCACCTCAAACTCGCGGCAGGTCAGTTCATACTCCCGCCCGTCCAAAAAGACGCAGCGGCTATCCTGATCCAGGGTAAGGTTTTGGTGGGACAGCGTCTGATGCTCCCATCCCGCTCCCGCCGCACTCCTTCGGAGAACCGCCGCCACCTTGCGGATCAGAACCGGCATGGAAAAAGGTTTTGTAATATAATCATCCACCTGCAGGTCAAGCCCCCTGATCTGCTCCTTCTCACCGCTGAGAGCCGTGAGCATGATAATGGGAACCCGGGATTTTCTGCGTATCAGCTCGCAGAGTGCAAATCCGTCCAGCTTGGGAAGCATGACATCAAGGAGCACCAGATCATAATCCCTCTCCTCAAATGCGCCAAGCCCCTCCACCCCGTCAAAGGCTGTGCCCACCTCATAACCGGCCTCCCTCAGGAAGTTCTGCAAAAGCTCCTGAATATCCGGATCATCCTCGACCACTAAAATTTTCTGCATCTTAATACCCCCTGTTTCCAGTCAGTATACCACGCAAATTTGTGATTTGTGTGTGGAAAAGGCGGATAGCCTACTTTTTATGTGTGGATCTGGAAAACAGCAGAAACATGGGAAATATTTCCAGCCTTCCCGTGAGCATTGCCGCAGACAGAAGCACCTTCGCCCAGTCAGAATAAAAGCTGAAATTTTCCATAGGACCCACCCCGGCAAGACCGGGCCCGATATTGTTAAAACAGGACAGCACCGCCGTGAGATTCGTGGTCAGATCCTTTCCGTCCAGAGAAAGGATCCAGGTAAACACACAGATCAGGATCAGGTAAGCGCCGGCATAGATCTTTGTGGAATTCACCGTCTGCATATCCACCGGCTTTTTGTCCAGCCTCACCGTGATCACGGCTCTTGGCGTGATGATCTTCCTGATCTCCGCAAAAAAGGATTTCACCAGAATAAGCCCCCGCGAAACCTTAAAACCGCCGCCCGTGGAGCCTGCGCAGGCGCCGATGATCATGAGCAGCACCAGCGTGTGCTTGGAGAACTCCGGCCAGAAATTAAAGTCCACCGTGGCAAAGCCCGTGGTGGTGATGATGCTTGCCACCTGAAAAAAGGAGTCTCTTACCGCTCTTCCCAGACTCGCCGACTGACCTAAGATATTGACGGAAATGGCAATCGTGGATGCGGCCACGATCCCGAGATATACCTTGACCTCCTCCGACTTAAACACGTCCCTGATCTTGCCGAACAGGAGCAGATGATAAATATTAAAATTGATGCCGAAAAGCAGCATGAAAACGCCCAGCACAATCTCAATGTAAGCGCTGTCATAGCCTGCGATCCCCGCAGAGCTGGTGGCAAACCCGCCGGTTCCCGCCGTTCCGAAAGCGATGCAGAAACTGTCAAACAAGGACATCCTTCCGCAGAGCAGAAGAACCACCAGGATCAACGTCATAGCCGCATAAATCCCGTAGAGAATCATGGAGGTGGTGCGCATTCTGGGAACCAGCTTGCCCGCCGTGGGCCCCGGCACCTCCGCCCGCACAAGATGCATGGAATTATCATTTTCCATAGGCATCACCATGAGCACGAAGACCAGCACTCCCATACCCCCGATCCAGTGGGTAAAGCTGCGCCAGAAGATAATGCCGTGGCCCAGATCCTCAGGCCGGGCCAGTATGGACGCTCCGGTGGTGGTAAAGCCTGAAATAATCTCAAAGAGCGCATCCCAGTAGGAGGCAAATCCACCTGCGGCAAAAAGGGGCACTGCCCCGATCAGGGAAATCACGATCCAGGCCGCCGCCACAATGAAGTATCCGTCCCGGCTGCTCATTCTCCTGTCCGACTGCCGCACCCTGGAAAAAAGAAGCCCAACAATCATCGCCGGAATCATGGTAACGATAAAAGCCGGAGCATCGCCGTCCCCATAGAGAAGCGACACCACAAGGGCCGGAATCATCAGCGCCGCCTCAATCAAAATAATTCTTCCTATTATACTGATAATCTTACGTTTATTCATCTTCGTATCCGCCTCTCCGCATGATCCTTACGTAGCAAAAATGTCTTCCAGGCGGGCGATCTGTCTGTTTATGGAAGCAACCAGCACGGTGTCTCCGGTTCTGATCACATCATCACCTCTGGGAATAATGGTTCTCATATCTCTTATAATGCATCCAATCAGTATATTGCGCTTCATTTTAAGATTTTTCAGGGGAATATTCAGGTTCTGATCCTTCTCGTCCACCTTAAACTCAATAAACTCAATCTTACCGTCCATGAGCCGGTACAGGGATTCCACTGCATCATTATCCTCCGCATTGAGGAGAGAACGGCTGTAGCCCAGAATCCTGTCCGCTGCAACATCCTCCCTGGATATGGTACAGATCTTGCTTTCAGGAGAGAGCACCTTTAATCGGGACTTGGCGCTGATCCTGGAGATCACCTTGCCGATCCCCTGGGATTCTCCGTACATAGCCGCTGTGAGGTTGTACTCGTCGTTTTCCGTCAGCGTGATAAAAGCGTCCGTTCTCTGGATGTCCGTCTGGGACATGGAATCAAAATAGGCCAGCGCATCATCGCAGATCACGTTGATTCCGGAGATTGCGCCGGATATGGCATTTGCCATCTCTTCATTCCTCTCGATCAGCGTCACCTTGGAGCCCTGATGAAGCAGTGCCTCCGCCAGATAGTGGGAAATCCTTCCCCCTCCCGCTATCATGACTGATTTGAGAGGCTTCACGGGGAGCTTCAGTTTTCGAAAGGCCTTACGCAGCTCGTCCGCCGCTCCTGTCAGATACAGAATATCTCCCTTACAGATCACCGTGCTTCCTTTGGGTACAAAGGCCTCCTCCTGCCGCACCACGGCGCAGATTAACAGATTGATTCCCATGCTCTGGGTGATCTCGATCAGGGATTTGCCATTTAAAGGGCTCTCCTCCCGGACGCTCATCTCCACAAGCTCCGCACGTCCCCCCGCAAAAACCTCCACCCTGGTGGCAAGAGGGAAGCGAAGGAGCCTTCCGATCTCCATGGCCGTGGCAAGCTCCGGATTGATGATCATGGAAAGTCCAAGCCTGTCTTTGTAAAAGTGGTTATGTTTCGCATAGTCCACATCCCGGATCCGGGCTATGGTATGTCCGGCTCCTAACAGATGGGCGGTAAGACAGCTCAGGATATTCATCTCATCCGTCTCCGTCACTGCGATAAAAATATCCGCCTCTCCCGCACCAAGCTCCTCCAGAGTGGAATAGGAGGCTCCGTTTCCCGTGTAACAGAGAATATCCATGGTATTTCCCAGCCTTCCCGCCACGTCCGGATTCCGGTCAATGACCGTCAGCTTATAGCCGTCCTTTACCAGCTGTCCCGCCAGTGTTCTTCCAATCGCTCCCCCGCCTACAATAAAGATATTCATATTATTGCGATGCCTTATCATGATTTCCCGTTTCCCCTGCCTTTCCCGGCTATTTTCTGACTTTGATATGCACTTCCCGAAGCTGCTGCTCCGTCACCTCGCCCGGAGATCCGCACATCAGATCCTGTGCGGATCCGCTCATGGGAAAGGCTATAACTTCTCTGATATTTTGCTCATTGCGAAGAAGCATGATCATCCGGTCCACACCGGGAGCCATTCCCGCATGGGGAGGCGCTCCGAACTGAAATGCATTGTAAAGCGCCCCGAATTTCTGCTTCAATACCTCCTCGTCATAGCCCGCAATTTCAAATGCTTTCACCATCACATCCAGACTGTGGTTGCGCACCGCACCTGAGGAAAGCTCCACGCCGTTACAGACAATATCGTACTGATACGCCAGAATCTCCAGAGGATCCTTATCGCAAAGCGCTTTAAGCCCTCCCTGGGGCATGGAAAAGGGATTGTGTGTAAACACAGGCTTTTTCGTCTCCTCATCCAGCTCGAACATGGGAAAATCATTGACAAAACAGAAACGGTATGCGTTTTTCTCGCAGATTTCCAGCCTCTCTCCCAGCTCCGTGCGGATCTGCCCGGCATAGTCCGCCGCCCGCCGCTCTTTGTCCGCAATGAAAAAAATGGTGTCCTGCGGCGCAAGATCCGCCAGCCGTCGAAGCTCCGCCTTCAGGTCATCCGGTATGAACTTGTCGATCGGACCCTTGAAGGACAGATCCTCCTGCACCTCCAGGTAGCCCAGTCCGGCCATCCCGATTCCCATGGCAAATTTCAGCATCTTCTCGTGGAAGCCCTTGGACTGAAGTCCGTGTATTCTGACAGCCCTCACCGTCTTATTTTGGAACGGCTTAAAGGCACATTTACTAAAAAATTCCGAAAGATCAATAATTCTCAGGGGATTGCGCAGATCCGGCTTATCCGTTCCGAATTCCAGCATGGCCCGCTTATAGCTGATCACCGGGTAGGGAGCCTTCGTAACCGCATACCCTTCCGGTGCAAATTTCTCAAAGGCGGCCGTAAGCACTTCCTCTCCCACCCGGAACACATCCTCCTGGGTGGCAAAGCTCATCTCAAAATCCAGCTGGTAAAACTCACCGGGAGAGCGGTCCGCCCTTGCGTCCTCGTCCCTAAAGCAGGGGGCGATCTGGAAATACTTGTCGATTCCCGATACCATCAATAGCTGCTTATACTGCTGGGGTGCCTGGGGCAGCGCATAAAATTTCCCCTTATAATGTCTGGAAGGCACAATATAGTCCCTTGCTCCCTCCGGCGAGGATGCGCACAGAATCGGGGTCTGTACCTCAATAAATCCCAGCTGCGTCATTTTCTCCCGGAGAAACTGAATCACTCTGGAACGGAAAATCATGTTATCCAGAACCTTCCGGTTCCTCAGATCCAGATAGCGGTATTTCAGCCGCAGCTCCTCTCTTGTCTCCTTAGACGTTACAATCTCAAAGGGAAGCTGTCCTGTGACCTTTCCCAGAATCTCCACGGTGTGGGCCTCCAGCTCAATGGTTCCCGTGGGGATCCTGGGATTGTAAGTCTCCTCGTCCCGTTTCTCAATCTTTCCCGTAATACTCACGCAGTCTTCCCTGCCAATTCCCTTAAGCAGCTGCGTATTTCTCATGACAATCTGCAGTACGCCGTACCTGTCTCTCAGGTCGATAAAGGACACGCCGCCATGGTCCCTGATATTTTCCACCCAGCCTGCTACCTTTCGTTCTCCCGCGATGTCTTTTTCTGTAATCTGATCCAGTGTACATTCCCGATACAATGTCGATAATTCCATCTTTCTCTCCCTTTCCCATTCGGTTTACTGTTTCATTCAGGGAAGACGCACTCTGCGCTCCATCCCCGTGTTAACCAGAAACGCCCTGAATTGACGTTTCATCAATTCAGGACGAATAAAAATCCGCGGTACCACCTGATTTACTGCCATGCAGCCGTTTACAACGCAAGCTTTTTCATTGCAAGATGCCGCTTTGCAACTCTCTGCCGTGCAGTCCCTTCATCTGCCGTCTCACGCGCGGCTTACGGCGCACCTACTTGGAACAGCTTCGATATAGCCGTCCTGTTCAGCCTGCAGCTCGGAAGTGTTATTCATATGGGCTCTGCTGCCGGATTCCCACCGCCGCCGACTCTCTTTGAGTGAACTCCCACACTACTTCTCTTCGTCATGGCTTTTGTCATGTCTATCATAATGTAGAAAGACCTGTTTGTCAATCGGCAGATATGGCATCACACCGTCAATCTTTTAAATACTCTTCAAGAGCTTTCCTGTACTCGGCATCCGCCTCCTCCTCTGTCAGAGAAAATTTTTCCGACAGGGCACTCTTAATCTCAGCTTCAAGACAGCCCCGTCTTTGCATTCTGCTGACCTGTTTATAGACTTCAAACGCTTTCTCTGTCGCATTAAGTCTCTCTTCCGCCTTCGCCCTGTTCCTTCTCTCCGCCTGTATATCCATTGTTACATTCTCAAACAGCATCGACATCTTACGCTCCTTAATCTTTGAAACTGCGCTCTCCGTCTCTTCCTCTGGCAGGTTCATTTTATATAACAACGCCCTGAGCAGTTTTGCCATAATCTCCAGAAGATACTCGGGCGTATCCTTCAGAATTTCATCTGCCTTTTCACCTGAAATTTTCATGAACGCCGTCATGTCCTCCGGACTGTGAATCTTGTTGATCAGCATAGCCAGGGAGATCTCGTCCCCTTTTTTGAGCAGCTCCGCATTGCTGTAGTCATGCAGCCGAACCAGCTGGTACTTGAAATGCGGCAGATATTTTCCTAAAAGCTCCCCGCCAAGGATTCTTTCCGACAGATCAGCCGGGGCTGTCCATTCCCCATTCCCCTCGTAATAAACGATCGGAAGAACCGGCGGATATCTGAATCCTTTCCTCCGGCTGATACCCGCATGCCGTCTCTCCATCTCTTTCTCAAAATCCTCCCAGATATACACCGTGTACCGCAGCATCTGCATGACCACATTATACTCCACTTTCGTCTTGTGTTCAATAAGCGAAACAATATACAACGGTAAATTGATCTCGCTTTCGTTCTTTTCCGCAAACGGACTTTTCAGGGAATGGTACTTGGAAATATCCACTCTCTTGACTGTGTCACTCTCCCGCTCCGTGCCAAACAGCGGCACGTAACGATTTGATACGTCCTCCACATCCTCCGGTTTTATATTTCTCAGAATTTCCATGTCGGCATAGTCCCGGAAAAACTGAGCGCTTAAAATATTGTCACCGAAAATCAGCTTACTGCTGCTGTCAAAAAGCTGCGGGTTGTTGATAGCAGTCTGCGTTTCTTTTGTCATAAATGGCTCCTTCCATATCGATAATTTTCCTGACAGAAAATAGGATTGAAGGAATAAAGGTACGCCGAAATGCATTATGACATTCAGCTGCCGTTTTCTCTTTTCTGCCAGCTTTACAGTGGGTATCAACAGGGCGAAATGCCCTCCTTTACCTTCCAGCATGACTGGAAGTCAGAATCGTATGAACGAAATACGATATCAGAGTATATTCACTATATCACCGGACATCTGAAAATACAAGTGTTTTATTATCTAATTTTCTTCCTCCGAAGTAATCCCCTCGCCCACATTGGGCCGTATTTCGGCATGGGCCGCATCCGCCGCAAAGACGACAAGTGAGATAACGCACACCGTAAGCCGCAGCTTTACCGGAAGCTTTTCCACCCACTTCTCATAAGCGGGGACAAACCAGCACACAAGGGCGGTTCCTCCCGCCCCGAACACCAGCGCCCCCATCAGGCAGATCCTCCCTTTCAGATTCATGAAATGCCCGCTGTAGTCCCACCATCTCACTCCCCACTTTCTTTCCAGAAACCAGCTGGTGAAATATTCGAGCACGGAGCAGATCATCAGGGAAAGGGCGAACACCAAAGGCGGGTTTTTGCGGAATCGTTTCAGGAAAAAGGACAGCAGCAGGCCTCCCACGCCGTAAATTGGCAGATAAGGCCCCTTGTAAACGCCCCGGTTAATAAAAGCGTGGGAGGTAAAAAGATGCAGAACCACCTCCCATACCCAGCCCGCAAAGGACAGCACAAAAAATAAAAGACAATAAAAATCAAAGCTGTGGATATTCTTCTTTTTCATACTTCCTAGTATGCTCCGGCTTAATTGTCTTTATGTAACAGTAGATTTTCATGAATTAATCCAGAAGGATTGCCTGAACTGCTTAAATTGCATGGATGCATAAATAAAAGGGAGAACGTTTTATTTTTAGTACGGACGAATACATTGCTGCGATTGATAATGCAGACTTCCCCCTATAATGCAAACCCCGCCTTAAACGCCCTTGACGCAAAGGCCTTCTCAAAATCCTTCAGATCATACAGCTCAATGGGCGGCAGCTTGACCTTCCCTTCTCCAAGCAGCTTGAGCGCCGGCTCAAAGGGGCCGCATCTGCTCCCCACAATGGTAATCTCATTCACGGCAACCATGCTCATATCCAGGCCAAGCTTCCCGGCATAAGTGCTCTTTAGAATAATGGTTCCCTTTTTCCGTACCAGCTCAAAAGCCCTGGGAAGCCCGGTCTCGGATCCCGTGCACTCGGCCACATATTCGTAGCCCTCCCTCTCGCCCTGCGTCGTCACCCTCGCAAAGGGCTTGAACCGTTCCAGCTTTTCCTCGTGCTTTCCAATTACCGTAAGGTCAAGCCCGGTAAGCGCCAGAACCTGGGCTGTCAGAAGGGCAAGCCTTCCGTCCCCCAGAACCGCCGCATTTTTGTCAGGAGAAATATGAATCTGCGTGAGAATCTCGAGAGCCGCCGCAAGAGGCTCTGTAAAAACCGCAATCTCATCCGCAAGGCCGTCCGGAACCACGTGGAGAAGTCCCGTGTCAATGGTCATATATTCCGCAAACGCTCCGTCCTTGTTCGACATGCCAAGAACCCTGCGGCTGTTACAGTGAGTGGTGCGTCCCGTCTTACAATAGATGCACTTCCCGCAGGAGGCATTGAGCTCTCCCACCACTCTCTTTCCGATCAGGTCTTCCCTGGGAGATTCCAGCACCTCGCCCACGAATTCATGTCCCATCACTCCCCGGAAGTCGGGACGATAGCCCTTTCGAATCTCCTTGTCCGTATTGCAGAGAGCGCACATACGGATCTTCACAAGGCTCTCCCGCTCTTCCGGTACGGGCATGGGAATGTCCTCCCTGTAAAGCGCATCCTTTCCATTATAATAAATACCTTTCATAACGGTCATAGGTCTCCTTTTCCGAAATACCTCGCCAGCCGATTATCCCTTTAGGCCTCTGGACTGCCTGTCCATATCCTCTATCACGATATCATAGATCTCCCCGATGGACGCACAGTATCTCAGCACCTCCCAGGGCTCGTTGGTGTGAAAATGGATCTTGATCAGCTCCTCGTCTCCCACCGCCAGCAGGCAGTCTCCATTAAAGTGCTCTGTGAAATACTCGCTGATCTCGTCCTCATCCAGGTTTTCTCCCTCAATTAAAAGCTGCGTGTCATACTTGAATTCCAACATAATCCTTTTTCCTTTCCATAACTAAGCTTTTTTAGGTAATTGCGAAACAGTAAGCTGCTGAAACATTCAGACAACCGCACTCGCAAGCAGCCATCTTGCCACTGCGTCACTGTCATTATCCCCGATCACGCCGTCCGCCATGGCCTTCAGCTCATCCACTGCATTTGCCACCGCATAGCATTCATCCGAGATGCGGAACATGGGAATATCGTTAACGGCATCTCCGAAGGATACCACCCTCTCACACCCCCACATCTTCTTCAGCTTTCCGATGGCATTCGCCTTGGTGGCCCCTTTTGGCATGATCTCACAGAAATATTCCGTGCTGTAAAGCTCCTGCTGCAGGGTGCAGATATAGTTTCCGTCATCCCGGAATCTCTCGTAGACAGGAAGGAGCTCTTCCCTCTCCCCGATACAGGTAAAATAGAAAATCTCCCCCTCATAGAGATTTTGTTCCTCCGTAAGCGGCCGGAACCGCCGATCCCCCTTCCTCTTTGCAAAATACCGGCAAAAGCCCTCGTTTTCTTTTTCCGGCAGCCAGGATACCCTCTCCTGCCCGTCCACATAGGCGTAAACCAGCGGAAAGATACCCTCCTTCGTAAGAAAATCCGCCACTGTCTCCCGCTCCCTTTGCGTGAAAAAGACGGACGAGAGAATCTCCCCGGTATCCGGCTTTATGATAAAAGCCCCGTTATAGACGATCACCGGAATCTGAGTGGAAAGCCCCCGGGCCACCGCAGAGGCCGAAACCAGGGATCTTGCGGTTGCGTAGGTAAAAAGCATTCCCCGCTCCACCAGGGCGTTAATTGTCTCAACGCTGTAATCCGATATCTTGTCCTTCGTATTCAGCAGTGTACCGTCAAGATCTGAAACATATAATACTCTATCTTTTTTCACTGTCTTTTTTCCTTCTCCTATTCTTCCATAAACCACGCAAGCTCCTTTGCCGGAATAACCTGATAGTTTTCCGTCCCCTCGCCCTTTCGCAGGATCACATTCCGTATACCCTCCTGGATGATCAGGCGGGCGCAGAGCGGGCAGGGCCTTGCATGATGCACGGAGCCGTCCTGCGGATTTACGCAGGACAGATACAGATCAGCTCCCATAGTCTGCTCCCTGGAGCAGTTGAGTAAGGCGTTTGCCTCCGCATGCACCGCACGGCACAGTCCGTACCCTTCCCCCTGATGCATGTTCCTTCGGATCCGGGGACAATCCCTGATATCACAGCAGTTTTCAAAGCCCCTGGGAGAGCCATTGTAGCCCGTGGAGATCACCGCATCCTCCTTCACAATCACTGCCCCGTACTTTCTTTTCAGGCATGTGCTCCTGTAGGCAAAACTTTCCGCACAATTCAGATAAGTATCCGTCTTTGATATCCGCTTTCCACTTTCCGGTTTTACCACACCTCCGTCCTCCTGCCTCGTTTGAAATTATTTAATGATGTTGGACTCCCAAAGTCATGCACAGATATGCAAGCATATCATACATGACCTTTTGACCCTTGCATTATTTAACGAATTCCTTGAGCACCGCCATGAAAATATCCATATCCAGCGGCTTGGCGATATGGGCGCTCATTCCGTTCTTTAACGCCGCCTCCTTATCCTCCTCCAATGCATTGGCCGTCATGGCAATGATCGGCAGATCCCTGACATCCTTCCTTGGCAGATTGCGGATGGTCCTGGTGGCCTCATAGCCGTTCATGATCGGCATCTGCACATCCATGAGAATTGCGTCATAGTAGTTTTCCGGAGCTTTTTCCATCATGGCTACCGCATCTGTGCCGTCCGGAGCCGATTCCACAAGGAATCCCGATTCTGTGAGGATAACCTCCGCAATCTCACGGTTCAGCTCAATATCCTCCACCAGCAGAATCCTCTTCCCGCCAAAGTCAGCCAGCGTCCATGAAGCGGCCTCTTCCTCCCGGTCGGTCAGATTGTTTGCTGCAAGAAGTGCGGATTTCAGATCAGACATGAAAAGCGGTTTTGCACAGAAGGCCGTGACGCCGGCATTCCTCGCCTCTTCCTCAATATCCGTCCAGTCATATGCCGTCAAGATAATGATAGGCGCATCATTTCCCACCACGCTGCGGATCTTCCTGGCCGTCTCCACCCCGCTAAGCTCGGGCATCTGCCAGTCGATAATATAGGTATGGTAAGAATCGCCTTCCTCATATGCCATTTTTGCCCGGTATGCCGCCTCCCTGCCGGAGGTGGTCCACTCGGCCCTCATACCGATCTGCTTGAGCATCTTGCTCACGCTGTCGCAGACATTAAAGTCGTCGTCCACCACCATGGCCCTAAGGCCCTTAAGGCCTTCCAGCTGTTCCGCATTCTTTGCAACATCCTGAAGCTTCAGCGTCAGCGCCACGGTAAACGTGCTTCCCTTACCCACCTCGCTCTCCACGCTGATGGTGCCGTTCATCATCTCTACGATATTTTTCGTGATAGCCATGCCGAGCCCTGTGCCCTGAATACCGGATCGGGTGGCGCTTGCCTCCCTCTCAAAGGGTTCAAATACATGCTCCACAAATTCCCTGGACATCCCGATTCCGTTATCCTTAATGACAAACACATAATCGCCGTATCCATGGCGGAAGGTGGTCTTCTGCATGATCCGGAAGGAAATCGTTCCCCCTGCCGGCGTGTACTTCACGGCATTGCTCAGAAGATTGATAAACACCTGATTCATCTTGAGCGCATCCGCAATCACGTCCTCGTTAGCGACCTCAAAGGTATCGATAAACAGCTCCAGCTGCTTTGCCTTGACCTGCGGCTGAATAATATTTACCAGATTGTGCATAATCTCGGAAATATTGCATTCCTGCTCTTTGATCTGCACCTTTCCGCTCTCGATCCGGCTCATGTCAAGGATGTCGTTAATCAGGCTGAGCAGATGGTTGCTGGAAGAGAGAACCTTCTGCAGACAGTCCCTGACCTGCTCCCTGTTATCAATATGGCTCACCGCAATGGTGGTGAATCCTATGATCGCATTCATGGGCGTACGGATATCATGGGACATGTTGGAAAGGAAGGTGGTCTTTGCCCGGTTGGCATGCTGCGCCTGCATGAGGGCATCCTGCAGCGCCTGGGTCTGCTGCCTCTGCTTTCTGACCTGCTCTGTGATCTCCTTCGACACTACCATGACCACGATATCGTCCGTAGAGTCATCCTTTGTCATGATAAAGGACTGACGGACGCACATCTGCTCCCCGGCGGAATCCTGCCCCCAGTAATCCACGTCCACCTCCGCATCCCCCTGTTCAAAGCGCTGTGACAGATATTCCAAGTTGACCATTCCTACATAGTCCTCCCTGGACTCCTCCAGCACAAACGCTTTCCATCTCTCAAAGCATTCCGACGCCTTACAGGGCGCCGTAAGCCCCGCCTTTTCCAGCAGGGAGACTCTGCGTCCGTCAATCATACGCACAATATCCTGCTCCACCAGATCCTGCGTGAGGTTGAACTCAAAGGTGCAGAAGGAATTAGAGGTAATCGCAATCCGATACTGCCGCTCCTTGCGGTCGGCAAGAGAGATCTTGGCCTGAATCCGAAGCTCTTTTTCCTTTACCTCCGTGATATTCTGACGGGTGAGCAGCGCCTTGGTGGCCCTTTCTTCCCCCCTCTCCAGGCAGACGATATTCATGTGCTCCCACTGCGAGCGTCCATCGCGTATGATGTGATTCTCAAAACGCATGTCTTTCTGCTCCCGCAGCACCTGCGCCACCGAATCCCTGCTGATCTGCCCCTCAAGCTCCCTGCGTTCCTTCTCATCCGGCATCATGGAACAGAGCGTTTCCACCAGATCCTCGTATCTGCCGGTTATGGGCAGATCCTTATTCTCCGATCTCGTGCCCGCCAGATAGCGGTAGGTACCCGCCTCAAGATCCACCAGGGCAAAGCGGGGAAACAGCACGTTGACGCCGCTTATGATGTATCCCAGCTCCCGGTTCTCCTCTTCCAGCCGCTTCTTTTCCCTTCCCGCCCGGATAAGCAGCACGATAATACAGACCGCAAACAGCACGATCAGCATAAGCTCCAGCCGGATTCCCACAATATTTTCGTCCTGTATCATCCTCTGTGTGACACTCTCCGGAAAGGTCTGCACAAGAACAAAATCATTGTTCGGAAGGTAACTGACACAGATATTATCCTTCTGGCTGCCGGGAGCACAGATAAAAGCCCCCTCTCCGCCGTTTTTGAAAATTTCTTTTGCCTTTACCGCGGTTCCTTTATCAATGACGCCGGATCCCGCAAGGATATCCAGCACGTTCCCCTCATACATCTCATCATCCGAGCTTGCAATCACCCTTCCTTCCGGCGTGCACAGAAACACATCCGCCTGTTCCCCGAAATACGTGGTGGCAAGCATATCCTTCAAATATTCCTCTGCCAGATAGGCTCCCCGGAGTATCCCTGCAATCTCCCCCTCAAAATATACGGGAGAATAAAAGCTGGCCATGGTCTCGTCAAAAAAATGGGGATCAAATATGATGGAGATATCGCTTTTCCCGCTCATGCCGTTTTGATAAAAATCGCGGTCCGTCACGTCCGAGATCCTCCCGTCAGAAATATGATCCACACCGTCCGCCGTGGTAAACAGCAGGGCGTCAAACTGTGAATTCGCTTCCATCTCTGTCAGCATTTCATCCGTGACCACCGGATCCGTAAGGCTCTCTCCCACAAAATATGCATAAGTGTTAACCAGATCCAATGCGTTTTTCAGCTCGTTATCAATCTGCGTGGCCTTCAGCCTGGCCGAATCCGCTGCATAATTCCGGTTCCTCTCCTCCATGCGTCTGCTGTTCTGCGTCGTGTACCAGTAGAAAAGGGCGACAATGACCGACAAAAGCACCAATACATAGAAAGCCCCCTGCAACGATTTCATTTTCTTCATAAAAAATACCCCTTCATGCTGTAAATTCAAAAACTGCGTCCGTGGTAATCCACTAATACGAATATACCACAAACGCAGGTTATTGAAAACAGAATCTGTTCGGTTATTCTCTATCTTTTTTCAGGAGCGCGCCAACTGTAAAACGGCCTTTCCCATTTCCATCCGCATGCTTCCTCCGTCTCTTCTTCACTGCGGAAAGAGACAAGATTTGTATGTACTTTCTTATTTCTGAACTGCATCTCCATGAAATCTGCAAGTGTGCGCCAGTCAAGGCTCTGGAATCCATGACCGCCCTCCCGGTAATGGATGGCGTTCCTGTCACGGCATCCAAGGAAATCGTAAATTTCCTGCGCCGCCCTCCACATAATCTGTGTCCCGTAGGGATTGGACCAGTCGTCCCCGCACCCTTCCGTGGTAATCACCGGCCTTGGCGCAATCAGAGCTCTCAGTATATGACCGTCCGCAGGCATTTCGCTCTCTTTCTCTCCCGTATATTCCGCAAGCTTCGCAGCCCACCAGTACGGAAACACCTCCTGTATTCTGGTAATGGTCTCGCAAACTCCAAACCCGTATCCAAAATGACCTCCGAAAATCCGCAGCGAGCCTGCGCCAAGGCAGCCGGAGCCATTGGCATGACACATGGCAAAGCGTTCGTCATAGATGGCTGCGCACAGGGCCGTCTTACCTCCCCTGGAATGCCCGCAGGCCGTCACATACCGCCTGTCACAGTACTCCTGCTGTGCCACGTAATCCAGAAGCCTGGACATTCCGAAAGCCCACTGGGCAATGCGTCCCCACGTGTATCCGGGGTAGGCCTCCAACAAACTCTTATCCTCCGGCTCTGCGGCGTCCTCCACCAGATCTCCCCGGACAAAGGAGGCAAGGACAAAACCATGGCCGCACACCAGCTCCTCCTCCACAGGACATCGGTCCTCCTGGCAGTGGCGGTTCCACAGGATAACGGGATACTTCCCCCCGCCTTCCGGCCGAAGGATTTCCGCCGGAAGGCAAACCTGCTTTTCCCTGCCAAAGCGCAGCTCTACCGTCTCCCGGACGGCTTTCGCCCCATAAACCAGGCTGCTTTCCGTAATCCTTCCCCCTGCCGTCCCCGCTTCCCTGGGAAACGTCCCGTACAGATTTTCCTCCAGGATTTCTTTCCACTGTGCACGGTATTCCATCCATTCTCCGGGACTGGCAATCATGCTCCCGTCTTTTTTCAAAAAAAGATTTGAAACTTTCTCTTCCATCCTTTTCTCCCCCTTGCTTTGTATTAATATCTGTTTTTCCTGTATTCGGACGGCGTACAGCCTTTTTTCTCCTTAAACACACGGACAAAGGTATTGTAATTCCTGTAGCCGCACAGCAGGGCGATCTCCCCTATGCTGTATTCGTGTTTCTCGCTCAAGTATTCCTCCGCCTTATTGATTCTCACGTTTAAAAGCCACTGCCGGAAGCTCAGACCGATATACCGGCTGATCAGTTCCGTGAGCTCCTGCTTTGTGTAGCCGAAAATCTCCCCCACTTTCTGCAGAGTCAGCTCCCCGCCGCAATGGTTTTCCAGGTATTCGGCCACCATGGCCAGTTTTTCCGGATACAGGACGCCTCCGCCCGCCGTCTCCGACAGGGTGGAGCACCTGGCCAGCATCACAAAAATCTGGATCACCAATGCGTAAATACAGCTGTTCCTCATCTTTTTCTCGGAAAAGTATTCTTCCTCCAGCTGCCGGATACACCGGCACATTTCCCTCTGCAGCTGCGGAGTCCTCTGATCGATCTTCGTGAGCGGAATCTGAAAGGAGAACAGCGATCGGTACTCACGGAACTGATGCATCAGCCCCAGATCCGCCACGAAGACAATCCTCTCCCCATATTCTTTGGAGGGCAGAAGGCTGTGGGGATGCCCGTGGGGTATGATCAGGATTTCATTCTCCCTCAGTTCTATTTCCTTTCCATCGCACATAACGGAAAAATCGTTGAGGATGGGCATGATAAATTCAATCTCGTTCACGGAATGCCAGTGGCTCGGATAGCCCAGACTGTCATCATTCCGGTATAAATTGAGATATCTCATCCGGTTCGGCACAAATTTTTCATAACGGCTCTCCAAAGTTTCGGACGCCGTCTGCCTTTTCCCTGTCACGGCTCCCGCTCCCCCTTCTTTCCGCCTCTGTTTTTCCTTTTGTACTCCGTAGGCGTACAGCCATAGCTCTCCTTAAAAGCCTTCACAAACGCACTGTAGCTTTTATATCCGCACCGGTAACCGGTTTCCTGTACCGTGAGATAGGAATTCTGTATGAGGAGCCTTTCCGCCTGCTCCATACGCAGTGCGCTCAGATATTCGTTAAAATTCATCTGAAGATTCTCTTTAAACAATCTGGAAAAATGACATTTGCTGAAGCCAAACCGCTCCGCCGTCTCCTCCAGTCCGAGCCCCTCCTGCAGGTGCAGCTTCATATATTCCTGGACCAGCAGAAACGTCTCCTTCTTTTTGGTATTTTCCCGCTTTGCCTTGCCTCCCGCCTCATACAGGCCGCTTCTGGAAAGCGTGACAAAAATCTGTAATATGAGAGAGTAAATATACGTGTCCCGAAACGGATTGTCATGGTAATATTCGCTCCTCATTTTCATCACCAGCTTATAGATATCCTGGTGATGACATCCGCCGGCTTCTCTTATGCACAGCACAGGGGCATGGAAAGACATGATATCCGAGTAATTCTCGTACAAATACATGAAATCCATATTGACCATAAAGATAATCCTTCCGCCCGGCTCCTTGGTCGGCAGCATGCCATGCAGCATCCCGGGCGGTATGATCAGAATATCCCGCTCCCTCAGATCATAAATTTTTTCTTCCACCGATACCTTATAATCCCCCGTAAGGGGAATGATAAACTCAAAAAAATTACCGTGATGAAAATGCACAGGGTATCCCTCGTAATCCGTGTTGTAATACCACTGCAGATACCTGGACTGATTAATAAAAGAACTGTTCATGCACTGCCTGTCTCCTGTCGGGGATAATGCCAGCCGTAATGCAGCCGGATATTTTTCCAGTCGAAACGGTCTTCATTCTCTTTCCAATCCCTGGGGAAATATACCGCACTGATCTTTTCTCTGCGGTTCCGGTAACACATATCATAATAATCGATCAGAGTTCTCCAGTCAATTTCAAGAAAGCCGTGTCCTCCTTCCCGATAGTGTATCCCATTGTGCTCCGGACATCCCAGAAAGCTGAAAACCTCCTGAGACGCCCTCCAAGCCGCCAGGGTGCCGTAGGGATTGGACCAGGTATCCCCGTAGGCCTCCGTGGTCAGAATCGCTCTCGGCGCCACCATTGCCCGCATGATATGGGCGTCAATCGGGAACTCTTTCCCCCCGTCCGCAAACTCTCCCAGATTCTCTCCCCACCAGTAGGGGAAATCGCGGTAAACCGAGGCGAGACTCTCACAGTCCCCGATTCCCATTCCATACCTGCTGCCGGTAAAATGTACGCTCCCGGCGCCGCCGCAGCCCGAATCATTGGCATGGCACAGCGCCACTCTCTCATCAAATATTCCCGTACAGAGAGACACCTTTCCCCCTCGGGAATGTCCCGTGACCAGATAGCGGTTCGGCTGCGCAAAGGAGGAGGTTTGCAGATAGTCAATAATCCGGCTGTTTCCCCAGGACCACTGTGCGATCCGCCCCCACCCGCATTCCGGATAGAGTTCTTCCAAAATTCCTCTCTTCTCCCCGTCCCATGCGATCTCCTCCCGGTCAAAACCGGCGATCGCAAACTTTCTTTCGCATACCGCTTCTTCCTCAATGGGGCAGCTCTCCAGATCCTTGTAACAGTTCCAGACAATCACCGGCACCCGCTCCCCGATCTGCGGCCGGACGATCGTCACCTTGATTCCCTCATGTTCCTTGCCAAAAATCCGGATCTTCACGACCTCCCGCACCGCTCTGTTATCGTAACAGGCCTTTTGGCTTATGACCTCGCCGAAGGCCGGCTCCCCCCATTTTGGCATATTTCCATAAAGGCCGCACTGCAAAAAGTCCAGATAGCCTCTCCTCTGTTCTTCCCACTCCTGCCTGTTTTTTATTTCTCTTCCGTCTTTTCGCATAAACGGATTACAAAATTCTTTCTTCATCCTTACCCTCGCATACCGCAGGCCTGCCTGCGGCGGTATACAGCCAGATTCCTCTAACCTTTTACCGCCCCCGCCGTCAGGCCCGCCACTATTTTATTGCTGAACGCCGAGTAGACCACAATGGTGGGAAGCATGGCCAGCACGATCGCCGCAAACATTCGGACATAGTCCGTGGCATAAGGGCTGACAAAGGCTGTCAGCCGGACCGGTATCGTCTGCACACTCGGACTGCTGGTAAAAACCATGGCGACCAGCAGCTCGTTCCAGTTTCCCACAAAAGTCATCAGACTCACCACGAAAATTCCATCCCTGGCCAGAGGAAACGCTATCTCCCAGAAAAGACGGTAAACAGAGCACCCGTCTATGCAGGCCGCCTCATAGACCTCCCAGGGAATACCGGTAAAAAAACCTCCCATCAGATAGATGGTCATGGGCAGTGCGAACGCCGTATAAGGCAGAATCATGCCAAGATAGGAATCCGTGAGCCTGAGCTTTACAAAAAACACAAAAAGCGGAATCAAAATACAGTGCACCGGCACCATCATGCCAAACAAAAACATACTCAAAACTTTTCCGGAATGCTTCCAGCGCATCACCGAGATGGAAAAGGCCGCCATGGATCCCAAAAGAATGCTCACAACCAGCGTAATCGTACATACGATGGCCGAATTGAGCGTAGCCCTTCCAATCCCGCCTGCCACCCAGGCGGAAGCATAGTTTTCAAAGTGCAGCGTCTTTGGCAGCGACCAGGGCTGCGCCATCACTTCCCCGTTTGTCTTCAGGGAGACGAATATCACCCACAGAAGCGGTATGATATAGATCAGAACCAAGATCGTCAGAAGCAGATATTTAACAGTGCGGCCAAAATGTAATTGTCTCTTTTTCATCTGTCCTCCACCTTAATCAACACGTTTACAAGCGCCGACACCGCCACGCACATAACCATAATTGTGATGGATATTGCGCTCGCATAGCCAAAACGCATATTCCCAAAGGCCGAATTGTACAGGTGGGAGGCCATTACCTCCGTCTGGTGGCTAGGCCCTCCCTTTGTCATATTGTAAATCAGGTCAAAAAACTTTAAAGAGCCGATACACGACATGGTAATGCTGATCTTTGCCATGGGTTTCACCAGAGGCAGGGTTATCAGAAAAAAGGACTGCACCCTGCCCGCTCCGTCGATCTCGGCCGCATCGTAATAAGTATCCGGAATCCCCGCAATGGCCGCCATATACAGCATCATGGAAGAGCCCGTGTACTGCCACGTGGCCACAAAGCCGATCGCCCAAAGGCCAAGAGGGATCTTCCAGGAGACGTCCATCAGCCACAGGGGCCCCTCAATCCCAAAGATCCGCAGCAGGGCGTTGATCCCCATATTCGGATTAAACAAAAAGGAAAAGAGCAGGGCAAGGGCCGATGACGAGATCACACAGGGCATATAATAAATATTTTTGAAGAAATTCCGCAGTCTCGTCCCTCTTGCGGAAAGTGCCGCCGCAATCAAAAGCCCCGCTGTCTGCTGTGTAACCAGCGAGAAGACCACGATAAACAGGCTGTTGCGGACGGCAATCCCCATTGTTTTATCCTTTGTAAACATTTCCACAAAATTGCCCGCCCCTATGAACCGGGGCATCCCGATGGAATTCCAGTCGCAAAACGCAAGCGCTATGGCACAGACAATCGGAATCAGCATAATTGCCAGGAACATGGCAGCAGCCGGGGCCGTAAAAATAAAAATCGCTCTCTTATTTCTCAATACTTTATTCATCAGCGCGCCTTTTCCTCATCCGAAACCTCTTTTACCCTCATAAACGCATCCTCAGGAGTCGCCTGCTTTAAGGCAATGGTGAGAATGGCGTTGTTGAACTCCGAGCCGGTTTCCGAGGAAAGCGTTTCGTTAAAGTAGCCGAAGGAGCCGGTCATATCCGCCATATAGTCGCTGAGTTCCTTGAGCTGTACCGGCGCCTTGTCATAGTTGATTTCCAGATTCCGGAGAATCGGAAGACGTCCCGCTATCTCTGCAAAATTCCTCTGTATTTCCTCACCGGTGAGTATTTTCAAAAATTCCACCGCCGCATCCAGATTTTCCGTGTCATGGTCAATGCAGATATTGTCTGTCTTGATAATCCAGCGGTTCGCATCGCTCGCCCCGCCGATTGCCGGGAAGGGAAATACTCCCGCAATGTCCGCCACCGTGGATTCCACTCCGTTGATATCCGATATCGCCCAGGATCCCGTCACCATCATTCCCGCCTGGCCGGTGATAAATTTTGTGGTCATCTGGCCGTTGCTGTCCCCGAGGTAGCCGTCCTGGAAATACCCGTTGTCAACCAGCTCAAGCAGACAGTTTCCCGCCTCCACGAAGCTGGGATCCGTCCATTCCAGCGTCCCGTCAACGATGGCATTGACGCTGCCTCCGTTTCGGTCGCTCAGATAGCCTCCCAGTATGCCGATCACCCAATCCTCCGTTCCGCTGGTGACAATGGGCGCATATCCCGCATCCCTGATCTTCTGGCAGACATCCAGAAACTCCTCCCAGGTGGTGGGGATTTCCGCTCCCGCCGCCGCAAAGATATCCTTGTTGTAAAAGACGCAGGCGCTGGCCGCTTCCACCGGCAGCCCCACGATCTTTCCCCCGTATTTCAGGCTGTCAAAGTAAGCCGGATTAAAGGTGTCATACCATCCATCCTTTTTCAGAATATCATCCAGCTCCATCAGTACCCCGGACTCGGCCGCATTCCTCATCAGATTTCCGGGATGGCACATAAACACATCCGGCATATCATCCGCCGCCACCAGGGCATTCAGCTTGATATAGTAGTTGCTGATATCACTGGTGGTTATCTCGATCTGATAGCCGTTGTCCGCCTCGTTAAATTTGTCCACGGCCGCCTTGAACTGCTGCGTCGTCAGATCCGTGGATGTCTCCAGATCGTCCCAGTAAAAGACCTTGAGGGTCTTGTCTGCCGGTTTGGAGCCGCATCCGCCAAAAATCCCGGATAACATAACTGCTGCAAGAATACATGCGAGTGCCTTTTTCTTCATACTTCCTTACCTCCCAAATATTAATATAGTTATTTGTGGAATTATCTTAACACGGCGGTCAAAAGGCAATCTTTACTATCTTGCGCAAAATATTCAAATTTATCTGTCAATTCGCCGTTTCCCCCTCTAAAATCGCAAAAAGGCCAAAGCGTCCCCGCTTTGGCCTGACGATTTGTTTCAGCCGCCCGTACTCCCCTATTTTGTTGATGAAAATACGTTTTCCACAAAATCAAACACTTTCGCAATGTTGTCCTGTGCAAAGAGCTTTTCATCCGCATGATCGCACTGATCGAGAAGCTCCAGTCTGTTTCTCTTCTCTCCCGCCTTTTCCACCAGTTTTTCGTAATACACAACGGACTGCCTGTAAGGAACCACCGTGTCCTCTCTTCCGTGCTGCAGGAAGGTGGGGCAGGCTTTTTCCGTCAGGTGCTCCACCGGATTCGACAGCCTCAGCTCCTCTTCAATGGAAGCCAGATCCTCACAGCCGAAGAAATTCTGGTATACCCAGTCCTTTTCCATCTTCCCACTATTATTGTAACCAAAGCACCCGTACCACAGAATTAAAGCGTTGGGCTTGGCGCTGTAGGCATCATTGCCAAACAGATCCTCCTCCAGATACCCGGTATCACAGCTTGCTGCGGCAAGGCCGGCCAGGTGAGCGCCCGCGGAACCGCCCCAGAGAGCCAGCCTGTCCGGATCCAGCTTGTATTTTTCCGCATTCTTTCTCAGGAAACGGATAGCCGCCTTGATTTCCTGAACAGGAACCGGATAGTGCTCCTCGGGACTTAAGGTATATCCCAGGGAAACGCAGGCAAAGCCTCTCTCAAGGCCAGCAAGGAAGGGTTCAAACTCAACGGAGTTCTTCTGCCCGAAATACCAGCCGCCCCCGTGAACCTCCACGAAGACGGGGAAGGGACCGTCTCCCGTTTCCGGATAATAGATATCCAGCTTTTCTTTCTGCGTCCTGCCGCCATAGGGGATATCCAATATCTTATTTTGATACTTCGCATGATCCATCTTCGGGATCATGTCCTCCGCCGTGACAATGCTCTCGTCCTTCCGGTTTAACGCCGTCTGTTCGATCGCCTTTTTGATCTGTTCTGTGAAATTCAATTTTGTCACCATTCCTTTCCTTTTCTTACGCTTTTTTTATGCTTTTCTTATGCTTTCACTGCCCATCTCAGTTTTGCGCTGCGGGCTCTTGCGTTTCTTGCGCATTCCTCCGCACGCGGGCGGATAGGCTCTTTCGCCGCTTCACGGTAAATCCCCGCCTTCTCCAGCTCCTTAAAAGATTTTTTCACCATCCGGTCCTCCCCAGAATGAAAGGTCAGTATGGCGATCCGCCCTCCCACAGTCATGGCCTCGGGGAGCTTTTGCAGAAAGGCATCCAGCGCCTCAAATTCGCCGTTCACATCAATCCGCAGCGCCTGAAAAACCCTTGCGCAGGATTTCTTTACCGCCTCCTGCCTTTCCTCTTGCGGAAGAGCGGCGAGGGCCTTCGCCACGGCGTCGGCCAGCTGCGTGGTGGTGTCGATGGCCTGTCCTTTTTTGAGCTTTGATGCGATGGTCTGCGCGATCGCTCCGGCATAGGGCTCATCCGAATTCTCCCGCAGCATTCCCTCCAGCTCCCAGCGGTCAAGCTCCCGCAGGCGCTGCGAGGCCGGCGTGCCGCCAAGGGGATTCAGACGCAGGTCAAGAGGCCCCTCCTTTTTGTAGGAAAATCCCCTCTCCGGGTTATCAAGCTGCATGGAGGACACTCCCAGATCCGCCAAAAGAAAATCGAAGGGCCCGAATTCCTCAGCCGTCCGGTCGATATCGGCAAAATTCCTCCGCACCACCGTCAGGATGTCCGATCCATAGCCCAGACTGCGCAGGCGCGCTTCGGTCTTTGCGATCTCCACCGCATCCACGTCCAGGGCGCACAGATGGCCCTTTCCCGCAAGGCTCTCCAGCATCCTGCCGCTGTGGCCTCCATAGCCTAAGGTGGCGTCCAGCCCCCTCTGGCCCGGCCTGATCCGCAAAATGGCAAGAATTTCCTCCACGCAGATGGGAAGATGCATTCCCGCAGGCGTGCTTCCCTTGCGTATCACCTTTTCCACCACGTCCCGGTATTTCTCCGGGTCATGCTCCTTGTACTTTTCGCTGAATCGGGTGGGATGCGTTCCGCTGTAGCGCACCCGGCGCTTGTGGGGGTTTTGTCTGTCCTCTTCCATCCTTTGCCATCCTCTCTTTTTCAAAAGCTTCTTTTTTCATGATACACGAATCCTGTCAAAAATGCTATCCTTTTTCCACTCTTGTATTATAGTGGAAAGATGGGTTATAGTATTGATAAAGAGAGAAAGGGGCATGGCTACAGATATGAAACAATACGGCGTGTTTGACATCATAGGGCCTATCATGGTGGGACCCTCCAGCAGCCACACGGCGGGAGCGGCAAGGCTCGGCCTCGTGGCCCGGCGTCTTTGCGGGGAGCCCGTAGAGAAGGCCGTCTTTTATATGCACGGTTCCTTTGCGGAGACTTATGCCGGCCATGGGACGGACAAGGCGCTGCTTGCGGGAATCCAGGGGATCCGCTATGACGACGAGCGGTTAAAGCAGGCTTACGAGCTGGCAGAGCAGGCAGGGCTTTGTGCGGAATTTGTCCCGAAGGATCTTGGTAAGGTCCATCCCAACACCGTGCGCATGGAGCTCACCACCAAAAGCGGCCGGAACTTCACCATGACCGGCTGCAGCATAGGCGGCGGCAGCGTGTGCATCACGGAGCTGAACGGCGTGGAGGTGACCTTTTCCGGGGAACGCCCCATACTGGCCACACGGCATACGGACGAGCCCGGGGTGATTGCCGGGATCACGGCAATCCTCTACGCCTACCGGGTCAATATCGGCAACATGCAGGTACACCGTTCCGACGAGGGAAAGGACGCCCGCATGTACATGGAACTGGACGGGGATCTGCCCGGAGGGCTCAAAGATGCGCTGGAAAGAGTGTACGGGGTGAAACAGATCCTGCTGCTGCACCCGGGAGATATCAGCTGACGGCAGGGCCGTTTGGCAGAAAAGGAGTTGCGGAATGATGTTAGCGAAGGCGGAGGAATGGATCCTCTATCTGGAAAAAGAAAAAAAGACGCTGTGGCAGTACGCCTTAGAGTGTGAAGCCGAATCCGGCAAAAGAGACCGGGACGAGATCCGGGCGCAGATGGAACAGGCTCTTGCGGTGATGGAGCGCTCATCCCAGACGGCAAGAAAAGAGCCCGTAAGATCCGTCAGCGGCCTCACCGGCGGAAACGCCTGGAAATATGAAAATTACCGTCAGTGCGGAAACAGCATTCTGGGCGAAATTCCTTCCCTTGCGGCCGCAATGGCCCTCTCCTGCTCGGAGATCAACGCCTCCATGCAGTGCATCGTGGCCTGCCCCACGGCAGGCTCCTGCGGAATCGTCCCCGCCGCAGTTCTCGCCTGCGGAAAAGCCAGGGAGCTCTCCAGGGAAATACTGATTAACGGCCTCTTCACCGCCTCGGCCGTGGGGATGCTGATCGGAAGCCGGGCGACCCTTGCCGGGGCGGAGGGCGGCTGCCAGGCGGAATGCGGCTCCGCAGCCGCCATGGCTGCGGCGGCAGTGGTGGAGATGCTTGGCGGAACCCCGCGAATGGCCTTCCACGGCGCCGCCATGGCGCTAAAGAGCGTGCTGGGCCTTACCTGTGACCCGGTGGCAGGACTGGTGGAGATCCCCTGCATCAAGCGAAACGCATCCGGCGCGGTGAATGCGCTGCTGTGCGCCGATCTGGCCCTTGCCGGGGTGGAGAGCTATATCCCCTTCGACGAGGTAGTGGACGCCATGTACGCCGTGGGGAAGGCCATGCCCATGTCCCTTCGGGAAACCGCAAAGGGAGGTCTTGCCGTAACGCCGACCGGACTTCGCATGCGGGACGAAATCCGATAACGCCATCCTCTGTGCTGTTTTCACAAAAGAACCATGCGGGAAAGGTTATGGAATCATGAATTTTATCTGCGAGCCTGCTCTGCAGGAATATATGCAAAAGAAAAAAAGAGCCGCCATCCTGGTGGAGGAAATCACCAGCAGCAACTCCGATTTCGAGATCACGGAGCTTCACATCCGGCTGGTCGACGAGAAAGCGGCCAGGCTCTTTAAGACAAAAAAGCGCTATTACGCCTGCCAAACGGACTTTGGAGAGGTGCTGCTGCCGCCCTTTAAGCTGAAAATTGCGGACACTGTAGTCTTTTCTCTCAAGTCCTTTCTCGGCATAAAATATGTGGCACAAAAGGGAATCGAAACGTAGAGAGGGCAGGACGGGCTTTGTCTATACCAAAAGACGGCAGTAATATTCCTCCGGTTCCCTGTATGTGGAATGATAAACCTTTACGGGAAGCTCCACATCCCGTCCGGCCATCCTGAACGAAATTTTTCCCTGCAGTACTTTTTCCAGAAACTCTGCCATTTCACGCAGCGCAGGAAGAGCCATTTGTCCCTTCCTTCTGGCAAGCATCTGCGGTTTTTCCTGATCCGAAGAGAGCTTTTCCAGTTTCTCCTTCAGGGAATTCAGTTCTTTTTCGATCCGCCCCACATCAAAATTCCGGGTGATTGCGCCAAGCTCCCCCTGCACATCCGTATCACCATCCAGATATGCCAGGACAGAATGATACAGGTATTGATAGGATGCCTGCCATTGCTGACATAAGTGCCTGACGACATCCTCGCCGCCCACGTCCTTTTTCACGTCGCAAAGCTTAAAGCGGCACGTTCTTTTCTCCTCGTTGATCACAAAGGCCGTGATATCAATTATTTTTGCATCCTCTTTGGCAACCGTGTCAGGTCGGTATTCCTGCGAATAAAATCCCCTGTCGTTCTCTCCAAGCAGGTACACGACATCCACACGATCCCTTGTCTCATTTTCCCAAAAAACAATTGTCCTGCTTTTTGAAAATTCGTTTAATACGGTTTTCTGCGGTTCCCGATCGCCTTTCAGCTTTCTTCCCTGTATACGCATTTTCCTTCTCCTGCGCCGGTTATTCCAGTATAATATCCGTTTCCTCGTACAGCTCATCCAGATTCTTCATGAACAGCTTAAAATCGTATCCCACATAAGGCGCCTTCTGAAACTCCAGCTCCTGAACCTCACTGCTGCCATCCGAATGATTCACGAACTGGTACACATGCACCTTTTCATCTGTCAGGAGATCCTCCTCATCCAGCCACAGCCGCCCCAGCTTACTCTCTCTGTTTTCTTTTGAATCCTCCGAAAAAGAAAGCAGCAACAGGTTATTCAGTTTACTCGCCATGGTATCGCTGTGCGTGCTCACCACCATATGCCTTCCGCTGTTCGCCAGGCGGATAATCAGTCTTGCCATCTCTCCCTGCTTCAACGGGTGAAGACAGGTCTCGATCTCATCATAAAAAATGTATTTGTATTCTCTTCTTCCAGTCAGAACCTTTATCATTGGAGCCAGTTCATTTACCAGAGAGGAAGCCAGATAGAGGGGAACCTCCCTCCTGGAATGGGAAGGCCGGTAAAAGGTCTCCTCTCCCATCTGTTTCAGCTTCCCATCAATCAGATTCTCTTCCATGAATCGGATCAATCCTCTGTCTCCAGGCAAATATTCCGATCTGGGATTGTACCGGAGAAGAAACTGCAAAAAATCATAGACCGGGGAGGTCAGTCCAAGCTCATTCTCCTCCACGCCATCCTCAATATCCTTTCCGCCTGCATCCTCGTCGCCAAAATCAAGTATATCGTTCTCGAAAAGCAGTCTGTCCCTTTCCGCAAAAAAATACTTGCCAAGCAGCTGCAGTCCGGTCCGGGAAGCAGGAAGGAACAGGGCGTCGTCATTCACCACGCTTCCCCACAGTATTTTCTTCCACACTCGCTGCGCCATACTCGTTTTTAACTCATACATATTCGGGTAATAGCCAAAACGGGATACAAACAGCCTTTTTTCCCTTCCGTCTGCGCCATCCGTCACCGATACCGTCACTCTCCGTCCTCTGGCCCGTTCCACCACGCCGGATTCCTTCCCGTCCGTTTTCTCATATTCGTAATCCTTAAATCGGCACAAATAGGTCTCACCCAAATCTACAAATCGGAAATAAATTCTTTCAATGGGTATCTCTCTGTGAAACACACTCCTTACTATGCGCTTTTTGTTTTTGGCAAGATACTGGTTAATCTGTCCTTCCAGCCTGGCAGACCATTCGCTTCCGTATTCCAGTCCATCCTCAGTCAGCTCTCTTACTCCCTCTGAGGTTACCTTCAACTTCCCCAAGTCCCTGACAAGGCCATACAAAAGCTGCATCAAAAATGTCTTTCCGCTGTTGTTATCCCCCACAAAGAGAGTGAGGCCGCCCATCACGATCTGTGCATTCCGGATCTTGCCAAAATTGGATACTCCAAATAATAATTCCATCCTTATACTCCTTGCATACTGCCACCAATAAGAAGTTATCTTTTCCCATTATAAAGGATTCCATATTTTCTGTAAAGAATCCACCCGCAGGCTATCTCACGCTCAGCAGTTCCGAAAACACCGTGTCCCTCTTCCTCCGCCGTCATCTGCTGTTTCCCGCTCATTTCATTTACCTCTTCCATACGCCCTCGGCATCCGCCACCTTTCCTCCCCGCAGCAGATATTCTTTCATCCTCCTCTGCAGGGACGTGTTCTCCGGAAGGTCGCCTGTCGGTATGTCCTTTCTCTTAAAGACCCACTGCAAAAACTCGTCGTCGTAATCCCCGGTCTCCCTGATGGCAAAATGCTCCTGAAATCCCAGAATGCGGGAACCAGGCGCAAGGAGCTCTCGCAGGGTGGGGGACAAAAGCCAGGAGTGGCACACCATGTCCGCATCCGCATATTCCGGAAATCTCCCGGCAAAAAAGTCTCTGGCCTGACAGCAGGATTCCTGAATTTTCTCCTCGGCAAGCACCGCATCCGAGGGAATGTGAATGCTCAGATACGCCGTCCCGTCCTCTCTTATCATCTCATATTCCAGCTCTCCCAGCCGAAAAAGCAGGCCGGACATCTGTCTCACCACCCAGAAATCCCGGTCAAAGCCATAGCGTCCAAAGCTTTCCCTGTGCTCAGTCACAAACCGGGTAAAGCATTTCATGGTATCGATATAAATCTGCCGAGAAATATTCTTCTCCTCATATAATTCCCAAGTCCTAAGACACCCCCGCAGCATGCAGGAGAGCATTCCGATTCCGTCCGGATCGCTCCCCAGCTGCTTTTTCAGCTCCGCCCTTCCCTCTTTCCAGGTTTCCTCACAGAAAAGCTTGTCAAGGGACTCCTGCCTGCAGCAGTCCTTTATGACATCGCTCTGATCAAGCACCCGGTCCGTCACTTCCTTCGGCATTTCAATTGCGTTACACAGTTCTCTCAAATCCATCATTTTTTCCTTCCTCTCCCGCTGTCGGATCTCTCAATGCCAAACAGCTTGTCCAATTGCTCAAAATACTCATTATTCAGCCGCTCCTTGGGACATGCCAGAAATATAGTTTCACCTGTAGTAACCGTTCCCATATGTATATCCCAGTCTTTTAAAATATCCATTCCGATAAGGATATTTCCGGTTCTGTCATAGCTGACCTTTACCTCATCTTTATGCACCACGAAACCCTGAAAATCTATTTCTAATCCAGTATGATTAAACGTAACAGATTTTAAATCCTGATAAAAGCCCGCTCTGAATAATCTCTTTGTCTCCTGAATTTTGTCTTTTGTATCATTAACCCCAAAAGAAATATCCTTTTTGATCTTATCATTTCTGCAGTCATTCAGCTTCATCCTTAATGCCATCTCTTCCGAAATTCCAAGCTTTTTAATCGGAATTGAGGTGTAGGGACACCCTGTGTCGATCTTAACATTTATTCTTTCAATCCCCATAATATTAAGGCTTTTTATTGATAGATTCACATCCGCTCTTATTTCATTTCTATCGTTTAAGTTTAGCTGGATAAAGTTATTCTTCATAATAAATATCGCCCTCCAGCTCCATACTGTCATTATAAACCGGACAGACTTTATTACCCTGGCTGAATAATTTGTCCGATTCCACGTTTGTCTCCTCTCCTATAAATCCTATGGTATATCCCTCTCCATTATTATTCTTTACCAGAATTATCCACACATCATAAATATCTCCCAGCTGTTCTTTATTTGAAATATTCATTCCCACATATAAATCTTCCAATTTATATTTCTTATCGATATATGCCATAACTTAAACTCCTCTCCGACTGTCTGCTTCTCCTGAAATCTCCCGCTTCCTCTACAATCCCATTTCTTCCACGGCCCGCTCCCAGTATCTTTCCGGAATATCCGGCCACCTGCAGCTTCCCGTCTCCTGCCGGCAGAGAGCCATGGCACGCTCCAGCACCGTCCCGTGAGGGATCTTACCATCCTGCAATAGCTTTTGCGTGACCCGGCACCAGGACGGCGCCTGATCTACAAGTCCGGATTCCGAAAGCTCCCTGGTCACTTTTTCTGTATCGTAGGACAGGCTTATAAATTCTTCCTCATATCCTTTCGCACTTCCGTGCAGGATCAAAAACTGGGGCTTTGCCCCGCTGCCAAGAGGCACTCCTATGGAACCCGCATTCAAAACCGTCCTGCCCTCATGCCGGATTTTCCCCTGGATATGAGTATGCCCGCAAAGAATCAGTGAATTTACCTCTTCTCTCATGATCTCAAAGGTTCTTTCCGCATCCGGAAGGAGCTTCTCCTTCACCTGCCGGGGCGATCCGTGGCAGATGGTAAGAGGCGGCATCTTTTCGGAAAAGTCCTCGCTGGAAAGCCTGCGTACCGGCGGAAGGTTTTGGAAAAACTCCATATCCTTCTCTCTCATCTGCCGGTAGGTGTACAGCAGGCCGCCTGTAGTGGAATCCTTTTCCTTCCAGCCCTTTTCGCCGCCCTTTTGGTAATCAAGCAGGTAATCCTCCCTGTTTCCCCTTACAAAAAAGCATTGGTACTGCTTCTCCATTTCATACAGAAGATCCATGGTTTTTTGCGGATAAGCCATATCTCCCACATAATCCCCCAGAAAGAAAAAGACGCCGATCTTCCGCGCCAAAGCATAGGAAAGACATCTCTCAAACGCCACATGATTGCTGTGTATATCCGACATGACCGCTATATCCATGAATAAAAACATCCTCCTGTGTCAATTTATCTTTTTTCTCCACCACTGAAAAATTTAAAGAGATTTGTATTATGCGTGAAAAGTGTTCCAAACGGAGCGCAGACAACAAAATCACATAAATATTATAACACAAAACATATGGGAATTGGTAAACTGATTGGATAGACTGCAATAAAGCGGAATAAGGATTGAAAAAGTAAACTTCGTCTCTATTTCTTTTTACCGCATACTCAACAAACTGTTTGATCCATTCCACTGAATAATCGCCTTTTTCCAGATGAACATGCGCGTCAATCATGCAGAATTTCCTCCTTCCATGCCTCAATCCGTGAAAATAACTCTTCCATATTAATTGTTGAAAAATCTGTTATATCAACTTTGATTTGTCTGCCATCAACGCAAAAGGCATCAAATCCCCTCTTTTCTATTCCACAAACAAAATTTTCATAAGAAATAGTTTTTGCTTTTAGGGTTTTCATATTATTCTCTTTCTTTTCCGGATAACAGTCATTCACTACATGCCCCCTGTGCCTGTCAGGACTGTTTTCACGTTCCAGAAAACGCTGGTAAATCACTTTGTAATCACCTGTTAAGGTAATGGTCAATACGGAATATTGATATTTTTCCAAAAGGCTTTTCATTCCCTGTTCTGATGAATATTCAAAATTATTCTCCAAGATAAAAGGTTGTCCTGCTTTCATAAGCTGGCTTGCGACATAATACATGATTTCCATACTGGCAATTCCAAGTTTTACTTTTTCTGTTCTCGACTGAAAACCGACATTGTCAAACAGCAATTCCTTTATGGTATCCTTTGAAATAACAGGCAGTTTCAGCTTTTCTGACACAACTTTTGCCATAGTGCTTTTTCCTGCTGCCGGAATACCTGTCACTAAGATACAATACATTTCTCATACCTCCTCCAAACCAACTGTTTCTACAGCCACTCCAAGTTCCCTCATCTGTATCAAAAAATCCTCTGATACATTACTGTCCGTAATCAGTAAGTCATAGTCTTTTATCCCGCATACAGAATGGATGGATTTTCGCCCTATCTTCTTAGCCGGATATAACCCGATATTCATCCCGCTGTTCTTCATAACAGCTTTTCCAAATTCCACACCGGCGGGATCGTGAATGGACGCCCCAAAATCCAAAGACAATGCCGCGTGTGATAAAAAAGCTTTATCCATGCGGATATTATTCACCATTTGAATGGTATAAAAATCATGGCAGTGCCCGCAATGGGACATTTCTCCGCCCAATAATATAACGGATATATTTATTTTTTTGCGCAATACCTCTGCAATGGTAACGGAATTTGTCAATACTGTAATGGTTATATTTTCCGGCAGATTTTCAGCCATATAATATCCGACTAAAGATGTGGTAATATAAATGACATCCTTGTTTTGAATATACTCGATTGCTTTTTTGGCAACTGCCAAGTAATCAGTCTGAATTTCTTTTCTATCTATTGGATTATATGTCGGCATGGGATAGATTTCTTTTGGATTAACTGCAATGGCGCCGCCATGTGTTCTCTGCAGCAATCCTTTCCTCTCCAACATTCTTAGATCCCGCCTTGCACAATCCGCCGAAATCTGATAACATTCCTGAATTTCTGATACTAAGATTCGTCCTGTTTGGTTTACTTTTCGAATAATATCTTTCTGTCGTTCTTCCATAAACATAATAAACACCTTCATTTCGCATTTGTTCTTGTTTTATCTTGTTTATGTTTAATTATACTTGTTCGCTCACGAATATGCAAATCTTATTAACAAATATCGTGAAAAAATAAGGAGTTTGCCTTATATGCTGGTCTGCATTTTCCCTTTGATAATTCTGTAATCGTTTGTGTTCGCTTTCTTTTCCCTGTCTATGTGCAGCTTTACCATATCTTTCTTCCCAATTGTCCGATTTGTCCCGATAATCATCATAAGCTGCCTTGGCGGCGGCATCGGATTTGAAAAGCAGTTCATGCTTACAGCGCGCATTTCATGAAAAACTGCGGCGGCCGGAGCCTTAATATGATATACTTCCACTATCTCTAAAAAATGTTAGCCGCACACAAGAATTTTTCCGGTTTTATTGAGCGAGGTACCCTATGCAATCATACACTTTTTGGAGCAATACACGATTCCATTTCCGTGAAATGTTAAAAAGAGAACCTCTTGCAGCCGTGTTTTTTATAATTACCCTCCCCCTTGGCGCATTCCTTCCCCTTCTGAACGCCAGGCTTCCCAAGTTGGTTTTACAGGGACTGGAAGAGGGGTGGGAGCTTTCCGTCTATCTCGAAAGGCTTATCGCCCTGATCCTTCTGCTTGTGGCAGCAAATGCGGCAAAGACAGGGCTTGACAATTATCTGCATATCATGAACGGTCCCTTCGAGGACATTTACAACCAACAGCTTCTGGACAAAAGGCTCGCCGTTGACTTCGAAACGGCGGAAAGCAAGGAATTTAACGAACAGGCTTATGCGGTCTATGATTCTCTTTACCGCAACAAAGCCGAGATGAAGGACAGCTTTCTGATATGGCAGAGGTTTCTCATTGCTCTGGCATCTGCGGCGCTTTACGGCAGCATCCTCTGGCTGCAGAGCCCCTTTATCTGCGTCCTGGTCCTGCTTCCCACCGTTACCGCCTTCTTCCTGCAGAAAAAGGCCCATGCTTTCGACCGGAAAATGCGTCTTCTGGCTCAGGCCCCGGGCCGCAAGATGGCCTACGTGGAGCAGAAGGCCACTGACCTCAAGGCCGGGAAGGATATCCGCCTCTTCGATCTCTCCGGATGGCTGCTTGACATCCTGCATAAGGAACGGCGGGTCAACGAGACCTATGTGAACCGTTGGGAAAGGGCTTATCTTGCCGCCAACTGCGTAAATGCGGTTCTTTGCTTTCTGCGGGATAGCTGCGCCTACGTGTTCCTGATCCTCCGGATTGTGCAGGGGCGCATGGCGGTCTCGGATTTTGTCTGGTATATGGCAATCGTCGCCAGCTGCCAACAGGCCTGCGCCTCCTTTCTGGAACAGGGCGAGCTTCTTGGAAAGCTGAATCAGGACTATAGCAGGCTGCGCAGCTTTCTGGATGGATGGAATCATACCTTCTTTAAGGGAACCTATCAGGATGTCAAAAGCAAAGCTGTGGAAATCGAATTTCGACATGTGACCTTCCAGTACCCGGAAAGCAGCCGCCCCTGTCTGGAGGACCTGAACTTCCGCATCCGGGCCGGAGAAAAAATCGCTCTGGTCGGCTTAAACGGTGCGGGAAAGACCACGCTGGTCAAGCTGCTGTGCGGATTATACCGGCCCACCAGCGGGGAAATCCTGGTAGACGGAAGGAATGTCTTGGAATATGACAGGGAATGCTATTACCAAATGATTTCCGCCGTATTCCAGAATACCTCCCTCCTTCCCCTCTCCATCGCCCAGAATATCTGCGCAGCCCCGGAAAAAGAGCGCAATCTTACAAAGCTTAGAAAATGTCTTGCCCTGGCAGGTATCCGGGAAAAGGTGGATTCTCTTCCCCAAATGGAAAACACCTCCCTTGGGAAGGGCATCATCGAAAACGCAGCAGATCTCTCCGGAGGGGAGAGGCAGAAGCTGTGGATGGCGAGGGCTCTCTACAAGGAGGCGCCGATCCTGATTCTGGACGAGCCCACGGCGGCTCTGGATCCGCTTGCAGAGCAGGAGATCTACGAAAAATATATGGAAATGGCGCAGGGCAAAACCTCCCTGTTCATCTCGCACCGCCTTTCCAGCACCCGTTTCTGCGACAGGATCTTTTTCCTGGAAAAGGGCAGAATCACGCAGCAGGGAAGCCATCAGAAGCTCCTTGAAACGGGCGGAGCCTACGCCCGGCTTTTTCAGATACAGAGTAAGTACTATACTGGGCAGGAAAAGGAGGCGGCGTTATGAAAGATCACCAGAATATAGTATCCGGCCTGAAAAACGACATGATCAGCCACGCTAAGGCCGTAAAGCTTCTTCTGACCTGCAGCAGACAGTGGGCGGTAATGGGGATCACCATTGTGATGGACGCCGTCTATCCCTTTATCAGCATTTACCTCTCCGCCATGCTGCTGGACGCACTCTACGAAGGACGTTCCCTTCGGCAGATGATCCTCTTCGCTCTCCTCGGTGCGGGAGCCGCCCTCCTTGTCACTCTCACAAGGCACTGGGTGGCAAAGCGCAAAAATACTCTGTGGTGGACCATGCATTTTCGTATTGCGGAGCCTGTGATGGAGAAAACCATGAAAATGGACTACGAGCTCACCGAGGACGCAGAGGTTGCAAAGATGCGCAGCCGGCAGAATGATAGCGAGAAGAGGGGGAGCGGCGTCTTTGAGATCTTTCTCTGGCAGCTGGAGATCCTGCTCACGGCGGGTTTAAAACTCATCCTTGCGCTGATTACCATGTGGCCGCTTATTCCGGGGCTTGGAACAGAACGCAGATCGCTTCTCCTTGCTCTGCTTGCGGCAATGTCCTTTACCGCCGGTCTCTTTCTGGAACAGCGCACGGTCAGCCGGGAGACTCTCCGCCGTCAGAGGCTGCACAACCAAAATTCCGACAGATACCGCCTTAACAGCTATATAATGGAAAAGGTAGTCCTTGACACTGAGGCAGGAAAGGACATCCGCCTTTTTCGCCAGGAGGAACTGTTGTCCTCCTACGGGCACGAAATGATTTTCAACTGGCGAGCCACTGCAAAAAAGCTGGCCGCAAGCCATATCAGACAGGATTCCTTCCAGAGCCTTTTTGCCTCGGGAATGGGCGGTATCATCTACCTTTATACAGGGCTTCGCTCTTATGCCGGGAGCATTGCTCTCGGCAGCGTGGTGAAATATGCGGGAGGAATCCAACAGATGATCCAGAGCGTCACGGACATCCTACTCAGCTGGTCTTACCTCCACCGAAACTGCGGCATGATGGATGAATATCTGGATTATCTGGCGCTGCCCGAGGTTAAGAAAAAGGGAACCATCCCCGTTCAGAAGCGCAGGGACGGGAAATTCCTGCTGGAATTTCGAAATGTCTCTTTCCGCTATCCGGGAGCAGAGGAATATGCGCTGAAAAATGTGAACGTGCGCCTGGAAATCGGAGAACGAGTGGCCCTGGTGGGGCCTAACGGCTCCGGCAAGACCACCTTTGTAAAGCTCCTGACCAGACTGTACGATCCCACGCAGGGCGAAATCCTTTTAAATAACGTGGATATCCGGAAATACCGGTATGAAGAGTATTTGAGGCTGTTTTCCGTGGTTTTCCAGGATTTCCAGATTTTTTCCTTTGCCGCCGGAGAGTATATTGCCGCAGGAACTCAGATGGACCGCAGGCGGGTCATGGACGCCGTAAGGCGCTCCGGGCTTGCGGAGCTGATCGAGCGGATGCCGGATGGCCTTGACACGCCTCTTGGACGGGATTTCTCCGATGAGGGCTTCGAGATTTCAGGCGGAGAGGCCCAGAAAATGGCCATGGCGAGGGCCATCTACAAGAACGCCCCCTTTGTGATTCTGGACGAGCCCACGGCCGCCTTAGACCCGCTTGCGGAAAACGAGATCTACACCGGCTTCCACGAAATTATCGGAAACAAGACGGCTCTCTTTATCTCCCACCGCCTCTCCGCCTGCCGCTTTGCAAAGGAAATTCTGGTCTTTGAGAACGGGGATGTGATCCAGAGAGGAAGCCATGAACAGCTGCAGAAGGTTCCGGGGCTGTATCAAAAAATGTGGGAGGCGCAGGCAAAGTATTATCAGTGACGGATTGCCATAGGACGAAGGATAGGATAAAATAGCAGAAGGAAAGGAGGCCGAAACCCATGGACGCTCTGCGGATCGCCCTGTGCGATGATGTAAGCACGGAAAAAGAATTGCTGGAACAATATATCAGGCAGTGGGCAGACAGGCAGTCATTGCCTGTCTGCGTGCGTTCCTTTTCTGACGGACAGTCCCTTCTTCATGCCATGGAGCGGGAAGCCTTTCCTATCGTATTTCTGGATATCCAGATGCAGGGGCTGGATGGAATGGAAACCGCCCGCAGAATAAGGCAAATCGACGGTTCGGCGAAAGAGGCGGGGATCTGCTTCGTCACCGGATATGAGGATTATCTGGCGGAGGGCTATGAGGTGGAGGCCTTCCGCTATCTGATCAAGCCCGTGCGCAGGGAAAAGCTTTGGGAAGCGCTTGATTCCTTTCTCCGGCGGATGCAGAAAAGAAAGCCGTTCTGGACCGTCGAGACCCCAAACGGGCAAAAGAGAGTGGCTCTTTCCGAAGTTCTTTATCTGGAGGCCTTCGGCCATACCTGCACGCTTCATGGCGACACGGAAAGCTTTACCGTAAAGCTTGGTATAACCGCCGCCCAGGAACAGATGACATCCCTGGGCCTTGCCATGTTCCGCTGCCACCGCTCCTATCTCGTGAACATTGCCAGGATCACCGGTATCGAGCGGGAATGCGCCGTTTTGGAGACAGGCATACGCATCCCTGTCAGCAGAAAATCCTACGAGCCCATGAACCGGGCTTTTATCCAATATTTCAGAAATCACAGAAACCGGGAGGTATGAGAGGATGCTGGCCTTTTTGACTGCTTTTCTGGCTCTGTTGCTGATTCTTTTGCTGGCTGCCGGCTTTTACTGGCTTCCCCGCTATATCGACAAAAAGACGGAGCGCTTTCAGAGCGATCTGGTTGACCGTCATTACGCAGAGGTGGAGAACATGTACCGAACCATGCGCTCCTGGCGCCACGACTATCACAACCACATCCAGGCCGCCATCTCCTATGCAGAGCTGGGAAAATACAGGGAACTGATCTCTTACCTGGAACAGCTTGACGAGAGCCTGTACGAAATCGACCAGCTTGTCCGGACGGGAAATCTCATGGTGGATGCGATCTTAAACAGCAAGCTGTCCCTGATGCGGGAGAACTGTATACGCACGGACGTGGATGCCCATGTTCCCTCAAAAATGAAGATCACAGACCCGGAGCTGTGCGTCCTGTTGGGAAATCTCCTGGATAACGCCATCGAAGCCTGCGGAAAACTCCCGCAGGCGCAGGATCGTTTCATCCAGATTTACATGGATACCCTGCAGAACCGTTTTTATATCTCCATCTTAAATTCCATGGAAGGGAAAGCCCAAAGATACGGAACCGCCTTTCGGAGCACAAAGCCCGCAGGCGAGCTCCACGGCTTTGGCCTGCAGCGTGTGGACAGGATCATCCGCAAATACGACGGTTTCCTGGAGAGACAGTCCGAGGAGGGTGTGTTTGCCACGGAGGTTTTGCTGCCAATTGATTGACTGCCTCCCCGGATAAGTATGCAAAAAAACCCGGTGCCGCCAATTACCAAAATATGCAGCATTCACTTCCAAGTCAACAACCCCGCTGCAAGCAACGGGGCATCAAGCTTGCAACGCTACAGAGCATCCTCCGTTTCTTTAGCCGCCTTCATCGCTTGGATCGTGGCTTCTACAATTTTTAATTCTTTTTCGTCCAGGGCGTTGAGCATGGTGTCAATCCGCTTTCTGCACTCGCTCCCCTTATTCTTGGACGGATAAAAATACTGATCTACCGATATATCAAACATTGTGACCATCTGATAAAAGGTGTTGAGGCTGGGGTGCTGGCCGTCATTTTCGTTATACATGATGGTGCGTGGAGCCCGGTCAACAATATAGGCCAGTTGTTCCTGCGTCATCCCGCTGGCCTCCTGCGCCCGCTTGATGGCGAGCCCTATATCGTGAAAATCAAACCGTCGTTCATCTCTCTCAATCTTCATAACATCACCTAATGTAATTTTACATTTCAGATGATATTATTTGAACGATTGTATATTTCATACCACTGACTGTTTAATTTCATATTGAACAACAAAAACAACTTCTACACGCTTGACTTTCACGTAACGTCATAGTGTATTATAGAGAAAACAGGAAAGGATGATTAAAATGAAAGTAAAGTATATTCGTTCTGACGGCGTTTATCAAAAAATCGCAAATGCGTCCATTGAAAAGAAAAATGACATCTATCGTTATGAGTTAATGATGCCTTTCAAGAAAAAATGGGACTGTTATAGTGTCCCAATGAAAGCATCAACGCCTAATGG
>CAJTVN010000020.1:89083-89293 GCA_910579685.1 uncultured Lachnospiraceae bacterium | reverse complement strand
GGTATTAGGAGAACGGATAAAGAGAATACGCACGTTCCGGGGCTTGACACAGCGTGAATTAGGCTTGAAATTGGGATATGAGGAACGCAATGCTGATGTTCGTATCGCACAGTATGAATCCGGCTATCGTGTTCCCAAAAACAACACTCTAATGGAAATGGCAAAGATATTGAACGTCAATTATATCCATTTTATTGGCGTCACTCCCGG
>CAJTVN010000020.1:0-89045 GCA_910579685.1 uncultured Lachnospiraceae bacterium | reverse complement strand
GGCTTGACGAAGATGACCGTAGCACGATCCATTTATTTCAGCTTGTCCGTAATCCCGGCAAATGCAACGCTTCTGATGATAAATCGGTACGTTACTATGACAATGATGACTGGCCTGCTCATGCCCCGGTAGGTATGTGGTTAGAATATGGATTAGTCAATGATTTCATGCGGGAATGGTGTTTGCGGAAAGAACAGCTAAAAAGCGGAGAGATTTCAGAGGACGAGTATTTTGAATGGAAAATCAACTGGCCTGCTACGAGCAGTAGTGTTGATGAAAAAGGGAATGATAAGAAAAATAACAGTTATCAATGGCGACAGAAATAACATTTCCCATAAGGAAAGGCTACCATTACGGTAGCCTACTTTAATGGAGTGCAGGGGATTTGAACCCCTCGGCGTTTAATCCTTATCTAAATTAACTTAGCAGGGCACACTCCACAAACGCCCACAGCCACCATTTCAATACATGCAATCATCATTGTCATAATCATTCTTCCCTCCATACAAATTTTTGCTTTTACTTTTTCTGAAAGATTGAACTCAAATTCAAACGAAGCGCACGAAAAAATTGCTAAGCCAACAATCAAAGGCACTCTAATCACAATTCATATTATAAGGTATGGTAAGAAAATAATCAAGATATAGGTATCAAAAAGGTATCACGCCCCACACCAAAAGCCGGAAAGTCCTCTGTTTATGCGGCTTCCCGGCTCTCTGTTTACTATTCGAACTCAATCGTCGCAGGCGGCTTCCCCGTGCAGTCAAACAGCACCCGATTAACCCCCTTCACCTCGTTCACAATCCTGCTGCTCACCGTTCCAAGCACTTCCCAGGGAATCTGTGCCGCTTCCGCTGTCATGAAGTCCGAGGTATTCACTGCCCGAAGCGCCACCGCATAATCATAGGTTCTCTCATCCCCCATGACGCCTACGCTGCGCATATTAGTGAGCGCCGCAAAATACTGCCCAAGGCCTTTATCCGCACCTGCCTTTGCGATCTCCTCCCGGTAGATAGCATCCGCATCCTGCACCATGCGCACCTTTTCAGCCGTCACCTCGCCGATGATACGAACCCCGAGCCCCGGGCCGGGGAAGGGCTGCCTGTATACCAGATGCTCCGGAATTCCAAGCTCCAGCCCGGCCTTTCTCACCTCATCCTTAAACAGTAAGCGCAGAGGCTCTATGATCTCCTTGAAATCCACATAATCAGGAAGCCCGCCTACATTGTGGTGGGATTTGATCACGGCGCTCTTCCCAAGACCACTCTCGATCACGTCCGGATAAATCGTTCCTTGCACCAGGAAATCCACCGCACCGATTTTTTTTGCTTCCTCCTCGAAGACACGAATAAACTCCTCACCGATGATCTTACGCTTTTGCTCCGGCTCTTCCACTCCCGCCAGCTTCCCATAAAATCTCTCTTGCGCATTCACACGGATAAAGTTGAGGTCATAGGCTCCTTTGGGGCCAAACACCGCTTCCACCTCGTCCCCCTCGTTTTTGCGCAGCAGTCCGTGATCCACAAACACGCAGGTGAGCTGCTTGCCTACCGCATTTGCCAGAAGCACCGCCGCCACGGAGGAATCCACACCGCCGGAAAGCGCGCACAGCACCTTGCCGCTTCCCACCTTCTTGCGGATCTGGCTGATCGTTGTCCCCACAAAGGAATCCATCCGCCAGTCGCCTGTACAATGACATATCTTATAGACAAAGTTGGAAAGCATCTTCATGCCCTCCTGGGTGTGCATGACCTCCGGATGGAACTGAACCGCATACAGCTTCCTGTCCGTATTTTCCATGGCCGCCACAGGGCAGACGGACGTATGCGCCGTGACCCGGAAATCCAAAGGGGCGCTTTCAATATAGTCCGTGTGGCTCATCCAGCAGATCGTCTCATCCGACACGTCCGCAAAAAGCGCAGAGGTTCTGTCAACCTCCACCTGCGTCTTTCCGTATTCACTGACCGGAGCCGACTTCACGCTGCCTCCAAGAAGATGTGCCATCAGCTGGGAGCCGTAACAGATCCCCAGAATCGGCACCCCAAGTTCAAAAATATCCATCCCGCATCCGGGGGCGTCCTTATCATAAACACTGTTCGGGCCTCCCGTAAAAATAATGCCTTTGGGATTCATTTCCCTCAGCCTTTCCAGACTGATGCTGCAGGGATGAACCTCACAATAAACATTGCATTCCCGGACCCTTCTTGCGATCAGCTGATTATACTGACCGCCAAAATCAAGTACAACGACCATTTCCTTTTTCATACCTTTACTCCTCCGCCTTTTAGGCATTCTCTCTTCCGCCGGATGCGGCGTTAACTTTCATTCCGGCTCACACATAAGGCTCTGCCTATGTGCCGGCCCTGCCGCTGTCCGCATACCGTTCCCATTTGTTCCTGTGATATCTCATTCCATAGCAGAGCGTGCGGAACGCCCAGTCAATGGTCATGGCAACCCATACCCCCAAAAGGCCGCCGTTAAAATAACTGCTGAACACATAGGCAAAACCGATCCTGAAAATCCACATGGAGGATGCGGCAATTATCATGGTCCAGACCACGTCTCCCGCAGCCCGCAGCGTATTTGGCAGCGTGAAGGAGGGCACCCAGAAGATTACCGCAAGAACCGTGTGATAGCGCAAAACCTGAATCGCCAGGCTCTCCGTCTGCGGAGTCAGCTGGTAGATCTTCAGAATCCAGGGGGCGAAAACAAACAAAATTGCCGATATGGCGCCCACGCATCCTATGGCAATACGTATCAGTTTCTTTGTATAATACCTTGCCTGGTTAAAGTCTCCCGCCCCGATACACATGGATGCCACGGAAAGAAGCGCCATGTTGATTGCCTGACCCGGCAGAATATTAAAACCCGCCAGCGTATTGCAGACCGCATTGGCAGCTATGGAATACGTTCCGAAAGTGGAAATCAGACTGAGAAGCAGGATTTTTCCAAGCTGAAACAGACTGTTTTCCAGACTATTGGGAATCCCTATGTACAGTATTTTTTTGATAATCCTTCCATTGATCTTCCATGTAACCTGTCCCCTGAAATTGATCACCCGGTCGGAATGGAACATCAGATACATGATAATGACTGCCGCCACAATACGGGAAAGCGTTGTGGCAATCGCCGCCCCGGCCACTCCGATCTTTGCGCCATAAATCAGGATGGCATTTCCCACAAGATTAATCAGATTCATGGCAATGGCAATGTACATAGTGGTCTTTGAATCGTTCATGGCCCGGAAAAGAGCCGCACAGGCATTATAAATTGCCAGGGGACAGATGGACAAAGCCGTAATCACAAGATAAACCGACGCATTGCTCATAACCTCGGGCTCCACCTGCCCGAACACGATTCGAAGCAGCGGCCCATGGGCTCCGAGAAACAGAACCGTCACGATCAGCGAAAGACAGACAGAAAAAAGCACAAGCTGCCATGCGGATTTGCTGGCGTTTTCCGTGTCCTTCTGCCCCAGGAAATGGCCTGTCACCACGGCTCCGCCCGTGGAGAGCGCAGCCGTTATATTAATCACAAGGATGTTGATCGTATCCACCAGAGAAACACCGGAAACTGCGGCTTCCCCTACGCCCGCAATCATGACCGTGTCCACCATTCCCACCAGAATCGCCAGAAGCTGCTCAAAAACAAGCGGTATAATCAGTCTTTTCAGATCCTTATTTGTGTACAACATCGCTTTTCCTCACTTGCCCTGCATAGAAAAATAATGACTGTTTTTAGGATTGTGAAAGCACGGAGTGCGAAACAATCCGCAGGCATCACAACATCTATTTGCCATTATAGCACGAATCAAAAATACATCAATAACATTCCACATAAAAATGACGTTCCAGCTCTATCTGCCTGAAACGCCATTCCATTTTTCTTTATTCATGCTGCATGTGCTGATATTTTTCCTTCGTTGCCATCCCGCCTCTGATGTGACGCTCCGATTTGTTCACGTCCAATACCTTTCTTGCTTCCTTTGCCAGCGCCGGATTGACCTGCATCAATCTCTCCGTTACGTCCTTATGTACCGTACTCTTACTGATCCCAAACTGTTTCGCCGTCTGCCTTACCGTCGCATTGTTTTCAATAATATAGTTGGCAATATCGATTGCGCGTTCCTCGATATAATCTTTCAAAGGAAATCCCCTCAGAATACTTTTTTACATTGTATGAAGTATTTTGAGGGGATATGACTATCTTCCTGCCCTTCTAATTTATTATATCCTTTACTTTTCTACTCCACAAATAAATCTTAAAAGAGCAATAAAACGTTCACGCCCGAACCTCTCAGGGGCATTCAGGCGCCTGCCGGTTCCTGCGAATCTCCCGGCTCTCCCCGGTCACTCTGCGCCTGAGCCCCGCATACACGGTTCCGGAAATATTATGCCACACGGAAAAGATTGCTCCCGGGAGCGTGGCAAGCGGATTCGCCGCAAAGTTGGCGGTGGCAAGAGAAATGGATAGGCCGCTGTTCTGCATTCCCACTTCGATTCCGATTGCCGTCACCTTTTTCTCCTCCATCTTTAAAAGCTTTGCCACGCCCGTACCCAGGCAGAGACCGATCCCGTTGTGGATGGCTACCACCAACATGACCAGTGCTCCGCAGGAGACGATTTTCTGCGCATTACTTGCCACGATCCCCGAAATAATCATCACAATGGCAATCACGGAAATCAGCGGAAGCAGATCCCGAAGGGCGTCTATCTGTTTTGGGAAAATCCGGTAGATCAGAATCCCCAGAAGAACCGGGATCAGAACCACCTTTACCACGGACATCATCATGGTAACAAGCGATACCTCCACCCAGGAGCCTGCCAGCAGATAGACCAGCACCGGTGTACAGATGGGCGCCAGTATGGTAGATACGATGGTCATACCCACAGACAGAGGCACGTCGCCATCTGCCACGTAAGTGATGACATTACTTGCCGTGCCGCCCGGGCAGCATCCCACCAGAATTACGCCCAGCGCCAGATCCGCCGGAAGGGCGAACAGCTTTGCAAGGGCAAAAGCGGTAAGCGGCATGACCGTGTACTGCAGTATAAACCCGATACAAAGATCCCTGGGTCTTGTAAAAACGATTTTGAAATCCTCGGTCTTAATCGTCAGACCCATACCGAACATGGCCGCTCCCAGAAACAGCGTCGTGTAATTCGTGGCCCAGGAAAAGCCCTTCGGGTAAAAAAAGGCAATAACCGAAAATACAATAATTAAAACCGCAATGTTAGATGACATAAAGTTACATATTTTTTTTATCCGGCTCATCACAATCCTCGATTCCTCTTTTTTAAATATCTCCAAGCATCCCGTGCTTTTCATAGTGCGCAACAGATGTAATTTTATTTTCCGCATCCACAAAGACCACTCTTGGCGGATTCTCCTTTCTCTCCTCTGGCGTCATTTGCGCATAGCACATGATAATGACCTTGTCGCCTGTGGAAACCATGCGGGCCGCCGCCCCGTTCAGGCAGATTGTCCCGCTTGCGGCCTTTCCCGCGATCACATAAGTCTCAAACCTGGCTCCGTTGTCCACATCGGCAATCTGAACCTTTTCGTACTCGTAAATTCCGGCCGCCTCCATCAGGCTCTCGTCAATGGTAATACTGCCCACATAATTCAGTTCCGCCTGCGTCACCGTGGCCCGGTGGATTTTGCTTTTCAGCATTTCAAGAAGCATTTCCGTCCGCCTCCTTTCCTACACTTCCATGATAAAGTTGTCGATCAGGCGGGTGGTGCCAATGTAAACCGCCATGGCAGTGAGGACTCTGCCCCTGGCCCTTGCAAGGGGCTCTATGCTGTCCGCATCCACCATTTCCACATAATCGATTTTAGCCAAGGGTTCCTGCTCGATCAGGCTGCGCATTGCCGCCAAAATCGTATCCGCATCCCTCTCACCTTTTTTCATCAGATCCTCACCCAGGAAAACCGCCCTGGAGAGCACAAGCGCCGCTTTTCGCTCTTCCCTGCTAAGATAAGTGTTTCTGGAGCTCTTGGCCAGGCCGTCCTCCTCCCGTATGATCGGGCAGCCCACAATCTGAATATCCAGATCCAGGTCGCGGACCATCCGCCGGATCACCGCCAGCTGCTGGGCGTCCTTCTGTCCAAAATAAGCACGGTCCGGCATCACGATGTGGAACAGCTTGCAGACCACCGTGCAGACCCCTCTGAAATGCGTGGGCCTGGTTTTACCACAGAGGCCCTCGCTGACCTTCTGCATCTCCACATAAGTGGAAAAATCCGGCGCATACATCTCCGCCGCCTCCGGATGAAAGATCAGATCCGCCCCGGCCTGCTCGCAAAGCCGTTTGTCCGCCTCAATATCCCTCGGATAAGTGGCAAGATCCTCATTTATCCCGAACTGTATGGGGTTGACAAAATCGCTGACGACCACCCTGTCGTTTTCAGCCACAGCCCTCTCGATCAGGCTTTTGTGCCCCTCGTGGAGATATCCCATGGTGGGCACAAGCCCAACGCTCAGCCCCTGCCTTCTCCATTCTTTTACCTGCTTCCTTACCTCTTCGATTGCTCCCGTGATTTCCATAATACTCCTCCATTCCTTCCTTTCCTGTGATAATCGAGTAGGGGAGATTTATCTTCCCTGCTCGTGCGCCGGGCAGGCTGCGTTAACAGCATCTTCCTTACTGCCCCGTGTGCATAAAAAAAGTCCGGACATACGAATGTCCAGACACACACACGAACTCTCATAAAATGATATGCTGCCCGCCATCGGTGCAGCCATCCGCTATAAGAATCCTCACTATTTCATGAAAGCGTTTCGTAAACGCGCTGCCATTGTTTTTGTTGTATGCGCTGGTACAATTCCTGCGATGCTCCCTTGAGATACATCCTTTGGATACTGTCCGCTAAAATAATAGCACATGATTATACCTGGCGCAAGATAATTTTTCATGAAAAAAAAGTTTGTGAAGGGGCCTCTGCGCAGCCGGCCTTTGGTCCCTGCCGGCCCTGTCCGCAGCCCGTGTATTGGGTTAACGGGCTGTTGCGGAAAATCGGTCATTTCACTTAGGAAATGCCATACACACAGGGAGAAACCGCCATGGACGGCGGTTTCAGGCGTTAGCGGCACGGATGCCGCTTAACGCCGCCCCGTACGCTCCCTGATCCCTAACGCATTTCCTTAGGGAAATCCGATTTGAAGTTTCAGTCCGTTAACCTAATACACGGGCTGCGGACAGGGCCGGCAGGGACCAAGGCCGGTGCGCAGAGATCACTTTCACAACTGTTTTCCACCTCTTCCTCTACCAGATCTTCTCAATCTCCTCCTGTCTGACCTGATACGTCCGCATAAACCGCTCCAGATCCTTATCCCCCGTGATCAGCATCAGCTCTTCCACATGGCCGCTCTCATCCCGGAATCCCGCAACCTGCTCGCCGGTGCAGATGCTTGCGCGGATCACCGGCTTTTTCCCGGTCTTGTCAAAATCCAAAGCCGGCCCTTCCTCCTTTTTCCTTTTCCAAAGCATCGCTTCGCCTCCCTACCTTCTCACCTTTCTCGTAAAGCGGCACCTGGGAAAACTGCTGCAGCCATAAAACATGCCGAATTTGCCCTTTCTCAGTACCAGCTCGCCGCCGCAGGAAGGACACGTCTGCTCCTCTTCCTCCGCCCCACCGGATTGTTTCCGCACCTCCATCAGCTTTCCGATCTCCTCATAACAACTCTGATTCATCCGGCAGTCAAAAAGCGCTCTGTGGGCGCCGCAGGTCTGCAGGTGAAAATGCGCCGCCACATCCGTCAGTTTATAGTGGGAAAGCTCCGGCAGATATCTCCTGGCCAGATATAAAGTATCAATATAATCATTTCGAAGCTCACGTCCCAGGGCGCTCCACGCCGCATCATAGGCGAAATTCATGTCAAAAGTATGAATGTTGTGCCCCACCAGCAGCTCTTCCCCGATAAACGCAAGGAATTGTTCCATGGCCGTGCCAATGTCCGGCGCATCCGCCACCATTTCATCCGTAATCCCATTGACAGCCGTGGCTCCCGCCGGAATATGCCTTCCTGGATTCACCAGGGTGGAAAATTCCCCCACAACCGCATGATCCTGTACCTTAAGTGCGGATATCTCGATAATGGAATCCCTCTCCGGGCTGATTCCCGTGGTTTCCAGGTCAAACACCACATAATCCTTCGCATATCTTCCGACTCTTTTTCCTTTGTTTCTCTCCATCATTTCCAACCTTTATCCTTTACTGAATCCTGTATCATTCACAGTATACCCCAATCTGTTTCGCTTGACAATCCGATCCGCTTCCGTATAATAGATTTTGGTCAGTTCGAGACCTTCCTGACCAAATCGTCTGCAGGCGCTTCCTGCAGGCGGTCAAAAAACAAAACTAAAGGAGAGAAAAAATGAAAAGGAATCAATCAAACCATGTGTTGCCGCTTGTTCAGGCGGCAATGATCGCGGCACTGTACATTGTGCTCACCCTGATCGCCAATGCCCTTGGAATTGCAAGCCAGGCGATTCAGATCCGTTTTTCCGAGGCGCTCACCATCCTGCCTTATTTCACCCCCGCCGCCATACCGGGACTCTATGTGGGCTGTCTGCTGGCCAACCTGCTCACAGGCGCCGCCCTGCCCGACATCATCTTTGGCCCCATAGCCACACTGATCGGTGCCGTACTTACCTGGAAGCTGTGCTGCGGGAAAACTTCCCCAAAAGCAAAATGGATGGCGCCGCTGCCTCCAATCGCAGCAAACGCCATCATCATTCCTCCGGTTCTGTTGTATGCCTACGGGATCAGGCCCCTGTGGTTCTCCCTTATCACCGTGACCATAGGCGAGATCCTCTCCTGCGGCGTGCTTGGCATGCTCCTTCTTCTGGCGCTGCAAAAGCAGGCGGGAAAGCTCTTTCCCAGGCAGGCACGGACAACCATCTAATTCCGGTTTTTATTAGAATTTGATTCTTCCAGCGGTAATGCCAGATGGCTCTTAAAGCGGTCTATTCCGCACTGATATGGACATTACCGCTGGTTGTCTGCGCCTCAATTACACAGGAAGGCGTATCCCCCACGGTTCCATGGGCCTGATCCCCCTCTCGGTTATAGGAAAGGGACTCGTCAAAAGAGGTTCGGATGATGCCGCTTCCGGTCTGTATTCTCGTCTCAAAGGACAGATTATGTGGAAGAATCAGACGGACATTTCCGCTGTGCGCACCCGCTCTTATATCGCCCGTCACCTCGTCGGCCTCCACCTTCACATTTCCGCTTGTGGTCTGTACGCTTCCGCTTCCGGAAAAGCTTTCCACCGTAATGTTCCCGCTGTTTGCGTTTGCCTCCAGCCTGCCCTTTACCTGCCGCAGGCGGATATTGCCGCTGGTCGTCTGCGCTCTTCCGCCGCCTTCCATGTGGTCGACGCTGACATTTCCGCTGTTTGCCTGAATCTCATATTCCTGCGCCTTCGTATCCGCCCACTTGATATTACCGCTTTTCGCCCTTACCTGGAGCTTCTGCACATCCAGGGAAAATCCGTCCTTGGCCGTAATATTCCCGCTTCCCGTCTCAAGGCTTAATGACGCAAGCCCTTCCCTGGGGACATAAATCTCGATTCTCTCCATTCCGGTAAAAAAGCCGAACAGCGTAATCGTCTGTTCTCTTCCTCCCCGCACCACAACGCTTTTTCCCTCTCTCTCCACGCTTGCAAGCGCCTGCTCACTGCCGCTTAGCAGATACTCTTTTATGATAATACTGTCGCCCTCTTCCGGATAGACCTTCAGATTCTTGCTGGTATAGATCACTTCCAGACATTCTGTCTCGGAGAGAGGAAGCTCTATGGTATTTCGAAGTTCAACATTTCCTCCAATCACAAACGATACCTTCCCTTTCTTTGCCGCATTTACAGACATGGTTCCAATCACTCCGATTCCCAGTAATACGACTGCTGCCGCAATCATGATTCCCTGCTTATTCCTCATCTTCGGCCCCCGCTTCCCCGGCATCTCTCTGCCGGTTGAAATCTTCTCCTTCATCCTCCTGCCATTCGAAATCTTCTCCTTTCCGATCTCCTCGAAAATACGCCACCAGCGAATAATATAGCGGTATGGTCAAAAACACGATCCACCCCGGATGCCAGAGAGAGCCAAAGAATCCAAGGCACAGATAGATGAGCGTCACAAGTACGGGATAGGCAAAGCAGTATGCGTTTCTCTTTCTGATTGCCGTTACCAGGGAATCCCAGATCGGAATCAGGAAGACCAAAAGCCATCCCGGATGCCATGCGCCCCAGACGCATCCTATGAAAATGTAAACAATCATAATGAGCAGGGGCATGGGAAACCACCCCCTTTCGGAAAACCAGTCCTCACACGCCTTCCAGGACTTTTCTGCCCGGCCGGGCGTCTTCTGCCCTGTGCCATCCCATTCTCCGCCGTACGTTACCAGAGCGCCTGGCGCATCTGCGCTTTTCGGCTCATCCGCACACTCCTGCTCCTGTGCGGGAAGTATCTCTTCATCTGTTTTCAGCAGTTCATCCAAAGACACACCGTAGAGTCTCGCCAGCAGGATCAGATTGTCCGTATCCGGGGAAGCCTCCGCCCGCTCCCACTTACTCACCGCCTGCCTGCTGATGCCCAGCTTTCCCGCAAGGGCTTCCTGGGACAGATTGTTCTTTTTCCGCAGTTCAACCAGTCTGTTCGCTATCTCAATATTCATTTTCTCCTCCTCATATCTTTTTTTGAGCCGTCTCACAGGCAAACATTCATGCGCCGCTTTGCAGCAGATGAGAGTCAGCTGCTTCGCAGCTCTCCACCTCGGATGAAAGTCAGCTGCTTCGTGCATCCGCACTTTCGCAGCTGCAGCCAGTATTCGCAATCCGACCTGCCGGTCTTCTTGCTCATACCGGCTTGCCCGTCCGATGTCTGTATGGCCGGGCGTGTAAACACGCCCATCCACACAGCCGCCGTCCGGGACTTTCAACGTAAATTTAATCACAAAACAATCTGGTTGCGCCACCTATTCTGGTTTGAAATCCCAAAAAATGCGCCCGCAACCAAAAGTTGCGGCGCATTTTCCCTGTCAATCCGGCCTCATATAGGTAATAAATTTATTTCCGTTCCTCTCGAACCACTCTCTGGAGTCGTTCATTCCCACCTTGGTGATTCCCGTTTCCGGATTCATGACCACGGTATTCATCTCGTTAAATCCGATCAGCACAACCGCAGTGCCGTCCTCCATCATTACCAGCACCGGAATGTCCTGGTTAACATAATACAGAACCGAATCCAGGCTGCACCCTGAAAGATCCAGCACCTTCACGTCCTCCAGGCTGCTCTCCAGAATTGTGAACACCGTCTCCCCCCGGTTCAACAGATACTGGGAGTTTCGGCTGATTCCCTCATAGGTAAGAATTGTGTCAAGGCAGACTGCTAGGCTGCTTCTCTCCGCGGTGGCAAAGTCATCATGAATGGCCATGATCTGGTTTTTCAGGCTTCGGTTTCCCCGCATCCAGACATAGGCTCCCGCATCATCCACCACCACGCCCGCAACCGCAGAGGCGAGATTTACCGCATTTCCCTCATCCATAAAAATGCCTTCCACACCGTTTTTCCCATAGACGTAAAACCGCTGGGTACGCTCTTTTTGCCTGGCAAGCTCCACGTCCCTGCCCCCCTCAAACAGAACCTCCCTGGGTGTCAGAAATTTGACCGCCGACTTCTGAATCTCATTTTTTAACGCAATCTGTGTAACCTTTTCATATATGTCGATCGCCACGCATTCCACCCGGTTCTGTGAATTATCCGCAATCTCCGCACTCATGATCTGATCGTCCGCAATTTCCTCATACTCCCCTTCCTCATTTTTCTGAATGCGTTTCAGGGTAATCTGATTTCCTTCCACGGTTCCCCTGGTCACATACACGTTACTCTGCCGATATTCCTTCAGGACGCCCTCCGTCTCATTCTGGATCCTGACACAGTACATGGGAAAAACCATGCTCCCCGTGTTATCCGGGATAATGTCATTTTTTTTGGCGATTCCATAGATCAGATCATCCTCCATGAACCCTATGGGCGCAATGGCCTCGTTCCTTCCCGCCTCAATACTGCTGCGCCTGCCTGTGCTCAGATTCATGAGGATCAGCTCCGTTCCCTGGTAAAGCTCACTCTCCTTCTGCCACACCACCATCCGGCTGCTGTCCGACACCTGATAGCAGCCCTCCTTTAAGCCTCTCGCAACCACCTCATAGGAACGGCTTGCGGCGCTGATTCCGTAAATCGCATTATCCAGTATCATATACAGGGTGCCTGTTCTGTTAATATAGGAAAGCTCCTCCACCTCGGCGAGAAGAAGCTCGGGCGATTTGTAATAGGGCACGTAAACCATTTCTTCCGTAGTGTTCACCGTGCTGTCGTAATAGTGCACGGAAATCCCGACCTTTCCCTCATGCCGCCCCCGGTTCATATAGCCATACACCAGGAAGGTGACATTACCGCCCTCGTCCACGCTCAGTATTTTGATTCCGTACTTGTCGTACAGCGACCTCGCATCCATATTCTCCGTGTCATAAAAGCCGAAGAGAAATGCCAGCTTGCGGTCTACCACATTGTAGCTGTAAAGCCTGTTTCCCACCACGAATGCGATCACGTTTCCTCCGTCGCTCTCCGTAAGACTGACCTCGTCCCCCATAATTCCCAGATAAATCTTGTTGCTGCTGAAAATATCGCCTCTCTCGTCAAACATCTGGTTCATTGTCCGTTCATAGTCCAGCAGATACATGCGGTCGGCCGTATAGCGCACCCGGTAGAATTCCTCCACACAATAATAGGTTTTTCCCCTTCCCTCCCTTGCGGAAACATAATACTGCAAAAGCAGGCTGCCTGTCTGGGAGGCAAGCTCCTTGATGGTGATCCTCGGCTCGCTTTCCCTGGTAACTTTGAGATCTCCCCATGTCACCTGGTTAAAGCTGCTGTGGATCGTCACCTTGCCCAGAGTCGTGTTATCGCCCTCGGCATTTGATTCCAGATATTTTGTGAGCTCTTTGGCCGCCTCCCTGTCAAACGTCTTATTCGAAAAATCAACCACATAATTCAGCTTCTCCGCAGCAAAATAATTCTCCGAGTAGACCACCCGGGTATAATAGCGGATCTCCTGTCCCCCCGCCGTGGTCAGAATCAGCACGAGGACATACTCCTTCTGACTGTCAATCAAATCTTTAAGGCCAAAGGAAAGTTCGATTGCGTCATTTTGTATCGCAAACTCCTGCACCCGCGTGCTCTCCACAAGGCGTTCTCCGTCAATACTCCGGACCTCGTAGAGAATATCCGCTATTTCCTGGCCATAGCAGTCAATCCTTGCGCTGACTCTGCGCCCGTCGGCCAGAGGCGTAATGCTCTCCCTCATATAGTTGACCTCCATGGCGTCACCATAACCGTGAAGCTCATTGATATCCCTTCCATCATACCGCATGATAACCACCGGAAAGGAGGCCTGCGCCATCTTCACCGTCATATCCGTGTTTTCCCGGTTCATAACGCCGCTGATTGTGAAAAGCGATAGCACAAATACGGCAAGCACAATCGCCCACTTGATCAATAATTTCTTCATTCCCGTACCTCCGCATCCTCAAACAGCCTTTGAAGCGTGGTATCCACATGCAGAAGCTCTGTGGCCTGCCGGATCTGCGTATCCCTTGCCGGCGCACCCTTTACTGCCCTTATCAGTATATTCTTCGGCGTATGCTCCATATCAATAAATTCAAGGATCTGCGCATCATATCCCTTCTCCTCCAAAAGATTCGCCCTCACTGCGTCCGTGAGAAGGGCCGCGATTCTCTCCTTCACCAGACCGTATTTGAAAACCGGGGCAAGCTTCTCGTTCTGAATCTGACCATTCACCTCATGCTGACAGCAGGGCACGGCAAAGATCACCTTTGCCCCCCAGTCCACCGCCTTTTTCAGCGCATAATCCGTTGCCGTATCGCATGCGTGAAGCGACACTACCATATCTACCTCGTCTTCTTTTTCATAATCAGCGATATCTCCTCTCAGAAAACGCAGTCCCTGGTAGCCGTACTCCCTGGCAAGGCGACTGCAGTGCCTGATCACGTCCTCCTTCAGATCCAGCCCCGTAATGGAAACCTCCCGGCCTTTTCTCTCATGAAGATAATAGTACAAGGCGAACGTCAGATAGGACTTTCCGCATCCAAAGTCAATAATATGGATGGGTCCCTCTCCAAATGCGGGCAGGATATCCTCCACGAATTCCAGATACCGGTTAATCTGCCTGAACTTATCGTATCTGGCCCGGACGATTTTTCCCTCCTGCGTCTGTACGCCGAGATCCACCAAAAACGGAACCGGCTTTCCTTCCTCCAGAAGATACTTCTTCGTCCGGTTGTGGGACAAATCAGGCAGGATATCTCTTTTCTGCGGGTCTCGCTGAACCTTGGAGCTCTTTACGGTAATCTTTCCCTTTTTGCTCACAAGCGCCCCGATGCGCCTTTCCATGCTTTCCCCCTCAAGCTGGCGGAAGTCGTTTTCCATACGGCCAAGAATCTCCACAAGAGCGCTTGGCTTGTCCATATTTTCGTGGAACACCTTTGTCCCCTCATAGACCGTCATCTGAAAAAGGAGCTCACCCTTCACTGTCACGGGGCGGAATTTAACCTTAAACGCCCCTTCTTTCTTCCTTGGATTGCTCAAAATCAGCTGATAAAGCTGATCCGACAAAATATTGTTAAGCATCTCGCGTAATTCATCCATACTGCCCGGCTTTCCTTTTCTCTCAAATTTCCGAAAATTCTGAGAGGAAACCGGGTGCGCCTTTGACTCCGGTTTCCCTCCGATACATACAGTTTAAATATTTATGTTTCAAACCACAACTAAAACCTCAAAATTCCTCTTCGTGAATTATGTCTTCTTTTATAGATTTCGTAAAAAAGCAGAATCTGGATCATATCTCCCATCCATTCCCACTTTTCAGGCGGAACCCTTTCTTCCTCCTCCTTTTTCTTATCTTCCGTTTTAATCCTGTCAAGGATATCCATGGAAAGCTTGTAGAGCTGCCACCTGTCGGGATATTCGTCATAGATCATGCTGCCCTCATAGTCCAGCCGGTCCAGAATGGAAGAGATCATCTTCTGATATCTCTTCGCCTCAGCCGGATACATCTGCTGCAGGTACTCAAGATCCCTGATAATGGAATCCTCCTCCTGATAATACATGGGAAGAGGGTATGTCATATAGAAAGGCAGAATTCTTCGTTCATACATTGCGGCAAAACTTCCTTATTTCTTTACAGTTATACTATGCAGCTTCTATTTGAGAAGTTCGCCCGAAAGTCGCTTCATCCGCCTTACATCCTCCCTGGAACACGGCTCCTGCCCATATCTCGCCTTCTCATACAGGCGTGAGAACTCATACGCCGCACTGCCCTTTTCAGGAAACAGAATCCGGCCGCATTCCCTTGCCGTGCCTCCCAAAAGAAGCTTCTCCTCTTTTTCATCCCTTTTTCTATAATATTTCCTCCTCATGGAAACAAAATACAGCCTTCGGATCGCCTGTCCGGGAGTTTTCGCCGCAAACAGCAGTTCCCTCTTTTGCTCTTTTGCCCTTTCAGACCGGGCCAGCCTTTCGATTTTATCGCCGCCATACTTCTCCCGCCCGGCGGTCTTTTTCCCGGAGGAGCCAAAGGCGGCGTTCACCAGACGAAGGAAGCCAAAGAGAACGGCGGCCACAGCGGCTGCCGTAGCCGCTGCGGACAGAAGAAAGAAAAGCCCGTCCAATATCCTGGAAAGAGGGGAGGCTTCCCCCTGTTCCATGGGCATCATGAACATCCCGGCGTTTTCCTGCGCTTCCTGAACAATCTCCCCGGCCGCTTCCCCTCCCTTTGGCAGGAGAGAAGCCAAAAAGGAAAGCGCCGCAAACAATCCCTTCCGAATGATCTCCCCGAGCCAGACAAACGCCCGCCTGTCCGCACTCAGGCAGATCGCCGCCGCACAAATGAAAAGAAACCCCAGCACCAGGCCAAAGGAAGAGGCAAACGCCCTCTCAACCGGTATATTCTCCGTGGTTCTGCGGTTCACGTCCATATAGTGGAGAAAGTGAACCAGATAGAGATACAGAAAATAAAGCAGGGCATATCCGATCATAAGAAAAATCAGGAATTCAACGTTCCCGCCCTGGGCCTGATAGACGTCCAGCAGATAGAGGGCAAAAAACAGGCAGGCGGCCGCCAGCGGAAGAACGACCTCGCGTCCTCTCTCCTTACGGGTAAGGCGCCTGTGAACGCTGAGCAGGGAGAGCAGGACAGCGGTTGCCCCGAAAATGATCTTTTCCGACAGATTCCGTCCCCAGAAAGCCGCAAGAAGCCAGGGCGCAAGAACATGGATGCCAAAGAAAAGAAGCCTGCTGCCGCACAGCTCCCGAGTCAGATAAAACAGCACCGGCACAAGCACCGGAAAAAACATGCGCGCATTCCCCGGCCACTGCCTTACCACATCCAGAAACAGCACCGCCTGCAATGCCGCAATCAGTATATAATTTAAAACCTCCGCCAGTATATTCCCTGCGATTTCCACTCTGCGACTCAACGCTCTTCCTCCAAAATCTTTACAATGCTTCCCATAAGCTCATCCCTGATGTCTCCCTGTTCCATCTCCTTCACCGGACAAAGCCAGCTGAAAGCCTCCCTCTCCTTATATCTGCCTAGCAGCTGTTGAAAATCCTCGTGACGGTCCGGAGAAATAAAGACCGTATAGAGCGCCTCGCTGCCGAATATCTCTTCAGAAAAGCACTGCGCAAAATCATCCGCCGGCTTTTGAAGATCCAGCCTTGCCAGCATTTTGCAGATATTCTCCAGATTTCCCGCACCGGATACGCCCTCCAGGCTAAGGGGCCGCCCCGTGACGCAGTCTTTGGCATTGGCGTAAACGCTGACCTGTACCCCGCTTTCAAGCAGCCCCCTGGCAAGGCGGGCACAGATGCTGATGCTCATTTCCAGAAGCTCCTCCCGCCTTAGGATATTTCTGTCCTGGAGATTCAGAAAAATCCGGACCGCCTTCACCGCCGTATGCTCCCTGATATTGACCTTCAGCTCCCCGGTCTTGGCCGTCGCCTTCCAGTTGATGGACTTCATCTCATCATAGGGCTCATACTCCCGGATTCCCCGGTGTGTGAAGGGGTCGGTCAGCTCATAACGGCGCACGGCGATCTCCCCGCTGATCCTGCGCACCGCCTCCTGCAGGAGCGGGGACTCATAAAGCCCGGGCAGCACGTAAATCCTCTGTTCGCTCTGCATATGTCCGTGCAGCTCTTCCGAAAAGAACAGATCCGTCCCTACAAGATCGATTCCCGATATTCCATAATATCCCCTGTGAGGGCACTGAACACGGTGCGTCCTGGTGATCCTCTGAAAAGGCATGACAGAAAAAAGATCGTTCCGATAGTACTGATCGGTCACTGCGCCGTTATCGGTGTCCTCAAACTTAAGCTTTCTGGAGCATTGAAACTTAACCTTAAGGGACGGAATGGGAAGCCATTTGCGATTCTCCACCACCTCAAAAAGAGCGGTCTCTTCCCCCGCCTGCACCATCTCCTCCTGAAAAGAAACCTCCACCCGGATCCCCTCGGCCCAAAACCTCCGGTACAGAAATTTCTGGAACCAGAACAGCCCTGCCGCAAACAGGGCGATAAAAAACAGAATCATAGCCTCGAAAAATCCTCCGTCGGAGCAGGCACGGCATCAAGGATTTCCCTGATCATCTCTCCCGCCGCATCCTTCTTCTGGTAACTATAGGAACCGTAAGAAATTACCAGTCTGTGGGCCAGCACGGGAACCGCAATCCTCTTTACGTCATCCGGAATACAGTAATCTCTCCCGTCCAGGGCCGCATAAGCCCTGGCGGCGCACATAAGCGCCAGTGCGCCTCTGGTACTGACGCCCACGATTACCTTCTCCCGGGATCTCGTGGTGCGCACAATCTCTACCATATATTTTTTCAGGGCATCGCAGACAAACACTTCGCCCGCTTCCTTACGCATCTGTCCAAGTTCTTCCTTTGTGGCCACAGGAGAGAGCTCCAGATAGGGATCGTTCTTTCCGAACCGGTCAAGGATCTCCCACTCCTCCTGCCCGGAAAGCCCTCCCAGCGAGAGCTTCATCATAAAGCGGTCAAGCTGAGCCTCCGGGAGGGGAAAGGTTCCAGAGGTTTCAACCGGATTCTGTGTGGCAGCCACAAAGAACGGCTCCGACAGAGAAAAGCTTACCCCGTCTATGGTCACCTGTTTCTCCTCCATACATTCCAGCAGGCCGGCCTGCGTCCTGGGCGTGGCTCTGTTGATCTCGTCCGCCAGCAGGATATTGGTAAAGACCGGTCCCCTGCGCAGATCAAACTCATTGCTCTTTCTGTTAAATACATTCATACCGGTAACGTCGCTCGGAAGAAGATCGGGCGTAAACTGGATTCTGGAAAAGTCCGCATCCAGAGACCTGGCCAGGGATTTTACCATTTTCGTCTTACCGGTTCCCGGCATATCCTCCAGAAGCACGTGTCCCCCTGACAGAAGCGCAGTCAGAAGGAATGTGATGACTTCCCGCTTTCCCACAATAACCTTCTCCACATTTTCAATGATTTTTTTCCCCTTCTCGCAGGTAATTCCCATCGAAGCCTCCTATCTGTATAAAGCAAAGATAGGGGCAGTATTTATACCGCCCCTAAAGTCTTATCTGATAACACTGATACGGGCCAATGCCCTCTGCAGAGCCGTCTGGGCCCGCAGAATATCCGTTTCGGGAGTTTTGGTACGTAGCCTCTCCTCCGCCCTCTCCTTTGCACGCTTAGCACGCTCCGCATCGATTTCCACCGGCCACTCGATAATCTCGGCCAGAATCACCACCTCATCCTGAAGAATTTCGGCAAACCCTGCGTGAAGCGCAGCTTCCTTCGTCCCTTCCGCCTCGGTGATCGTCAGAATACCGGGACTTATGATTACAGTGGTGGGAACATGTTTCTTTAAAACACCGATTTCCCCTTCAATGGTATTAAATTCCACCATGGAAACCTCTCCCTTATAAAACACACGGTCGGGAGTAATGATCCTTAATGAGAATAAATTATTGTCTGCCATCTATAATCTCCATCTGATGAAACATCATCTTTACTTCTTTACGCGGGCAAGTACGTCATCAATGCTTCCTGCATTTAAGAAGTAGCTCTCGGGTATAGAGTCATGCTTGCCTTCCAGAATCTCCTTAAATCCGCGAATCGTCTCGTTGATGGGAACGTATTTTCCGGAATATCCGGTAAACTGCTCCGCAACGAAGAACGGCTGTGACAGGAACCTCTGTACTCTTCTGGCACGGCCGACCACCAGCTTATCGCTTTCTGACAGCTCATCCATACCGAGAATTGCAATGATGTCCTGCAGCTCTTTGTATTTCTGAAGAATCTCCTGAACGCCTCTGGCCACATCATAATGCTCCTGTCCCAGGATCTTGGGATCCAGAATCCTTGACGTGGATTCCAACGGATCCACTGCCGGATAAATACCGAGCTCCACGATGGAACGGGAAAGTACCGTCGTAGCGTCCAGATGGGCAAACGTGGTTGCCGGAGCCGGGTCGGTAAGGTCGTCCGCAGGCACATAAACCGCCTGAACGGACGTGATGGAACCGTTCTTTGTGGAGGTGATACGCTCCTGAAGAGCGCCCATCTCCGTCTGAAGCGTGGGCTGATACCCCACCGCCGAAGGCATACGCCCAAGAAGCGCGGAAACCTCTGAACCAGCCTGCGTGAAACGGAAAATATTGTCGATAAAGAGAAGAACGTCCTTTCCGCCCTTGTCACGGAAATACTCCGCCATGGTAAGTCCCGTAAGCCCCACCCTCATTCTCGCTCCGGGGGGCTCGTTCATCTGACCGAACACCATGGTGGTCTTGTCGATAACTCCTGATTCCGTCATCTCGTGATAAAGGTCGTTTCCTTCCCTGGTTCTCTCTCCCACGCCGGTAAACACGGAATATCCGCCGTGCTCTGTCGCGATGTTTCGGATCAGCTCCTGAATGAGCACGGTCTTACCTACGCCGGCTCCTCCAAACAGCCCGATTTTTCCACCCTTCTGATAAGGGCAAAGAAGGTCTACCACCTTGATACCCGTCTCGAGAAGCTCCTGCTGGGTGGACTGCTCCACAAATTCGGGAGCCGGTCTGTGTATGGGTTCATAGCTCACTCCGGAAGGAGCGGGCTTATTGTCAATGGGCTCACCAAGTACGTTGAAAATACGTCCAAGCGTGTTCTCTCCTACAGGCACACTGATGGGAGCTCCCTGAGCGATTGCATCCATGCCTCTGACCAGTCCGTCCGTGGTTCCCATGGCAATACATCTTACCGTATCGTCGCCAAGATGCTGTGCCACCTCCACGGTAAGCTCGCCGCCATCTTTCAGCGGTACCTTGACAGCTTCATTAATCTCAGGCAGTCTGTCACTGAACTTCAGGTCAAGTACGGCGCCCACGATCTGCGTGATCTTACCAGTGCTTTTTTCCGTGGCCCTGCTATTTAAATCTGCCATTTTTCCCTCTTTCTGCCTAATACTACAGGCTTATTTTTTCTTTGATAGGTCGCAACACTATGACATAGCCGCTATGATATAACCGCTATGATATAGCGTTTGCTCCCGCAATAATCTCAGTCAGCTCCTGAGTGATGGAACCCTGGCGCGCCCTGTTGTAAAGAAGCGTCAGATTACTGATCATTTCCTCCGCATTGCTGGTAGCCGAATCCATGGCCTGCATTCTGGCCCCGTTTTCACTGGCTACCGCTTCCACCATGCCGCCGTAAATCAGGCTGGTGACATACTTGGGAATAATCAGATCCAGTGCTTCCTCATCCTTCGGCTCAAAGTTCATCAGCGCCCGGTCCTCCTGCTCCTTCTGTGCGGCTGCCGCTTCATCGGAAGAAGCGGCCACCTCCACGGGCAGAAGCTTTAAGAGCGTGGGGATATGCACCACTGTATTCTTAAACGCCGTATAGGCAAGATAGATCTCGCTGATCTCGCCCTTGGCAAACGCATCCAGAACATCCTTACAGATTTTCATGGCATCCGCATAGACAGGCTCCTCAATCACGTCAGAATAATCCGCCTTGATCTCATAAGACCTTTGCAGGGCGTCCCTTCCCTTCTTACCAATCGCATAAATGCTCAGATCCTCGCCCGCCAGCTCTCCCTGTGTGATCAGCTTGATCACATTGGAATTGTAACCGCCGGCAAGCCCTCTGTTCGAGGTAATCACAATAACGGCTTTTCTTCCCGTCTTTGCGTCATTTCCTCCGGTTCCCAGAAATCTGTGATTGAGATTTTTGGTTTTTGCCAGAATGGACTGAACCGTACTGTACATGCAGCGGAAATAATTGTCGGATTTTTCTGCATTCTGCTTTGCTCTCTGCAGCTTAACAGTAGAAACAAGCTTCATTGCTTTGGTAATCTGCTGGGTACTCTGGATACTTCCCCTGCGCCTTTTTATGTCTCTCATTGAGGCCATAATTTAATCACCTTTTCTTTCTGCTGTTATTTAATGAACGCTGCCTTGAATTCTTCAATCGCCTTCTTAAGAGTCTCCTCCGTCTGTTCGGAAATCACCTTTTCCTGTGCAATCGAATTGGGAACCTGCGGATATTTGGTGTCAAGGAATTCAAAGAACTCCGTCTCAAACCTGGTAATGTCCCCGGTCGGTATATCCAGCAGATATTTATTGGTAGCGGCATAAATGATAATAACCTGATACTGTACCGGCATTGGCTTGTACTGAGGCTGCTTTAACACTTCCTTGATCCGCTCGCCCTGCGCCAGCTTTTCCTTTGTGTCCGCATCCAGCTCGGAACCGAACTGTGCGAAAGCCGCAAGCTCTCTGTACTGCGCCAGCTCCACACGGATGGGGCCCGCAATCTTCTTCATGGCCTTGATCTGTGCGGCGCCTCCCACACGGGATACGGAAAGTCCCGCATTAACAGCCGGACGGAAACCGGAGTTAAACATCTCGGTTTCAAGATAAATCTGTCCGTCAGTAATCGAAATAACATTCGTAGGAATATAGGCAGAAACGTCTCCTGCCTGAGTCTCAATGATGGGCAGAGCCGTCAGGGAGCCTCCGCCGTACTCCTCACTCATGCGGGCCGCTCTCTCAAGCAGTCTGGAATGAAGATAGAACACGTCGCCGGGATAAGCCTCGCGTCCGGGCGGCCTCTTGAGAAGCAGGGAGAGTGTACGGTAAGCCGCCGCATGCTTGGTCAGGTCATCATAGATCACCAGAACATCCTGCCCGCTCTCCATCCATTCCTCTCCGATTGCACAGCCTGAGTAGGGTGCAATGTACTGCAGAGGAGCCAGCTCGCTGGCCGTAGCTGCCACAACCGTGGTATAGGCAAGTGCGCCGAACTCTTCCAGCATTTTCACGATGGATGCGACGGTGGAAGCCTTCTGGCCGATCGCCACGTAAATACACTTTACTCCCTGTCCCTTCTGGTTAATAATCGTATCAATGGCAATGGCGGTCTTACCTGTCTGCCTGTCGCCGATAATAAGCTCTCTCTGTCCCCTTCCGATGGGCACCATGGCATCAATTGCCTTGATACCGGTCTGAAGCGGCGTGTCAACCGACTTTCTTGTGATGACGCCGGATGCCACTCTCTCAATCTTGCGGTACTTATCTGTCTGGATCGGTCCCTTTCCGTCAATGGGCTGGCCCAGCGCATTGACAACACGGCCCAGCATCGCATCACCTACAGGAACCTCAACAACACGGCCTGTGGTTTTCACCGTGTCTCCCTCGTTGATGTTCTTGTGGCTTCCCAGAAGTACGGCGCCCACATTATCCTCTTCCAGATTCAGGACCATGCCGTAAACTTCACCGGGGAACTCAAGAAGCTCTCCCTGCATTGCGTTTTCCAGACCATGCACACGGGCGATTCCGTCGGCAACCTGAATAACCGTACCGACATCTGATACTTCAAGCTCTGAAGCATATCTTTTAATCTGCTCTTTGATTACAGAGCTGATTTCTTCCGGTCTTAAATTCATGGTTCTTACGCACCTTTCTTAAATTTATTCCTCACAAAACCTTATGACTCAATTCTCGTTTTAAGCATCTGCCTCTGCATCTTCAAAAGCCGTGTGCTGACGCTGCCGTCAACCACTCTGTCCCCAATGCGGATGACCATGCCTCCGATCAAACTCTCGTCCACATCAAAGTGCATTTCCATCTTCGTAAAAGATGTGGTGGCAAGAAGTTTGTCTTCTATCTCTCTGCGCTTTGCCTCACCGAGCGGAATTGCCGTGACAACATAGGCGATGCCGATCCCCTTAAGCCTTTTCACCTCGTCTATGAAATAATCAAGGATCCCGTCGATCTCTCCATATCTGTCCTTATTGATCAGAAGATGAAGAAAACCTGTGAGCTCGTCGGAGATTTTCCCCCTGAAAACCTGATCGATCACTTCCTCTTTTCTCTCCTTGAGAATTTTGGGATGATTCATCAGCCTTCCAAAATCGGGATTCTCTGCCAGTATCGCCTTGAAAGCCATGACCTCCTCAAGGAAAGTCTCCTCCCGGCCTTCCTCCGCCGCCAGTTCAAACAAAGCTTCTCCATATGTTTTTGAAACTAGCTTAGCCATGTGCTCTCACCTATTTCTTTCAACGTTTCATTAACAAGGCTTTCCTGTATGCTTGTGTCTATGGACGCCCTTACCACCTTGCCTGCCATCATGGATGCGATCACTACCATTTCACGCTTCACGTCGTCAGCGGCCTTCTGCTTCTCAAGCTCGGCTTCCACTCTCGCTCTCTCAATGATCCTGGCAGCCTCTTCCTTGGCATCGGCCACGATTTTGTTTTCGTTGGCAAGCGCCCTTTTCCTGGCATCGCTTAAGATTTCGTCCGCTTCCTTATCAATGTTCTTTAATTTATCCTCATATTCTGCCTTAAGAGCAGCCGCGTCTTCCTTGTCCTTTGCGGCGCCCTCAAGCTCGCCTCTGATCTTATCCTGCCTCTTTTTGAGGAACTCCCTGGCAGGGTTAAAAAGGAAATAAGATGCGAACAAAAACAGCACGAAGATTGAAATCATCATCAGCCCCGCATCTGCAAGCAGCTGCAGATCCAGGTCAAACAACCTCGGTTCCATCCGTCAGCCTCCTTTCTATCCTTATATTTAAGCATTCTTCTCCGGAAAAACCTGACGGCTTACGGTACCAAAGGCTTAACGAATAACAGAAGGATCGCCACGAGCAGACCGTACAGACCGGTTGTCTCCGCTACCGCCTGGCCGAGAAGCATGGTAGAGGTAACGTCAGATTTTGCCCCGGGATTTCTTCCAACTGCGGCTGCCGCATGTCCTGCCGCAATACCCTGTCCGACACCAGGTCCGATACCGGCAATAACAGCCAGACCTGCACCGATTGCTGAACAACCCAATATAAAGTTCGTATTAAATTCCATTTTTGTTTCCTCCTTGTGCTTTTAAGCATAATTATGATTGATTTTGCGGTTCCCTGTTCGGGAAGCCGCATATAGCAGAGTGTTTTTCACTCTCAGCTTTCCTCTGTGGTGCATGCATCCGTGATATAAGTCATCGTCAGCATACAGAACACGTACGTCTGAATCGCTCCGGAGAACAAATCAAAGTAAACGTGCAGCGCCGCAGGCCACATAAGGGCGACCTTGTTCAGCAGCGCATAGATAAGCGCCATGATTGCCGTTCCTGACAGAATGTTGGCAAACAGACGCAGCGACAGCGAAACCGGCACTGCCAGATCGCTGATAATATTGATCGGCGCCCAGATCGGCCACGGACTGCACAGTCCCTTGATCACTCCCGACACCTTCTGATGCTTGAACTTGTTGAAGTGGATCAGTACAAACGTAATGATACCAAGCGCAAAAGTCACGCCGTAATCGGCAGTGGGCGGCCGAAGGCCCAAAAGGCCGGATATATTGCTGATCAGAATAAAAATAAAGATCGTGCCGATATAATTACGGAAGTTGACGGCATATTTGCCCATAACGCCTCCGATCATGCCATCGAGCATTTCCACCACGATCTCAACCACATTCTGAAACGTACCCGGAACCTCGCTTGCCCGCTTAATCGCCCTGTTGGCAAACAGACAGAACGCCATGATAATCAGCATCACGATCAGCACGCACACATGCGTTCTCGTAATCCAGACCGTCTGTCCGAACAGCTCGTAGGAGAAGACCCCGTGAATCATAAAATCCACCTCAGTTCCCCCTGACAACAGGATTCCCTGCCCCATATTCTCACCTCCTTATCTACTGCTCACCGGCAGATTCTTCTATGATCAACTCAGGCAGAATTTCCTCACCGTAAAAAATCCTGCTGATTTTGCGGGTAAAAAAATGCATATAGGCGGACACCTTCAGTCCCATCACCCCCAAAAAAGCCCACAGAGGGTTTCCCACTTCCGAGGCCGCCACGGCAATCAGAACTGCCACAGTCAGAACATAACGGATGATATTCTGCCTGCTCATATAGGCCACCGCATTCTTTTCCCCCAGGTCAAGGCCCAGATCCAGGGATCTCCACATATGATATGCGTAAACCCCGGCCGTTAGAATTCCGATCCACAGCCCGATACTGCTGCCTGCCCTGTCCCGTGTCATAAATGCAAACAGCTGGCATATGACTCCGAAAATCAGTATGCCGCTCAGAAGCTCAAACAATGTCCTGTTCATTCTTGTGATGACTGCCTTCATCCTTTTTCTCCTCCCGGGCCGCCCCTTCGCTTCTCCTGGATCTTCTGCCGCCGTGGAGATAAGCCTCCTGGCTGCTGTCCCGCTCAAAGATTCTTCTGGAAAAACGGTAAATATTCCAGAAGCCCGCCACGGCGCCCACAAAAAACAGAATGATGAAAAAGCAGGAAGTTCCCAGCTTCTCGTCGAGAAACCCTCCAAAAAAAGAACAGGCAAGGACAGGGACCAGTATATTAATACCAAACTGTCCTATCATTGCCAGGGACTGATACACACTTCGATTATATTTCAACGTGTTTCTCCTCCTCCGGACTCCCAGGATAGATTACTCCATGCTAATCCATACCGCTTGCACCTACGTATAAGATTATATCATTTTTTTTCAGGATGTCTAGGAAAAAGTTGACTTTCTGCCAATTTCGGGGTAGTATTTTGAAAACGGATTCTTTTTTGGAAGAGGAGGTACTATGAACAGCCCAATCCTGTACCGAAGACGCCTGATTCCCGACGAATGCATCCCCCTTAAGGATGACATTATTTTAGAGTGCACCAGCGAGCGTATCGTCACCTCCTGGAAGGCACTGCGTCCCAAAAAAGATCTGCATCACGGCTACTCCTGCTATTTTCTCCGGGAAGGGATCAAGGTCAGCAAATTTTATTACGAGGACGGACGGCTCCTGTACTGGTACTGCGATATCGTCGATTACGACTATTCGCCCTCGGATAACATACTGATCGTAACGGATCTTCTCGCTGATGTCATTCTGTATCCGGATGGCTTTGTGAAGGTCGTGGATCTGGACGAACTGGTGACCGCCCTGGAATCCCGTTCCCTGTCTCTTGACGCACTGAAATCCAGCCTGCTAAGATTAAACCGGCTTCTCGCCGTTATCTACGCAGGCCGTTTTCATACCTACACGGTACCTATCGAAAATCTGGAATCTCCCGTCTGATCGTTTATCACCCTGTCAATAGAAGATATGGCCACCGATCTGTTTTCCGGAAAGGCCTTCTATGGGTGTGCGGAAAAACAGGCAGCTTCCCACTGTGGTAGCGCCCTTCATGGCCTGATCCGCCGCCTGGTAGCAGGCAGGCGTGGCGTGATCCTCCGCAAGCGCCAGGGCGAGCCGTCCACTGGCCACCGGGGAAAACTGCTTATTCTGATAGATGACGCCCACAACGGTGTCCGGAAATACAGCGCTCATCACCCGGTTCATCACCACGGCCCCTACTGCGACCTGTCCCTCAAAGGGCTGGTTTCCCGCCTCGCAGTAAATCAGGTTCGCCAGAAGATATCTGTCCCCGTCCGCAAAGGAAATCTCGGAAATATCTCTCCACGCCGACTGCGCCGCCAAAAGCGACAATCTCCGCTCTTCCTCCAGCTGCTTCTGAAGCTGGGCAATGTTGTTATTCTGTTCCGCCAGCTCCTGTTCATAGGCGAGCATTTCCTGCTCCGCCTCCGAAATCTTGTGCTGGTAATTGGAAATCTTGCCGGAAGTCTGGCTGACCAGGCCCGCAAAACGGCTCTGCTCCGCCTCCACCTTCACCCGCAGCTCGTCCAGCTCCTCCTTTTCGCCGATCAGCCTTGCCTTTGTCTGCTCGATCTGCGCCCTCGTCTCCTGATACGAGGCGAGCTGCTGCCTGTCGTAAGCCGAGAGCTGCTCGATATATTCATTCCGGTTCAAAAGCTCCGAAAAACTGGCTGAGCCAAACAGCATTTCCAGCAGGATATAGTCTCTCTTCTCATACATGAACTGAATACGCTTTTTCATGGCCTCATACTGTTCCCGCTCGATCCGCTCCGCTTCCTCAAGCGCCGCCTGGGTCTTATCGATCTCCCCCAGTTTTATCCGGATCTGTTCTTCCAGATCAGCAAGATTGTTACTCACCTGCGTAAGGCTGTTGTTGAGGCTGTTCAGCTCTCCTTTAAGGCCCTCCGTGGTTTCCTGGAGATCGCCAAGCTCCTCCCTGGTGGAATTCAGCGCATTTTCCGTCTTTTTCTTTTCTTCCTTTGCCTCATTCAGTTTCTTTTCCGTGTCTTTGACATCTGCATAAGCAGTTGTGGGAACGGCACACAGCAGCAAAGCCACCGCCGCACACCCGGCGATGCCGCGCCGGGCAATACCTCGAACAGTGCGCCGGGCAATGCACTGTCTTCCTGCCCCTCTCATCTGTGGTTCACCCGCCTTTCGCACCCTTATTTCGTGCCGAAAATTCTGTCCCCGGCATCGCCAAGGCCAGGCACAATATAACCGTGGTCATTGAGCTTTTCATCCAGGGCTCCTACATAGACATCCACATCAGGATGCGCCTCCTGCATGGCCCTGATCCCCTCAGGCGCCGCAATAATGCACATAAAATGAATGTTCTGGCATCCCTTGTCCTTGAGCATCTGGATCGCCGCCACCGAGGAGCCGCCGGTTGCAAGCATGGGATCCACCACAAACACTTCTCTCTCCGCACAGTCCGCCGGAAGCTTGCAGTAATATTCAACCGGCTTTAAGGTTTCCGGATCCCGGTAGAGACCGATATGGCCGATCTTTGCCGCCGGAATCAGGTTCAGCATTCCGTCCACCATGCCTAGCCCCGCCCGCAGGATCGGCACGATAGCCATTTTCTTTCCCTTAAGCTCCTTCACCGTGGTTTCGCAGATGGGCGTCTCAATCTTCACATCCGTCAGCGGCAGATCCCTGGTGGCCTCGTAACAGATCAGCATGGCAATCTCGCCGATTGTCTGTCTGAAATCCTTGGTTCCGGTCTCGATTCTTCTGATATATCCGATCTTGTGCTGGATCAGCGGATGATCCATAATAATTGTTCTTGCCATTTTTATACCCATGCCTTTCCCGCATGCGCCCTTCCCATGTGGGAATAGGCCCAAATGCGTAGATTGAAAATTTCAATTTTCAATCTTACCTCCACATTCTCATCCTTTGTTTTTATACTCCCGTCCGTTTCTCTCCCGTCAGGACTCGATCTTTGCGATTCTCCTGATATGATTCTCCCCTTTCGAAAACTCCGTGTCAAGGAAAGCATCCACGATCTCCATAGCAAGATTAGGTCCGGTGAAACCGCCTCCCATGGCCAGAACGTTGGCGTCATTGTGAAGCCTCGTCATCTTTGCCAGATAGGCGTCCGTGCACAGGGCGCAGCGCACCCCCCTTATCTTGTTTGCCGCTATGGAAATCCCTATTCCGGTGGTGCAGATCACGATTCCTTTTTCGCAGGCCCCCTCCGCAACCGCCCGGGCCGCAGCCTGTCCAAATTCCGGATAGTCGCAGGAGCTCTTGTCAAAGCACCCGAAATCCTTGTATTCTATCCCCCTCTCCTCCAAATGCTTCATGACCTGTACCTTGAGGTCATACCCTCCATGATCGCTTCCAAGCGCTATCATCATGTCCTCTCTCCTTTCTGATCCTGTTTTTTGTCTGTATCCGCCTGTATGATCTGATGGCCTGCCGCCTTCAAAAGCCGGTTCATAACCGCTTCTCCCACTCCCTGTCCCTCAAAGAATTCCGCATAGATGAACTCTGCGTTTTCCTCATCGAATTCCCTGAGGATACGAAACAGCTCTCTTGCTGCCGTCTCCCCGTCATGGCGTTTTCCCATGCTTTTCACCACATCCGCCGTATACCGCTCCGCCGTCTCCTGGGCGGCGATCACTCCGGTCCTGACCCCCTGCCTTCTCTTCAGGGCGGTCTGTTCATTAATATATGCACACACCTGATCCGCCGCTCCCTGTACGAGAAAGAGACTGCCCTTTGGCGCATAATGCCTGTATTTCATACCCGGAGCCCTGGGAGCCTGTCCCGAATCCGCTTCCATCACGGTCCGGTCCGTCTGCACCTGCCCCGCGACCTCCCTGATCATGTCCTGCGTGATATATCCCGGACGCAGGATCACGGGCTCCGGTTCGGTAAAGTCAACGATCGTGGATTCCAGGCCGATCTGCGCCGGTCCGCCGTCGATGATCAGATCCACCCGTCCGTCCAGATCCTCGATCACATACTTTGCCAGGGTTGGGCTTGGCCTGCCGGAACGGTTGGCGCTCGGGGCCGCCACAAAGCCTCCCGCCGCACGAATCAGCGCCCTGGCCGTCTTATGGGAGGGCATCCGCACCGCCACGGTTTCCAGGCCTCCGGTTGTGGCATTCGGCACAATATCCGCCTTGTGAAAAATCATGGTAAGCGGTCCCGGCCAGTATCTGTCCGCCAGAAGATAAGCCCCCGCAGGCACGTTCCGTGCAATCGCACAAAGATCATCCATATCCGCAATATGGATGATCAGCGGGTTATCGCTGGGCCGCCCCTTTGCCGCATAGATTCTGGCGGAAGATTCCCCGCTCAGGGCGTCCCCTCCAAGTCCGTACACGGTCTCCGTGGGAAACGCCACCAGGCCGCCCCTTTTCAGAATCCTTCCGGCTTCCTCAATGACCTTCATATCTATATTATTTTCATCGATCCTGACAACTTTTGTTTTCATTTTTCGATTTCCTTAAGTTTCTGTGTCAAAATATACTTTATCACATTTTTTTTCGTTTGACTAGTATGATTGCTCCGCAGCATGATTGGACTTGATTTTATTGGAATCCTATTTTAAAATTGATTTGCGGAGATCATAAATCTCCAGGCAAAAAGGAGGCAGCTGTATGCAAAAATGTATTTTAGTAGTGGACGATGACGAAATGAATCTGAAGAGGACAAAACGGATCCTGGAGAAGGAATACGACGTACTCCTTGCCCGGTCAGGCCTTGAGGCGCTTGATAAGCTTAAGGGCGAACGGGCCGACATGATCCTTCTTGATATAGCGATGCCGGAGATGGACGGGCTTGAGACCTTTAAACGCATGAAAGGGCTTGCGATTGATATCCCCGTTATTTTTCTGACAGCCTCCGGGGATGAGGACGACGTTTTAAACGCCATCATGTTAGGAGCGGTCAATTACCTAAAAAAGCCCTTTACCCCGCAGGAGCTCCTCAGGCGCATCGCAATGGGGCTTGAGAAAAAATGAGAGAGAGAAGTCAGACAAGCATCCACCTTCTTCTGGCCTGCATAGTCACTATGTTTGGCACCATGCTGATCCTGCTCACCCTGTCCATGTCCTGGGAACTCTGGATGGTTCCGATCATCGTGGTGGGCAATTCCCTGGTATGGTTTTTCCATATCGCAAGGGTGGGGTCCGAGAACTTTTATGAAAACTTGTGCGCCGGCCTTTTGATGATCGGTTTCTTTTTCTTTGGGGTTCACAATGTGATTCTCTTTGACATCCCTGCCGTTGCCTGCATGATACTTCTTATTTTTTCCATGTTTGACAAAAAAAAGCTGCCGTATATAACGATTGCGCTCTATCTGACAGAGCTTCTCTACCATTTCTTTTTCCTGCATACCATCCATCCGGACATGGGGCCGCGGGACGTGGTTCGTCTTGGTTTCGGCGCAACCGTGGTGGCGGGCTCTGCGGCCATTGCCCTGTACCGCATCAACCGAAGGTGCGAGGACCGGGATCTGCAGGCGGGCATCCTGTCCCAGCTGGAAACCGCAGGGCGGCAGAATGCCGAGTTTCTGTCCAATGTGTCCCATGAGCTGCGCACACCCATCAACATGGTGCTCGGCATCAGCGAGGTCATCCTGGAAAAAGACGTTTCTAAGGAGGTCCGAGAGGACGTGCGGTCCATCCAGCTGGCCGGAAAACGTCTCACCAACCAGATCAATAACATGCTGGACTATACGGAGATCGCAGAGGGTACGCTGACCCCGTCAAAAGAGCCGTATATGATCACATCGGTGCTCAATGACGTGATTACCATGGCGGCCATGCAGAGCAACATACATCAGCTGGAAATGGTGTTTGACATGGATCCGAAAATGCCCGCCGTCCTTATCGGGGACGCAGAAAAGCTTTCCCACGTTCTGAAAATCCTTCTGGAGAATTCCCTCAAGTTCACGGAGGAGGGCGGGATAAACGTCTGTATCGGGTTCCGCCGGGAGAGCTACGGAATCAATCTGATCATAGATATCAGCGATACGGGAATAGGCATGACAGCCTCTCAGCTGGCACAGATGTGCGATGATTTTTACCAGGCGGATTCCGGAAGCAGCCGCTTTGCCGGCGGACTGGGGCTGGGTCTTCCCATTGCCCGGGGCCTGCTCCATGCGATGGGCGGTTTTATCTATTTTGACAGCAAAGGGCTGCAGGGCCTTCAGGTTCATATCGCCATCCCCCAGGAGGTGGCTGACTACACGCCGACCATGCTCATTCATGATGTGGAGCGACTGTGTATCGCATGCTATTTCCGTCCGGAGCGCTACAGCTGTGACGAAATCAGGAAATATTATGACAACATGATTTTACATATGGTGGAAGGTCTGGGGATCGAGGGTTACCAGGCTCACAATTTTGAGGGGCTCTTAAAACTGCAGCGCAGCCATCCTCTGACTCACGTGTTTATCGCACAGTCCGAATACGAGGAAAACTGCTCATATTATGAAGAGCTGGCGGACACGCTCAGGGTAGTGGTGATTGCGGAACGCAATTTTCTGCCTGATACGGGCAGCCGTCTTCTGGTGATCCGCAAACCCTTCTTTGCCCTTTCCGTGGTGAATCTTTTAAACGGCGAGATGAAGGAAAATGGTTTTGAGGAAGCGCAGGCCGCAGGCCGCAGGCCATTCTCCTGCGTGGGCGTGCGCGCCCTTGCCGTTGACGACGAGGAAATGAATCTCGTGGTCGCAAAGGGAGTGCTTGGAAGTTACGGAATCCAGGTGGATACCTGTCCGAGCGGAAGAGATGCCATCCGGCGCTGCAGCGACATTTCCTATGACGTTATTTTTCTGGATCATATGATGCCCGGATTTGACGGCGTGGAAACACTCCGGAAAATCCGGGAGATGGAGGGCGGAATCTATCAGGATCTTCCTGTGATCGCCCTGACCGCCAACACCCTAAGCGGCGCAAGGGAAATGTTCCGCAGCGAGGGATTCACGGAATTCATACCAAAACCAATCGAGCGCGCCGTCCTGGAACGTGTGCTGCGAAAGGTTCTCCCAAAGAACTGCATTCAGTACGGAACGGCGCCTGTCAGTCCGGTACCCGTGCGGCAGGATGATGTCCCCGCCGCCGCAGCGGAGCCTCAAACCGCTGTCCAGCCCGCCGCCTCGCAGGCCGCAGTGCCGCAAGAGGAAAACGCGGCGCAAGAGCCGGGCACACCCTTTGACGCTCTTCTCCAGGCCGGCATTAACGTGCATCTTGGGCTGGATTACTGTGCCGGGGAGGAGGATTTCTATTGGGAAATGCTGCAGATGTTCTGCGAGCAGGGCGGGGAAAAGAAAGCGGAAATTGTCTCCCTCTATGAAGCCGCCAACTGGGCGGATTACGCCGTCAAGGTCCACGCCCTGAAAAGCACCTCGCTTACCATTGGAGCGGAGCTGCTCTCCGAACAGGCAAAGGCCTTAGAGCAGGCGGGAAAGAAAGGGGATACGGACTATATCCGCCAGAATCACCCCCCTCTCCTCGCTCTCTATGACCAGGTCTGCGGGAGCATTGCCGGATTACTTGAAAGACAGGAGGAAACGCCAGGTGTTGAAAAAATGGTTTGAAATAATCTTTGATCACAGAATCAGTCTGCAGGAGCGGATGTTCCGCGTGGTGACGGGCGTATGTATGGCTGCGCTGATTATCATTCTTCCAATGGGCAAGAATTTTGTAAACCTGTTGATTCTGGCGGCCAGCCTTGTCTGTATCTCCCTAATTGTAAAGATCAGCATTCGAAAGGATTGTATTCATACGGGCGCAACCGTTATTTCCGTATTGCTTCTCTTTCTTTTTCCTCTGAGTTTTTTTACGGCGGGCGGCTTTTACAGCGGGATGCCCGAATGGTTTGTGCTCTGTTTTATCTATATCAGCATTACTCTGGAAGGCAGGCGCAAGGGAGCCTTTTTCCTGCTCTGTTCGGCGGAGACGCTGCTGTGCTACTATGCGGCCCTGTATTTCCCGGAATTTGTAGCGCAGAATACCCGGCGCCATTCCTTCCTTGATTCCGCTGCTTCCGTCATTCTGGTAGGTGCGCTGACCAGCGTCCTTCTCCTGTTTCTGACCAGGCTTTACGAGGAGGAAAACGAGCTTACCAGACAGCAGAAAAAGGAGATCGAGGAGCTGAACCAGGCGGAGAATCATTTTTTCTCCAGTATGAGTCACGAAATCCGCACTCCCATCAACACGATTATCGGTTTAAACGAGATCATTCTCCGGGGCGACATCTCACAGGAAGTGGCCGAAAACGCAAGAAATATTCAGGGCGCAAGCAAAATGCTTCTGACTCTTATCAATGATATTCTGGATCTGTCCAAAATCAAATCCGGAAAAATGGAGATCGTGAACGTTTCCTATGAGACAGGGGCTCTTTTTTCGGAAATCGTGAATATGATCTGGATCAAGGCAAAGGAAAAGGGCCTGGAATTCCAGCTGCACGTGGATCCCTCCATTCCAAGCATGCTCTGCGGAGATGAGATCCGGATCAAGCAGGTTTTGATCAATCTGCTCAACAATGCGGTAAAATACACCTTCGAGGGCTCTGTCTGCCTTTCTGTCCGGTGCGAACGCCTGGGCCTGAACCGGGTACGCGTCTGGTATTCCGTGGAGGATACCGGACAGGGTGTAAAGAAGGAAAACATACCCTACATTTTCAATGCGTTTAAACGGGTGGACGAGGAGAGAAACCGTCATATCGAGGGAACCGGCCTCGGACTCAGCATTGTTCACCAGCTGGTGGGGCTGATGGGCGGAGAGATCAGTGTCAACAGTGTTTACACCAAAGGCTCCACCTTTGTCGTCACACTGGAGCAAGATATCGTGGACGGCAGGGAGCTTGGAGCCTTTACACTGGCTTCCCGTTCCAGAGTCCGCGAGGGAGAACAGTATCATCAGAGCTTTGAGGCTCCGGACGCCCATATACTGGTGGTGGACGACAACGACATGAATCTGAAGGTGGTGCAAAAGCTCCTTGCGCAGACAAAGGTTCAGATTGACACGGCGCCCAGCGCTGCACAATGCCTTAAGCTGACGCAGTATCAGCATTATGACGCAATTCTCATGGATCATCTGATGCCCGAAATGGACGGAATCGAATGCCTTCACGCCCTGCGCACACAGCCCGGCGGATTGTGTCAAAATGTTCCCGTGATTGCGCTCACCGCCAATGCGGGAAGCAACAACAAGCTTCTCTACCACAGGGAAGGGTTTGCAGGCTATCTGGCAAAACCCGTCAGCGGCGCACTGCTTGAGGCTGCAATCCTCAGTATTCTTCCAAAAGAACTGATCACAATGAATGAGCAGGCCAATCAGTCGGAGATTGGGAAAGACATTCTTATCTTTGAGCAGGCCAGAAGAAGATCTCTCATGATCACCACGGACAGTGTGTGCGATCTTCCGCAGGCTCTGATCCGGGAATTTGGCATTTCCGTATGTCCCTACTATGTCCGTACAGAGCACGGGCGGTTTCTGGATAATCTGGAGCTAAGCCCGGACGAGCTGCTCTCTCATATGGCCAGCGGGAAAACCGGCCTTTCCCAGGCTCCGGACGTGGAGGATTACGAAAGGTTTTTTGCTCAGAATCTGACAGAGGCCCAGAACGTGATACACATTACCATGGCCAGACACACCAGCCAGGGCTACCAGAACGCCCTTGAAGCGGCAAAATCCTTTGAGAATGTCACGGTGCTGGATTCGGGCCATCTCTCAAGCAGTATGGGCCTTGCCGTGCTCTATGCCGCCTCCATGGCTGAAAATCATGTCCCAAGGGCGGAAATCGCGGAGACGCTCAAAAGGCTCCGGCATTATATTTCCTCCGCATTTATCATTGACAACACACACATGATGTGCCAGGCGGGACAGATTTCCAAAAGAATACGGATTCTCTGCGATGCGCTTCTGCTGCACCCGATCATCATGCTCCGCAACAGCAAAATGATCGTAAGCGGCATAGAGATCGGCAGCTTTGCGCACATGGCAAGACGCTATATCCGTAAAATGCTCCTCAATCCAAAAAACATAGACCGGCGTATCCTCTTCATCACCTATGCCGGACTGGATGAAGAAAAGCTTCAGTATATCCAGAATCTGGTGCGGCAGTACTGCCCCTTCGAGCGCATTTATCTGCAGCAGGCCTCCGCTGCCATCGCAAGCAACTGCGGCCCCGGCTCCTTCGGTCTGCTGTTCGTGCGAAGGAATGATGTAAACATTACTTTCTCCGAGGCATCCAACACAACCGATTGACGCCCGGACAAATAAATATTACAAAAGGTGTGTGGCACAGGACAATTCCCGCAGCCTCACACCTTTTTTGCCCGGAGTCAACAATCCCGCTGCAGGCAACGGGGGTTGTTGACCCTTGCGGCATTCGCCAAATATCTGCTTGCGGCCGCTTGGCTCATTGCTCGCAGGAATCAAACTCCAGCGATCATCCGGCACTGTTTAAATATTTCACGACTCCCATATGAATGTTCCAGGCAAGTTTTTCCTGATACAGGGATGTCATCAGTTTTTCCGCCTCTTTTTGGTTGGAGAGAAAACCGCACTCCACGATCACGATCGGCTTCCCTGTCTTTTTCAACAGATAATAGCTGTCATTTCCCTTTGCCTGCCGCTTGTTCTCCGGATCCAGAAGTGCAAGCTGTTCCTGCAGAATATCTGCGAGCTTCCTGCCCTTTTCACTGGTCGCATAGTAAAAAACCTGCGCTCCCTTCACATACTCCTCATGGTAGCTGTTCTGATGAATGCTCACCACAAGAGCCGGATCCGCCTTCTCTATGATCTCCAGACGCCTTTTCATATCCTGCACCTTCTTGTTGGAAGCGTTCTCGTCATACAGCCCGTTTTCGTCCTCTCTTGTCATTACCACCGTAAAATCCTCCGCCTCCAGAAATTTCTTCAGCATAAGAGCGATCTCAAGATTGACGTCCTTCTCCAGGGCGCCGTTAATCCCAACTTTTCCGGGATCCGCCCCTCCGTGTCCCGCATCGATCACGATACAGATCCTTTCCTCTCCTGCCGCCGGCCCCGTTTCTGATTCCAACACCTTATTTGAGAACACATAAGCCGCACCTTCTCTTGCCACCACAAACATGGAAAACAGTAAAATTCCTGCCATCACCAGTTTTAATACCCTGCTCTGATTCTCCGTCATCCACTCAACCGCCGTATCCCGCTTCACAATATATCTATGAAAAAAGGGCTGTGGGTATAACCCACAGCCTGTCCTTTCCTCTCAGATATTTCGCTTTACTGATTCAGATACTCTCCGATCACGTCCCATATTTCCGGTTTTTCAAATCCAAGCCTCCAGCTGGCCACACCGCCGATTCCGTATTTTTCCATGATATTCAGCTTAACACGGATGGAATCCTCATCCTCTAACCACACCTGGAAAAGAGTGTCGCCTGATGTGTATTCTCCATAATTCTGGCAGACCGCTTCGTTCCACTCCGTGACGATGCCGTGGGCGGACACATATTCCTGCGCCATCTCCATTCCCACCGCCTGACTGCTGATGCTGCTGCCCGTTGTCTCCCATATCCTCGTATAAAAGGGAACCGCATTGATAACCTTTTTAGCCGGAACCTGATCCACGGTTTTCTGAATTCCTTCCTCCACAAAATCAATGGAGGCCACGCTTCCCGCCTCTGAGCTTCCCGCAAAGTGCTCGTCATATCCCATGATGATCACATAGTCCGCCACAAGTCCCTGTTCCTTCCGGTCATAATGGTCATTGTAACCTCTCGGAACGTAGTTATCCACGGAAAGCACGATTCCCTTTTCCCGGCAGGGAATGGAAAGCTCGCGGATAAACTGGATAAAATGCTCTCCGCAGTCCACGCTGATCTGCTCGAAATCCACGTTGATGCCATCGATCCCGTACTCTTCCACGGTGCTTACGAGATCCGAGATCAGCTTCGCCCTCGTACTTGTGGATGAGAGAATCGCATACATGTCAATACTGTCCTTATATTCTATATTTTCAATCAGCGCCCACACCTCAAGGCCCATGCCGTGGGCTTTTGAGACATAATCGGAGGAGGCAAAGCTGGTAAAGCCGCCCTGATTATCGGAGAGCTTGAACCAGGTGGGGGATATCACGTTGAGCCCCTTTGTCAAAGCCGTCACGCTCTCCAGGGTATCGTTACCCGCAGGCCCTGCCACCACATGCCAGCCCAGATTGATCTTATAATCCCTGGTAAGCGCCGTATAGACCGGCTCCACATAGTCCGTAACCGGAACGGGCCTCTGCGCCCTTACATCCGTGAGCCTTTTATTCTCCACATAACCGATAACCGAATCCGCAGTCTTTACCTTTGACCAGTTTTCCATCTGCTCGAGAACCGTGACTCTCTCGCCCCTGGCCACATCCGCAAGGATCTCGCTCTTTACGCCGCCGAGGATCCTGACCTGCGTGTCTTTGGCAATCTCGCCAACCTGTATCTCATCCCATGTGACGTCGATCTGCAGCCGGTTCGGCTGCGTGAAAGCCTCACAGGAAAAATTAGCGTATTGTTTCAGATAATCCACCGCAAGCAGAAGCGTGTCCCCCTCGTATCTCGCAATCACATAGCCCATATCCTCGCTGCCGTTCTTTGTATTCCTGATACTTGAGGAAATTTCGCATCTGACCACATCATCTGGCAGTGCGTACAGAAGGAGATTTTCCTTTTTGTCCTCATAAAATCTATCATTAAAATATTGATGAACAAAGGGCAGCTCCAGATAATAAATACCGTCGATCAGCCTTGCCCGTTCCTCAATCATCTCATTCCCCAGTATAATGGCCACATCCTCCTGGGAGCTGATGGCGAAATATTCATTCAGATCCGCCCGCTCCCTGGAGTAGGAATATTTTTCAAATAATCTGACGCCTATGCTGACGCCTCCGATAATGATAATAAGGACGACGGCAACCACTATGGGAATAATTGTTTTTTTCATAGGTAGATTTCCTCCAATCGTCCTTATTATATCAGACTATTTTCGTACCGTCATTACAAATTTTGACTTTTTGTTTTCCTGGCAGCAATCGTATTTATGGGGGTATGCATACGTGCCGATCTTCTTGCCATAGCTGCCAGGAATTTTCAGACAGGGGCTTAGTCCAGAGAAATTTTGTTGTATCTTATTTCTTTTATTCTTCCCTCTTTGTCAGTTATGTAGTCAGGCATATACAGCATATCTTCATTTACACAGTTTTTCTCAATTGATTCCGAAGAGGTCGGTGTACCGTCCAGGTAAAGTCTGATTCCTGCATCCTCCCACTTTTCCAGCTGCTCTTTCAGGGAAGCGGAACTAATGTCATTTTTTTCAGTCATAATTTCTCCCATCCGCCTTGCGGTTTAAGATTCCAGACACCCAAAAGAAGCCGTGATATGTTTTGTCAGAAAATAAACCTCAAAACTGATTATAGTTTCTTTGTTTCATGACGATAATAAAAAACAGAGATGCCGGGTATGTATCAAAATTAAATTACCGCTTGCGAATTTCCAAAATGAATTATAAGGTGAATTTTAGTAGAAATATCGCGACAGACACATAAGCCTGTTAGACTGCCTTCTTAAATAATATAATAATGATAAAGCTCTTTCCGGCTTCTCCTGCCGGATTAAGAAGGATTAGATTGAAGCCTCCACAGGGAAGCCTCAACTGATTTAATTTTGCTTAGAATAAATGTACTTTTAAAACTACGCTGCCTTGCCTCCTTTCTGATACGGATTTACCCGGAGGCATCTCATGAAAACAGCATAGTACTAATTGCCAAATTTTGCAAGTGCTTTTATGCTTTTTTTATATATTATTCATAAATTATATATTGCTGTTTATATAAGGAAAAGATTATTAATTTTTTTTAAACACTTCGCCTGTCCTATTGACTTAAATTCGTTCAAAGTATAATATAAATTATCATAAGGCATTCCGGTACAGCCCAGCACATTCTCAATTTGGGCCTTATGAAAAGAAAGTGGCGGATTGACAAGTCACCAAACGACAGGATAACAGTATCTTATATAGTAAGGATGTGATAACATGAAAATAGAAAAAGTAAACGATCATCAAATTCGCTGTACCCTTACCAGAGAAGATTTAGCAGACAGAGAACTAAAGCTCAGCGAACTTGCTTACGGTACCGAAAAGGCGAAAGATCTGTTCCGTGACATGATGCAGCAGGCGTCTTTTGAATTCGGGTTTGAAGCGGAGGATATTCCTCTTATGATTGAAGCGATTCCCCTGAATTCCGAATGTATCGTTCTCATAATCACCAAGGTGGAAGATCCGGAGGAGCTGGATACCCGTTTTTCCAAATTCGCTCCCTCGGTTCACGAGGACAATGATACCGTGGATGATGTTCTGGATTCTCTTGCCGGCGGCGCAGATGACGTGCTTGACCTTTTCAAAAAAATACAGAATAAGCACGCTCATCCGGATTCGTCCCCGTCCGAAGACTCCAATACGCAGGCCGGTGAATCCATTGAAGAAACCAGGCGTTCCTTCAAAAATGCCCTCCAGAAAAAATTAAACGATGCCGCTTCCATAGAGCTTACCAAAATATACGTTTTTCAGTCTCTCCACGAGATCATGAAGCTGTCCCACATTCTTGCAACGCATTATAACGGTACAAATTCCCTGTACAGAAAGACGGACGGTTCTTATATCCTGGTGCTCTCAAAGAGCGGCCATACGCCTGTGGAATTCAACAAGGTCTGCAATATCGTTTCCGAATACGGCAGTCCTTCCAAATCGGTTCCCGCTTCCGAGGCCTATCTGGAAGAGCATTTCGAGGCGATCCTTCGCAGTTGCGCACTGCAGTCTCTGTCCAGCATCTAAACACCTGAAGCGTTCAGTCAGACCGGTTTTCAAATATACCACGGCTTCAAAGCGCACATGTCATTCGTTTGATGTGTGCGTTTTTCAATTTGCATATTTTTTCACAAAACTTCTTGTTTTTACAAAATATGATGATAAAATATAAAAGAAATTATGCATAAAAATACGAAAGGAATAAAATTATGGACATGTACGCAACCTTCTGGGCGCTGGTTCCGCCCATTGTAGCTATTGTTCTTGCCCTGATCACCAAGGAGGTCTACAGCTCTCTGTTTGTGGGGATCGTGGTGGGCGGCCTGTTTTTTTCCGGTTTCTCCTTTGAGGGAACGCTGACCCATATCTTCAATGACGGCTTTGTGGCCGTGCTCTCGGATTCCTACAATGTGGGCATTATCATTTTTCTTGTGATCCTGGGATCCATGGTCAGTCTGATGAACCGGGCCGGCGGGAGCGCTGCCTTCGGCCGTTTTGCAAAGAAAAAGATAAAGACCAGGGCCGGCGCCCAGCTCGCCACCATCGCTTTAGGCGTTCTGATCTTTATCGACGACTATTTTAACTGTCTGACGGTGGGCAGCGTTATGCGCCCGGTAACGGATCAGCACAGGGTATCCCGCGCAAAGCTGGCCTTTCTGATTGATTCAACCGCCGCACCCATTTGCATCATTGCCCCGATTTCCTCCTGGGCCGCCGCCGTCTCCGGCTTTGTTGAGGGAGAGGACGGGTTTTCCATCTTTATCAGCGCAATCCCCTACAACTTTTATGCGCTTCTGACTATTGTTATGATGATCGGCCTTGTCGTCCTTAACGTGGATTTCGGCTCCATGAAGCATTACGAGAAGAATGCCCTGCGCGGCGACCTGTTCTCCGACCCGAATCACGAAAAGGAGGAAGAACCTCCCGCCTCCTCAAAGGGCAGGGTAATCGACCTCGTCATACCTATTTTGGCCCTGATTTTCTGCTGCGTTATCGGAATGATCTATACCGGCGGTTTTTTTGAAGGAGAGAACTTCGTGACCTCCTTCTCAAATTCCGACGCCTCCGTGGGCCTTGCCCTTGGAAGCGTCTGCGCCATGCTGCTCACTATCATCATTTATCTGCTGCGCAGAGTTCTCAAGTTCAGCGAGTGCATGGAATGTCTGCCTGCAGGTTTCAAAGCAATGGTTCCCGCCATTTTAATTCTCACTTTTGCCTGGACCCTGAAAGCTATGACTGACAGTCTTGGCGCAAAGGAATTTGTGGCCGCCGCCATGGAGCAAAGCGCAGGTGCCTTTATGAACCTGCTGCCCGCCATTATCTTCCTGGTGGGATGCTTCCTTGCCTTTTCCACCGGAACCAGCTGGGGTACCTTCGGCATCCTGATCCCCATCGTGGTAGCCGTTTTTGCCGGAACCAACCATGAGCTGATGATCATTTCCATCTCCGCCTGCATGGCCGGCGCCGTGTGCGGAGACCATTGTTCGCCCATCTCCGATACGACGATCATGGCGAGCGCAGGTGCGCAGTGCAAGCACGTAAACCATGTGACCACCCAGCTCCCCTACGCCCTTTTGGTTTCCGTCATTTCCTTCATCACCTATATCGTTGCCGGTTTTTCACAGAGCGCCCTTATCTCTCTGCCTGTGGGAATCGTTCTGCTGCTGGCAGCGTTGTTTGCCATAAGAGGGCTCACCCCGCAAAACGAGTCCGTTTAAAAACCGGATCATGCATAAGGCGGCGGCAATGGCCTGTTCATGTGCGGCGCATCCTTCCTTTCTGGCATTTTTGACTATCGAAAAGCTCCCGTCCACTCTCGCGAACAGGAGCTTTTTGCATGCATATCACAAGCTTTATAAAGCCTCAATCTTGGCCATCAGGTCGCTTATGTCCATTCCATGAACCATTGCCGCCTCCTCAAGGCTCTCCGCCTGTGCGGAAGGGCATCCCAGACAATGCATTCCCGCCTCCATCAAAACCGGGGCAACATCCGGATTCGTCCTCAATATCTCACCGATTGTCATTTCCTTAGTAATCTGTGCCATTTCCATTACCTCCTTTATCCAAAACCTGCTTTCCGCGTATCTAATCTGTGACGTTATCCAGTATAATACTTTGCCCACTTTCTTGCAAGACTAATCATTTAACACCTTCCGTTTTTATCACAAATTTCACGCTTCCGTCCATCCCTTGCGGAAGTCCGGCAAAGGTATTGTAATCTTTTCCGGCCTGTGCCACCGCTTCCAGCCGGTCAACCACGTCCTGGACATCATCTCCAAACAGCTCGGTCATCCTGCTGATCCCTTCCTCGTCAAACTGGAACATGCCGTCCACAAGCTTAAGCGCTCCCTCGTCCAGCTCGCCCATGCCGTCATCCAGCGTCAGGACGCCGTCCTTTAAGGTTCCCACGCCGTCCTTCAGGGTTCCCGCCCCCTCATTCAGGGTCCCGGTTCCCTCCACCAGCTGTCCGGTTCCGTCCTGCATCTGCGATGCGCCGTCCTTGAGGGATGCGGCCCCGTCCCGCAGGCTTTCCGCCCCTGCGTCCAGTTCTCCGGCCCCCTCATTCAGGGAATCGATTCCCTGCTTCAGCTCTCCGGCTCCGCTGTCTAATTCCTGGGCTCCCGAAACGGCAGTGGCAGTCCCTTCCTTTAACTGCAGCGCTCCGGCATTGAGCGCCTGAAGCCCCTGGTCCGGCGTCTCGCCCACAAGCTGGTTAACACCTGCCGATACCTGAGAAAGTCCCTGATTCAGGCTCTGGGTTCCGCCCGCAATTCCCGCAGCCAGCTGCCGGATTCCCTCTTTCGCCTCCGCCGCCTGGCCGCTGTTTACATTGGACAGGGCCGACGCTATGGCCTCCAGGGTCTGAATCTGCGCATCACAGGCCGACGCCATGGACTGATAGTAGGAAAGCCTGGCCGATGCCTCCTCATAGGCTGCAAAAGCGGCCTGAATATCTCCCGAGCTGATGGTCTCCACCTCAATCCGCTCCATATAATACTGCGGCACCTCCATCTGTGCAGTCCCGACTACGGTACAGGTCTCGGTACCGGTGACCTCCTCCACGGTCTCCTCAAAATATTCGCCCTGACCCTCCTCCCCGTCTTCACCTGCGGACTGGGCCTGGAAGCTGATGGTTCTCTGAGACGTAGCAGGAACCTCCACCTGAACCTCCACGTCTTTGCTGACCGTCTGGATGTCCGTTCCCGTCACCACCTCGAAACTCTGGATTGATGTGGTACAGGCGCCGTCCAGGGCCTGTCTGGCACTGTCTGCGTCTGCGGCGGCCTGCTGTGCTCCCGCCTGGGCGGCCGCCTTGTTTTCCTGTGCTGAGGCGATCTGGGAGGAAAGGCTTTCCGAAAGCTCTGCAAGGGACTGATCCGTTCCCGCAAAGTACGTCTGCACCAGACTGTTCAAAAGCGCCGCATTGTCCACAAGCCTCTGGGAACCTGCCAGAACGGACACGTTCTCCCCGTTTTCATTTGTCATCTCGCTTAAGCTGTACTGCAGCTTCTTCGCACCCTCGCTGGCGGTGGCCAGCCCGTTTTTCAGGGAATCCGCTCCTGCGTCCAGCTGCTTTGCCCCGCTGACCAGGGCTCCGGTTCCGTCAAGGAGACGCTGTCCCCCTCCCTGGAGCTGAGCGCTTCCGTCTCTCAGGCGTGAAGTTCCGTCCTTAAGCGTCCGTGTTCCGTCCAGAAGTGCGGACGCACCGTCATCCAGCTGTCTTGCACCGTCGGCAAGCCGGCCCGATTTCTCATACAGCTCCTGGGTGCCGTCCTTAAGCTTTGCCGCACCGTTATAAAGCTCATCCGTTCCCTTCACCAGCTCAACGGTTCCATCCTTAAGCCGGCCGCTTCCGTCCTTGAGGTCCGACGTGCCGCTCTTAAGCTCATCCGCAGCCTCTCTCAAATCGTCCATGGAACTGTTAAGATCCGCAAGATCAAAAGAATCCGTCAGCTGAATATCCGAGAGCACATCACTCATGGCAATTGTCATGGTCATTCCCAGCTCAAAGTTCTTCGCATCCGCCGTCACCTCAATGTATTCGGGAATCTCCATATCATCCGCCAGCTCCTCCTTATCCTCTTCGGAAAGCTTTTCCTTAAGTCCATCCACGTCAATGCTCTCCTTAAGCCCTGGGAAGGCCACGCCCACCACCACGCTGTTTTCCCCCTCGGAAAGGAGCCTCGCATTTTTCACCTCGATATTGGAGAAGACATCCTGGGGAAGCACCATGCCGGATATCATGGCGAAGGGAACCCGGATCTCCTCCTTACTCCCTCTGATGGATATTGTTGTCGTCTCCCTGTTTTCATAGTCCATTCGGATCGTCACCCGGCCGCTTTTTCCCGCAAGCTCCTCGGGAGCGATCTCCTTCCCGTCCAGCCGATAGGACAACTTTACCTCTACCGGGAGCTCCTTATCCGTGGTTCCCTGATAATAGATGTCAGACCCTTTCGCCTGCCAGGTAAGTGCGCCGCCCTCTCCCGCCTCAAAGGTCTCATAGCCCTTTACGTTCTCTATATCCTTAAGATCTGAGATGTCGGTAAGCCTTTCGTCCCCGGATGCGTTTTTTAGCCAGCTGCTGACAATCACATGGTCGGTCCTGCCCGAGGCGTCCGCCATCACATAAACAGTCTCCTCCTTCCCCGCCGTGCTGCTGTGGGAGGCCGTCACCTGCCCGTCAAGAATCTCCTCGAGAGCCTTCTGTTGATTCTCCAGTGTTATCACCGACGCACCGGCGGATGCCTCTTCGGCATTTCCCTTCCCGCAGCCCGCAAGTCCCAGCGCCATGGCTGTGCCAAGTCCCAGACATACCGCTTTCGATACTACCTTTTTCTTCTTATAATTTATATTCATCATAATGACACTGCCTCCTGTCTCACTGTGTTTTCTTTCTTTTTGTCCCGCTGCCCGCCTCTTATGATAATTCTGTCAAACACCAGAAATGCGGACGGCAGAACGAAAATCACTGACACCATACTGATCAGGGCCCCTCTTGCCATCAACGTGCACAGAGAGCTGATCATATCGATATTGGAAAAAAGCCCCACGCCAAAGGTCGCCGCAAAGAAGGAAAGGGCGCTGACCACTATGGATTTCACGCTGCTCTGGCAGGCAATGGAAACCGCCTCCTTCTTCGGCGTTCCCCCATACCTCTCCCTGCGGTATCTTGTGGTCATCAAAATGGCGTAATCTACCGTGGCTCCCAGCTGAATGGTTCCGATGACCACGGATGCAATAAAGGGGATCGCCGTCTTCGTGTAATAAGGGATTCCCATATTCACGAAGATCGCCATCTCAATCACGGACACCAGCACCATGGGAAGGGCAACCGACTTGAACACCAGCAGGATAAGGAAAAAGATGACCCCGATGGACACCACGCTGACCGTGTTAAAATCCTTATCCGTGATCTCGATCAGATCCTTGGTGCAGGGCGCTTCACCCACCAGCATCCCCCTGCCGTCCACGGCCTTGCAGATGCCGCTCAGCTTTTCGCACTGCCGGTTGACATCCCGGGACGCCACCTTGTACTGAGAACCCACCAGCAAAAGCTGCCAGTTGTCGTTCATCAGCGCTTCTGTCAGATCCTGCGGAATCATCTCATCCGGCAGGGCGCTTCCCTTTACCGTGTTAAGCCCCAGGATCCAGTTCACGCCGTCCACCTTCTTCATCTCGTCCGTCATATACTTAACGTCCCTGGGCGGAAGATCCGCCGGAAGCAGAAGCATATGTGTAGCGTTCATGTCAAAGCATTCGTTGAGCTTATCATTTGCCATAATACTGGGCAGATCCCTGGGAAGGGTCTCATCCAGATTGTAGTAAACCGCGGCGTTCCGGTACCCGTACAGAGCCGGCAGCAACAAAACCGCAAACAAGGCCACGAATACCAGGTAATGCTTTGTTACAAAATCCCCGATCCCTTTAAAATCGGGAAGCAGCGCCCTGTGGCTTGTTTTTTCCAGCGCTCTGTCAAACACAAGAATCATGGACGGCAGTATGGTGATACAGGCAATCACTCCGATCACCACGCCCTTTGCCATCACCACGCCAAGATCCATACCCAGGGTAAAGCTCATGAAACACAGGGCGATAAAGCCCGCAACCGTGGTCAGGGAACTGCTCACCACGGAGGTTATGGTCTCGCCGACGGCCTTCGCCATGGCTTCCTTCTTGTCGTTCGTCTGCGACTGCTTTTCCCTGTAGCTGTGCCAAAGGAAAATCGAATAGTCCATGGTGACCCCCAGCTGAAGGACCGCGCTCAGCGCCTTTGTGATATAGGAAATCTCTCCCGTAAACACATTACTTCCCAGATTATAGACGATTGCCATTCCGATACTCGCCAGGAACAGAAAGGGGATCAGGAAGGAATCCATGGTAAGCGACAAAACCAGACAGGAGAGCAGCACCGCAATGCACACATAGACAGGCGCCTCCTTTTCGGAAAGATTTTTCGTATCCGTTACCACCGCCGACATCCCGGAGAGGAAACAATTCTGATCAGCCACCTTCCGAATCTCTTCAATTGCCTCCATGGTCCCGTCCGCAGATGTGGTCTCGTCAAAAATAATCGCCATCATGGTGGCTTCACCACTGTTAAATGCCTTATACAGCTCATCCGGCATCATCTCCATCGGAACGGAGATATCCATCACCGAATCGTACCACAACACCTTGGCCACATGCTCCACGCCCTCAATCTCACGCTTCAGTCTTTGCACGTCCTTGGGTTCCATTCCCTCCACCACGAACATGGAGAAGGCCCCCGTGCCGAACTCGTCGACCAGAATGTCCTGTCCTACCATGGTTTCGATATCTTTTGGCAGGTACGAAAGAATATCGTAATTGACCCTGGTTGACACATAGCCGAAAAACGACGGGACGAGCAGCGCCAGGCCAAGGATCAGAATCGGTATTCGGAGCGCAACCACTTTTCTCCCAAATTTTTCCATAAAGACCCTCCATTCTTTTCTTAAACACAAATTATGACTTTTGGTCATTTTTATTTTCAAGAATTGTTATATCACAAAAATGACCATCAGTCAATAAATTAATTCTAAAAAAATATAAACGGAAATTTCTTTGACTTTTCTTCTTTTTACCTTATAATGAAGACGTAGCGGCAAAGCCGGAAAGGTCGGGCAGTGTATGAAGAAATCAGATCTGAACAAAAAGCAAAAGAGGGAGGCTCTCCTGAATACGGCCTTTGAGCTGTTTATCTCCCAGGGCATCACCAAAACCACCATCAACAATATCGTGGAGGCGGCAGGCGTGGCCAAGGGAACCTTTTACCTCTATTTCCGGGACAAGTATGACATCCGCAACAAGCTGATCGCCCACAAGGCGACCCAAATTTTTTCCGTGGCGGAAGCCGCTCTTCTGGAAACCGGCCTGACAGGGCTGGATGAGCGGATGATCTTTGTGGTTGACAACATCATCGAGCAGTTCAAGAATGACAAATCCCTCCTCAACTTTATATCCAAGAATCTGAGCTGGGCCATCTTCAAAAACGAGCTGATTTCCGCCGGGAGCAGCGCCGGTGTTGATTTTTACAATGTCTACCGGATATTCGAGGACTCTCCCCGGGCCTTTCGGAATCCCGAGGTGCTTCTCTTTATGATTGTTGAGCTGGTAAGCTCCTGCTGCTACAGCTCGATCCTTTACAAGGAACCAACCGAAATCGACGATTTAAAGCCCTATTTGTTCCATGCGATCCGGCAGCTGATCCAAAGCCAGGAGACCATGCCCGATTAAACGGAAGGCGGGATCTGCACTTTAGTGATTCTTTCTAAATTTTCCATTAAATTGTCTTTTTGTTTGTAAAAAAATACATTCCCTTGCTTGATTTTAAAGAGCTTGTAACATATAATGAAAGTACGGTATCAGCATAGTTTTTTATGCTCAGATAAATACAATAAAATAACAGGAGGCTTACGCAAAATGAGACCAGAATGGAACAATTTTGTACCCGGCAAATGGGAAAATGAGGTTAATGTCCGCGACTTCATTCAGAGAAACTACCATCCTTATGATGGTGACGAATCCTTCTTAGCCGAAGCTACACAGGACACAAAGGATTTATGGCAGATCGTGCTTGATCTGCAGAAGAAAGAGCGCGAAGCAGGCGGTGTTCTCGATATGGATACCAAGGTAGTATCCACAATCACGTCACACGGACCTGGTTATCTTGACAAATCCAAGGAAAAGATCGTTGGATTCCAGACCGATAAGCCCTTCAAACGTTCTCTTCAGCCTTACGGCGGTATCAGAATGGCAGAGAAAGCCTGCTCCGACAACGGCTACGAAGTAGACCCTGAGATCAGCGAGTTCTTCTCAACTCACAGAAAGACACATAACGCAGGCTGCTTCGACGCATACAATCAGGAAATGAGAGCATGCCGTTCCTCACATATCATCACAGGTCTTCCGGACGCTTACGGCCGCGGACGTATCATCGGCGACTACAGGCGTGTCGCTCTGTATGGTATTGATTATCTGATTCAGGATAAGCAGGCGCAGAAGGATTCCACCGGACGCGTTATGACCGACGACGTAATCCGCCTTCGCGAAGAGCTCTCCGAACAGATGGTGGCTCTCAAGATGATGAAGGAAATGGCTGCATCCTATGGCTGCGATATTTCCAAGCCCGCTACCAATGTAAAGGAAGCAATCCAGGCGGTTTACTTCGGATATCTGTGCGCAGTGAAGGAGCAGAACGGTGCGGCAATGAGCCTTGGCCGTACTTCCACCTTCCTTGACTGCTATGCGGAGAGAGACCTTGCCGCAGGCACCTTTACCGAGCAGGAGATCCAGGAGTTTGTTGACCACTTCATCATGAAGCTGCGTCTGATCAAATTCGCGCGTACTCCCGAGTACAACCAGATCTTCGCAGGCGACCCTGTATGGGTAACCGAATCTCTGGCAGGCGTTGGTGTTGACGGCCGTCACATGGTAACCAAGATGAGCTTCCGTTATCTGCACACCCTGACAAACTTAGGGCCCAGCCCCGAACCCAACCTGACCGTTCTCTGGTCCACCAGGCTTCCTGCAAGCTGGAAGAAATACTGCGCTAAGATGTCCATCCAGACCTCTTCCATCCAGTATGAGAACGATGATCTCATGAGAGCTACCCACGGCGACGACTACGGTATCGCATGCTGCGTATCCTCCATGGTAATCGGTAAGGAAATGCAGTTCTTCGGCGCTCGCGCAAACGTTGCAAAATGTCTGCTTTACGCTTTAAACGGCGGTGTGGACGAAGTTACCAAGAAGCAGGTTGGACCCAAGTATCGTCCGGTTGAAGGCGATGTTCTCGACTATGATGATGTTTGGAGCAAATTCATGGATATGCTGGAGTGGCAGGCGGATGTGTATGTAAACACTCTGAATATTATCCACTACATGCATGATAAATACTGCTATGAGAGAGCGGAGATGGCTCTTCATGACAGAGACGTTAAGCGTTATTTCGCAACAGGTGTGGCTGGTCTGTCCATCGTGGCTGACTCCCTGTCCGCAATCAAGTATGCAAAGGTTGAAGTAATCAGGGATGAAGACGGCGTTATCGTGGACTTCAAGACAACAGGCGACTTCCCGAAATACGGCAACGACGACGACCGTGTTGACAGCATCGCACAGGAAGTGGTTCACAGATTCATGACAGCTATCAGAAGACATCACACCTACAGGGAAGGCGTTCCCACCACATCCATCCTCACCATCACGTCCAATGTGACCTATGGTAAGGCTACAGGCAATACACCTGACGGACGTAAGAAGGGACAGCCTTTTGCTCCCGGTGCAAACCCGATGCATGGACGCGACACTCATGGTGCAGTAGCATCTCTGTCCTCCGTATCCAAGCTTCCTTTCAAGGATGCACAGGATGGTATTTCCAATACCTTCACCATCATCCCCGGAGCTCTGGGCAAGGAAGATGCCGTATTCGCAGGCGATATCGAGTTAGATCTGAGCAAATAAGCAAATATAACTGTCAAAATATAAAAACTCATAATTCAGGGAGGTAACGTAATGGACGAGAAAAATATGGTTGACGATCTTGTAAAGATGCTGGATTCCGGCATGGCAATGGGTGTGGGACACGTAAACGTGGACTGCGACGCCGAGGGCGAGGAATCCAAAAATGTTCAGACCATGGGATGCACGGATTGCTCCAGGACACCCCTTGCGTGCAGCGTTCCCACCCTGGAGGATGGGTTGGATGATTTTCATTAATACAGGAGGTAAAGATTATCATGTCAAATTCTACACAGGTAGATAACTTAGTATCATTGTTAGACGGTTACGCAACCAAAGGCGGACATCACCTTAACGTTAACGTGTTAAACAGAGACACCTTATTAGATGCTCAGAAGCATCCCGAGAATTATCCTCAGCTCACTATCCGTGTTTCCGGATACGCTGTTAACTTCATCAAGTTGACACCCGAGCAGCAGGCTGACGTTATTTCCCGTACCTTCCACGAGGCTATCTAATTAACGCTTTTAAGCCCCGGCCAAATCATTGGCCGGGGCTTATTTTTCTCTCTTATCTCTGTTCATCCCTGCGAAATTCCAGAATATCTCCCGGCTGGCAGTCCAGCACGTCGCAGATCGCATTCAGGGTTGAGAACCGGATGGCGCTGATCTTGCCCGTCTTGATATTGGAAAGGTTCACGTTGGCTATCCCCACCTTTTCCGCCAGCTCGTTCAGGGAAATCTTCCGATCCGCCATCACTCTGTCCAGTCTCAAAATAATCGCCATTCCCGTCACCTCCCATCCTCACAGTGTTTCATCCGACTGCCTCTGCAGCTCGCAGCCATACTCAAAAATACTCACCACGCACCAGGACGTAAGGCCGATAAGAAGTCCGATTAAAAGGCTGGATTTCAGCTCCATAACCGTGATCAGCACCAGCGGTATTTTCAGATTCCGGATGATCCCGGGCTGAAAGGGCGTATAGCTCTCCTGAATGTCTTTAAAGATTTTCGCCACAAAGTGAAGCACCACCGCCATGCAGATCAGGATAACGCTTCCGGTGATGACCTCCCAGGCCAGCGCCTGGGCCGCCTGCCCGCTCTCTGCCACCGTGATTCCCACAAACCGTTCCAGGCTCCTCACATCCTTCTCCCGGATGGCTTCATTCGTGATCTCCGACGCCAGAACCTCGTTGATCAGGTCCCTGAATTTATAAATTGCGCCGCCCCCCAGTATGCATGCGACAGCTCCCACGATGGCCACAATCTTTGTGATATTCGTCACGATAAAGGCTATCCGGCTGCTCTTTTTGATTTTTTCAATCTTTGCGTTCTCTCCACTCATTTTTCTTCTCCTTTCTCATTTCATTCTAGCCTCATTTTATATGTTTGTCAATAAATATTTAATGTTTATCATTAAATATTTAATCCATTTCATTTTTTCTGTGGGTATTGGTTTTTTTACTGTTTTCTGCTATACTATAAGAAGCAGATTTACCTGTTATCAATACACGGGAAGGGAGAACCAATTATGCAAGGCAGAATACATTCACTCGAAAGCTTCGGCACCGTGGACGGCCCCGGCACACGTTTCGTCGTGTTCGTGCAGGGATGTCCCATGCGCTGTGCCTATTGTCACAATCCGGATACCTGGGCCATGACCGGGGGGACCATGATGGAGCCGGAGGAAATTTTTGAACAGTACGAACGGAATAAAGATTTTTACAAAAACGGCGGAATCACCGTGACCGGCGGGGAGCCGCTCATGCAGGTGGATTTCCTGATTGATCTCTTCACCATCGCCAAAGAGAAAAACGTGCATACCTGCATCGATTCCTCAGGCATTGCCTTTAAACCCGAAAATACGGAGTTCATCAAAAAGCTTGACCGTCTGATGGAGCTTACGGATCTGGTGATGCTGGATATCAAGCACATTGACCCGGAAAAGCACAAAGAGCTCACCTCACAGCCCAACGACGGGATTCTTGCCTTTGCCGCTTACCTGAACGACAGGCACGTGGATATGTGGATCCGCCACGTGGTAGTTCCCGGGATCACGGATGACGATAAGTATCTGTTTGACCTTGGCTATTTTATCGGTCAGTTTTCCAACCTCAAGGCGCTGGACGTGCTCCCCTATCACACCATGGGAGAGACCAAGTACAAGAAGCTTGGCATGACCTACAAACTTGCCGGAGTTCCCGCCATGGACAAGAACAAGGTGGTCGAGAAAAAACAGGTGATTCTGGAGGGGATCCGCAAACGACGTGAAAAAGCCGGTGCGGGCGAAAACTAGCTCTTCCGGATCGTAAAGTTTTTGTATTCCTGCAGTTTTTGTACTTGTATTTGCCGCTTATTTATATTAAAATAATTAGAGATATTGATAACAAAATATCAATCAGGCTATTGATATATTTTTAAGGAGGATTCTATTATGGCTTTTGTAATCAGTGATGTTTGTGTTTCTTGCGGCGCTTGTGCCGGCCAGTGTCCCGTAGGCGCTATTTCCGAGGGAGACGGCAAGTTTGAGATCGATCCCAATACCTGCATCAGCTGCGGTTCCTGCGCAGGCGCATGTCCTACCGGTGCTATTTCCGAGGAATAAAAGCAGTCTTCAGAGATGAGAGTGAAAGCGTTCAGTCAACTGACTGAACGCTTTTTTCCAAACAAAAACTTTTTCCTGGGTTTTACATCTGCCGCTTCCGGATTCTCCTCCTTTAACAGCTCGTCCACTTCTTCCTTCTTTTCCTCCTGAGGCTCCTTTTCTTTCTCTCGCTTCTTTTTCGGCGCCTTTCTCTTATTGCGGGTCCGAATCAGCTCGTCTATCTGACGATAGTGCTCTTCCTGGCGGTTCGCGCGCATCTCCTCCCTTTCGTCCTCCTTTTCCTCCTGAAGACGGAACTGATAATCCAGCTCCTTCAAAAGGGTCTCCTTGATCTCCTCGCATACCTCCTGGTTATTGTTGCGGACGGCTTCCGTGATCATATTCTGGAGCAGCTGCTGCAGGCGATAGCTTTTCGCTTCCCTGCTCTCCTCGGAAATCGGGACAAACTCGCCCTTATTGACCATCACAACATGGCGTTTGCCTTTTTCCCCAATTTCAGGAGCCTCCGGGACGCAGGGGGATTCTGTCTGCTCCCCCATCAATACGGATGGATTCAGGCCGCCCTTGAGAAGCATGCTTCGGATTGCCTTCAGCTGAAATCCCTGCTCCTTAAGATTTCTTATCTCCTTGAACCTTGCAATGTCCTCCTCCGTGTAGTAACGGTGTCCCATCTCATTGCGCTTGATGGGAAGCTTAAGCTCGTCCTCCCAATATCTGAGCACATGGGATTCCACCTGCACCTGTTTTGCGGTGTCGGAAATCAAGTAAAATTTTTCTGCTTGCTTCATAAAATTCCTCCTTTTACAATAATAAATTGTCTTTTCCCTTTTACCAATATGCAAAAAGAGGACAGCTCCACACTTGTCCTCTTTTGTAATGTCGTATCATACGCTTTAATTCTGTTTTTAGTGTTCCATATTTGCAAACTTTGTGTAATCCGGCAGCCACACAAGTTCAATGGTTCCAATCGGGCCGTTCCTCTGCTTAGCTATAATGATTTCCGCAATTCCTTTTTTGTCCGTGTCTTTGTTGTAATAATCATCCCTGTAAATAAACATTACCACGTCCGCATCCTGCTCGATCGCTCCCGATTCACGCAGATCCGATAACATAGGCCTGTGATCCGGACGCTGTTCCACCGCGCGACTGAGCTGAGAGAGTGCGATAACCGGCACATTCAGCTCTCTGGCAAGGGCTTTCAGCGATCTAGAAATATCCGAGATTTCCTGCTGCCTGGATTCACTTCCTCTGCCGCTTCCGCTCATCAGCTGCAGGTAGTCGATAATGATCAGCTGCAGGTTGTGCTCCAGTTTGTATTTCCGGCATTTGGAGCGAAGCTCCGAAATGCTGATGCCCGGCGTATCGTCTATGATCAGATTGGACTTTCCGATGACCCCCGCACTTTCGATCAGCTTCTCCCAGTCCATGTCCGAGAGGTTTCCCGTCCGAAGATGCTGGGAATCCACTCTGGATTCCAGGGAAAAAAGGCGGTTTACCAACTGTTCCTTTGACATTTCCAGACTGAAAATTGCCACCGTCTGGTTCAGCTTAAAGGCGATGTGCTGGGCCAGGTTCAGTACGAAAGCGGTTTTTCCCATGGAAGGCCTTGCCGCAATCAGTACCAGATCGGACGGCTGCAGTCCCGCCGTCTTGTAATCCAGGTCAATAAAACCGGTTGCGATGCCTGTCACATTTCCTTTGTTTTTGGAGGCTTTCTCGATTTTGTCCATGGCATTCATGACTACCTGCCGGATCGGCACAAAATCTCCTGTGTTTCGCTTCTGGACCAGCTCAAATACCCGCTTTTCCGTGTCCTCCAAAATCACTTCCAGGTTTTCCTTCCCCGCATAGCAGGTATTGGCAATCTCCTCATTTAAGCGTATCAGCCTGCGGAGCGTTGACTTTTCCGCGACGATCCCGGCATAATACCTGATATTGGCCGAAGTGGGAACCGCCGTAATCAGATCCCTGATAAACTCCGGGCTGCTGGCCTCGGGAGGAATATCCTTTTCCCGCAGACGATCCTGGAGAGTGACAAGATCAACCGGTTTCCCCTCATCGTTGAGCTCCACCATTGCCTCAAAGAGAACTCCATACTGCTTTCCGTAAAAGTCATCACCGCTGATGATCTCGGAAGCGACCGTAATCGCCTCTCTGTCCATAATCATCGCACCGATCACCGATTGCTCCGCTTCCATGCTGTGGGGTAACACCCGCTTTAAAAGCGTTTCCTCTGCTGCCATAAGCTATGTTCCTCTTGATCTGTTTTCGATTTTATAATTCCGTAACCTTAACCCTCAGCTTGCCGACTACCTGGGGATGAAGCTTTATGTTGACCTCGAACACGCCGACGCTTTTGATCCCCTCCGTAAGCTGAATCTTTTTCCTGTCAATCTCCTTGCCGCACTGCTGCTTGTAGGCTGATGCGATTTCCTTGGAAGAGATGGCCCCAAAGGTTTTTCCTCCTTCTCCTGCCCGGATGGAAACGACGACCTCGTCCTTCTCCATCTCCTGCGCAAAAGCCTTTGCTTCCTCGAACCGTTCCTTTTCCACTTTCTCCTTATTCGCCTTCTTAAGCTTCAAATCATTCATATTCTGATTGTTCGCTTCCACTCCAAGCTTCTTGGGTAGCACGAAATTTCTCGCATATCCGTCGCTGATCTCCACCACTTCGTCTTTTTTTCCAAGGCTCTTTACATCCTGCAATAATATGACCTTCATTTGTTTACCTCCACTCCTTTAGTTGACCTGCCCTTTACAGGTCGCCGTCCTCTATCATTTTGTCAAGCGTGGCTTTCAGTATCCCAATTCCCTCGGAAATGGAAACGCCGTTCAGCTGGCAGCCCGCAATATTCAAATGGCCTCCGCCTCCCATCTTCTCCATGATGATCTGTACATTGACCTCGTCAATGGAGCGGGCGCTGACATAGATCTGATTTTGATATTCCGTAAGAATAAAGCTGGCCTTTACGCCTCTGATGTTCAAAAGCTCATTTGCCGCCTGTGCACCCACCACCGTGGGGCTCTGGATATCGTCGCTGGTGCAGGTCGAAATCGCATAGGCATTTCTGTAAATCTCCGCCTGACTGACCGCATCCGCCTTTGCCTTATACTCCACGGCGTCCTCCCGGAACATCTTGCGCACTCTTGTCACGTCCGCCCCGTTTCTCCGAAGGAAGGCCGCCGCCTCAAAGGTTCTCACTCCCGTTTTGCTCATAAAATTATTGGTGTCAATCATGATGCCCGAATACATGCAGTCGGCTTCCTCGGATGTAATCCGGATACTCTCTCCGATGTACTGCAGGATCTCGGATACCATCTCGCAGGTGGAGGAAGCGTAAGCTTCCACGTAGGACAGTGTCGCATTCTCCACCACTTCCGTTCCCTGCCTGTGATGGTCAAACACCACTATGGATTTGCAGATCCTAAGAAGCTCCGGGCATTCGGTGATGCTTGGCTTATTTACGTCCACCACAACAAGAACCGTATTATTTCCCGCATATTCCATAGCCTGCTGGCTGTTAATAAGCATGTCCCCCGGATAATTTTCATTTTCCCTGAAAAGATCCGTCATGGATTTTATGGAGGTGCCTGCCTCATTGAGCACAATGTGCGCTCTGCGCTCCAGCATTCTCGCAATGCGGTAAATGCCCACCGCCGCCCCGAAGCTGTCCGCATCCGGGATCCGGTGCCCCATGATAATCACCTGATCCTTGGAGGAGATGATCTCCCGAAGCGCCTGGGCCTTTACTCTCGCCTTTACTCTGGTGTTCTTTTCCACCTGCTGGCTCTTCCCGCCAAAATAGATGGTATTGTCCGGCGTCTTGACTACCGCCTGGTCTCCACCCCTTCCAAGGGCCAGATCAATGGCATTTCTCGCGAATTCATAATTCTGCGCATAGGAGAGGCCGTCAAGACCGATCCCAATGCTGATCGTCACCGCCATCTCATTTCCAATATTAATCGTCTTCACATCGCTGAGCAGGTCAAACTTGTTTTCCTTCAGAAGGGAAACCGCCTTTTTGCGGAGAATAACCATATATTTGTCTTTCTCGATCTTTTTGCAGATCCCGTCATAGGCCGCAATATATTTGTTTACCTTTCTCTCAATCAGGGCTGTGAGAAGGGAGCGCCTTACCTCCTCCACGCTCTCTAAGGCTTCCTCGTAATTATCCAGATAAACCAGTCCCACCGCAAGACTCTGGTCGTCCACCTCCTGGAGGGCTATGGTAAGCGCTGTCTCGTCAAAAAGGTAAAAGGCGATCAGACAGCCTTCATATCCGTCCCCGTCAATAATATCGCTGTTCTGAGCCATTTCCTTCATGGATATCTTTTTCATCCGGACCAGATAATTTCTGTCCTCGTAGGAAAGATTGAGATCCACCTCCTCCATATCATCCGGGAGCTTTTCCTTTGTTATCGAGGGAAACAGCCCGGTAATGGATCTGCGGTAACCCTTGTCCTGATGAACCACATGCTCAAAATACGCATTCGTCCAGATCACGCGCCCTTCTTCGTCCAGCATCGCATAGGGAATCTCCAGTTCACGCAAAAGCACCTTTTGAATCTGCCCGTACTGTGTTGCAAAGCTCACCAGCTCATTCATGATAATCGGCTTATTGTACAGAAGCATGGAAACCGTGACCGCAAAGTAAAACAGCGTAAAGCAGGTCACAACGAGTCCGGATGAAATATTCAATATGTAAACAAGCAGGTTTACTGCCACCAGCAGAAAACCGAGATAAAGAGAAGTCTGCGTGTAACTCTTCAGTCTTCCTTTTAATTTCATATTCTTTTTCTTAGACGCCATTCTCTGATACCCTCTGTCATAAGTTACGTATAATTTCATACAACTATACTTTTAAAGTATAACATTTTTTGTATAAAGTTTCCATACAATTATTTTGTCTGTTTGCGACTCATTCCCCGGCTTTTCGACAATATCCTCAACGTCCTTTATTCTCCGCAAAACCGTCCATGAAAGCCAGAAAGGCAGTGATATCATCTACGAGCTCCTCATCGCTCCCTGCCATTCTCCGCTCTAAGCTCGAACATATCTTCTTTATCGCCTCTTTTCCGCAAAAAGACCGGCCTGCGATCTCACAGATCTACAGGCCGCTCCATACGAAACATCCCTGTGTTAACAGAAACGGCTGCCACAGCACATGCATATGGCAACCGTTTTTTGTCATTCCTTCTGTTAGTCCTGCGCAGTGCCTTCAGGTTTCTGAAGATTAATCCTGAACATAAGGCATCAAAGCGATATGGCGGGCTCTCTTAATTGCCACTGTCAGCGCTCTCTGATGCTTCGCACAGTTTCCGGTAATTCTTCTGGGAAGGATCTTTCCTCTCTCAGACACATATCTTTTTAATTTAGCCACATCTTTGTAATCAATTACATTGTCTTTGCCGCAGAACACGCAGACCTTTTTCCTTCTGCGGATTCCGCCTTTTCTTCTCATGGGAGAATCAGACTTCTCTGTTTTATTATATGCCATAAAAATTGCCTCCTGTCTTATTCTTTGATACTAACTGCTAATTAAACGGCAGCTCCTCATCAATTCCATCCGGAATATTCATGAAACCGTCGCCGGCACCCATGGGCTCGGGCGCCCTGTTCGCATTTCCGGCAAAACCCCCGTCATTGCCGGAACTGTTCTTGCTCTCGGCAAATTCCTGTTCCTCAACCACCACGTCCGTGGTATAGACCTTCACACCGTCTCTGTTGGTGTAGCTCCCTGTCTGGATGCGTCCTGTCACTGCGATCTTGGTGCCCTTCCTGAAATATTTCTCAGCAAATTCACCGGCTCTGCCAAAGGCCACGCAACCAATGAAATCCGCACTCTGCTGGTCATCGCCGTTGTTACGGCTGAATCTCCTGTCAACGGCAAGCGTGTATCTTGCAATTGCCATCGCATTGTCACCCTGCGAATATCTCACTTCGGGATCCCTTGTCAAACGCCCCATAAGTATTACTTTATTCATATTTCCCTCTCTTCAGATGCGCCATGTGCATCTGTTCTCTATGCCTCGTCCTGTTTTACGACTAAAAATCTGACAACATTGTCCATGATGCGGACGCGGTTTTCGATTTCGATGGGGGCTGTCGGTTCAGCGTCAAACTGAATGAAGTAGTAGAAAGCTTCTCGCATCTTCTGAACTTCATAAGCCAGCCTCTTCTTACCCCAGTCGTCAACATTGGTGATCGTACCGCCGAATCTTTCGATCAGCGCTTTGCACTTGTCAACCACTGCCGCTCTTTCGTCATCTTCGATTTTAGCACTAACAACAACGGCTAATTCGTATTTGTTCATGCTTCGTTACCTCCTTTTGGTCTCTGGCCCCTGTGTGCAGGAGCAAGGAATTACATATTTAAACATATCACGGATTAATATGATAACATAAAAGGCTCAAATCCGCAAGGGTTTATCCATAAAACTTCCATAAACTTTTCCAGTTTATCAGTGTTCATTCCCCGTTTAATGTGATATGATTTATGAATCTCATTCCTTCGATCCCGGCAAAATTTCCCTGATATTTTTCTCCGCCTGTCTTCTGGGTATCATAATCTGATGGCCGCACCCCGTACATTTCAGACGGAAATCCGCACCGATGCGCAGCACCTGCCATTCACGGCTTCCACAGGGATGCTCCTTCTTGAGACGCAGCACGTCTCCAACCTTAATATCCATAGAACGCACCTTCTCTCTTATACCAGCTTCTTGTATGCCTTTGGCTTTCTGTACTTCCCCAAATCCTCTCTTTCCCTGTATGCTCTGATTTCATCCATATCAAACGTAACATAGTAAATGGTTTCTTCCAGCTCATCTCCGACAAAAATGGTGTTGTCCATCCCTTCTTTTGTCCATACCACGGGACTGAACGCACAGGATTTTCCCATTCCCCGTGCCGGCGGATTTGCCATCGCAATGCCGACCATATTTTCCATTGCCCGCACGGACAGCTCCTTTAATCTGGGCGGCATCCCGCCGCAGCAATTGGGATGCATGATAAGCTCTGCGCCGCTTAACATTAATTCTCTGGCGCTCTCCGGATATTCCCTGTCATAGCAGATCATACATCCCATTGTTATTCCGTCAAACCGGCAGACAGGAAAAGCGTCCCCGGATTCGAGGTATCTTTCCCAATCAAAATCACAGGTGTGAACTTTGGAATACTTTAAAATCACTTTTCCGTCCCTGTCGATCACCCATGCCGTATTTTGCGGATACCGCTTTCCTTTTGAGAAACCGGTTATGATAACGCCTATGTTTAGTTCCGCCGCAAGATTTGCTATCCTTACAAAATATTCTTCTTCCTCGGTCAGGGCGTCTTCACACCATTTTATGAATTCAGGACAGTTTTCAATCTCCTGAACCGGCAGTAACTTCTCGCAAATATCCGGCGCCGTATACGAAGTAAGAAAACACTCCGGAAATAATACTAAATCTGCGCCATTTTGACTCGCTTCCCGGATAAGCTTTACGGCCGTTGTCGTATTCTGTTCCTTATCCTGCATCTTCGCATCATACTGAACAAGCGCTGCTTTCAATTTTTTCATAGGCCTCCCTCTCTCTCTTGCTGACGCAGCAATACCGCCGCATACCGCAGGTATCCTTTAAACGCCGCCTTCCCTCACAGCTGTGCAAAAATTTCACCGATGCTGCCCTGCACCACCAGATCCGCCGCCGCATCCCTTGCCGTGGGCGTCTTGTTGACCAATACCAGCTTATTTCCCCTGTAATAATCGATCAGGCCCGCCGCCGGATATACCACAAGGGAAGTTCCCCCAATGATAAGCACGTCAGCCTCGCTGATGTAACGCACTGCGCGGCTTAAGATATTCTGGTCAAGCCCCTCCTCGTACAGCACCACGTCGGGTTTTACCCTGCCGCCGCACTTTTCGCACCCTGGCACCCCCTTGGCATGGAGCATAAATTCCGCATCATAGAATGCACCGCATTTTTCGCAGTAATTGCGCAGCACGCTTCCGTGAAGCTCCAGAACCTCCCTGCTCCCCGCCATCTGATGAAGGCCGTCGATATTCTGGGTGATGACGGCCTTCAGCTTTCCCTCCTGCTCCCACCTGGCAAGCGTCCGGTGTGCGGCGTTCGGCCTTGCCGTAAGACAGAGCATCTTATCCTGATAGAACCGGAAAAATTCCTCCGGTCTGCTCCTGTAGAAGGTATGGCTCAAAATAGTCTCCGGAGGATAGTCATACTTCTGATTGTACAGCCCGTCCACGCTGCGGAAATCCGGAATCCCGCTTTCCGTTGAAACCCCGGCCCCTCCGAAAAACACAATGTTGCTGCTGCCGTCCACAATTTCCTTTAATTTTGCGATCTGATCCATGATACTCCCCGCCTTTCCTTTCTCAATATAATTTTCTTTTGATAATTTTTCCCATCCATTCTTGATACGCTTGTGGAACTACTATAAAATCACATATTCCCAAAAAGATAATTCTTCACGACACCGAAAAATTCTCTCATCATATTATTCCACTGCAAAAAGGGCTCGCCCCTTGCGGCTATTCCGCATACCTGTCCATAGCCTGCCTTTTTAGCGGTCCTGACCGCCCGGAACACGTGGAAATTATTGGTGACAACGCCCACCGCATCGTTCCGTCTGTCAAGATACTGTGCGGAGAAGGTAAGATTCTGAAAGGTATTTACAGACTTATCCTCTTTCAGGATCCTGTTCTTATCAATCCCCTTTTCCACCAGATAATCATACATTCCCTGGGCTTCCGAGATATGCTCGTCCGGTCCCTGGCCTCCCGATACGATCACCCTCGTGTCAGGATTTTCCTCCAGATACCGGATCGCCGCATCCAGACGGTACTGCAGCGCCTTAGAAGGGCCGGAGCGCTTCATCTGCGCTCCCAGCACTACCAGATAGTCGAGACCCGGGTCGCCCTTCTGGGTAAAGCCGCTAAGGATGCATCCCTCCACAAGTACAAACACGCCTCCTCCCAGACAGACCAGAAGAAGGAACAGCCGCCTTGCGAGCGCAGGAACATGCTCCGTAAAAAATCCCTTTTTCAGCATCAGGGAAAAAGCGATCAGCCCCGCTCCCAAAAACAGCCAGATAAAATAGAAATTTGTCCCGTGCCCCACAAAAAAGGCAATGGTGAAAAAATAAATAAGACTGACGATACCAAGTAAGATTAAAATCAGATACATGTATTACCTCCGCCCCGGATTTTTTCCATTATAACATTGTCAGGGCGGAATTGCACTTTGAGACGTAAAAAATAAAGAAATATTAATATGCCGCCTTTATTTCAGGGCTCTGAATTCTTTTGGCGTCAAACCCATATTATTCTTGAAAAACCGGGTAAAGCTATAGCTGTTCTCATACCCTACCGCCCTTGCGATCTCTTCTACCTTCATATCCGTCTCGTTCAGCAGATGCTTGGCCCTCTCCAGACGCAGACCGTCAATATATTCCTTAAAATTACTTCCGCTTTTTTCCTTGAACAGATAGCTCAAATAGCTCGCAGTCATGCCGCAGTGCTCGGCCACGTCCGCAAGCGAGAGTCCGCTGGACTGATAATTTTCATTGATAAATGAAAGAGCCCTGGCCAGCGGCACGGAATGAAGATCCTCCAGTTCGCTCAGATCTTTCAGATACTCCTCCAGAAGCGCTTTGAGCAGATCCGCCATTTCCCAGGAAGAAAGCTGTGTGGAAATATACGGAACATCCTTTTCATCCTCCCGCCCGCTCCTTCTTCTTTTATCAATATATATGCCCGCCGCATTATAAAAGAGAGACCGGATATAGTAAGAGGGCAGCTCCTTCATACGGATCATATAAATGATCTGCTCTGTCAGCTTCCGTACCCCCTCCCTGTCATTGCGCAGCATGGTGGAAGCCAGTCCCTGAATCACATGAAAAGGATAGCTGTGCGTTTTAAACAGAGCCTCCGGCAGTTCATCATACCAGCAGCCCTTTCCCCTCTCTCCCTGTATCACGGCATAATCCAGAGCCGTATAGGCAAAAGAATAGGAGCTCGCTATGTCAGCGATATCCTCCACCGCTCTTCCTATCCCAATGCCTGCCTTCTCAAAGACACCGGAGCGTAAGGGCAACTCTTTCAGATCCGCCTCTATTTCCTCCCTGCCACCTCCAAAAAGAAGAAGGGAGATATCCGTTCTCGGGATCCTTATGATATCAACCAGATCTGTGCGAAGCTCAAAATCCTCTTTCCGTATCTCCCCGCTGATTTCACCGTCTGCGGGACCGGATATAAGGACCACCTGATAAAAGGCAAGATTCACCCTTACCCCCAGCTTTTCCAGCTCCTGCTTTATCAGATGCGCCTCTTTTCCTGTCTTGGTCAGCAACTCCAGAATACAATTTCTTCGGAGCATGGGAATGAGACTCTCCATGTCGCCTTTCAGTCGGACGTTATCATTCCAAAGCAGATGAATCGCCTTCTCAATCTCATTATAATGTCCGATCCTGTATGTCCTTTTCCTGTTCATCTGTCCCTTGGCTTTCAGCTGCTGGAGAATGTCATAAAGAGGCCTGTAATTCAGCTGCATGAAACAATAGCCAAGTCCTCCCAAAACCACCGAAAGTCCCAGGGCGATCAGAAGCACCTTCCGTTCAAGATCCTTGATCTGTGCCCTGGTGCCCACGAGAGAAGTCACCTTTACCAGAGTCCAGCCCGTATTCTCCGATCTCGCCCAGCTAAGAAGCTTCTTTCCCTCCAGCTCCATACTGCCTTCCTCCTTCTCCTTATCGGAAAACAGCTTGCCGATCTGCGGGAATTCCTCTCCCTCAAGTCCCACACGAAGGATCTGGGTTCCGCTTTCGTCATAGAGCAGATACCCAAGACTGTTGATGCCCTCTCCCGCAAACATGGAGGAGAACCTCTCGCCCGATACGAGCACCGCCATAGTGGCATAGGCATACCGGTTCCGAATCGGGAGGGTGAACAGAAAGGTGACCACCTGGTTATTCTTCTCACCCTCTATTGTCACGACTTCCGCCGGTCTCACCTGCGTGCCGTAAAGGGTGTCAAAGGTCTCGAACATATCCTTCTGACTCCAGTTTTCATACTGGAGACCGATGCTTCCCGCAAATTTCTCATTCCTCTCCCGGGAGACATTGCTGTGGTACCCGCTGAACAGATAGCTCTGCGCTCTGGAATAAAGAAAAGCATCCAGAATCAGCATATTTCCGGATATCTCGTGTCTTATCTCCGTAGAGAGCGTGAGATTCTGCCGGGGTCTTTCTTCAATCTCCCTTCGGCTTATCTGCGGATTATTCAAAAACAGGCTGGGCAGATTATAAAGAGTCATCAGCTGTCTGTCAATGTTCCGGATCCCCCAGTTAACATCCATCTGCGCATCCCGCCTCACATTATCCTCGATCTTGCTCCTGGTATTCGGATAAAAAAAGACCAGACACACGATCGTGGGAATCAACGCCATCAGAACGTATGACAGGACAAAAGGCACCCATGCCCTTGCGTGGTCGTTCCTCATACTAACCTCCCTCGTCTCTCATCTGTCCTTAAAGCAGACTCTGCCCCCGATGCGCACATCCGGGACAGAGTTTTCTTTTACTGCAATGCCATATAGTCTTCGTAAGCCCTCTGATAAATCTCCCTCATCTTCTCAAGCCCCATGGTATCCAGCTCCTTAAGGTATTGATCCCACTCCTGCTCAATACCGCCGTTCACACACCATTCTGCCATCTTTTGCTTTACCAGCTTGAACAGATCGCTCTTGAGATACACCAGCTCCTCGGTATCCGCATCGCTGAACTTGACTCTGGGATAGATCTCTGACCGGTCCAACCGATTGTCCGCATAGACATCATCCTGTTCCAGCCTGTCCTTTAACTCATCGGGAATAATCGTCCTGCTTTCCAGATCCTTGGAGCAGTAGCCCGGCCCATAATTTACCAGCGCATTTTTCCACTTGTTCCCCTCTATCGTGTTGCCATCTTCCGGTACCAGAATCTCCCATGTACCGTCCTCGTGCTTTACCACATTGTCCGGTGCTGAGCCGTAGTAGCTCTGGAGCGCAAAATCCTCGGAATACATCTCGTTAATCAACATCATGGCTCTTTCCGGATATTTGCAGGCGGTCGTAAGCTCGCAGGCATTGGGATTTGTTATATCGGTATTATAGCATGGCCACAATAGTTCAGAATCGTCATCAGCTGAAACCTTAAGCTGAGGCAGCACAATGTACTCGGATGCGAATTTTCCCGTCCGGCTCTCTATGGACCATCCAACGGTGACACCGACCCTCGGCACATCTCCCTCCGTACTCAGCGCACCTGCCGCCGCATAATCGTTGGTATACACCTCGGGATTAATCAATCCCTGGGAATATAATCTGTTCAGATATACTGTGACGTTCTTGAACGCCTCCGTGGTGAAGAGGAAGTCAACCTTCCCGTCCTCAAGCAGCAGCATTTCCTCCGACATATTGTCCACCACTCCGTATGATCCCGTGAGACAATAAATTGAATGCGCATGTGATTCCGCAGGCCAGTCCAGAGGGATCTCATCCGCCTCACCGTTTCCGTTGGGATCTCCCTCCTTGAAAGCCTTTAACACCTCCTCCAGCTCGTCAAAGGTAGTTGGAACCTCCAATCCAAGCGTATCCAGCCATTTCTTATTAATCACCATGGTGGCTGCGCTTCTGGGATTAAACCCGCAGATAAGCGGCAGGGAAAGAATACCGTTTTCGTCAAAGGCAGAGGATACCCTTGCCGCCGGAACCTCCTCCAGCATCTTCTTCACGTTTGGAGCATAGGCATCGATCAGATCCGTCATATCCACAAAGGCCTCCGCATTCGTGACAATATCCCCGTCGGTCAGTCCTCCCAGGAAGATATCCGGAAGGTCATTGCTTGCCAACACCACCGCCTTCTTTTCCTCCCATCCCGAGCGCACCTGCTCCCACTCAATATCCACATTGCATTTTTCTTCCAGCTCCTGCCACATAGGCATATTCTCACAGTCCATGGTGGGCGTATAGGATTGGGTCATGATGCGCAGCGTGATTCTCTCACTGGTGTCGATCCCCGTATCCAACACCGCCTGCTCCTGCACAGCCGCTTCCCCGTCCTGTGCAGCCTCCTGTTCACTGCTATTGATATCCTGCGCATCTGCCGATGCCTGGCCGTCCTGAACGCCGCTCTTATCCTCACCTGCCTCTTTGCAGCCGCACAGCGCTCCTGCCAAAAGAACTGCACATAACACAAGAGACGTAAATTTCTTCCATTTATTCATCTGTTTTTCCTCCGTCCTATAAATATAATAGCTCTTTTTCCTTCCTCCTATCCCTTTACGGCCCCGATCATCACACCCTTTTCAAAATATTTCTGTAAAAAGGGATACAGAATCATCATGGGGAGCGTGCCGACGATAATGGAGGAATACTTGATCAGATTCGCCTTCTTTGCCGCCTCAATGGCCTCCGCCCCCATCATGTTGGAGGCCATCGACTCATTTTGAATCAGGATATCTCTCAGAACAATCTGCAGCGGAATGAGCCGGTTATTACGGATATAAATCAGCGCCGTGAAATATTCATTCCATTTTGCCACCACGTAATACAGCATGATCACGGACAGCACCGCCTTTGAGAGCGGAAGCACCACCCTGCCCAGATAATATATACTGGAGCAGCCGTCCAGCTGTGCGGCCTCCCAGAGCTCCTGCGGTATGCTGCTCTCAAAAAAGGTTCTCATAATAATCAGATTAAACACATTGACACAAAAGGGCAGCAGCATGACCCAGAAGGTATCGCCCATATGAAGAGTTTTCGTGACCGTCATATAAGTGGGAATCAGACCGCCGTTAAAAAACATGGTTATCAGAAAAAACATCATAAACGGTTTTCTTCCCTTAAAATCCCTTCTGGAAAGCGCATAGGCCGCCGGAACTGTCACGAGCATACTGACCGTCGTACCAACAATCGTGTAAAAGACAGTGTTCCTGTAGCCCGTCCAGATCTTTTCATTCTTCAAAAGCTCCCGGTATCCGTCCAGGGTGATACATCGAGGATAAAACCACACCTCCCCTGCCAGAACGGCGGAAGGCTCCGAAACGGATGCGATCACGATGAAATACAAAGGATACAGGATGATGATCAGAAAGATCACTCCTATGCCGTATAGTCCGATCTCCACCGTCTTTTCCCTCATTACTCCCCTCCTTCGAAACACCATCTGTCAGTCGCTTCAATTTTTCTGCGGATCCCTTCAATCGTTCTGTCAAAAAACATCTGCAGTGTTGCCGGTTCTTTTCCCGGACAATCCCATTCCCGTCCGATTCTGGGATCCAGACCTGACGGTGTCCTGTAGTCTGTACGCTTTTCCGTCCCCAGCAGCACCGCCTTACAGAAATCAGTCATCACGCCCCAGTCCTCTTTATTAAATTCATGCCCGCCTTCCCTGAAACGTATGGCGCATGAGCCGTCCCTTCCCAGAAAGCGGTAGACCTGTGCAGCCGCCAGCCAGCTGACCTGTGTGCCGTAGGGATTAGTCCACATGTCATCCAATCCCTCTAATACCAGCAAGGCTCTTGGCGCTACTGCCGCCGCCATAAAATGAGAATCAAAGGGCAGCTCATCTTCTCTCCCCAGCCTGCACGCCTCCCCCGAAGCATACTCTCTCATTCTGTCCGCAAACCAGTAAGGCAGATCCCTTGTCATGGATCCCATGGTTTCCACAAAGCCGCTGTCGGCTCCAAACCGGCTCCCGATATTGCGCAGACAGCCCATTCCGCCGCAGCCCGAGCCAGCCGGCACACAAACCGCCACTCTCTCATCATAGATTGCACAGCACAGAGCCGCTTTTCCGTACCGGGAGTGACCTGCCGCCACAATTTTTCCCATATCTGCAAAATCCTGGTTTTCCAGCCAGTCGATCACCCGGCTCTGAAGCCACGCCCACATGGCGATCACTTTCCAGGTATGATCAGGATATGCCCGGCTGCAGGCGGCATTTATATAATCCGGACTATCAGGCGCCGCCTGATCCACATGAAAGGTGATCACACAGAATCCCTCCTCCACCGCAGTTCTTGCAATCTCCTCCCTCACGAAGCCCCCCTGAAGGATCACGGGTATGGCTCTGCCCTGCCGGGCGCTGCGGATCACGGACACATCAATCTCTATCATATTCTCCGGTCCGAAGCTTAGCCTTTGCCTCTCAAACACTCCTTCGCCATCCCAAATGCTCTTCTTCCACAGAAGCCTTGAGGCAAGGTTGTCCGGTCTGTCCGGCATAGTGCCGTACAGATACTCTGTCAGGACACTCTTAATATACTCTCTGTGCGCTTCCCACTCGCTCGCATTCTTTACCAGACTTCCGTCTTCCCTCAAAAAGGGATCAGGTAATCCACGCATAATATCTCCTCCTACCATAAACCAGAACCGCTTATCCTTTTGCTGATCTTATTAAACGCAATCAGCAGAATCAGGTTCACCAACGAGTTTAAAAGGCCGATTGCCGCCGAATAGCTGTACTGGGGCGTTCCTGTCAGTCCGATCTTGTACACATACGTGGCTATGATCTCCGATGTCCCCAGATTCAGGTTATTCTGCAATAAATACGTCTTTTCAAATCCCAGGGACATGATATTGCCTATGCGCAGGATCAATATGACCACCGCCGTGTCTCTCAGAGCCGGTATATCAATGTGCAGGATACGTTTCAGCCTTCCGGCTCCATCCACCCTGGCCGCATCATAGAGATCCACATCGACAGCGGAAAGCGCCGCAATATAAATAATCGAATCCCAGCCCGTCTGCTGCCAGATCTCTGACAGGATGTAAATCGGCCGAAACAGTGCGCTGTCCCCCATCACGTTCCTGGGCTCGAACCCGGCCACCTTGGCAAGACTTCCGTACAGTCCGGAGGAAGGGCTCAAAAACATAAGGATCATCCCCACCATGACCACAGTGGATATAAAATGAGGCGCATAGGAAACCGTCTGAAGGGTTTTTCTGAAAATCCCGTTTTTGTATTGGTTGACCAAAAGCGCAAACAAAATAGGGATTGGAAAAGTACACACCAGCAGAGCGATGCTGAGTATCAACGTATTGGAGATTACATCCAGGCATTGATAGCTCTCCCAAAATCGCCGAAACCATTTAAGTCCCGCCCATTCGCTCCCCCAGATTCCTTTGATCGGTTTAAAATCCTTAAAGGCAATCTGGATTCCGTACATCGGCAAATAATTAAAAAGGATCATGCTCAAAACTGCAGGAAGTAAAAGCAGATACAATTGATAGTTTCGTTGGAAATCCCTTTTCCAGGAAACTTTGTTTTTCCTTACAGCCAAATCGTTTCCTCCTTTCCCGTATCTGCTTTCAGTATAGATAATTGATTAGAATTGTAAATAAACAAGAATTTTCTGATACGCTTTTCTTTCTTTTTGTTACCCTCATTTCTTTAGAATATCAACAATTTTTTACAACTGTGCGGATGGCATTTTTTTGAACCTACATTTTAACAATCTTATAATACGTTTTCGCCGTCATCAGATAGCTGATCCCATACACCAGGGCGAAGCCCATGGAAATGCAGAGGGCGCTTGTGAGAACCAGACGGGTATTGAAGAAGGCCAGTACTGCCATCAGCCGGTCCACCATAAACATTCCCGCAGCCGTATGCGCCATTGCACCCGCAAGGGGAAGGGCAAAGACCAGAAGAATCTGCCTGTGTACCGTGCCCTTGATCTCCTTATCGCTCATTCCCACCTTCTGCATGATCTCAAAGCTTCCCCGGTCCTCAAAGCCCTCGGAAACCTGCTTGTAGTACATAATGATGATCAAGCACATGAAAAAGATCAGTCCGAATATGATTCCGATAAACAGCAGGCCTCCATACATGGATCTCTGGTCAGCCCGCAGCGCAATGCCGTCCTTGCAGGCTCTAAAGCCCTGCTGTCCCTGACACCAGATCGCAAAATCCGCGGCAGCTCTCTCCACAGCCTCCTCGCTTCCGCCAAAGCACACGCCCGCCTTCTGTCCTCCTGCCTTCAGAAAAGCCTCAAGATCCTCCACGCCCGCCCACTCGGCATAGGCCTTTACAAAAACATCTCTTTCCGCCCTGTCATTCACGATCACGACATATTCGGTGTTCATGCTTTCTTTATCCGCCCTGGGGAAGGGAAACAGTTCCTCCGCTTCTCTTTTCACCACACCGCTCAAACCAAGAAATTCCACCGTGTCATATCCAAATTCAGGGCCTGTGGTATAGATCATGACCTGATTCTCCGAAAGGATCTCCGTCTCCCCGGTAAGCCGCTCATAATCCTTAAGGGTCAGGAAATGTAAACTGTATCTGTCTGAAAAGGGCACATTATCCGTAGCGGGCATAAATCTGTTTTCCTCCTTCGCACAGGAGAATTTCCTGAAGTCGAACACATCCACTCTCTTTACCCTTGCATCATATCTTTGGGCAATTTCTTCCGCCTGTGCCTGAACCTTTTCATATTCCAGGCTTCCCATATCGAAATCTGCCACATAATCATAGGGGTAGGCAAAGCGCACCACATCCTCTATCCCGATGTACAGGGAAATCGTGCAGGTCAGAGTGATAATCACCATGGTGGAAAAGATACAGATATTCACAAGGCTCGCCGCACTCTTTTTCATCCGGTAGTACATGCCGGATACGGTAATGAAGTTTTTCGCCTTATAGTAAGTCCCCTTCTTCCTGCGCAGGAGCTTTAAAAAAGCCACGATGCCAAAGGTAAACAGCAGGTTGGTTCCCACGATCACCCAGAACACGGCCAGAAAAAAGTTGCTGAAAATCATACTGTCCACTTTGGCCCTGACCGCAATGCTATAGCCGGCGCAGAGCGCCGCCATCCCAAGAATGCTCCAGAGCCAGAGCAGCCTTGGCTCCTTTTCCCCTTTCCTGCTGCTGGAAAAAAGCTCGATCGGCTGGATTTTTCGAAGCTCCCACAGCTGACATGCATAATTGAATAAAAACAGGATTGCAAAATAAATCAGCGTGCTTTTGAAGGCCTTTGGCATGAAGACAAATTCCGCCTCTATGGGCATATTGCTCAGCCGCAGCAGAAGCAGAAACAAAAGCTTTGCCAGCACCATACCCAGAAGAATTCCTCCGGCCATGGCGATCACATAAAGAAAAACCGTCTCCAGAAAAAGCATCACTCCGATATGCTTTTTTTCCAGTCCCAGCAGGCTGTAGAGGCCGATTTCCTTCTTCCTGTGCTTGATCAGAAAGCTGTTCGCATAGGACAGAAAGATCAGCAATATCACTCCCAAAAGCCACCTTCCGATCTCCAGAAATATCCACGCATAGGCCGCATGAGGCAGGGTCCGAATCAGATCGTTGTTAATAATGGAAGAAAACACAAAATAGGTAAAGGCTGCAAAAATGCAGGCCACAAGATAAGGATAATAAACGGTTCCATTGGACAAAATCCCCTTTTGCGCCATTCCCGGCAGAATTTTCCACTTCTTCATCTCAAGCCTCCTGTCTTTCCTCTTCTCCAGCCTCATGCTCTGACTGCAGAACCGTGAGGGTGTCCGCAATCATTTTGTACATGGCATCCTTGCTCTGATTTCCTCTGTAAATCTGATGAAACACGCTTCCGTCCTTGATGAAAAGCACCCGGGCCGCATGACTGGCCGCCTGAATACTGTGTGTCACCATAAGAATGGTCTGCCCCTCCTCATTGATCTCCTGAAACAGGCCGAGAAGCTTCCTGGAAGCCCGGGAATCCAGAGCTCCCGTGGGCTCGTCCGCAAGAACGATGTCCGGCTGCGTGATCAGCGCCCGGCAGGCCGCCACACGCTGCTTCTGCCCGCCGGAAACCTCGTAAGGGTACTTTTCCAGAATCTCCAGAATGCCAAGCTTCTTTGCCAGAGGCAGAACCCTCTTTTCCATCTCCCTGTAATCCGCACCGGAGAGCACCAGCGGCAGGAAAATATTGTCCCTCAGGGAGAGCGTATCCAGAAGATTGAAATCCTGAAACACAAATCCCAGATGCTCCCTCCTGAAGGTGCACAGCTCCCTGGCCTTTACCGATGCCAGATCCCTTCCCTTCAAAAAGACCTGTCCGCTGGTCGCCTTATCCAGGGAAGCCAGGATATTTAAGAGCGTCGTCTTCCCGGAGCCGGATTCTCCCATGATCGCCACATATTCCCCTTCCTCAACCGAAAAATTCACATCCCTAAGCGCCTGAACCTTCACGGAGCCAAACCGGGTAGTATATACCTTTTTTACATTCTTCACTTCCAAAAGTGCCATTTTATCTGTCCTTCCTTTCTAGTTGCCTGATTCGATTTGCCTGTCAAATGACGCTTCCGTAAAGTGTCCTGGCAGATTTCCCCAAATGCTCTCGAAGCTGCCTTGCGAAGTAAATGAGATTTTCTTAATATTCCGTTCAAAAGACAGCAATTTCGGGACATGGATGTCACGAAAAGCCCGTTTTGAGCCAGGATGGCGAATTCGGGCGATTGCGTCCTGCGCCACTGCCCGCTCGGAATATTTAGAAAATCCATTTACGCTGCTGGCACAAGAGAGCATTTGGGGAAATCTGCCAGGATATCTTACGGACAACCCATTTGACACGCAAATCCTCATCTGTCTCCATCATAAAGCAAAAGGAAATGTCCTGCCATTGATCCGGCTTACATTTCCCTCTCCCAACCTTACACTTTTGTCACATTGAATCCTGTAAAAATCCCAGCGTGACCCTTGTCCCCACACCGATTTCTGACTCCGCCCGAATGGTGTGGCCCAGTCTTTCCATGATCTGCCTGCACAGATAAAGGCCGATCCCCGTGGATTTCCTGTCATACCGGCCGTTGTAGCCGGTAAACCCTCTCTCAAAGATTCTGGGAAGATCCTCCTTGCGAATCCCGATCCCGTCGTCCTCGATCACCACGTAAACGGCCTGTGCGTTTGTCCCCTTCCCGTCCCTGTCCAGCCCCCTGATCCGGATTCCGCCGCTTGTGGTGTATTTCAGAGCATTGGACAAAAGCTGCTCGATCACCAGCGAAATCCATTTCTCGTCCGTCACGGCCTGACACGAAAATTCCTCCAGATTAAAAGACAGCCCGCTCCCGATAAACAGAATCGAATACTTTTTGACGGCCTGCTTTATGACAGTATATATATCCTGTGTCTTAAAAAGCAAATCAGCCGACAGGCTCTCAAGCCTGGCATAGCCAAGAGCCATCTGCGCATACTGCTCTACCTTAAAGAGCTCCCGGCAGGCGGGATCCCCCTCCGCAAGCAGAAGCTTCATCGCCGCAATGGGTGTCTTGATCTGATGAATCCACATGGTATAATAGTCCGCCATATCCTGCTTTTTCTCATCATATTCCGACACAATCCGGCGCATTTCCTCCTCCTGCACCCGGATAATATCCTGGTAAAGCTTCTCCTGATATGTCTTTGCCTCAAAAAGAGCATCCGCCCTCTCCCCGCTCTTTTGCGCCAGATCCATGAGCACAATACACTTTGCCCTGTACCCGGCATATCCCCAGATCCCATAGCAGATCCCGAAAAAAGCGATCAGAACCACTCCGTAGAACATATTTTTTACAGAAGCTCCATAACCGTACAGCCCGGCAATTCCAAACAGGATGAGCGTGATCAGTCCGTATATCGCCGCACCTTTCACATGTTCCCTCAGCCAGGATACGGCTATCTCCATCTCCGCATTCCTCAAATTTATTCCCTCTCCGTATCGCTTCACGTTCAGCCGCCTTTCTGTTCCTGCCGCAAGAGCTGGTAGCCCACTCCCTTTTTTGTCTGGATCAGGTCTTTTAACCCGTTGTCCTCCAGTGATTTTCTCAGACGGTTGACGTTCACCGTCAGAGTATTGTCGTCCACAAAGCACTCATTGTCCCAGAGCCGCTTCATAATACTCTCCCTTGTCACTGTATTTCCGGCGTTTTCAAAAAGGATCTGCAGAATCCGGAACTCATTTTTGGACAGCCCGCTTCGCTTTCCCTGATAAAGCAGGGACATATCCGCCAGATTCAGTACGATTCCCTGATATTCCAGCACGGAAGCCTGGCCCTGAAAGGAGTAGGCCCTGCGAAGAATCGCCTGGATCTTCGCCGAGAGCACGTCAAGGTCAAATGGCTTTGCCACAAAGTCGTCCCCTCCCATGTTCACCGCCATCACAATATTCATGTTGTCCGATGCGGAGGAAATGAAGAGGATCGGAACCTGGGAAATCTTTCGGATTTCCCCGCACCAGTAATAACCGTTGTAAAAGGGCAGTCCGATATCCATCAGCACGAGCTGCGGGTTAAATCTGGCAAAATCCGCCAGAACATTTCCAAAGTCCTTCACACTCTCCACCTCATAGCCCCACCTTTGCAGATGATTTGAAATCCGCTCACATATAGTGCCGTCATCCTCCACCAGTAAAATACGGTACATTTCAGTCCTCTCCCCACTGATTTTTATGATTTTCCCATGATGTCAAACAGACTCAGCTGAACTGCCCGGGGCTCATCCTGCGTTTTCTGCGCCCTCTCATGCCTTATGCCCTCCTGCGGCAGCTCCTCCAGAAAGCGGGAGGATTCCTCCCCGCAGACCAGAATCAGCTCCTCCTTTGCCCTGGTCATTCCCACATAGCAAAGGCGGCGTTCTTCCTCCAAATCCGCATTCCTGTCCCCAAATTCCAGAGGGAGTCTTCCCTTATCCATCCCGTGTAAAAATACCACCGGAAATTCCAGCCCCTTGGAGCCGTGAAGCGTCATCAGCGTCACCGCATCCGCCGTAAACTTTCTGCCCCCGCTTCTCTTCACATCCCCATCCTCTCCAAAGACGAGCGTGTGAAGAAAATCTTCCATGTCAGGATAGAGCACTGACATATCGGCAAGCTTTTTCATGGCCTCCTCATTCTGCAGGGAAAATTCATCGGCCCACTGTGTAAGAAGCTTTACCGGACGGGTTTTCTTAAGCTTTTTCCGGTATTTATCCGCAAGCTGGGAAAAGCATTCCTCCTTCGCCTCTCCCAAAAGAGGATCCAGAAGCCTGCGGCACAGCTTTTCCTCCGCTTCCTCCCGGTCATGCACAAGATACCGGAAAAAGTACAGGGCGGTGCGCACCTGTCTGTGTGTCAGGAAATCCTCCCGGCCTGCCACCACATATGGAATTCCCTCCTGCCGCAGGCATTTTTCCAGCAAAGCCGCCTGCCTGTGAGTCCGGTAGAGCACCGCAATATCCGAAAAGCCCCTGACCGCGCGCTCCTCTCCTGCCCCGTTCTCGTCCGTATCCAGCATGTCAATGCCTCCGATCTGGCGTGCAATTTCCTTGCAGATAAAGATCGCCTCCCTGCGCTCATCCTCCGTACTGACAATGCGCACGGGAAGAACGCCGCGGCCCTTGGCCTGCATTCTCCGCTCCTCTCCCTCGTTATGAGAGATCACTGACAGGGCAGAGCGCAGAATCGCCGGCGCACTGCGGTAATTCTCCTCAAGGCGTATGGTCACAAGCTCCGGGTACTCTCCGGAAAGCCGGGCAAAAACCTTAGGGTCGCAGCCCCGGAAGCCATAGATGGACTGATCCGGATCCCCGATTACGAACAGCTCCCTCCCGTCCTGTCCCCACTGTGTCATAAGCCGGTACTGAAGAGGGTTAATATCCTGAAACTCGTCAATGAGCAGAAAGGAAAACCGGCGCCTGCACGTCGCTTCCTTCGGCATCTTTTCCAGGATCCTTAAGGTTTCCAGCAGAAGATCGTCATAATCAAGAGCCCCGGCCTCCCGCAGAAGCCTCTGGTAATATTCATATACACGTCTGTTCGTTTCACCGGTGTCCTTCTCCTGCCTGTCATCAGCGCTTTCCTCTTTCCCGCCCGGTTTCTGCGTAAGTCCGTTCTTCACCCGGGAGAGCTCCCGCAGGAACCGTGCAGGGGAATCCTTCTTCTCAAATTCGCCAAGGGCCTTCCGGGCCAGCTCCGTCTGAAGCCCCTCATCCGCCACCACAAAGGAGATCCCCGCCTCCTGCAGAAAACGGCTGCAGATTGCGTGAAAGGTTCCGATCCAAACGCCTGACCCCTCGGCCTTTCTCCGACTCTTTGCACCGTGCCCCTGTCCGGTCATCCTCTCTCGCATTTCCTGCGCCGCCTTATTGGTAAAGGTCACGGCCGTGATCTCCTCCGGTGAAATTTTTCTCTCCTCCAGCAGATAATTCAGCCTGGCAATCAGCGTCCTGGTCTTTCCCGCACCCGGGCCGGCGATAACCGCCACCGCGCGAGAGGCTGTCTCCACCGCCTCTCTCTGTCTCTCATTCAAGCCCCGGGACGGCTCCTCCTGCTGCCCGGCCGGTTTCTGTTCAGCCTCCGGACGCTCCCCCGATTTCTCCTTTTGCCCGCTTTCCGCTCCGGACAAATCCGTATCAGCCTGCGGATCCGTCAGCTTCCGCCCCTTTTCCGCCTCCTGCAGCTCCTCCTTCGTAAAGAAGGACATCTGTCCCTGAAGGCGGCTGATATCCTCATCGCTCAAAAGGCCGATCCTTCCGTATTCCCCGTCAAAGCCGGGTGTCCGCTCCACCTCTCCCCGGCGCAGCCTGTCGATTCCCTCCGCCATCAGCGGGCCTGCCGCCTTCCTGATATCCTCGATGGGAATCTCCCGCAAAATAGAGAACTCCGGTCCCAGAGCCTTCAGCATGCTCTCGTACTTCTGTGCTGCCTTTTTTCCCGCAGACGAAATTCCCATGGAGGCTCCGATCACCTCCGGAAGAGGAACCAGACTCTCAAAGGGGCGTCCCGAGGGCAGGACAAAGCCCTCTTCCCGGTCCGCATCCGCAAGCTGCTCGATCCGGTTCAGAACGCCGATGGTAATCTTTTTCCCGCATACCGGGCATTTGTTTCCATACCGCATCGTCTCCTGCGGACTGATACACAATCCGCATTTTCTGTGTCCGTCAAAGTGGTATTTCCCCTCCTCCGGAAAAAATTCAATGGTGCCCGCAAGCCCCCTTCCCTCCTGAATCGCCCCGGCAAGCCCCTCATAGGACATCTCTATGTCCAACAGGTTGGCCTCCCTCCCCAGCTTGGCCGGAGAGTGAGCGTCTGAATTGGAGATCAGCTGAAACCGGTCCAGTGCGCCTACCCGCCAGATCATGGGAGGATCCGAGGAAAGTCCCGTCTCCAGCGCATGAATATGCGGTGTCAGATCCTCAAAGCACTCCTCAATAGCGTCAAATCCCGAAAAAGCGCCGAACAGGGAGAAATGCGGTGTCCAAATATGGGCCGGCACATAGATTCCCTCCGGACAGGTTTCCAGCATGATCTCAAGCAGATTGCGGCAGGGGATCCCCAGTATGGGCCGCCCGTCCGAATGAATATTCCCGATCAGCGCAAGCCGCCCCGCCAGGGCCTGCGCCTGTTCCAGTCCCGGCAGAATCAGAAGGCTGTGCACCTTCCTCACACGCTCTCCCTTTTTATAGATAGAGCTGATCTCCCCGGTTACCACAAACCGGGGTGTCCTGCCCGCAGCTCCCTCCTCCTCTATGCGATATTCCTTTTTCAGCACGTAAAGGCCGTCCTGGGCGGGCTCCAGCTTTTCCTTCAGCTCCTCCAGCCAGGCCGGATGGGTGAAATCTCCCGTTCCGATTAAGTCAATCCCCTTTTTTCTCGCCCACAGATCCAGAAACTCCGGCGTACAGTCCCTGCTGGTGGCCCGGGAATATCTGGAATGAATATGCAGATCTCCTATATACATGTCTCCTCACATTCCGCCGCCAAAGGCGGCTTCGATAATTTGTGTAGGACACTATTTTACCACACTCACCATCCTTATGCTATCCCCTCCCCCCGTTACACGCTTGAAATAGTCTTCCAGGCTTGTAGGAACCTTGTGTTTTTACATCATTGTATCATCTTTAAGAACCTCAGCCAGGCTGATTTTTCGCACATTCCTCCATGCAAAGTAATATGCCAGCGCTACCGAGCCCTGAACGGCCAGTATAAACAGAAGAATGGGGACAAACGGCGCTTCTGACATAAATTCTCCCACTTCAACAAAACTTGCTTTCAGCATGTACCATGTTACAAGGATCACAAGGGGAAGACCCGTCAGAATCGGTTTGCCCGCTACCACCAATGCCTCCGTGCAGAACATTTTCTTAAGCTCTCTGGGTGTCAGTCCAATCGACATATACCTGGCAAATTCCCTTTTCCTCTGGCGCACAAATCCCAATGTGCTCTCCAACACATTGCCAATGCCAATGATCGCAAGCAGAATGCAAAAGCCTCCATATATCGCCATCATTCCCTGTATCTGCTTATCATTTGTCTCGCATTCCTGGATACGGTTTTCAGATTCTATGGTATATTTCCCGCTCAGAATCTGGCAGATCTCATCCTGAAGCCTGTTCAGTTCTTCCAATGACGCATTTTCTTTCCCCTGGATGCGGATATAACTGTCTTCTTCCACGCCTCCGATCTGTCCCTTGATCTCTTTCCATAAAGATACCGGAATAAAATGCACCAGCTCGTAATAATTCAGCGTTGCGTATTCCTCCCTTAAAACAGGGACTTTTCCCGTATAAGCAAGGACAGGTATCTCGGCCGTCATTTCTTCATTCCCTGACTGTCTCAAAATACTTGCGGCGTTTTCCCCTGAGCCCGTCGCCTTTATATAAGGCATAAAATCCGGATGCCTGAAATCCGGATTTGTCACATCCCGGATCTGGTTTAAGACGACTGCCCCGCCAAGCTGCGGCGTAACCTCGATCTGTTCGCAGTAAGCCAGAAAGCTGTTATCATCCAGTATGATAATCGGCGCATCCACCAGAAAGCCGCCATCCATCCGTGTTACATAATTACCAGGCGCAAGGGAAAATCCGCCGAAGGATTTCATATCCTCGCTCATTTCTTCCTCCGTAATGATCCGCTTCGCCATCGCTTTCTGATATATAATAGCGCTTTCCAATGCATTAATCCCCTGAATCCTGTCCGTTTCCTCAAAAGCCTCCACAGCCGTATCCTTCACGGTAACCATGACATCCCATACTCCCTGATACCGTTCAAAATAGGTCTCCCTTGTGCTGATCCCGGAAAGGGCAAAGAAACACTGCATGACCGCAAACGCCATAAATGCGGATATCAGAGATAAGGATGCCGTCCGCAGGGCTTTTCTCTGCGCCTTTAGTGCATTGCCGGCCAGCTCCCCTTCCACTCCGAACAGCATCGAAAGGAAAGGAGAATTTTTCCGCCGCTTTAATTGTAATTCGCCCGTATCTCTGATCGCTTCCAATGGTGTCAGCTTACTTAGCTTTCTGGCCGGCAACCATGCGGAAATCCATAGGGTAAGTACACTCATCAGCAATGTCAATACCAGTACCAGCGGATGATAACCGGGTACCGCTTCATGCCGTCCCGGGATATCGCTTTCCAAAAGAATATTTAACAATTGTATCAGACCCATGCTGCCCGCAATCCCTGACAGATTTCCGACAATAATCGGTACTGCGCTAAGCGCAGCCGCTTCCTGCAAAAGGCACGTCCGGATCTGCCTCGGTGTGGCTCCGATACTTGAAAAAATACCAAACTGATGAATCCGTGCGTTCATGGATACCGCAAAGGAATTGTGGATGATTACGATCAGTGAGAATGATGCCGCAAGCGTGATCAGGATAAACATCGGAAACAGCAGCCTCGGCGCCTGATCACTGGAATCCCTGACCAGGTACATTGCCAGAAGTTCATAATGATAAACAATCTTTTCCGGTACGGCTCCTGTCCGCCGCGCAATACGAGGGGTGTCTGAAAAAACGGAACCTATATCATCAAAGTAAATATCCAATACTGTTTCTGCACTGTCAGCACCTTTTTCATTTACAGCAACATCTTTCACATTTGCAAAATTTTTTACGGTTTCGATATCCTCTTCGGCAAATTCCCCAAAGATCCGGCTGTGCCAGCCGCCTTCCTCCTGCTTAATCCGTTCCACCTCGTATTTCCACGCATTGTAAAACAGCCCGCACAGCAGAGATAAGAGCAGGGCGGAAATAAATGCCGCAATCCTGACGGACAGGCTGGAGGAACGGTTGTTTTTCATATAATCTGCTGAATACTCTTTCCACATATTCGATTGTTGTCATGCATTTTATGACAACGATTTCACCTCCTTCGTTCATCGCTGATAATGCGTCCGTCTTCCACCGTTATAACACGTTCCGCTTCCAAAGCAACCTTTTCATCATGAGTGATCAGTAAAATAGTCTGATCCAGATTACGGTTGGAAAGTTTCAGCATGTCGATAATCTCTCTGGAATTTTTCTGATCCAGGTTCCCGGTAGGCTCGTCCGCCAGAAGCAGGGCCGGACGGTAGATCAGGGAACGCGCAATCGCTGCCCGCTGCTGCTGACCTCCGGATAACTGGTTCGGCAAAGAGTCAAGCCTCTTGGCAATACCAAGGGAATTTACCACCTTCTCAAAATATTCCTGATTGGGCTTTTTCTTATCCAGTGCAAGAGGCATGAGGATATTCTTCCGCACCGTGAGTGTCGGGATAAGGTTATAAAACTGATATACAAGCCCCACTTTCCTGCGCCGGAAAATTGCCGCCTCTGTCTGGTTCAGTCTGGAAAGATCGGTTCCGTCTATTATAACCTTTCCCTCCGTGGGCTTATCCACGCCGCCGAGAATATGCAGCAGGGTTGATTTTCCGGAGCCGGATGCCCCCATAATCGCCACAAATTCCCCTTTGCTGACTGACAGGTCAATCCCGTTAAGGGCCGTCACCTGATTTCCACCGGAGCCATATACCTTCTTCACTCCCTCACATTTCAAAATTTCCATTCTGGGTTTTCTCCTTTCATCTGCCTTCATTTTCCGTTCAGCACACGTCATTCGCAAAACACGCTTTCAACGCTTCCCGCTGCTGACACAGCTCTTTCGGCTCATATACAGTATAGCAAATGAAAGTTACAGCTCAGTGACTGTAAAAGCGAATTTCAAAAAGAGCGCCGCCGTCCGGTTTATTTCGAGCCCGTATGGTTCCGTTCTGGCGTTCAATTATCTCTTTTGACAAAGCCAGCCCGATTCCGATACCGCCCTCACATGCGTTTTTCCCACGATAAAACCGTTCAAAAAGGTGAGGAATATCTTCTTTTGCGAATCCTTCCCCATCATCCCAGATCTGAATTTCCGTATAGAGCGGATTCTGCGCACAGGAACAGTGGATGGTTCCCCCTGGATTGTGCTCCATGCAGTTTTTCATCAGATTCATGACCGCCTCCATGGTCCAGTCCAGATCCGCAGTCACCAGCATTTCCCCCTGCTCCGGTATATCAACAGAAGTGTGGGAATGCACAAACAGCTCCTGCAGGTTATCCGCCGCAAGAACAAGAAGCGTAAAGACATCTGCCTCGTCCCTCTGTAACTGCAAGGTTCCGGAATCAATCCTGGAAAGAACCAGCAGGGCTTCTTCAAGATGTGTCAGCCGTGAAAGCTGTTTCTCTATCTGTTCCAGATATTTGTTGTAAAAGCTGAAGCTTTGACAGCAGGGATGGACATTCGGCCCATTGCCCTGCAAGGTATCGCATAATGGAAAAGTATCTGGTGCGTTCCGCTTCAACATCTGGACAGAAAGGGAAATGGCCGTGATCGGCGTTTTGAGCTGGTGGGCAATATTGGACAGATTTTCTGCAAAATCGTTCTTTACCTGTATTGCCCTGTCTTTCGTCTGATAAAGAAATGTCACCGTCTTATAAATCTCATCTTCCAGTTTTGAGAAATCATCCTCACCGGAAGCGGACAAAATGACGGCCTTTCCGATATTTGCCTGTTCCAGATACTCCGCCAGAGCCCGGATCCGCAGGGCTTCCCTTTTATTCCGATACAAAAAAGTAAATATAAAAAGAAGGATTCCTGTCAGAAATCCCATTGCCGCAAACAAAAGATTCCGCTCACAGGCAGAGCCTGTAAAATCAGAGATACGATATCCCAATGCCGACAGCACGTCTTCTTCCGCCACACCGTCAGGATTTCCTCCCGTATATTCCTTTAATGCTGCGGAAATGATATTTTTTGTTTCCGGCTCCTGCTCCACCACCTCGCCGCAGATTACATTCAGCAGTTCAAACTGAATCCGGCTGTAATGGTAAGAGGCAAACAGGACAGAAACCGCCGCAGCTATCAGGCCGACGGACAGGACGAATCCAAAAACGACCAGTATATTTTTCCGTCCACTCATAGGGTATCCTCCATACGGTAGCCTACGCTTCTGACAGTTTTCAGGCACACCGGCTGGTGAAGCTTGTCTCTCAAACGCTTCATGGTAACAGTTAACGTATTATTGTTCACATAATTTCCGTTTGCATCCCATACCCGCTCCAGTATTTTTTCCCTTGTTACCGTCTTTCCCTTATTCTGCATCAGACACAAAAGCAACTGGTATTCTGCCTCGCTTAAAAAGATTTCCTCTAAGCGCTGGAAAACAGTATGGCGGTTTAAATCCATCCTGATCCCGTCACAGGAAAGATACTGCCCCGCCACGTTACCGGTTCTGCGCAGTAATGCCAGAATCCGTGAATGCAATACCTCCAGTTCAAACGGCTTCACGATATAGTCGTCCGCACCGTTCCCAAAGCCCGAAACAATATCCGCACAGTCTCCCCGGACTGTAAGAAAAATAATGGGCAGCTCTTTCCAGTTCCTTCGAATCCACCGGCACAAACCGTCTCCGCGTCCATCCGGCATGTTCCAGTCCAGCAAAACAAGGGTTGGGATATGTTCCTTTAGTGCCTGTCCCGCCTGTGCGAGCGTTACAAAGATTGTTACCTTAAAGTCCTTGTGTTCCAAATATTCTTTAACAAGCATTGCGATACCCGGATCATCCTCTACATAATACAGATCAGCCACGGCCATTTTCCCCGTCCTTTCTGCCCCCCGGCGTACCTCCCTGTACGCCGGGGGCCTTTCATTGATTAAGCTGGTTGTAAAACCGCCCGTAAACTTTTCACTTATATTTTACCATATAAAAGTGACAATTTAATGACGGACTGATCTTTTTGGTCAGATGATTCAAAATGAGTGTTTCTTCCGGTGCCTGGATAGCAGAAGATAAAGCAAAAACCAGCCTGCACAATGGACCGCAAGGATCACCATGTCTTTGCCTGCCGCTGCCATACCTCCATTCGCCAGATCCATTACGCCCTCAAAGGTGGCGCTGGACGGGACAAAATAGCAGATGGCGGAGAGCGCCTTATTTTCCGCCACCGCCAGATACTTAAGAAGGGGAACCGCCATAAACACGATCATAACGATTTTGATATAAACTACACCTGCCATCATCCCCTCTGAAATACGGCCTACAAACAGGCCCACCAGTGCCGCTACAAAGGCCGAAAGCACCGTCAGAACAAGCATGGCCGCCATCCCTTCGTGAGAAAGCCGGAAACAGATTGCCGCCGTGACCATTGCGGACAGGAAGCCAAATACAAAGCCCACAAAAATCTTCTGAACCACATATTGTCTGGGCGTCATAGGCAGTATCTCATTGATCAGCGCAATACCGTCCTCTTTTTCAGAAATAATGTTCATCGCATTAAAAGTACATCCCATGAACATGGCAACGAGCAGCGTCATTGCCATAAAAATATACTGGAATCCTGTCAGTACGTCAGGCTGTTCCAAAGTCTGTATACTTACTCCGGCTGACATTTCCCGCCGCTCATAGAGGTCCGGAAGCGTACCTGCCATCTGCTGCCATATACTTAATTCATCACCGGACAAAACGGTTCTGATACCTTCTTTGTCCATCTCCACGCCAATCAGATTGGTAGACGGCTCCCTGATTGCCGAAAGCCATTCATCTCTCGTCTGACAGACCGTAACCTTGCCATACCCTGTAAGCCACTCCCTCGTTTCATCCGTGACCTCACCATCCATCACACAAAAATAATATTCTCCTAAAGAAGAAAGGTCAATGGAACCGGCAACCTTCAATGCGACAGCCACCGCAATAGGCAGGAGAAACGACATGATGCAGAATTTATCTTTCCTTATACTTTTTGCCTGATAGATCACCCCTTTCATACTCAGCCCTCCTTTCCCATCTCTTTGTGGAATGCAGCGGTGGCAACACCAAAGAGTAAAATAATGACACACATTACACAGACATAATAAACCGGGTTTGCCACAGGCGTACCGAAAAATGCGTTTTTCAGACCCATATACAGATAATAAAACGGATGACAATCAATCCAGTCCATTTTGATTGCAGTGTTGGCCGACAGGAAAACCGGTGTTGCGGTAAAAAGCGCAATCATCAGATAGGCCAGAGAAAACTGTTTGAAGTCTTTTAACAGCATCGTACAGCCAAAACCCGTGAGAGTCATAATCAGGGACAGAATTCCCGTCTGTATCAGTACGGCGGGCAAAATGCAACCCGCTTCTTTTGGTCCCACATTAAACAGCGTCATCAAAGCTGCAAAAACCAGATCTGTGAGAAGAAAAAGAAAGATCTTGGAACATACAAACAGGCTCTTTGGGAACGGCATAATGGCATGGATGCGGATCACTCCCATCTGTTTTTCTTTAAACAGTACGGACGCAATCCCTAAAAATCCTACGGCAACAATCTCAATGAACAACAGTTCACAGGTGATCTCCCTGCGCTGTTTCATTTCCGGGGTATTGTCCCCCACGATTTCCGGCTGATATCCGATGCCGGAATGCAGGAGTGAAAGCGCATAATCCGCTCTGTGCCGGTCAACCTTTTCGGTTCCTGCATAAAGTACAATACCTGGTTCCCCATCCTTTATGTGGATCCCGACGCCTCCGCTTGTGTCCCCGGCAAGCGCCTCCTCCAATTCTTCCACAGAAGCCACCGAATGGATCAGCGGCGATATCTCTGTATGGATCCCTGCCGGATCATAGAGATATACATTGTAGATATTGGCATTATCCCCCATGAAATTCAGATAGCCAAAATGAATGAACAACGTATAGAGTAAAAATGATCCCAACGCTACAAGAAAGAATTTTCCTGAGGCCATCATCCTGCAGTCTTTTTTTAATAAAGAATATGAACTCTTCAAGATAGCCTCCTTCCCGCATACCGGATGAAGATATCCTCCAGAGTCGGCTCCTTGGAGTGTATGCTGAGCAGTTCGTCATACGGAAAAGGAATGCCCGCTTTCAGCGACTGCGCTTCCAGCGTCTGTTCTTCCCTTCTGCCCTGATACAGATAGCGGACGGCAATGCTGCGGCTGCCGTTCTGTTCCTTCAGATTTTTCGGCGTATCAAGGGCAACAATGTTTCCATCGGAAATAAAAGCAACCCTGTCGCAGAGCAGATCGGCATCCAGCATATTGTGGGTTGTTACGAATACCGTTGTTCCCTTTTGACGTTCCTTCTCTATGATCCTGCGGAAGAGGACGGCTCCGGTGGGATCAAGGCCGCTGGTCGGCTCGTCCAGAAACAGGAGTTTCGGGTTGCTGATCAAAGCCCTCGCCATACTGACACGCTGGCGCATCCCCTTAGAGTATGAGGATACCGGTTTCTTTAAGAAATCCTTCTTGAACTCCAGTTCATCCAGCACTTCCTGCGCATCCCGCAGTTGTTCTCTGGGATAAAAAGAGGAAAAATAATGCAGGTTGTCAAGGGCGCTTAAATTGGCATACAGATAGGGGAATTCAAACAGGACGCCAATTTTCTGAAAAAACTCCTGCGTATGAACTTCCTTTATATCTTTCCCGAATAGGGATACCCTACCGCCATGCCCCTTCAGGATGCCGGTCAATATCTTCTGGGTGGTAGACTTTCCGGAGCCGTTCGGCCCCAGAAATCCAAAAATCTCACTATCCTCCACGGTAAAGTTCAGGCCGTGTAATACCTGTTTGTCTTTTCCATGGAAAATCTTCCCGTAGGAAAAAGTCAGATCCTTCACCTCAATCATTCTTCATCCCCCCATTTCCCAGACTTCCCCTTTTTCTTGCTCTGCTTCCGCCCGCTCCACCATTTCATAAGCTTTACCTTGAACGGGATAGAGACGATGAGCACCGCCACAATCACAAGCCACCAGTACCATTCCAAGCCTGAAAACATAATCGTAACCTCCTTTATGAGGAAAGTTCCTTCCCTCCTGATGGGGTAAGAATAAAAAATTGCGTTGAAGTTCCTGTGAAATCCGCATGAAACCTCTGTGAAATCTTTTTTTCAACTGCGCCGTATTTCGTCCGTGTGAGCCCGTGCATAAAAAATCAGAGCACATAGATCCTATGCTCTATGCGCTCTGGCACCATACAACTGTTTAGCTGAATTTACAGTATAATAGTCAAAAGCAGATCTCTGCCTGCCGCCTCAGCCATTTTGTTTTTCCAATTTTCTTCTAATCCCATCCAGCCTTTTCCATACGCTTTTATCTTTGCAATAAACAATCATCGATTCGAACAGCTTATACAAATGTGCGTGGTCGCACTGCGCATCTTTCTCAAGCATATCCCAGCTGGTACAGTAAATGTCATATATGCCGCAGGATACCTCCTGGATGCCGTGAAATGATCCGCAGCACACGCAGGACAAACACATTCTACCGTTCTCTTTGTTCACATTCCGTATAACAAACAAATCGCAACTGACAAAACGGCAGAATCATGCTATACTTTGAGAAAAAGGGATTTCTATGGCGGGACAAACAGGAAGGAAAATAATGTCAGAAGCATAAGGCAGACTTCCGTGAAATTCAGGGCAAACTCCGGCTCTTTTTATCTAATACCAAAATTTTATAAAAATTTGTTTTTCCTGTCACACCACCTTCTTTCCGTTGTCTAAAAGAAGTAAGGAGGTAAAAAGCCATGAAAAATAAGACGAATGAAGAACTGTTGGCTTTGATAGAGAAAGCCACTGCCGGAGATAAAGAATCTCTGGAAACCGTGATTCTCAGCGTGCAGGATCTGGTGTTTAACCTGTCCCTGCGTATGCTCGGCACTTTCCCTGATGCGGAGGATGCCACACAGGATATTCTGTTAAAAATCATTACCCATCTGTCTTCTTTTAAGGGAGAAAGCGCATTCTCCACCTGGGTTTTCCGCATTGCGACAAACCATCTGAAAAACTATCAGAAGCATATGTTCGCAAAATTTCCCCTTAGCTTTGAATTCTATGGGGATGATATTAAAAATGGTAAAATCGATGATGTTCCTGACCTCACGCAGAATGTGGAAAAATCTGTTTTAGCAGAAGAACTGAAACTGTCCTGTACGAATGTCATGCTTCAATGTCTCGATGCCGAAAGCCGGTGTATCTTTATTTTAGGGACAATGTTCAAGGTGGACAGCCGAATCGCAGGCGATATTCTGGGCATCACTCCGGAAGCCTACAGGCAGCGGCTTTCCAGAATTCGCAGCAAAATGGCGGATTTCTTAAGAGCATACTGCGGCGAGTACGGAAACGGAAAATGCCGCTGTACAGACAGAGTCAATTACGCCATCCAAAATCACCGGATCAACCCTGCGCAACTTCATTTCGCTTCTGCTGTCCCAAAGGATATCATGGTGGAAGTCAAAGAAGCTATGGAAGACATTGATGACATCTCACAGAAATTTGCTTTTTGCAAAACCTATGAGTCACCTGCATGCCTGAAAGAGTTTATCCAAAAATTCCTGGATGGAACTTCCTGTTTTGTTGTTACAAATGCTTAGGGGGAACGGAAAAATGAATACACAGCTTATCCTGAATTACCTTTCCGATTTAAGTGAGAACAATAACCGGGAATGGTACCATGAACATAAAGCCGAGAACAGGGTGGCAAACACAGAATTTGAGGCATTGATCGGGGCGCTGATCCTCCGAATCGGCGAATTTGACGGCAGCGTGCTGCACAATGAGCCGAAAAATCTTACCTTTAAGCTGGTGAGGGATACCAGGTTCAGCTACGATAAGTCTCCCTATAACCCGGCATTTCGCACGCATATTTCTTCAAAGGGAAAACTGCCAATCCCTGTCGGCTATTATCTCATGATAAAACCCGGCAATCAGTCCTTTTTAGGCGGCGGCCTGTTTGCAGATATGTTCAAAGATGCAACGTCAATGGTGCGGGACCATATTGCCAGCAACGGCAAAGAATTTGAAGCCATCATCCATGATCCGGAATTTGAGAAATATTTCTCTGTGCAGGGATCCGCTCTGAAAAATGTCCCAGCCGGATATGACCGGGGACATCCACAGGCAGAATACTTAAAATATAAGAGCTGGTATCTGGAATATCCGGTCAAAGATGAAGAACTGCATGATGTCGAAATATTTCTCACAAAGGCATCCGGGCTTTTCCGTATTATGAAACCATTCAACGATTATCTGAACCGGGCTCTTGCCGACTTTCAGATGCCGGCAAGGTAATGAAGGATTCAAATTTCAGTTAATAGCATGCCCAGACATCCACAATTCAATGCGGATGTCTGGGCATTAATCAGAAATATGATGAATATACGCACCATGTTTCTGGCTTTTGATAAAGATTGTGCGGGATATGCCTCTGATATGAATGCATTACCCGCAATCTCCCGAATCTCCTCAAAGGTCAGCTGAAAAGATTCTTTTCCGCTTTTATGCGCATATTCCCATAATGCGCTGTGCGTTGTCTGCATCCATCTGAACCGAATTCGTCTTCTCGTCCAATGCGGCCTTTCCACATTCCCATCCCGGCTTTCCGCTATCCTCTTTTCCAGCTCCTCGCACTCTTCCCTGCGTTTTATCTGCAAAGTCCTCGACATACCCCATGGCCTGCAAAAGGTATCAACAAAAAAACCTCTTAAAAACAAGAGGTTTTTAAGAGGCGCAGACCGGATTTGAACCGGTGAATCAGGGTGTTGCAGACCCACGCCTTACCACTTGGCTACTGCGCCACACATTACATTCTATGCTAACTATTTACTTTTCGTGACTCCGACGGGAATCGAACCCG
>CAJTVN010000019.1 GCA_910579685.1 uncultured Lachnospiraceae bacterium | reverse complement strand
TGATCGACAAGCTCTGCGGGGATGTGGAGGTTCAGAGCGGAAGGAAGGTTTACTGGTTCCGGCTGGATGAGAAGGGTGACTTTGTGGGAGGAATTTCCAAGTTCCTGCAGGATCGGAAGGCGAGCGTAATAAACGCCCTGGGCCTTAAGTGCGGCGATTTCGTGGGTCTTGCCGCTGGAAAGCTTCTGGAAGCGCAGAAGACTGCGGGCGTGCTTCGGCGGTTTCTGGGTGAGATCAGCGAAAAACACATGAAAAAGGAGCGCTATGAGTTCTGCTGGATCGTGGACTTCCCCATGTACGAGATCGGGGAGGAGAGCGGCGAGCTGGAATTCTGTCACAATCCCTTTTCCATGCCTCAGGGCGGTATGGAGGCTCTTGAGACGAAGGATCCTCTTGACATTTATGCCTATCAGTACGATCTGGTATGCAACGGCGTGGAGCTTTCCTCCGGCGCAGTGCGAAACCACGACCCGGAGATCATGGTGAAGGCCTTTCGGATGGTGGGCCTTGACGAGGAGCATGTGAAGGCCAAATTCCCGGCCATGTACAATGCCTTCTGCTACGGGGCGCCTCCCCATGCGGGAATCGCACCGGGAGTGGACCGCATGGTGATGCTGATCGCAGGGGAGGAGAGCATCCGGGAGATCATTCCCTTCCCTATGAACAAGACGGCCCAGGACGTGATGATGGGCGCCCCCTCCGAGGTGGAGGAAAAGCAGCTTCGCGACGTTCACATTAAGATCGACATCCAGGAAAAGGATCTGTAAAGGACAGGGAAAGCCATGTTGCCACTGGCATTTGTAGAGCGGATGAAAAAAATGCTGGGAGAGGAGTTCCCCTCATTCCTTGCAAGCTATGAAGAGACAAAAAGCCAGGCGCTTCGCCTGAACCCGTTAAAGGGGGAGGGCAGGCGCTTTTTGGAGTTGTCTCCTTTTTCCCTGTCCCCGGTTCCCTGGGAGGAGAACGGCTTTTACTTTGAGGAGGCGGACAGACCGGGTAAGCACCCTTATCACGAGGCGGGAGTTTACTATATCCAGGAGGCAAGCGCCATGGTTCCCGCCATGCTTCTGGACGCTCAGCCAGGCGAGCGGATTCTTGACCTGTGTGCGGCGCCCGGAGGAAAAAGCACCCAGATTGCAGCAGCCATGAGAGGAGAAGGGATCCTGGTCTGCAATGAGATCCATCCGAAAAGGGCCGGGATTCTCTCGGAAAACATAGAGAGAATGGGCGTGCGAAACGCTATTGTGGTGAATCATTCCCCGGACGAGCTTGCCATCCGTTTTCCCGGATATTTTGACCGGGTTCTGGTGGACGCCCCCTGTTCCGGCGAGGGGATGTTCCGCAAGAATGCGGATGCCTGCGGCCAGTGGAGCGCAGAAAACGTGCGGCTGTGCGCCGGGCGGCAGGACGAAATACTGGACTGCGCCGCCGGAATGCTTAAGGAGGGCGGAAGGCTGGTCTACTCCACTTGCACCTTTGCGCCCGAGGAGGACGAGGGCAGTATCTGCCGGTTCCTGGAAAGACACCCTGAGTTCGGACTGGAACAGCCGGTAAGATTTCCGGGAATGGAGCGCGGAAATCCTCTCTGGTGCGGACAGGAGAGCGCAAACGGGGAAATCGAAAAGACGATCCGGCTGTGGCCCCACCGCCTGCGGGGAGAGGGGCATTTCGCCGCGGTTCTTTGCAAAGAGGGAGAAGCCGGGGATGGAAAGAAGAGCGGAAAGTCCGGACAGGAGCGTGGAATCCCGGAAAAGGAATGCGGGGAATATACGGACTTCAAAAGGGAAAATCTTAGGACAGAGCTGCCAGGGACTCTGGTGCGGTTCGGGCAGCGCCTCTATCTGGCGCCGGAGGGAATCTTTTCACTCAAAGGCCTTAAGGCGCTGCGTCCCGGCCTTCACCTGGGAACCCTGAAAACGAACCGCTTTGAGCCCGCCCATGCGCTGGCCCTTGCTCTCGGAAAGAGCGAAGTACAAAGGTATGTGCCTCTTGCGGGAGAGGAAAGCGCGCAGGCAGGTATGCGGGCCTCTGCCCTGCGGTATTTGAACGGTGAAACCTTTGAGACAGGGGAAAAGGGGTGGTGCCTGCTCGGTGTGGATAATTACAGCTTGGGCTGGGGCAAAGCGGCAGGCGGAATCATGAAAAACCATTATCCCAGAGGCCTTCGCAGAAATTGGTGATGTAATCGGACCGGAAATGTGTTATAATAGTCGGAACAGTACAACGGCCAGGAGAGGTGCGGATAAAACAGATGAAGAAGAGACACGGGATAATCGCCAGTGCGCTGGCTTTTTCCATTTTGCTCTGCCAGGGCTGCGGAGCAAGGGGCGGAAATGAGAACATAACGGCGGGAATGGAAGCCATAGAGGCGTTGGACTATGATACGGCCCTTGCCAGCTTTGCGGCAGCCGGGGAAGCGGGGGAGGATCCGAGGCTCCGTTACCGGGGAGAAGGCATTGCCTATCTGGGGAAGACACAGTACGCAGATGCGTCTGCGGCTTTTGAGATGGCGCTGGCAAGCAGCAGCGGAAGAGTTGACGGCATGGATTTTGATATCAACTATTATCTTGCCACCGCCTACTACAGGCAGGGGGAATCGGATAAGGCCATTGCGGCCTATGACGCAATCATCGGGCTGCGCCCTGAGGAGAGGGACGCTTATTATCTGCGGGGCACAATTTTTGCGCAGCGGGGCAGGCTGGAAGAGGCTCTTGCGGATTTTGACAAGACCGTCAGCCTGAATACACGGGATTATGACAGGCTGATTTCCATTTACTGCGTACTCGAGGAGTATGGATACCGGGAATCGGGCCAGGCGTATCTGCAGAGCGCCATGGAGAGCGGAACCAAGTACATGACCAACTTTGAGAAGGGACGCATCAGCTACTATCTGGAGGACTATGAAAACGCCAGGAATTATCTGGAAAAGGCCAGGGACGAGAACGGATACGAGGCGGCGCTGTTTCTGGGAAGAACCTATGAGACGCTGGGGGATTTCAACTATGCGGTCAGTGTCTACAACACATTCCTGGATGGCGGGGAGGAAAATGCCCAGATCCTGAACCAGATGGGGCTGTGTAAAATGCAGATGAAAGATTACGGCGGGGCGCTGGAGGCCTTTCAGCGGGCGATCCAAATCGAGGACAGCGGCATGCTTCAGGTACTCAAAATGAATGAAATCGTGGCCTATGAAAATCTCAGGGATTTTGGAAAGGCGGCGTCCCTGCTCGAGAGCTATCTGAAGACTTATCCGGACGATACAACCGCAAAGAGAGAGTATGAGTTTTTGAAAACGCGCTGATAACACACCACAATAAGAGACACAAGATGTTACGTCAACCAATCAGACATGGCACAATATCTTGTGTTTTTTGTTGACTTTTACAGGGACGGATGATACACTTTTCATACATGGGAAGTAAATGGAGGGATGCTGGATGTTTCAGGTAATCAAACACAATGGGGAAGCGGCGGATTTTACGCTGACTAAGATAAGCGATGCCATCGTGAAGGCTTTTCTTGAGGCGGACATGCAGTACAGCTATGATATGGCGGATCTGCTGGCACTCCGGGTCACGGCGGATTTCCAGAACCGGGTGGAAGCGGACGGTGTCCATGTGGACATTATACAGGACAGCGTGAGAAGGGTCCTGGAACAGGCGGGATATGCGGAGGCGGCAAGAGCCTATCAGTACCGTGACAGGAGACTTGCCTGATTCAGAACAGGAGAAGAAACAATGATTAATAAACTGGTGGAAAAAATTCGAAAGACAAATGCTCCCATTGTTGTGGGACTGGATCCCATGCTCAAATATGTTCCGGAGCATATTCAGAAAAAGGCATATGGAGAATTCGGTGAGACCCTGGAAGGGGCCGGGGAGGCGATCTGGCAGTACAATAAGGAAATCGTGGATCACATATACGACCTGGTGCCGGCGGTGAAGCCGCAGATCGCCATGTACGAGCAGTTCGGGATCCCGGGGCTTATGGCTTTCAAAAAAACGATTGACTATTGCAAGGAAAAAGATCTTGTGGTGATTGGGGATATCAAGAGAGGGGATATCGGTTCCACCTCCGAGGCTTATGCGGTAGGACATCTGGGAAAGGTGCAGGTGGGCAGTAAATCCTATTACGGCTTTGACGAGGATTTTGCCACGGTCAATCCGTATCTGGGTTCCGACAACGTAAAGCCATTCATGAAGGTGTGCAAGGAGGAGAATAAGGGGCTGTTTATTCTGGTAAAGACCTCCAACCCCAGCAGCGGCGAGATTCAGGACCGGCTTGTGAGGACGGGGACGAAAGCCGGAAGCCTGGCATCGGAGGGTGGGATTTCCTTCGGAGAAAGGCCGCTGTACGAGCTGGTGGGAGAGCAGGTCGCACAGTGGGGCGCAGAGCACATGGGCAGGGAGTACAGCTATATCGGAGCCGTGGTGGGAGCCACTTATCCGGAAATGGGAAAGATTCTTAGAAGCATTATGCCCAAGGCCTATATTCTGGTACCCGGGTATGGTGCACAGGGTGGAAAAGGGGCGGATCTCGTCCACTTTTTCAATGAGGACGGGCTTGGAGCCATTGTCAATTCATCGAGAGGCATTATAGCGGCTTATCAGCAGGAGAAATACGCATCCTTTGGCGCCGGGGACTTTGGCGGGGCGTCCCGCGCGGCGGTTCTCGACATGAAGGCGGATATTCAGGCGGCGTTAAATGCGAGATAGAAAGGGCGGAGCCCGGAACAGGAGGTTGGAACGCTATGGAACGGTACAAACAGGAATTTATTGAGTTTATGGTGGACAGCTGCGTGCTGAAATTCGGAGATTTCACCTTAAAGAGCGGGCGCAGATCCCCGTTCTTTATGAATGCGGGCGGTTATGTGACGGGCAGCCAGCTGCGCAGGCTGGGAGAATACTATGCCAGGGCGATTCATGACAATTACGGGCTTGATTTTGACGTGCTCTTTGGGCCTGCCTACAAGGGGATTCCGCTTGCGGTTGCCACAACCATGGCGCTCAGCGAGCTTTACGGCAGAGAAATCCGTTACTGCTCCAACCGAAAAGAGGTGAAGGATCACGGCGATACGGGGATCCTTCTGGGCAGCTCCCTGAAAGACGGCGACCGGGTCGTCATTATCGAGGATGTCACCACCTCCGGAAAATCCATTGAGGAGACCTTCCCGATCTTAAGGGCCCAGGCGGATGTCGAGATCAGGGGTCTGATAGTTTCCCTGAACCGGATGGAGAAGGGAAAGACAGACAAGAGCGCACTTGAGGAAATCCGGGAGAAGTACGGTTTTGAGGCAAACGCCATTGTATCCATGGCGGAAGTGGTGGAATATTTGTATAACAGAGAATATAAGGGAAATATCTATATTAATGACGAGCTTAAAGCGGCCATTGACGCATACTATAAGCAGTACGGCGCATAGGTGCGGTTTTAAGGGAAAGGAAAGGCTATGGAAGAGAAGATTTATAAGATCATGGGCGGAAGCGGAGCGATGTGCATAGCGGTGGGGGTTGTCACCCTGGTAGTGGGCCTTGTCTGCGGCATTTTGATGGTGATTGGAGGCTCCAAGCTTCTTGCCGGGAAATCTAAAATTTTGTTTTGAGCGGGAAAGGCATTTCTGAGATCAGGAGTGCCTTTTGCGATTTGAGGGCGGATCTTATGTTTTGGAAGAAGGATTTTATTTTTACAGTCAGGGAGCATCCCATAAAGGGGATTATGGCGGCGATTCTCGGAATCCTTGCCATAGCGACTCTGGGAACGGCGGTATATCTGTCTTATCTGAGCGGAGGGCAGGTGACGGACAGGCATGGGACGGCGGCGCTTCTTGCGGTTGTGTTTATGAGCGCTGGCATGGTGCTTGGGATTTTATCCTTTGTGGAAAAAGACAAATTCAGGCTTTTCCCGGTGCTTGGCATTTTGCTCAACACACTGGCCTTTGGAATGCTCAGCCTAATATTATATGCAGGAGCGTATGTAGACGTATGATTGAAGAGAGATTTTTGCTTGCAAAAGAGAGGATTGAAGAAATACGGGAGGAGACCGGGGTGGAGATGCGCACTTTGCCCATGCCTGACGCTTTTCGGGATTATTTTAACAGGATGGCGGAATTTGTGCTGCTTACAGTGGACGCATACCGCTATGTGGAAACGGGAAGGCTGTATCTGGCGCCCCTTGAAGAGCTGCGGGAGCGAAATTACAGATTGTACGAGGATATCCTGCCGGAAAATTATGATAAGAGCTATGGGAATCCCGCCTATAGCGTATCCAGGCTGGGAGAGGACTATGGAAGGCTGTTTTCCTTTCTCTGTGCGGAGCTTCGAAGCATGATCCCCCTCGCCCATGAAAAAGACCAGGAGGGGATGGCGATCCGGATGGAGCTGTTTGTGGAGATCTACGGCTCCTTTGTCTGCCAGCTTTCCGAAACGGGGGAGATTCCGGACATAGCGGCGGTGAGAGAGACCGTCTACTGGTTTGTCAGCGACTATACCAGGGACGCCTTTCGAGGCAGGTTAAATGCCATGCTGAATCCCGGGGAGGATTTTGTTCTCCGGATTCTGCGGCACAGCGATCTGGATGGCCCGGAGTATCTCTATTATTTTGGAGAATACATTACGGAAAACGAAATCAAAACCTGGGAGCACTTAAGAAAGCAGACGCAGGATACGATAAAGCTGATGGCGGACACCTACACGGAGGGGTACCGCATCGGGTTCCTTGTGGGGAACAAGGACATCTCCAAAAAGAAAACCGTCAATATCCGCTACAGCCTCGGCTTTGAGCGGATGATAAAGGCCGCAGTGGAAAATTTTGACAGGATGGGGCTGAAACCGACGATTTACAGGGCGGCCGCAAGCCTTCTCAATGGAAAGGGGCTTGTAAGGAACGGATATTATGGCGCGGTTCCCAACCGGCAGTACGATTATGACCACAAGGATGATGTGGGGCTGTTTCTCGACCGGCGCCTTGTCAATGTGAGGATGGAGGCCTGGCAGGAGGCCTATGAGGAGCTGAAGGAGGAGGCTTCGGTTTTCGGGGGCCCCGCGGTGGTGGAGGTTTTTGGGGAAGAACCCGAAAACTTTCAACAGAAACGGGAAGCCGTACAGCTTAATAAGGCACAGCGGCAGCTTCTGGTGGAGTACACGGCGGCGGCAGGCCAGCTGCAGAACCGGTATATCAAAGGGGAGGAGAGGAGCTTTACGATCATAGCCTTTCCCACGCCGCAGATCGGAGAAGACTATCCGGAGATTTTTGACGAGGTGATCCGGATCAACACACTGGATTATTCGCTCTATCAGACCATCCAGCAGAGAATCATCGACACGCTGGATGGCGGGAAATATGTGCTTGTAAAGGGAATGGGGGATAACCGGACCAATTTGCGGATCATGCTGCATGCCCTTAAGGATCCCTCCCGCCAGACGAACTTCGAGAACTGTGTGGCGGATGTGAATATTCCGGTGGGCGAGGTTTTTACCTCTCCGCTGCTTGCGGGGACGGAAGGGACGCTCCATGTGACCCGGGTTTTCCTGAACGGATTGGAGTACCGGGATTTGTGCCTGACCTTTGCGGACGGCAGAATCGTGCGGTATGACTGCGGAAATTTTGAGGATCCGGAGAAAAACAGAAAATTGATACAGGACAATCTCCTGTTTCATCACGATACGCTTCCCATGGGAGAGTTTGCCATCGGGACAAATACCACGGCTTATGTGGCGGGAAGGAAATACGGAATCGAGGATAAGTTCCCCATACTGATTGCGGAAAAGACGGGGCCGCATTTTGCGGTGGGAGACACCTGCTATTCCCATGCCGAGGATGTGGCGGTCTTTAATCCGGACGGGAAGGAGATCATAGCCAGGGACAACGAATGCTCCATCCGGCGAAAAAGCGAGCCGGATCAGGCATACTTCCACTGTCATACGGATATCACGATTCCCTTTGACGAGCTGGGAGAGATCAGCGTGGTGACGCATGAGGAGGAAGTCATCCCCATTATTGAGGAAGGAAGGTTTGTCCTTGCGGGTTGCGGGGAGCTTAACAAACCTTTGAAAGAATACAGTTGCATCAAAGACTGATTTTTAGTATGATATAAAGTGCGGGAAATAGGTAGATAACAGTCTGAACACAGGAGAAAGGAGCAGGGGAATAAATATGGCACAGGTTGGAATTGTCATGGGCAGCGATTCGGATCTGCCGGTTATGGCGAAGGCGGCGGATCTGCTGGAAGAGCTTGGAATTTCTTATGAGATGCGGATTATTTCCGCCCACAGAGAGCCGGACGTATTTTTTGAGTATGCGAAAACAGCGGAGGAAAAAGGCTTCAAGGTGATCATTGCGGGAGCGGGCATGGCGGCGCATCTGCCGGGTATGTGTGCTGCAATTTTCCCGATGCCTGTAATCGGGATCCCCATGCACACCACTTCCTTAGGGGGCAGGGATTCCCTCTATTCGATTGTTCAGATGCCTTCCGGAATTCCGGTGGCGACTGTTGCTATTAACGGAGGGGCCAATGCGGGACTGCTTGCGGCGAAGATTCTGGCAACCTCGGACGGGGAGCTTCTTGAACGTCTTAAGGCGTACAGCCGGAAAATGAAGGAGGACGTTGAGAAAAAGGACGCCCGCCTCATTAAGGATGGATACAAAAATTATCAGAAATAGATAAAAACGGGAAACGAAATTCGCAGAAGGAGAAAGGAGCATGTGCAGTAGAATGAATTATAAGAGTGCCGGAGTAGATATCGAAGCTGGATATAAGTCAGTGGAGCTGATGAAAAAATATGTGAAGGAAACGATGCGCCCGGAGGTACTTGGCGGCCTGGGCGGATTTTCGGGAGCGTTTTCTCTTGCGGCGATGAAAGGGATGGAGAAGCCCGCACTGGTTTCCGGTACGGACGGTGTGGGAACCAAGCTCAAGCTGGCCTTTATGATGGACCGGCATGATACCGTGGGAATCGACTGTGTGGCAATGTGTGTCAACGACATTGCCTGTGCAGGGGCGGAGCCTTTGTTCTTTCTGGATTATATCGCCTGCGGCAAAAATTATCCGGAAAAGGTGGCGACCATTGTCAAAGGGGTTTCGGAGGGCTGCAGACAGGCAGGAGCCGCACTGGTAGGCGGCGAGACGGCGGAGATGCCCGGCTTTTATCCCATAGACGAATATGATCTTGCGGGCTTTGCCGTTGGAATCGTTGATGAGAAGGATCTGATTACCGGCGAGGCCGTACGGCCCGGTGATGTGCTTGTGGGGATTGCCTCGTCGGGCGTCCACAGCAACGGTTTTTCCCTGATCCGGAGAATCTTTGATATGAGCCTGGAGAGCCTTTCCACCCATTATGCAGAGCTTGGGTGTGCGCTCGGGGAGGCCCTGCTTACGCCCACCAAAATCTATGTAAAGGCGCTAAAGAGCGTCAGGGATGCCGGAATCACCATCAAGGGCTGCAGCCATATCACGGGAGGCGGTTTTTACGAGAATATTCCGAGAATGCTGCCCGAGGGAGTGCATGCGGTGATCAAAAAGGACAGCTATGAGGTTCCCGCTATTTTCAGGCTGATCCAGAAAACCGGCGCGCTGGAAGAGAAAATGATGTATAATACTTACAATATGGGACTGGGCATGGTTCTTGCCTTGGATCCTGCGGATGCGGATCAGGCGGTGGAGGCCATTAGCCGTGCCGGCGAGAGAGCCTGTGTGGCGGGTGTTGTTAAGGCCGGGGATAAGGGAGTGAGCATATGCTGAGCATTGTGGTGTGCGTATCCGGGGGAGGAACGAATCTGCAGGCCATTATGGACGGCATAGAGAACGGAACGATCCGCAATACGAGGATTGCCGGGGTGATCAGCAATAATGCGGGCGCCTATGCGCTGGTGCGGGCCAGGGAAAGGAATGTCCCGGCTTTCTGCATTTCCCCGAAAAGCTTTGCGGACAGAGCGGACTTTAACCGTGCGTTCATGGAAAAGCTTGAGGAGCTTTCCCCGGATCTGATTGTCCTGGCCGGTTTCCTTGTGATCCTGCCCTCGGAGATGATCCGGTTATACAGGGACAGGATCATCAATATCCATCCCTCCCTGATCCCTTCTTTCTGCGGAACGGGATATTATGGGCTCAGGGTTCACGAGGAGGCTCTCAAAAGGGGTGTCAAGATTACGGGAGCCACGGTACATATGGTGGATGAGGGGACGGATACGGGAACCATACTCTATCAGAAAGCGGTGGAGGTTCTTCCCGGGGATACACCTAAGTCCCTGCAGAAAAGAGTGATGGAGCAGGCGGAATGGGTTATCCTGCCGAAAGCCATAGATGAAATTGCAATGCACGATCCGGCACAGAACACTGTGCAGAAAGGAAGTTGATCATGAAGGTTTTGATAGTGGGAAGCGGCGGAAGGGAGCATGCCATTGCGCTTAGCGTCTCCGGGAGTAAAAGGGTTGACGAAATATACTGTGCGCCGGGCAATGCCGGAATCGCACAGATTGCGCAGTGTGTGCCCATCGGAGCCATGGAGTTTGACCGTATCGTTTCCTTTGCCAGGGAGAAGGAAATTGATCTGACGATTGTGGGGATGGACGATCCTCTGGTAGGCGGACTTGTGGATCAGCTGGAGGCAGCCGGTCTTCGGGCCTTCGGCCCCCGTAAAAATGCGGCAATTCTGGAGGGAAGTAAGGCGTTTTCCAAGGAGCTGATGAAGAAATATCAGATTCCCACGGCGGCCTACGAAATTTTTGATTCGTCCACGGCGGCTCTGTCCTATCTGGAGACGGCGGATTTCCCCATTGTGCTCAAGGCGGACGGCCTCGCCCTTGGAAAGGGCGTCCTGATCTGTCAGAATCTGGAACAGGCCCGGGAGGGCGTCAAGTCCATTATGGAGGATAAACAGTTTGGAAGTGCGGGAAACCGGCTTGTCATTGAGGAGTTCATGACAGGACGGGAGGTGTCCGTGCTCTCTTATGTGGATGGAAAGACCATCAAGACCATGACTTCGGCTCAGGATCACAAGCGGGCGGGGGACGCAGATACCGGTCCGAATACCGGGGGAATGGGCACCTTTTCGCCCAGCCCGTTTTATACGGAAGAAGTGGACGAATTCTGCCGGAAATATATTTACCAGCCAACCGTGGATGCCATGGCGGCCGAGGGGAGAGAATTTAAGGGGATAATATTCTTTGGACTGATGCTGACGGACAAAGGCCCCAGAGTGCTGGAATATAACGCCAGGTTTGGAGACCCGGAGGCGCAAGTGGTGCTGCCCCGGATGAAAAACGATATCATAGAAGTGATGGAGGCATGTATTGACGGAAGGCTTGACGAGGTGGATCTGCAGTTCGAAGATAATGCGGCGGTCTGCGTGGTGCTGGCCTCAGAGGGATATCCTGTCAAATACGAGAAAGGTTTTCTGATCCGGGGGCTTGAGAAATTTGAGGGCCAGGATTCCTGCTACTGCTTCCATGCGGGAACCAAAAGCACGCCGGAAGGCATTGTCACAAACGGCGGAAGAGTGCTGGGAATTACGGCAAAGGGGAGCAGTCTGGCGCAAGCCAGAGAAAATGCCTATGCGGCCACGCAGTGGATCACCTTTGAGAATAAATATATGCGTCATGATATTGGAAAAGCCATTGATGAGGCATAAACCCAAGTATTATTAAGAAAGAAGGAGTTCCTTATTATGGATGAGACATTGAAAAAGAGGATGATGGAAGAGTACGACTGCCCGGTGGTATGCAAAGAGTGCGAGGGCGTGCTGGTCTATAAAGGACTTGGAGAGTATAAGTGTGAAAACTGCGGCGCAGTTGAATATGACGATTACGGAAAGGTTCGCAATTATCTGGATGAACACCGCGGGGCAAACGTGACCCAGATCTCGGAAGCCACGAGGGTCAGCCACAAGTCGATCCGTGATATGATCAAAGAGAACCGGTTTGAGGTGATTGACAGCCGTGGCGGATACATCCGTTGCGAAATGTGCGGGGAGAGTATAAACAGCGGCAAGCTCTGCGCAAAGTGCGAGGCAATCTTTCACCGCCAGGTGGAGGAGGATGCCCGGATTCTCCGGAAGGCGAAGGCGCCGAGCAGGAGCGGAAGCGCTGCCGCCACGCAGGGTGAGAGCGGAAGCAAACGATTTACATATGACAGATAAAGGAGAAGAAACATTGAAAACGATAAGGAATCTGTATCGGAAGATAAGTTTGATGAAAGGCGTGCTGGCAGTTACCGTGTGCCTTGCCGTGTTTTGTCTTGGAGGCTTTGTGAGCCAGGCCGCAGAAGGGACGGTTCTTGCGGAGACGGCCAAGATCAGGGCGCAGGCGGATGGAAACAGCGAAGTGGTCGGAAGTACGGTAAAGGGCAAGGTGATTGACATTGTGGGGGCGGAGGCCGACAGTGCCGGCGTGAAGTGGTATAAGGTTCCCATAGCAAACAACGGGTACGGCTTTATTCGGAGCGACCTCGTGAAGACCAATGAGGAGATTGTTGTGTCAGCGGGCAGCTCTTCCTCCACATCACAGTCGGATGGAGGCTCCGCACCGGCGGCAACGGTGCCTACGGCAATCAGCGAGCAGTCGGCAACCGTCACCCCGGCCAGCGTGAAGGTCCGTTCCGGGGCATCCACGAACCATGGCGCAATCGGCTCTCTTCCCCAGGGAACCGCGATTACCCTGATTGGCGAGGCAAATGACAGTGCGGGCAAAAAGTGGTATCAGATTACCTGTAATCACGAGGGCAAGAATATTGAGGGATATATCCGCTCCGATCTTGTGACATTGGGAGCGGCCGCTCCGGAACAGCCCGCAGATGGCGGTACAGCCCCGGAGGGAGAGAGTCCGGAGGGGGAAACCCCGGAAGGGGAGGGCAGCCCGGAGGGAGAGAATCCGGAAGGGGAAAATCCGGAAGGCGGCGAGCCGGAGCCTGCACCTGAGGAAGCGCCGCAGCCGGAGCACAACGACTACGAAGTGGTCTACAACGAGGACACATACTGGCTGTATGACAATACAAACGGCACCATGATGAAAGTTCAGGATCTCCTGAACGTGGTGAACCAGGCGAACACGAACAGTGCGGAGCTGGAAAAACAGGTCCAGAACGAAAAGATTATTATTATTGTCCTTGCGGTAATCGTGGTGATCCTGGTGATCGTCATCACCGTTCTTCTTCTCAAGATCCGTGATCTGTATTACGAGGATTATGAGGACGAGGAAGAGGAAGAAGAGGAGGAAGAGGAAGAGCCCGAGCCCGTGGTGAGGAAGAAAAGGCGCATTGTCCCGGCAGAGGAGGAACCGCAGGAGCCGGTAAGGCGAAAAAGGCCTGCTCCGGCCGTCGAGAGCGAGGAAAGGATCCGGCCCGCAAGGGAGAAGCAGCCAAAGCCCAGGGAGAGAGCCGTAAGGCAGGAGCCGGCGGAGGAACCCGAGCTGCAGGCTGCCGAGCGCAGACCGGTAAAAAAGGCAGCTCCCAGAAAGGCGCAGAATTTCCTTCTCGATGACGACGAGTTTGAATTTGAGTTTTTAAACATGGACGATAAAGATTTATAAATGCAAAAGAAAAGAGGGATAGCGGGGCTATTCCTCTTATTCACAGTTGGACGACACCGAAGGAAGGAGATTTCATGGTAATAGAGATAGATTTTAACAGTGAAGAGGCACTCTATCTGCAGCTCCGCAATCAGATTATATTCGGAATCGCCACTGCCAAATACCAGGAAGGGGATGCGCTGCCTTCGGTGAGATGCCTGGCGGAGGAGATCGGAATCAATATGCACACGGTTAACAAAGCGTACCATGTACTGCGGCAGGAAGGCTTTGTTAAGGTGGACAGAAGAAAGGGCGCCGTGATTGCCCTCAATGCGGATAAGCTGAAGGCAATGGAGGAAATTGACAAGGATCTTCATATCCTCCTGGCAAAAGCCAGCTGTAAGGGGATATCCAAGGAAGAAATCTATGTGATGATAGATGAAATATATGATGAGTATGGAGGATTTTGACATGCAGGCAGGAGGTTTTACAGATAAGGCGAGGACGGCGCTTTCTCTGGCGGAGAGAGTGGCGGGCCGGATGCGGATAGGCTATGTGGGGACGGAGCATATACTGATCGGGCTCATTCGGGAGAATACAGGTGTTGCGGCCCGGGTTTTGTCTGAAAACGGCGTGGACCAGAATCGTCTCCTGGATATGATAAAGGAACTGATTGTGCCGGAGGGAGCCGTTATTGTAAAGGAGAAGGAGGGATATTCCCCAAGGGCCCGGGCGATTCTGGAAGAGGCGCACAGACAGGCGGACCGCTTCGGGGCGCAGCAGACGGGAACGGAGCATATTCTTCTTGCTCTCCTTCGGGAGTCGGAAAGCGTTGCGGCAAGACTTTTGAAAACCATGGGGATTCCCATACACAAGCTTTATATGGACACACTGACCGCCATGGGCGAGGATGCGGGACTGTACAAGGAGGATTTTGCCAGGAAGCAGAAGGGAAAGAAGGCGTCTACTTCCACCCTGGATCAGTACAGCAGGGATCTGACCGCCCTTGCGGCGGAGGGAAAGCTGGATCCGGTGATCGGGCGGGAGGAGGAAATCCGCAGAGTGATCGAGATCTTAAGCCGCAGAAGCAAAAACAATCCCTGTCTGATCGGAGAACCCGGCGTGGGCAAGACGGCTGTGGTGGAAGGCCTTGCAGAGCGGATCGCCGCCGGAGAGGTGCCTTTCACGGTTCAGAACAAGCGTCTTCTCGTGCTGGATCTGTCGGGAATGGTGGCAGGCTCCAAGTACAGAGGCGAATTTGAGGAAAGGATCAAGAGAGTGATCCGCGAGGTGGAGGAGGATGGAAATGTAATCCTGTTCCTGGATGAAATGCATACCATCATCGGTGCAGGAGGCGCCGAAGGGGCTATTGACGCCTCCAATATCTTAAAGCCATCCCTGGCAAGGGGAGAGCTGCAGCTGATCGGCGCAACCACCATAGCGGAGTACCACAAATACGTGGAGAAGGATGCGGCTCTCGAGAGGCGGTTTCAGTCGGTTATGGTGGAGGAGCCAACCACGCAGCAGGCAATTCAGATTCTCAGCGGGATTGCGCACAAGTTTGAAGAGCATCACCAGGTTGTCATAACGAAGGAAGCTATTGCGGCGGCCGTTCACTTCTCGGAGCGCTACATCAACGACAGGAACCTGCCGGACAAGGCCATTGACCTGATTGACGAGGCGGCGGCGGCCGCACGGCTTAAGGCAATGAACACGCCGGAAAGCCTCAAAGAGATGCTGAGCCGAATTTCCGAGACGGACCGGGAGCTGGTCAGGTGCCTCAAGGAGGAGAATTTCGAGCAGGCGGCGGCCCTTCGCAAGGAGCAGGATAAGCTTGCCAAAAAGTATGAAAAGATGAAGGATAACGGCAGGAAGAAGCAGGAGGAGCAGATCCTGGAGATCGGGGAAAACGAGATCGCCCAGGTGGTGGCGGCCTGGACAAAGATACCGGTCCGGAAGCTGACGGAGAAAGAAAGCGAGAGGCTTCTGAAGCTGGAAAAGATTCTTCACAAGCGCGTGATCGGGCAGAAGGATGCGGTGAGTGCCCTCTCCCGGGCAATACGCAGGGGGAGAGTGGGGCTGCAGGATCCCGGAAGGCCCATCGGTTCCTTCCTGTTTCTCGGGCCAACCGGCGTGGGCAAGACGGAGCTCTCCAAAGCCCTGGCGGAGGCCATGTTTGGTTCCCAGGAGGCGCTGATCCGCGTGGATATGTCCGAGTATATGGAGGGCCATTCGGTTTCCAAAATGATCGGTTCCCCTCCGGGCTACGTGGGCTTTGAGGAGGGCGGGCAGCTTTCCGAGAAGATCCGCAAGAATCCGTATTCGGTGGTTCTTTTTGACGAGATCGAAAAGGCCCATCCGGACGTGTTTAATGTGCTTTTGCAGGTCCTTGACGACGGACATATCACGGATTCCAAGGGCAGAAAGGTAAGTTTCAAGAACACGATTCTTATCATGACCTCCAATGCCGGGGCTCAGCGGATCGTGGAGCCCAAGAATCTGGGCTTTTCCGCGGCAACCACAAAAGAACAGGAATATGAGAAGATGAAGGCCGGAGTGATGGAGGAAGTAAAACGTATTTTTAAACCGGAATTTATCAACCGGATTGATGAGATCATGGTGTTCCATCCGCTCAGCCGTGAGAATATGCATGAGATCATTACGTTGCTGTGCTCGAACCTGGCGGCGAGATGCCAGGAGCAGATGCAGATCCGGCTTACGGTGAGCAATTCACTGAAAGAGCATATTATTGAGAAATATGCAGATTATAAGATGGGGGCAAGACCTTTAAAGAGAGCGCTGCAGCAGGTGGTGGAGGATAAGCTGGCACAGGAAATCCTGGAAGGCCGTATCGCCAGGGGTGACAGTGTGTTAGCGGGCTTTCGCAGGGACAACGTGGTTTTTGAGACAAAAACCGGCATAAAATAATTTTTATGTGGCAGTCGGGCTGAAAATATATTATACTGATAGTATTCCAATGATTGCATTTAGGAGGACATAAGAATGGCTGTAGTAGAGGAATTGCTCCGCAGGGAAGCAGATGGAAGCATCAGTTTTGGAAACCACAGGCTGGAGGCGAAGGCAAAGGTAGAGGACTTTGAGCACAGAGGTGATCTGTACAAGGTAAAAACCTTTAAGACAATGACCAAGCTGGAGAGAAATGGTATGTTTGTCTATGAATCGGTTCCCGGTACCAGTGTGTTGAATTTCGAGGAGACGGAGGAAGGTGTCCGTTTCCTGGTAGAGGGCAGCGAGGATGCGCAGATAACCATTCAGCTTGCAGAGTCCTCGGAATACGAGGTGTTTGTTGCAGGTGAAAGTATCGGAACCATGAAGACAAATCTTGCGGGAAAGCTCAATATCAGCGTGGAGCTTGCCGAAGCGGGGGAAACACAGGTACGGATAATAGCACAGTGAGAGGAAGATCAGTGCCTTCTGCCTTTCTTGGGGGAAGGCACTTTTCCTGTGGTGAAGAGTGTGAGGGAAAGCCTTACAAAGACAGGACAGAGCGAGGATAAACATGGCGAAAGGAAGAAATACGGTATTTTTCTGCCAGAGCTGCGGATACGAGTCGGCCAAATGGATGGGGCAGTGTCCGGGATGCCGGGAATGGAACACGATGGTGGAGGAGCAGGTGGTCACAGGAGCGGGAAAGACTGCGCCAAAGGCAAGGGGAAGCGTTGTTTCGCCTGAGAAGAGCCGGCCCACGGCGCTCTCGGAGGTATCCTTAAGGGAAGAAGAACGGATCACGACCCGTATTGCGGAGCTGGACAGGGTTCTTGGAGGAGGGATCGTGGAGGGGTCTTTGACACTGGTGGGAGGAGATCCCGGAATCGGGAAATCAACCCTGCTTTTGCAGGTCTGCAGGAATCTGGCCGGGGATGGGAGAGAGGTGCTTTATGTCTCCGGTGAGGAGTCCATGAGGCAGATCAAAATAAGGGCCAACCGCATCGGGGATTTCAATGAACACTTGAAGCTTCTGTGCGAGACCGGACTGGAGAGCATTGGGGAGGCGATACGAAGGAGCCGTCCCAATGTGGTGATTATCGATTCGATCCAGACGGTTTATCACGAGGAGATCACGTCAGCGCCTGGCAGTGTTTCTCAGGTCAGAGAGGCCACCAGCGCCTTTTTGCAGCTGGCAAAGGGCCTGAACGTGTCGATCTTTCTTGTGGGACATGTGACAAAGGAGGGAACGGTGGCGGGGCCAAGGGTACTGGAGCACATGGTGGATACGGTGCTCTATTTCGAGGGGGACAGGCATGCCTCCTACCGTATTCTGCGGGGCGTAAAAAACCGTTTCGGCTCAACCAATGAGATCGGCGTATTCGAAATGCGTGCGGACGGCTTAAGGGAAGTGCCCAATCCGTCGGAGTTTATGCTAAGCGGGCGGCCCCGGGACGCCAGCGGCTCCGTGGTGGTCTGTTCCATGGAGGGAACCAGGCCCATCCTGGTGGAGATCCAGGCTCTTGTCTGTCCAAGTAATTTCGGGATTCCCCGCCGTCAGACCACGGGAACGGATTTTAACCGGGTGAACCTTTTGATGGCGGTTCTGGAAAAAAGGCTGGGAATTCAGCTGGGAAGCTGTGACGCCTATGTGAATATAGCGGGAGGGATCAAAATCCAGGAGCCCGCTCTTGATCTTGGAATTGTCATGGCGATTGTGTCCAGCTTTAAAAACCGTCCCATTGACGGAAACGTCATTGCCATGGGAGAGGTTGGCTTAAGCGGAGAGGTGAGGGCGGTCAGCATGGTCCCGAGCCGGGTGCAGGAGGCGGGAAAGCTGGGGTTCACCACCTGTATCGTCCCTTATGTCTGTATGGAGAGCGTGCGGCAGAGTGAGGGCATCCGGATAATCGGGGTTAAAAATGTGGGGGAAGCCGTTGACCTGATATAGGAAGTTTTTTAAAGTGTCAGAGTGTATTTTTATCGATAAATATGACAAAAGTGTGACGTTTTTGCCCCAAAATTTAAAAAATCTTTTAAAATTCAACAAATTTTCTGTTCAAGGCCGGGGAAATATGATAAAATATCGAAAGGTATTATATCATATCTCCACAAATCAGCAGATAAAAGGAGTTAATTACAGGAATGAACAAGAAAAAATGGGTGCGGCATATCCCGCTGTTAATCGTAGAGATTACGGTGCTGATCATAGCTGTGGGCGTGTTGTATGTGACGCTTCGCACCACCAGCGAGGTAAAGAAGGATAACCTGAATGAAAAGGAAATTGCCGTAAACGAGCAGATAAAGCAGAATTTTCAGGAAACTACCAGTGAGGAAACGAAGGAGGAAGAGCCGAGTAAATATACAGGTATTTTTAACATTGCTTTTTTCGGAGTGGATTCCAGGGATGAGAATCTCGGAAAAGGCAACAGAAGTGACACGATCATGATCTGCTCCGTGAACATGGACAGCCATGAGGTGCGCCTGGTTTCCATTTACAGGGACACCTATTTAAATATAGGGAACGACACGTACAAAAAGTGTAACAGCGCCTATGCCTTCGGAGGTCCACAGCAGGCGCTGGGAATGATCAACATGAACACGGATCTGTATATCACGGACTATGTCACGGTGGGATTCGAGGGCCTGACCAAGGCGGTGGACGCATTGGGAGGAATCGAGATTGACGTGACGGAGGCCGAGATCAAGCATCTGAACAATTACCAGATCAGTATGGTGGGAACCACCACGGACGGCGAGCATTTTACCGCAACGGCCGGTACGGATTACATTCCGGTCACAACCGCGGGGCGCCAGGTGCTGAACGGCCTGCAGACCACGGCCTACTGCAGGATTCGGCATGTGGGGGATGATTTTGCCCGGGCGGAGAGACAGAGAAACGTGCTCATTGCCATGATGGAGAAGGCGAAGGGAGCCTCTCTTGGCAGCCTCACGGACGCCGTGAACGCGGTGCTTCCCAATATACGCACTTCCGTGGACATTGCGGATATTTTTTCCATGCTTGGGGTGATCGGGGATTTCCGGGTGACGGTGAGCGACGGCTTTCCCTTTGAGGGAATGCGAAGCGGAGGCACCATAAGGACGGAGGGAGCCTGCGTAGTGCCCATCTCCCTGGAGAATAATGTGGTGAGACTTCACGAAGTGCTGTTTGACGATTACAGCTATGTGCCATCCAGGGAGCTTCAGGTTTTCAGCGCCCAGGTGGAAGCGGACACGTCGGATTATCTGCAGTATTGACAGAAAACAGAAGGAGACGGAGATATTTCCATACCGGATGCGGAGGGAGATATCTTCGTTTTACTATGAAAGCCGATTGCTCCGCACTTCGTGCTCCTGCAATCGCCGCAGTATTCGTATTCCGGGCTATCGCCCTACCTACTCATACCGGCTTGCCCGTCCAATGTCCATGTGGCTGTGCGCGTAAACACGCCATCCCCATGGCCGCTGTCCGGGGCTTTCATAATAAAAAAAGGAAGATACCTTCGTATCTTCCTTCAAGCAGGGGCAGTAGGAATCGAACCCACATCGACGGTTTTGGAGACCGCTGTTCTACCTTTGAACTATGCCCCTATCTGGTTTTCTCGAACCAACCAAATGCTATTATACCGAAAACCCATGAGTCTGTCAACTGGTTTTGAAAATAAACTTTTTACTTTATGTCTCTAAATATGTATATATTTGAGAGTGCATATTCCACATTTTTATGTTAAGATATAGGAGCATGGGAGTTGTTTTGGTTTATGAGCGATAAGTCGGCACAAAAGAAAAAATTAATTTTGGAGACAGCAAGAACTGTTTTTTCATTGAAAGGGTACAGGGGCGTTACCATGAAGGATATCGTGGAGGCCTGCGGCATCAGCAGAGGCGGACTGTATCTGTATTTTTCCAGCACGGAGGAAATTTTTCTGGAGGTCCTGCGGCTGGAGCGTCAGGAGGCGGACGACCTTTTTGAGAAGAATATTCCCAGGGAAGCAGGACCGGCGGCTATTCTTGCGCTTTTTCTCAAGGAACAGAAGAAGGAGCTTCTCGACCGAAAACAGGGATTGACAAGGGCTTCCTATGAATTTATGTTCGAACATTCCGGGAAGGAAGGGGAGAACTTTATGAAAAAGCAGTTTGATTCCGCCGTCCTGGTCATTCAGAAGCTGATTGAGGCAGGGGTTGAGGACGGAGAATTCTACTGTGAGGATCCCAGAAGGGCGGCCAGTAATATCATGTACGTGCTGGAGGGACTTAAGATTGCTTCTCAGACAAGAGGAATCACGCAGGCAGCGGTGGACCGTGAAATCATGTATGTGATGCAGGGTCTTATTATAGAAGATTAACAACAAATTGAACAGAACGGAGGAGAATCAATTCACCATGGGAAACGTAAAACGGATCTATGTGGAAAAAAAGGCGCCCTTCGCAGTTAAGGCGAGGGAGCTGCAGGAGGAAATCGGAAGTTATCTGGGGATAGCGGGGGTAAAAAATGTCAGGGTATTTATCCGCTATGACGTGGAGAATTTGTCGGAGGATACTTTTGAGGCGGCCTGCAGGACGGTGTTTTCAGAGCCGCCGGTGGATATTCTATACAGGGAGAGCGTTGAGCTCCCAAAGGATAGCCGGGTGTTCAGCGTGGAGTTCCTTCCCGGGCAGTTTGACCAGAGAGCGGATTCCGCTCTGCAGTGTGTGAAGTTTTTGCGGGAGGATGAGGAACCTCTCATCCGGACGGCGGTTACCTACCTGATCGAGGGCGGGATTTCTGACGAGGAGTTTGACCGGATCAAAGCATACTGTATTAATCCCGTAGATTCCAGGGAAACCGGCATGACGAAGCCGAAGACCCTCATGACGCAGTACGAGGAGCCCGCAGACGTAAAGGTTTTAGAGGGATTTAAGGATCTGGGGGAGGAAAAGCTTGGGGAGCTGTATGATTCGCTGGGACTCGCCATGACCTTTAAGGATTTTCTTCATATTCAGAATTATTTTGAAGGGCAGGAGCACAGGGATCCAACCATGACGGAGATCAGGGTGCTGGATACCTACTGGTCTGACCACTGCCGTCACACCACTTTTTCCACGGAGCTTAAGGAGATCACGTTTGAGGAAGGCTATTATAAAGCGCCCCTTGAGACGGCTTATGAGAGCTACCTGGATACCAGGAAGGAAATTTTAGGGGAGAGAAAGGACAAGTTTGTCTGCCTGATGGATCTTGCCCTGATGGCAATGCGCAAACTTAAGAAAGACGGAAAGCTTAAGGATATGGAGGAATCGGATGAGATCAACGCCTGTTCCGTGGTGGTTCCCGTGGAAATTGACTACGGAGAAGGGCCGGTCACGGAGGAATGGCTTGTGTTCTTCAAGAACGAGACCCACAATCATCCCACGGAGATCGAGCCCTTTGGCGGTGCGGCAACCTGTCTTGGCGGCGCAATCCGCGACCCGCTCTCCGGAAGAGGCTACGTGTACCAGGCCATGCGGGTGACAGGAGCGGCGGATCCCACGGTTCCGGTTTCGGAGACTCTGAAAGGAAAGCTGTCACAGAAAAGGCTGGTGAGGGGGGCGGCGGGAGGCTATTCCTCCTATGGCAACCAGATCGGCCTTGCCACCGGCTATGTGAAAGAGATTTATCACCCGGATTATGTGGCAAAAAGAATGGAAATCGGGGCGGTGATGGGGGCGGCTCCCCGCAAAAACGTAATCAGGGAAAATTCGGATCCGGATGATGTGATTATCCTTCTTGGAGGAAGAACGGGAAGGGATGGATGCGGCGGCGCAACCGGTTCCTCAAAGGTACATACGGAGAGCTCAATTGAGACCTGCGGGGCGGAAGTTCAGAAGGGAAATGCGCCAACAGAGCGGAAGATTCAGCGGCTTTTCCGAAGAGGAGAGGTCAGCCATATTATTAAGAAGTGCAATGATTTCGGCGCAGGCGGCGTTTCAGTTGCCATCGGAGAGCTGGCGGACGGGCTTGTGGTGGATCTGGATAAGGTGCCAAAGAAGTATGCGGGCCTTGACGGAACGGAGCTTGCGATCTCCGAATCCCAAGAGAGGATGGCCGTTGTGGTGGATCCCGCAAAGGTGCAGGAATTTCTCTCCTATGCCGCACAGGAAAACCTGGAGGCGATTCCCGTGGCCGTGGTGACCAGGGAGCCAAGACTGGTATTGAAATGGAGAGGTAAGGAAATTGTCAATATCAGCCGGGATTTCCTCAACACCAACGGTGCGCATCAGGAGACCGGCGTGGTGGTGAAGATTCCGTCAAAGGAGGACAATTACTTCAAAAAACTGGCGGTAGACGGCGTACAGGAGGCTTTGGATCAGGATAATGTGAAGGAAGCCTTTTTGAGAACGTTAAGTGATCTCAACGTATGCTCCCAGAAAGGGCTTGTGGAGATGTTTGACTCATCCATCGGGGCGGCCAGCGTTCTTATGCCCTATGGTGGAAAATACCAGCTGACGGAAACTCAGGCCATGGTGGCGAAGCTCCCCGTCTTGAGGGGGAAGACGGACACGGTCACCATGATGAGCTGCGGCTTTGACCCGTATCTGTCCTCCTGGAGCCCTTATCATGGCGCTGTCTATGCGGTGACGGAATCCATAGCCAGGGTGGTGGCGGCAGGCGGAGATTACCGCAAGATCCGGTTTACCTTCCAGGAGTATTTCAGGCGGATGACTTCGGATCCGGAGCGCTGGAGCCAGCCATTTGCCGCACTGCTCGGAGCCTATGATGCCCAGATCGGATACGGGCTTGCCTCCATCGGCGGCAAGGACAGCATGTCCGGAACCTTTAACGACATTGACGTGCCTCCAACGCTTGTGTCTTTTGCGGTGGATATCGCAAAGAAACAGGAGATTATCACGCCCGAGCTTAAGTGTGCAAAGGATCAGCTGGTACAGCTGTGGTTTGACAGGGATGAGTATGATATTCCCGTGTATGAGCATGTGATGAAAACCTATGGCTTTGTCACAAAGCTGGCCGGCGAGGGAAAGGTGAAGGCGGCCTATGCCCTGGATTCCAGGGGACTTGCGGCGGGTGTGAGCAAGATGGCCTTTGGAAACAGGCTGGGTGTTTCCTTTGACGGACAGTTAAAGCCCGTGGATCTGTTTGAAAACGCATTGGGAGATCTGGTATTGGAGATAAACCCGGAAGATCTCTCGGCCTTTGTCGGGCAGGGTTTAAATTACCGCACAGTGGGCGAGGTGATACAGGAGCCTGTATTTAACTACGCAGACAGTTCTGTTACCGTTAAGGAGGCGCTTGCTTCATGGACATCCCGGCTGGAAAAGGTATTTCCCACCAGGGCGGATAAGGGAACGGAAAAACTGGAGGATAAGATTTACCGGACGGATAAGGTTTATGTCTGTAAAAACAGGGTGGCAAAGCCCACGGTATTTATTCCGGTATTCCCCGGAACCAACTGCGAGTATGACAGCGGGGCGGCTTTTGAGCGGGCCGGAGCAAGAGTGGTTACACAGGTGTTTCGGAATCTGACTGCGGAGGATATCCGCCAGTCCGTGGAGGCCTTTGACAAAGCCATAAACGAAGCCCAGATTATCATGTTCCCCGGAGGATTCTCCGCCGGGGACGAGCCGGACGGCAGCGCCAAATTCTTTGCCACCGCATTCCGGAATGCGAGGATAAAGGAGGCGGTTATGCGTCTGCTAAAGGAGAGGGACGGTCTGGCTCTCGGAATCTGCAACGGTTTCCAGGCCCTGATCAAGTTAGGGCTCGTGCCTTGCGGCGAGATCACGGGGCAGAAGGAGGATTCCCCCACCCTTACCTTCAATACCATCAACCGCCATATTTCCAGGATGGTGTATACAAAGGTGGTGTCAAACAAATCACCCTGGCTTATGGGAGCGGAAACGGGCGGCGTGTATGTGACACCGGCCTCCCACGGAGAGGGACGGTTTGTGGCTCCCGGGCAGTGGATCGACCGGCTGTTTGAGAACGGTCAGGTAGCCACCCGGTACTGTGACCCGGAGGGAAATATCTCCATGGATGAGGAGTGGAACATCAACGGTTCCTATGCGGCTATTGAGGGAATTACCTCCCAGGATGGAAGGTGCCTGGGTAAGATGGCCCACGTGGAGCGCCGGGGAGACGGCGTTGCCGTGAACATTTACGGCGAGCAGGATCTTCGGATCTTTGAATCCGGAGTGGAGTATTTCAGATAGAAGCTGATTCATCCCCTGTTCTGAATTATGGGGTTAGGATGCCCGTGTTTTACAGGAAATGAGAGAAAAGGAACTCTGGCTTTCGGGCCGGGGTTCCTTTTCTCTCATTCCAATGGCAGCGGTATCGTAAAGGTAATCATGGTGCTCTCCCCGGGAATGCTGTTTATGGTGAGACCGTAATTTTCACCGTAGGCCAGCTGAAGCCTCTCATGCACATTCTTCAGGCCATAGCCGCCGGAATCGGTGCGAAGGAGGGTTGGGAGCTTTTCCGCCGGAATGCCAAGGCCGTTGTCCAGAACGGTGAAGCGAATGTGATCCATGACGCAGGAGACGGTCAGGAACAGATTCCCGTACTTGGACTTGTTGGGCAGGATTCCGTGAATCAGCGAGTTTTCCACCAGGGGCTGAAGCAGGAGATTCGGCACCTCCACCTCCGGCAGGTTCGGGTCGATCTGATAGATCACCTCAAAGCAATCGTCATGCAAAAGCCTTTGGATATCCAGATAGGACTTTATATTCTTGATCTCGTTGGCCAGCGTGGTCTCCGACTTTCCCTTGTTTAGTGTGGTGCGGTAAAAAACGGAGAGAAGCTGGGACATCTGGCTGATTTCCGGCTGCTTGTTCATGAGGGCCTTGCTGTTGATAAGGGACAGACAGTTGTAGAGAAAATGGGGGTTGATCTGCGCCTGCAGGGCCTTAAGCTGCGTCTCCTTAAGAAGCAGCTTGTCCTTGTAGCTCTCCTGGATCAGATGGTTGATCTCGTTCACCATCTGCTGGAAATTATTGGTCAGTTCCCCGATTTCATCGGGCAGACTGTCGTGGATCTGGATATCCAGGTTCCCGTTTTTTACCTCCCGCATTCGCTCATGGAGAAGATTGACCCTCTTCACAAATACGGAGGAGAGAAGCCGGCTGGAGAAAAGAACCAGGAAAAGGCAGGCTCCGATAATCAGGACATTGATCAGCATGATCTGCCTGGTGGAAGCATACAAAAGCTGGGTGGGCTTTTGAAGAACCACCTGGAAGGAATGCTTGGACGTACTGCGGGTAATATTGGTCCAGAATCCTTTCTTTATGGAAAGATCCGCAATGGAGGGGGACTTATAGGTGTACAGCGTCTGGTCAGGAGAGGTCACGCTGATGTAATAATCCGTGGAAACGTCATCCAGCACGTTGAAAAGGGTGGAGGGGCTTAAGGTGATGCCCACATAGTTTTCCGAGTAGGATTCAATGTATTTGGAATACGGGTTTGGGACCTTCTGAATCACGCAGATGGTGCCGTCCTCATTGCGGTGCCAGGTGGGGCGGGGAGTCACGGCGTCTTCCTCATACCAGCTCTGCGCTTCCAGATCGGAGACGGGGCGCAGCTGGCGGCCATGGGTTAAGTCGGAGAGAGCGTTATACACCGTGATCTGCAGAATCTCCGGGTGCTGCACATAGATACCGTTTAAGAACACGTCAAATTCATAGATCAGGTGTTCGTAGGTGTCCAGAATTTCCGAGGCGTCCTGCACGGGGGTCATGACCACGGCCTCGGAGGATGAGAGGAAATTCAGCAGATCCTCGTAGAGCGTGATCTGGGAATCGATGGAGGCGACCGCCGTGCGGCTTGCGGAATCGAGAGCCGCATATTCCTGATTCAAAAGGAGCTTTAAGGTCTGGCGGTAACAGTAAACGCCCATGACAATAAGGGGCAGAATCCCCACGAGAATGCAGATCAGAATCAGCTTCTGCCTGTATTTGAGGCTCTGTATATGTGAATAGACTTTTCCTGGAATTCCTTTCATAGCGTTTTCTCCTGTCGGTATTTTTCAGGGGAGGTTCCGAAATATTCCCGGAAGCTCTGGCAGAAATAGGAGTAGTTGGGGTAGCCTACCTGGATGCCGATGTCAATAATCTTTTTGTTGGTACGGATCAGAAGTTCTCTTGCCTTGTCCATGCGGTACTGCCGGATATACTGGGAAAGACTCTTCCCGGTTGTCTTTTTGAAAAGCCTGCTCAAATAATCCGGTGTCAAAAAGACGATGGAGGCCAGCATCTCCACGGAAAGATCGCTGCCATAGTTTTTGCTGATGTATTCCGTCACCTGGGTGATCTCCCGTCTTATGCTTCCCTGGCTGTTGGTAAAGCCGGCGATAATATTGTCGGCGAGCCCCTGGACGATACGGATGATCTCGGAAATATCCGGTTTCAGATAAAGCTCCGCCACCAACACGTCCAGAGGCCTTTCATCCGCCGGCGAAGGCAGATGGGGATAAAGGGTGGTGAGCAGATTGGAAAAAATAAATTTCACGTAAATCTGGGACTGGCTGGAAGGCCGGCTGTATTTCTGGAACAGCAGATCCAGATTTGCCTGCAGAGAGAGGATGTCCTTTGAATTCAGGGCCTGCCTGATCCTTGTCATCTGCAGATTGTCATCGAGCGCGTCAAGGCTGGTATCATCGCAGCCCGTCTGCTCGGAAATAAAGATCCGCTCCTCAGGCTCCCAGAAGCGCTGCTCGATCTGACCCTCCACGGCTGCAAAGGCATCCTTCAGGGAAGGATAACAGCCAAGGGGCTGGCTGATGGAGAGGTAGCAGGAGGTATTGAATTTTTCTTCTATATAAGAGAGCAGCATCCTGCCCCAGGAAAGCGGGGACTCAATGCGGGTGCGCAGCATAAGGAGAGCCTGCCCGGGAGAGAGATTGAGAAACTCCATATCAAGCTGCAGGGAATGCTGCAAATCCTCGTTGAAGGTAAAGTAATTATTTTCCAGAAAGGTATCGTTAAAGAGAAGCAGAACCATATTCTGAAAGGTGGGAAGCTGATCCAGCACGTAGGCGTCCGCCTTTTTGGGATCAAAGCCGCCGGATATGGAAAGCTGCAGGGAATACTGCAGGAGAACCGAAAGCTGCTTGTCAAGCTGGCGGCGGCTGTCCTGTTCCTCGTCAAGCTCCTGAATCAGGTGGATCAGATTCTTTTCCAGCTCCTGCGGGACCACGGGCTTTAGGATGTAGTTTTCCACGCCAAGGGTGATGGCCGTGCGGGCGTATTCGAAGTCCGCATATCCGCTGAAAATGATAATTTTCAGATCGGGATGGATCTTCTGCGCGTGGCGGATCAGGGCCAGGCCGTCCATGAGGGGCATCTGAACATCCGTAAAAAGAATGTCAATCTGCCAGTCCTTCAAAATATGGAGGGCGTCGCTTCCGTCGCAGGCATCCATGATCTCCAGCGGTATTCCGGCTTCCTCGATCAGAAAGCGGATACATTCCCGCTCTGTTTTCTCATCATCAACAATCAGTATACGATACATCTGAATACCCTCCTGCTATAATCGGCAATCTGTATATCTAAAGTATATCCTGTGAATTTGGGACTGTCAAACCTATACATCTTCACCAAAAAAGAAATCCGGATATCTGACATGTTTTCCGGATTTCTTATATTTTCATAAATTTTATAATTTGTTAATATTTGATACAGAAATTACAGTCAAAAAAATTTGAGGAGGATTAGAGAATGAAAAGGAAATGCTTAAGTTTTTTGCTTGCGGCAACGATGATCGCAACACTTGCGGCCGGCTGTGGTAGTTCAGACGATCCAACAAAAAATATGTCAGAGGAAGAGAAGGCGGCATGGGAAGCGGTGGTCAATGACCCTTACGGGAAGTATCCGGAACTGATTACCTACACCAGCGGCTACAATCTCACCAACCAGGGCGGCGACACGCTGGCGGGAACGCCTTACGAGAACGATACGCCTTCGGACAACGCTTACACCCGTTACGTGAAGGAAGTACTCAACGTCCAGAACGAAAACATGTTTGAGGCCCCCACCGGACCGGATTACGATCAGAAGGTTTCCATGGCAATCGCAAGCCAGGATATCCCGGACATCATGTATATCGCTGATTATGCGACTCTGGTGGATCTGGTTGAGAACGATATGATTCAGGATCTCACGGATGTGTACAACAATCTTGCCTGCGAAACGGTGAAGGCTTCCTATGAAAGCTACGGGGCGGATAACAATCCTCTGAATACAGTTACCTTTGACGGAAAGATCATGGCGATCCCCAAGACACAGCTGAGCGACGGACAGGATTTTTTGTGGGTGCGCAAGGACTGGATGGATAAGCTGGGATTGTCAGAGCCCTCCACGTTAGACGAGATGGCGGATCTGCTGCGCGCCTTTATCTCACAGGATCCGGACGGAAACGGACAGGACGATACCATCGGCCTTGTGGTTCACAATGAGGTTTACGGATCTTATCCTAATAATACCTTTGCGATTGACAATATCTTCACGGCCCTTGACGCTTATCCCAACATCTGGATCAAGGATGATGCCGGAAATGCGGTATACGGCTCCGTTCAGCCTGAAATGAAGGATGCGCTTTCCCTTCTGCATGACTGGTTTGAGGAGGGTCTGATCGACAAGCAGTTCACCACCCGTACAACGGATGATATTGTGGCACTGATTTCCAGCGGCCAGTGCGGCGCTTACATAGGACCCTGGTGGTCACCCTTCAACACGGCTCAGACTTCCACCTACGCAACCAAGGATGCAGAGTGGGTGAACATTTCAGCGCCCGTAGGCTCTGACGGAAAAATCAACGGTATCAACACCAAATCCTACGGCGGATTTGTTGTGGTAAAGAAGGACTTTGCTTATCCTGAGATCGCAATGAAAATCGTTAACGTGAACTCTGAGTACTCCAAGCAGGATAAGACGGACGCTTCCAAGGAGATCCTGGAGAATCAGTCCATCGCTTACTTCAACTGGCCTCTGTACTGCGAAGTACAGCCCGGCAACAATGCGGAGGTTATGACGAAGCATGTGGAGGCAGTCCTTGACGGCAGCGGCAGCGTGGATGATCTGACAACCGAGGAGCTCGGATATTATGAGGCGGCAGTGAGATTTAAGGAGGCGGAAGAGGCAGGACAGAAGGCGGATTCCGCAGACTACTCCCAGTATATGTCAAGGCTGGTTGCAATGAACCGTATGATCGAGGAGCCTGCAAACTTTGTGACACCGGCTTTCTTCGAGACAACAGAGTCCATGAAGACCAAGTGGGCGTCTCTGGAAAAGATCGAGATGCAGTCTATTCTTAAGATTATCGTGGGTGAGGAGGATCTGTCTTACTTTGATCAGTTCGTTGAGGACTGGAAGAACGCGGGCGGAGACGGCATCACCGAGGAAGTAAACGAAGCAATCAAAAAATAAGCAAGAGGAGGACGAGGTATGAAGGCGGCACAGACTAAGAACGTATCCGCAGTAAAAGCAAAAAGACAGGGACTGACCAGAGAAGAGAAAACCTTTCATTTAATGCTCCTTCCCGGTATGATCATTCTTCTGCTCTTTGTATTTATCCCTCTCGTCGGCTCCCTCATGGCATTCCAGAATTATGTCCCTGCAAAGGGACTTCTGGGATCCAAGTGGGTGGGGCTTGAGAACTACAAGTTTATTTTCAGCCTTCCTGACGGCAGGCAGGTTTTTGTCAACACCCTGGTTATCGCATTTGCAAAGCTGGTTATGAACATTTTCGTTCCGGTAACCTTTGCGATTCTCCTGAACGAGATCACGGCGAAGGTGTTTAAGAGGACATTCCAGACCATCGTTTACCTGCCTCACTTCCTTTCCTGGGTCGTGCTGGCAACCGTGGTGACCAACATGTTCTCCCTGGAAGGCCCCTTTAATGCGGTGGTGACCATGTTCGGCGGAGAACCCATCCAGTTTTTGGCAAGCAACAGCTGGTTTCGGAAGGTTATCGTGGGAACGGACGTGTGGAAGGAATTCGGATATAACTCCGTGGTTTATCTGGCGGCTCTCACGGGAATCGACCCAGGCCTTTATGAGGCGGCGAACATTGACGGCGCAAACCGTTTCAAGCAGATCTGGCATATCACGGTGCCGGCCCTGCTTCCCACGGTAGTGCTGATGACGGCCCTGAATCTGGGAAATATTCTGAATGCGGGTTTTGACCAGATCTTTAACTTATATAATCCCATTGTCTATGAGACGGCTGATATCATTGATACCTATGTTTATCGAATCGGTATGGTAGAGAGACAGTACAGTATCGGTGCCGCAGTGGGACTGCTCAAGTCGGTGATCAGCTTCGCCCTGATACTTGGTGCGAACAAGTGTGCAAAGAAAGCTACCGGATCAGGTATTTTCTAGACAGAAGGAGGGACAGTAATGAAAAAGAAAATGAGTGCGGGTTATCTCATTTCGAGGGTAATCATATGGGCGGTAGTCATTCTTCTTACCTTGAGCTGCCTGCTTCCGCTGATTAACATGGTAGCCATTTCCTTAAGCGGAAGCGATGCGGTCGCGGCAAACGAGGTGGGGCTGCTTCCCAAGGACTTTAACGTATCGACTTATAAGAAGCTTCTGGGGGATGCCCAGTTCTGGAAATCCTTCCTGATTTCCGTGGAAAGAGTGGTTCTTGGAACAGCCATCAACATGATCTTTACGATTTCCATGGCCTATCCGCTCTCCAAGAGCAGGCTGCGGTTCCGGGCAAGGGAAGTTTATATGAGGATCGTGATCTTCGCCATGCTGTTTTCCGGCGGTATCATCCCGCTGTTTATGGTGGTCAGCAAGCTCCATCTGGTAAATACGATCTGGTCTCTGGTGCTTCCGGGCGCTGTGCCGGTGTTCAATGTAATTCTGCTGATCAACTTCTTCAAGGGAGTTCCGGAATCTCTTGACGAGGCGGCGCGTATTGACGGTGCAAGCCCTCTTGAGATTCTCATCAAGGTATATCTGCCGGTATCCCTTCCGGCTCTGGCGACCGTGGTGCTGTTTGCCCTGGTAAATCACTGGAATGATTACTTCTCAGGACTGCTCTATATGAGCAAGGCGGAGATGTATCCTCTGCAGACTTATATCCAGCAGCTTACGGTGGATCTGACCCAGATCACGGACGCCAACCAGTTAAAGCAGCTGGCATCCATGAACAACCGCACCTTTAACGCAACGAAAATCGTGGTTTCAACGATCCCGCTGCTGATCATCTATCCGTTCCTGCAGAAATATTTCGTGACAGGTATGGTAATCGGAGCGGTTAAGGAGTAGAATAGATACAGCAGTACAAGGAATGATGGCTTTGGCCTGCTTTCCCCATAGACTCACAGCAGATCCCGGAAAAGACACAGCAGGGCTGTTTCGCTTTTCCGGCGGCCTGTGGGTCTGCTACCGGACAGTTATGGAAGGTAATGGGGGAAGCTTTTTGTATCACGGGAAAGTTCTCTGAACTTTCCCGTGATACAAAAAGCGCTCAGAAGACAGAAAGAGAGGATAACTATGGCGATCTTGGTAAAAGAAAACGGAAGGCTGTTCCAGCTGCAGACAAGGGACAGTTCCTATCAGATGTATGCGGACGAAAAGGGCGTGCTTCTGCATACCTATTATGGAAAGAGGATCGAGGCGGAGAACCTGTCAGATCTGATTTTTCAGGCGGATGTGGGATTTTCCGGAAACCCTCCTGAGGCGGGTGAGGACAGGACCTATTCCCTGGACTGCCTTCCCCAGGAGCTTGCGGGCAGCGGAGTGGGCGACTACAGGCAGGACTGTATCCGGATCCGCCACGGGGACGGAAGTGTGGCGGCGGATTTCCGCTTTGCGGGCTACAAGATTTTGCAGGGGTCTCTGAAAATACCGGGCATGCCGTCTTTGTACGATACGGAAAAGGAAAGAGGGCAGACGCTGGTGATCGCCCTGAAGGAGAAGGCCTCAGATCTGGTGGTGTACCTGTATTACGGAGTTTTCGAGGAGGAAAACGTGATCACGAGATCTCTGCGGGTGGAGAACTGCGGGAAGGAAGCGGTTGTTTTGGAGCAGTGCCTGTCACTCTGCCTGGATTTCCAGTTCGGAGACTATGATCTTGTGACCTTCTGCGGCAGGCATGCTATGGAGAGAAAACCGGAGAGAAACCGGATCGGGCGCACAGGGCTGGAGATCAGCAGCGTGCGGGGAACCTCCAGCCATCAGTACAATCCGGCCGTGATTGTCTGCAGTCCGGATGCTGCGGAGGATTTCGGGGACTGTTATGGCCTCTGCCTTGTCTACAGCAGTAATTTCACGGCCTCTGCCCGGCAGGATCAGAGAGGGCAGACACGGGTGGTTATGGGAATCAATCCGAGACAGTTCTCCTGGATCCTGAAGCAGGGCGAGACCTTCTGGGCGCCTCAGGTGATCCTTGGCTATTCCGACTGCGGCTTTACCAAACTTTCCCAGCAGTACCACAGGGTCCTGCGGGAGCATATGTGCAGAGGAAAGTATAAGGATAAGAAACGTCCGGTTCTGATCAACAACTGGGAGGCCACTTATTTTGATTTTGACGGGGAGAAAATCCTGAACATTGCCAGGCAGGCGGCGGAGCTTGGAATTGAGATGCTGGTTCTTGACGACGGATGGTTTGGCAAGAGAGATGATGACAACAGCGGTTTGGGCGACTGGTATGTGAACGAGAAAAAGCTGGAAGGAGGCCTCGGGGAGCTCTCCCGGAAGGTTCATGATATGGGAATGAAGTTCGGTCTCTGGTTCGAGCCGGAGATGGTTTCCGAGGACAGCGATCTGTACCGTGAGCATCCTGACTGGGCGCTGCAGATACCGGGAAGAGAGCCTAACCGGGGGAGAAACCAGCTTGTTCTGGATATGAGCCGGAAGGAGGTCCGGGATTATCTCTTTGAGCGGATTTCCGGGATCCTGAGAAGCGTAGAGATTGACTATGTGAAGTGGGACGTGAACCGGAGTCTGTGCGACATATACAGCCATGCCTGCGGGAGGGAACGGATGGGAGAGGTTTACCACAGGGTCATGCTTGGCGTGTATGATCTGCTGGAGCGCATTGTCAGCACTTTCCCCGAGATTCTGCTGGAGGGCTGCAGCGGCGGAGGCGGGCGGTTTGATGCGGCCATGCTCTATTACTCTCCTCAGATCTGGTGCAGCGATAACACGGATGCCATAAACCGGCTGGATATTCAGTACGGAACCTCCTTCTTTTATCCGGTGAGCTCCATGGGAGCCCATGTGTCGGCGGTTCCCAACCACCAGAGCGGGCGTACCACACCCTTTGCCACAAGGGGACACGTGGTTCTTTCCGGAAGCTTCGGCTACGAGCTGGATCTCGGCAGGATATCTGAAGAGGAGAAGGAGCTGGTAAAGAGCCAGATCGCCGAGTTCCACAGATATTATTCTCTCACCCATGAGGGCGACTATTACCGCTTGGAGCCCCCCGGTGGGCGTTTTAATGCCTGGGAGTTTGTGGATGCCGGGAAAAACCATGCGCTGGAAACCCTGGTCATGACCTCGGCGGAGGGAAATCCTCTTCCGGTCCATACCACGGTGAAGGGCCTGGATCCCAGGAAGGATTACCGCTGCTTATATAACGGGCAGGTTCGAAGCGGAAGTACCTGGATGAATGCGGGACTGACGCTTGATCAGGTGCCCGGTGAGTATGAGAGCGTGCTCATTGAGTGGGAAGCGGTGGAGAAGTAGGGAAAAGATACGGGTAAAGTTACTTTTCAGAGATTGTCCAGTAGCCTGCGCTGAGGAAAGGAATATTCCACCGTCGCCTCGCTTTCGCTCTAAAAAACGCAGCGGTGCTAAACTCGAAAAGACCTCGTTAAGCACCGACGTTTTTAAAGGGCTCCTTGTGGAATATTTCTTCTCTCAGCGCTGCATTTCTGTCAGCTGCAAAAAGTAACAAATACTCCTGCTATGGAATAAAGTATCGACATAAGAAAAATAGGTGAATACGGAAGGAGTCTGGAAAATGGTTGGAAGAATAGTAGGTTTAGTGTGTTGCCTGTTATGCGCTTTTCCTTTCCTAGTTATAGGTATTTATAATAGAGACAGCATTGAGCCGGTTAATTTCTGGAGTGGAGATGCCTCGTTGAAAGATAAGGTTAAGGACGTAAAAGGCTATAATACGGAAATGACCGGATTGTATAAAAAGTGTGCATTCTTCTTCTTAATGGCTGGAATTTTGTTTGTGATCTTTCCGATTGCGGGAATTGTTTTGCTGGTTCTTGGCTGTACGGTTGGGATTTATCTGGCATATCGGATTTATAAGAGGATTTTGGGAAGATATTCGTGATTGACAGATGATTATAAAATAATTATGAAATATATAAACTTTGAATGGGATGAAAACAAAAACTAAATTAATAAAGTTAAGCATGGAATATTTTTTTGTTGAAGCCCTCCTTTTCCTGTGCTATAATGAAGCGATTGTGCAGAAAAATAGCAAAGAAAGGGAGCAGGTATCAGATGAAAGCATTTTTAATCCTGGAAGACGGCACTGTTTTTGAGGGGACTCATATCGGTGCGGACAAAGAGATCATCAGCGAGATCGTGTTTAACACCTCCATGGCCGGTTATCTGGAAGTGTTGACGGATCCGTCCTACGCCGGGCAGGCGGTGTGCATGACCTATCCTTTGATCGGGAATTACGGCATTTGCCTTGAAGATATGGAATCAAAGCAGGCGTGGCCCGACGGTTTTATTGTCAGGGAGCTGTCGCGAATGGCAAGCAACTTCCGAAAAGACATTACCATTCAGGAATTTCTACAAAATCAGGGTATCCCCGGTATCGCGGGTATCGATACCAGAGCTCTCACCAAAATCTTACGTGAAAAAGGCACCATGAACGGTATGATCACCACGGATGCCTCCTGTGACATTCATTCAATTCTCCCCAGATTAAAAGAATATACCACCGGCAGGGTAGTGGAAAAAGTGACCTGCGGGGAAAAATATACCATACAGGGATCCGCAAAGCCGGTATGGAGGGTCGCCCTCTGGGATTTCGGCGCAAAGGACAACATTGCGCACTCTCTGGCAGAGAGGGGCTGCAACGTGACGGTTTACCCTGCCGGGACCACGGCGCAGGAGATCATTGAGGATAAGCCGGACGGGATCATGCTAAGCAACGGACCCGGGGATCCCAAGGAGTGCGGAGAGATTATCCGGGAGATCAGGAAGCTGTATGACACGGATATCCCCATCTTTGCCATCTGCCTGGGGCATCAGCTCATGGCGCTTGCCACCGGGGCGGATACCTTTAAGATGAAATACGGCCACCGGGGCGGCAATCACCCGGTGAAGGATCTGGAGACGGGAAGGGTCTATATTTCTTCCTATGTGGTGGATATGGACAAGCTGGATCCGTCGGTTGCGACTGCGGCCTTTGTGAATGTAAATGACGGGACCAACGAGGGCCTTAAGTATACAGGAAAAAACATTTTTACCGTGCAGTACCATCCGGAAGCCTGTCCGGGCCCCCGGGATTCGGGGTATCTGTTCGACCGGTTTCTTGTCATGATGGAGACGGGAAGCGCAGACAATGCCTGCGGCAGGGCTGCCCGGGCGGATGCGGCTTGGCGGGCAGATCACAGGAATCTGCAGACTGAGAAAGGAGAGTGAGCACGGATGCCTAAGGATCTTAGTGTAAAAAGAGTGATGGTAATCGGCTCCGGACCGATCGTGATCGGTCAGGCGGCGGAATTTGATTATGCGGGTACCCAGGCCTGCCGCTCCCTGAAGGAGGAGGGCGTGGAGGTTATTCTGGTTAACTCCAATCCGGCAACTATTATGACGGACAAAAACATTGCGGACAAGGTTTACATAGAGCCGCTTACCGCAAAGGTGCTCGAACAGATTATTGATAAGGAAAAGCCGGACAGCATCCTTCCCACTCTGGGCGGCCAGGCGGGGCTTAATCTGGGGATGGAGCTGGAGGAGAGGGGTTTTCTTGCATCCCGGGGAGTAAGGCTCCTTGGAACCACGGCATCCACCATCAGAAAGGCGGAGGACCGCCAGGAGTTCAAGGATACCATGGAAAGGATCGGGGAACCCTGTGCGGCCTCCCTGGTGGTGGAGAGCGTGGAGGACGGCGTGGCTTTTACCAGATCCATCGGTTATCCCGTGGTGCTGCGCCCGGCCTATACCTTGGGAGGGAGCGGCGGCGGAATTGCCCATAATCAGATGGAGCTTGAGAATATTCTGGAAAACGGACTGCGCCTTTCCCGCGTGGGGCAGGTGCTGGTGGAGCGCTGCATTGCGGGCTGGAAGGAGATCGAGTACGAGGTCATGCGTGACGGTGCGGGGAACTGCATCACCGTATGTAACATGGAAAATATGGATCCGGTGGGGGTTCATACCGGGGACAGCATCGTGGTGGCTCCCTCCCAGACGCTCTCCGACAAGGAATATCAGATGCTGCGAAGCGCCGCACTGAATATTATCGACGAGCTGAAGATCACAGGGGGCTGCAACGTGCAGTTCGCCCTGCATCCTTCCAGTTTTGAGTACTGCGTGATCGAGGTAAACCCCCGCGTGAGCCGTTCCTCGGCCCTCGCAAGCAAGGCCACGGGATATCCCATCGCCAAGGTGGCGGCGAAGATCGCCCTTGGCTACACCCTGGACGAGATCAAAAACGCCATAACGGGCAAGACCTACGCCAGCTTTGAGCCGGCCCTGGATTACTGCGTGGTGAAGCTCCCGCGGCTTCCTTTTGACAAATTTATCACGGCAAAGAGAACTCTGACCACTCAGATGAAAGCCACCGGGGAGGTCATGAGCATCTGCGACAGCTTTGAGGGCGCTCTGATGAAGGCCATCCGCTCTCTGGAACAGCATGTGGACTGTCTCCTTAGCTATGATTTTGGCGCACTTTCAAAGGAAGAGCTGAAGGAGCGCCTGAAAAAGGTGGACGATCAGAGAATCTTCGTGATTGCGCAGGCTCTTCGAGCGGGCGTGGATTACGACACCATACACGAGATAACAAGTGTTGACAATTGGTTTATAGACAAGCTTGCTATTCTGGTGGAGATGGAGCAAGCGTTGCGCAAAGGGCCTCTTACCGTGGAGCTGCTTAAGGAGGCAAAGCGGATCGAGTTTCCGGACTGCGTGATTGGAAGACTTACCGGAAAAAGCGAGGAGGAGATTAAGAAGCTCCGCTATGACAATGGGATCGTGGCCGCCTACAAGATGGTGGATACCTGCGCTGCGGAATTTGAGGCAAACACTCCCTATTACTATTCCGTATACGGAAGCGAGAATGAGGCGGTAGAGACCAATCCGCCAAAAAAGGTGCTGGTTCTTGGCTCCGGCCCCATCCGGATCGGACAGGGAATCGAGTTTGACTATTGCTCGGTTCACGCTACGTGGGCTTTCGCAAAGGCGGGCTATGAGACTATCATCATCAACAATAATCCGGAGACAGTGAGTACGGACTTTGACATTGCGGACAAGCTGTATTTCGAGCCTTTGACGCCCGAGGACGTGGAGAGCATTGTGAGGCTGGAAAAGCCGGACGGGGCAGTGGTGCAGTTTGGCGGGCAGACTGCGATCAAGCTCACCCAGAGCCTGATGAAGATGGGAGTTCCCATTCTCGGAACAAAGGCCGAGGACGTGGATGCGGCCGAGGACCGAGAGCTCTTTGACAGGATTTTGGAGCAGACCCGGATTCCGAGAGCGGCGGGCGGCACGGTTTACACGGCTGAGCAGGCCAAGGAGGTGGCGCATCGTCTCGGCTATCCCGTGCTTGTCCGGCCTTCCTACGTGCTGGGCGGGCAGGGAATGCAGATCGCCATCTCGGATGAGGAGATCGAGGAATTCATGAACATCATCAACCGGATCGCCCAGGATCACCCCATTCTCGTGGACAAATATCTGCAGGGAAAAGAGATCGAGGTGGATGCGGTCTGTGACGGGACGGACATTCTGATCCCGGGAATCATGGAGCATATCGAGCGGACCGGCGTTCACTCCGGGGACAGCATTTCCGTGTATCCGGCGCCCACCATCACGGACACGGTGAAGGAGAAGATCGCGGAGTACACCAAGAGGCTGGCAAGGGCTCTCCATGTGAAGGGACTGATCAACATCCAGTTTATCGCCATCGGCGAGGAGGTCTATGTGATCGAGGTCAATCCCCGTTCCTCCCGAACGGTTCCCTATATCAGCAAGGTGACAGGAATCCCCATCGTGGATCTGGCCACGGAGGTGATTATCGGAAAGACGATCCGGGAGCTTGGCTATGAACCGGGTCTTCAGAAAGAGGCGGACTACTTTGCCATCAAGATGCCGGTATTTTCCTTTGAAAAAATCCGGGGTGCGGAGATCAGCCTGGGACCGGAGATGAAGTCCACGGGAGAGTGTCTCGGAATCGCAAAGACCTTTAATGAGGCGCTTTACAAGGCGTTTCTTGGGGCGGGTGTGGATCTGCCCCGGCATAAACAGATGATCATCACCGTGAAGGATGCGGACAAGGGGGAGGCCATTGAGATCGGAAGACGTTTTGAGAAGCTGGGCTACACGATCTACGCAACCAGAAGCACCTGCAACGCATTGAAGGAAGCGGGCGTACATGCGAAAAAGGTAAACAAGATTTCTCAGGAATCTCCCACGGTCATGGATCTGATCCTGGGACACCGGATTGACCTGGTAATCGACACGCCTACTCAGGGCAGAGATAAATCCAGGGATGGCTTCCTGATCCGCAGGACGGCCATTGAGACGGGAGTGAACTGTATCACCGCCATGGATACGGCGAGGGCGCTGGTGACAAGCCTGGAAAACAAACAGGAGCAGTTTACGCTGATCGACGTGGCTTCCATCTAAGAAAAGCCAGGCATGGACAGGGATGACGGGCTATGTGAGTGATTAGATCGCCCAGGGATAAGGTGTGATTTATGGTAAGTAATCTGGAATATTATAAGGTTTTTTATTTTGCGGCATACTGCGGGAGCCTTACCCAGGCGGCCCTTAAGCTCTCCATCTCGCAGCCTGCCGTGAGTCAGGCGCTGCGGCAGCTCGAGGAGGCGCTGGATACCAAGCTGTTCGTGCGCTGCGCCCGGGGAATCCGGCTGACCAGGGAGGGGGAGGAGCTCTTTTCCCACGTAAAGAGAGGCTATGAGGAGATTGCTCTGGGCGAAAAAAAGCTGTTTCAGATGCGGAATCTGGAAAGCGGAGAGCTTCGGATCGGCGCAAGCGACATGACTTTGCGCTTTTATCTGCTGCCCTATCTGGAAAAATATCACGAAGCCTATCCCCACATCAAGGTCAAAGTGACCAATGCGCCCACGCCGGAGACGTTAAAGTTCCTTTCGGAGGAAAAAATCGATTTTGGGGTGGTGAGCGCGCCCTTTCCGGAAAATGGCGAGTTTTCGGTTCGAAAGGTGAAGGAGATCGAGGATTGCTTTGTGGCGGGGAGCAAATTTGCGAAGTATAAGGACAGGGTTCTGGACTTTAAGGAGCTTCTTGCGCTTCCTGTTATTTCTCTGGAAAAAAACACCAGCACCAGAACCTATATGGACGGATTCCTTGCGAAAAACCAGGTGGAGATCACCCCGGAGTTTGAGCTTGCCACAAGTGACATGATCGTGCAGTTTGCAGTGAGAAATCTGGGAATTGGCTGCGTGGTAAAGGAATTTGCCGCAGACGAACTGGCGGCCGGGCGGCTTTTTGAACTCCGTTTTGGGGAAGTGGTTCCCCCAAGGGGCTTTTATGTGGCGGAAAAAAGAAAGGTACGCCATTCCAGGGCAGCCGAGGCTCTGCTTTCTATTTTAGATTAATCATTTTTTGCGTCGTCCTTTGTACCGGAAAGGCCGGCGCCGGAGCGTCTTTCCCTGTATTTCCCGTAAAGCCATATATAGATCCACAACAGAATGGGAAGACCGACGGTGGCCATGAGACAGGCGGCAAACAGTCTGTCCGAGCCGGGAAAATCAAGCAGGGCCACAACCAGGGTGGCCACATACAGAAGGACCAGAAGTACAATACACAAAATCGCCGCAATTTGTTTGGGTGTTTTCTTCATGAGATCTCCTTTTTGTTTCGTTGTCTGAGAAACTTTTCCATTCAGTGGTATTATTATATACCAGTTTTAAGGCTGTTTGCAATTTTTTTACGACTTTTCTCACAAAAGCTTCTATATAGAAGGTGCGGTTCTGTGATATACTGATGCCAAGATAGATTTTGAATGTTTTCAGGATTGTGAACGCACGCAGTGTGAAACAGTCCGAAGGCATCACGACAACATATTTATGATCAAAAAAAGAGAGGACGAGACATGTTAGAGTACAGATTGAACGGAAGCTGGAAGCTGGAAATCATCGGAAAGGATCATGGGCTTATCCCGGGGGGAAGCATGGAGGCAGCCGTGCCCGGTTCGGTCTACGGGACGCTGCTGGAAAATGCGCTGATTCCGGATCCCTACTACAGGGATAACGAGCTTCTGGTTCTTCCACTGATGGAAAATGATTTTGTGTACAGCACGGTTTTTGAGGCAAAGCCGGAGCTGCTTGCCTGTGACGAGGCTATTCTTCGCTTTGAGGGGATTGACACGCTTGCACAAATCTACCTGAACGGCGCTCTGCTGGGACAGGCATGCAACATGCACAGAGTCTGGGAGTTTGACGTGCTCTCCCTGCTGAAACAGGGAGATAACGAGCTGAGAGTGGTGATTGATTCCCCCACAAAATATATCAGGGAGGAAAATGAGAAAGTCTATACCGGCGGTTCAGGCGACAGCATGGAGGGCTTTCCCCACCTTCGAAAGGCGCACTGTATGTTCGGATGGGACTGGGGTCCGAGGCTTCCGGATGCCGGCATTTTCCGGCCTGTTTCCCTGCTTGGCGTAAAGAACAGCCGGATCGAATCCGTCTATGTGACGCAGCACCACGAGGAAGGAAAGGTGACTCTGGATTTTGACGTGACGCTGGAGCTGTTTGGCGGTTCAAAGTCCGCACAGGGATCCGGGTTCATGGAACAGGCGGCGCAGTGGGATACGACCCGCATAGAGGTGGAGGTTACGTCCCCGGATGGAAAGAAATACCATCCGAACCTTTCCGGAAAAGAACCTGCGGGGGAGGCACCCAAGGAGGATTACAGGATCGAGATCACGGATCCGCAGCTCTGGTGGCCCAGAGGCTACGGGAAACAGCCGCTCTATCAGGTGAAGGTTACTCTGCTCTCGAAGGAAGGGGAGGCGCTGGATACCTGGGAGCGGCGGATTGGGTTGCGTGTGCTTACTGTGAACACGGAGAAGGACGAGTGGGGAAACTGCTTTGCCCACGAGGTCAACGGGGTCAAAGTCTTTGCCATGGGCGCCGACTACATTCCGGAGGATAATATCCTTTCCAGAGTAAACAGGGAGAGGACCGGAAAGCTCCTTACGGATGCGGCCTGGGCCAACCATAACTGCATCCGGGTGTGGGGCGGCGGCTATTACCCGGACGACTTTTTCTTTGATATCTGCGATGAGCTGGGCCTGATCGTGTGGCAGGATTTTATGTTTGCCTGCGCCTCCTACGAGCTGGATGATGATTTTGAGCGCAATGTGTCAAAGGAGATCGTTGACAATGTGAGGCGGATCCGCCATCACGCCTGCCTGGGCCTGTGGTGCGGCAACAATGAGATGGAAACCCAGACTCTGGACGGGGTCTGGAAGACCACTGCCAAGCAGAAATACGATTATATCAAGCTGTATGAATACATCATTCCCAAGATCCTGCAGGAGGAGGATCCGGCAGCCTTTTACTGGCCTTCCAGTCCCTCATCGGGAGGAAATTTCGACAATCCCTGGGATGAGAACAGGGGAGATACCCATTACTGGGATGTCTGGCACGGAAACAAGCCTTTTACAGAGTACCGGAAGTTCCGCTTCCGTTATCTGTCGGAGTTCGGCTTTCAGTCCTTTCCCTGTCTGAAGACCGTGGAGAGCTTTACCTTGCCGGAGGATCGAAATATTTTTTCCAGGGTAATGGAAATGCATCAGAGGAACTGTGCGGCAAACGGCAAGATTCTGAACTATCTGTCTGCCACCTACCTGTATCCGAAGGATTTTGACAGCCTCCTTTACACCTCCCAGCTCTTGCAGGCGGACGCCATTCGCTATGGTGTGGAGCATTTCAGACGTCACAGGGGCCGGTGTATGGGAGCGGTGGTTTGGCAGCTGAACGATATCTGGCCCGTGGCCTCCTGGGCAAGCGTGGATTATTATGGCAGATGGAAAGCGCTTCACTATGCGGAAAGAAAGATGTTCGCCCCCGTAATGATCTCCTGCGAGGAGGTGGGAGAGCTCAGCGAGCGGCCCTACTGTATTGCACAGCCCGCACCCATTGAGAAGAGCGCAAGGCTCCACGTGGCGAACGAGACCACAAAGCCCGTGGAGGGAATGGTACAGTGGGAGCTGCGGGATCCGGACAGTGCGGTTCTGGTAAGCGGAAGCGAGAAGGTGAGAGTGCCCGCCCTCGACGGCGTATGGCTGGAAAAACAGCTGTTTAACGAGTATGACGAGCGGGAAATCCATATCAGCTTCCGGTTTCTTGTGGAAGGGGAGAGCGTATCCGCCAATACCTGCCTGTTCACGCCGCCCAAGCATTACCGTTTCCGGGATCCGCACCTTTGTGTGGAAAGGGATGGCAGCACTCTGATTGTCAGGGCGGCGGCCTATGCGAAAAACGTGGAGATTGAGGGAATGGACGGGGACGTGAAGCTTTCCGACAATTTCTTTGACATGGAAGCGGGAGAATACAGGGTTGAAATACTCGAAGGCGATGCAGGACAGTTCCGGTGCAGGTCCGTGTATGATATTGCATAAATGAGATCCTGATCGGGTAAACATCGGAAAGGGTACGCAAGTTTTATTTCCAGTGACTCACGTACCCTTTTCAATATAAAGATTTATTTGATATGCTTCTTGATCGCCTCAAAGCTCTCACTGCTGATCACATGCTCGATCCGGCAGGCGTCCTGGGTGGCAATCACGGGATCCACTCCGAGACGTGTCAGCCAGCTGCTGAGGAGCTGGTGCCGTTCGTAGATCATGTCCGCAATCTCTTTTCCGGAATCCGTCAGATAGATGAAGCCCTCTTTGGTGACAGTGATATGATTCTTCTCCCGGAGATTCTTCATGGCAACGCTGACGCTTGACTTTTTGAAGCCCAGCTCCTCGGCAATGTCCACGGAGCGAACCACCGGCTTTGCTTTGCTCAGTATCAATATAGTTTCCAGATAATTTTCTGCTGATTCATTTACATTCATTTAATAACCCTGCTCCTTCTGCGATCCGTCCGTCGGATCCGCATTTTTTCTATCATAGCATATTTGGAATGGGAGCCGCAACCGCACAGAGAAAATTTTTATGTTATAATAGGGGAATGATAATATGGGAATCAAAGAAGACATTGACATTTGATTAAAGTTAGTCTATACTAACATATATGGAAAGAGATAAAATGAGAAAGCAGACAGGAGGAGAATATGGGAACGTTGATTGTTGCGGCTGCAGTTTTCGCAGCTGCGGCCCTGGCTCTTCGCAGTATGATCCGCAGCAGGAAAAACGGTAAGTCCCTGCAATGTGGCGGAGACTGTGGGAAGTGCCATGGGCACTGCCATTGAAGAAGAATAATCGGAAACGGAAAATCCACGTATGGTTTATCCATATGTGGATTTTCGTCTCTTAAATAGAGATTGAATTCTGCCTGCAAATAGATTATAATAAGCATGTATGCACTGGAATGAAATGCGTGCCTTATGCGTGCGGCTTATCTGGGCAGGAGGTATTACCAGATGAAAAGAAAAGAAGTTAAATTTTTAATTACCAGTTTTGTTTCTCTGATTGTTATATGCGTAGTGATTTTTTCCTTTCTCGCTTATTATATGAACCGGGCAAGCCTGCAGACCATCAGCACTGTGGGGACAGCCTATATGTCAGGCATGAACGAACGTATTTCCAAGCATTTTGAGACCACCATGGAGTTGCGGCTCTTAAATCTCGAAAATGTGATAAAAGCGGTTCCAATGGACAGTTCCAGGGGGTATGATGCATTATCGGATGATCTGACCTACAATGCGGAGGCGAGAAGCTTCGATTATCTGGGATTGTACGCAGAGGACGGATCCATCGAGATGATCTACGGGGAACAGGCCAGGCTGGCGGATCCTGCGCCCTTTCTGGAATCAATCAATGAGAATGAGCGGAAAGTGGCGGTGGGCTATGACGCCTCCGGTACGGATATCGTCCTGATTGGAATTCCGGCGGATTATCCGATGGAGAGCGGGAAAACATGTGCGGCCCTGGTGGCCGGGCTTCCTGTGGATTATGTGAAGACCCTGCTGGATCTGGATGAGGAGAACCAGATGGTATATTCCCATGTGATCCGCCGGGACGGCAGCTTTGTGATCAAGAGCCATGATGAGGAGATTGGCGGCAACTATTTTGATAATCTCCGGGAAACCGTGGATGACAGCCCGGAGAAAACCGGAAACGCATATGTGGAAGAGCTGTGCGAGGCGATCAATACTCATGAGGACTATTCGGCGGTGGTGTATGTGGACGGGGAGCGCAGGCATCTGTACTGCACGGCCCTTCCCTATTCGGAATGGTATCTGGTCACGGTGATGCCTTACGGCGTCGTGGACGAAACCGTGAATGACCTGAGCGATCAGTGGATCGGGATGCTGCTTTTCAGCTGTGGCGTTATCCTGGCGACGCTTATCGGTATCTTTATCGTATATTTCAGGGCCACAAGCCGCCAGATGCTGGAACTGGAAAAGGCCAGGGAGGAAGCCGTCAAGGCGACCAAGGCAAAGAGCGAGTTCCTCTCCAACATGAGCCATGATATCCGTACGCCCATGAACGCTATCGTGGGAATGACGGCGATTGCGACTGCCAATATGGATGACAGGCAGCAGGTGCAGAACTGCCTAAAGAAGATCACGCTCTCCAGCAAGCATCTTCTCGGCCTGATCAACGACGTGCTGGACATGTCGAAGATCGAGAGCGGCAAGATGACGCTGAACATGGAAATGGTTTCCCTGCGGGAGGTTATGGACAGCATTGTGAGCATTGTCCAGCCTCAGGTTAAGACAAAGAAGCAGTATTTTGACGTATCCATCCATAATCTGATTACGGAGGATATTTACTGTGACAGCGTGCGGTTTAATCAGATTCTCTTGAACCTTCTGTCAAATGCCATCAAGTTTACGCCGGAAGGGGGCTCCATCAATCTGCTGCTGTATCAGGAGGAATCTCCTCTGGGAGAAGATTATGTGAGAGTTCATCTGAATGTGAAGGACAATGGGATCGGCATGTCGGAGGAATTCTGCAGAAAGGTTTTTGAGTCCTTTGTGCGGGAAGATAATCTTCGGGTTCACAAGACAGAGGGATCCGGCCTTGGAATGGCGATCACGAAATATATCGTGGATGCCATGGGAGGTACGATTCAGGTGGAGAGCGAACTGAAAAAGGGTACGGAGTTTCGAGTGACTCTTGACTTTGAGAAGGCGCTGACCCGCGAGGAGGAAATGATACTGCCACAGTGGGATATGCTTGTGGTGGATGACGATGAGCAGCTTTGTCAGAGTGCGGTGGGGGCGTTAAAGGAGATCGGTATTCAGGCAGAATGCTCCATGGACGGAGAGACGGCCCTTGCCATGGTACGCGAGAGGCATATAAAAAACAGGGATTATCATATAATCCTTTTGGACTGGAAGCTCCCGGGACTTGACGGGATTGAGACGGCCCGCAGAATCCGCAGGGATATGGGAAATGATATTCCGATTCTTCTGATATCGGCTTATGACTGGGGTGAAATCGAAGACGAGGCCAGGGATGCCGGGATCAACGGTTTCATAGCGAAGCCCCTGTTCAAATCCACCCTGTTCCATGGGCTCAAGCAGTATGCCAGCCTCGAGGAGGAGCGAAACGAGCTGGATCATGCGAAAAGGGAAATGGATTTTACGGGAAGACATATTCTTCTGGCCGAGGACAATGACCTGAACTGGGAAATTGCCGAGGCGCTGCTTTCCACTCTGGGGATGGAGCTGGAGCGTGCGGAGAACGGGCAGGTCTGCGTGGATATGTTCAGCGGATCCGAGGAAGGATATTATGAGGCGGTTCTGATGGATATCCGGATGCCGATCATGACGGGGTATGAGGCGGCCAGGGCGATCCGGGCACTGGATCGTTCGGATGCGGATGTCCCGATTATCGCCATGACAGCGGACGCCTTTTCAGAGGATATTCAGAAAAGTATCGATAGCGGCATGAACGCCCACATTGCCAAGCCTATTGATGTGAAAGAAGTGACGAAACAGCTCATTAAATTTATGAAGCATTAGGGAATTAAATTGACACGGAGGGAAATGTGAATACAACGATTTTAATTGTTGATGATATGGAAATCAACAGAGCGATTTTGGCAGAAGGATTTAAGGATGAACATGAGATACTGGAAGCGGCTGACGGGGAGGAAGCCCTGGAGCTGATCGAAAGCAATGAACATATAGCGGCGGTGCTTCTCGATCTGATTATGCCGAAGATGGATGGCTTGGAAGTGCTCCGCAGAATGAATGAGAGCAAAAAAATCGTACATGTCCCTGTTTTCATTATCACAGCGGAAAACAGCGAGAAGACCCTGATGGATGCCTACGATCTGGGGGCGGTGGATGTGATCTCCAAGCCCTTTATGATGAACTTCCTTAAGTGCAGAATCGAAAATGTGATCGAGCTATACCGGCACAGAAATGAGCTGGAGGATATTGTGGATGAGCAGGTGAAGCGTCTGAGCAGCCTGAATCAGTCCATGGTGGAGACGCTTGCCACATTGATCGAGTTCAGGGACTGCGAATCGGGAGAGCATGTCAAGCGTATCTGCGGCCTTACCAAAATTCTGATGACGACAGTGAGTGATATGTATCCGGAGTATTATCTTCCGAAAGCGGAGATTGATAAGATCGTTATGTCCTCCATTCTTCATGATGTGGGGAAAATATCTATACCTGACGGGATACTGAATAAACCGGGAAGGCTCACAAAGGAAGAATTTGAGACCATGAAGCTGCATACGGTAAATGGGGCGGAAATTCTCTCAAAGATTCCCAATATGATGGATGAAGACGTTTTCAATTACAGCTATGATATTTCGCGTCATCATCATGAGCGCTGGGATGGAAGAGGGTATCCGGACGGTCTGAAGGGGGATGAGATCACGATCTGGTCTCAAGTGGTGGCGGTTGCGGATGTCTATGACGCACTCACGTCTCCCAGAGTGTACAAGGCCGCTTTTGATCATCAGACGGCCATGAAGATGATTTACGGAGGCGAATGCGGTATTTTCAATCCCAAGGTGCTGGAGGCTTTCGGAAAATGCATTCAAAAAATCGAAAAGACGGATGCTGAGCTCTTTTCTCAGGAAAAGGAACAGCAGGAATAGGGATGCCGGAAGAAAGGGCAAAAAGGCGTATGAATGTTTCATGCGCTTTTTTTAGGGTTGCAAAATACCCCTCGGGGGTATATAATAATGTATGAAGCGGACGGTATGGAGAAAGGGATTGACGGACAGACAGTCAGTCAGTCAGGAGTGCAAGGAGGATTTGCGGTATGGGAAAGGAACAGGAATGCTGCTGTAAAACAAAGGAACGTGCGCCCGGGGAATACAGGGATCTAATCAACCGTCTGAACCGTGTGGAGGGTCAGATTCGGGGCATCAGGAAAATGGTGGAAAATGACGCTTACTGTACGGATATTCTCACGCAGGTTGCGGCGGCCACGGCAGCGCTGAACAGCTTTAATAAAGTTCTTTTGGAAAACCACATTAAAACCTGTGTGACGAGGGATATTAAAGAGGGGAAGGAAGAAACCGTGGACGAGCTTCTTACGACCTTGCAGAAGCTGATGCGGTAAGCTCCGCAAGCATAGACCTTGCGGGGATGGATTTTCAGAGCGGAAAAGGAGGCAGTATGAAACAATATACGGTGACGGGAATGAGCTGTGCGGCCTGCAGCGCCAGAGTGGAAAAGGCCGTATCAAAGGTGGAAGGCGTGTCCGCCTGCTCGGTCAGTCTTTTAACAAATTCCATGGGCGTGGAGGGAGAGGCCTCTGCGGAGGATATCATTAAGGCAGTGGAGGAGGCCGGCTACGGCGCGGCGCCTAAGGAGGCAAAAGACCGAAGTGAAAAGACGGCCGCAGGGCCTTCGGATGATATGCTCAAGGACAGGGAGACGCCGCTTTTGAAGAAAAGGCTGATCGCTTCTCTTGGTTTTCTGTTTGTGCTTATGTATTTTTCCATGGGGCATATGATGTGGAACTGGCCGCTTCCTCCCTCGCTTTCGGGCAATCATGTGGCGGTGGGGCTGATCCAGCTGCTTCTCACCGTTGCTATTATGGTGATCAACCAGCGCTTTTTTATCAGCGGTTTTAAGAGCCTTTGGCACAGAGCGCCCAACATGGACACGCTGGTGGCCCTGGGGGCCGGTGCGGCCTTTGTCTACAGCACCTATGCGCTTTTTGCCATGACAGATGCCCAGGTAAGAGGGGATGGAGAAGCCGTGATGGCCGCCATGCATGAGTTCTATTTTGAGTCGGCTGCCATGATACTTGCGCTGATCACCGTTGGGAAAATGCTGGAAGCCCGGTCAAAGGGCAGGACCACGGATGCGCTGAAGAGTCTGATGCGGCTTTCGCCGAAGACGGCCACAGTGGTAAGGGATGGCAGGGAAGTGACGGTTTCCGTAGACGAGGTGGAGAAGGGAGAGCTGTTTGTGGTGCGCCCGGGTGAAAATATACCGGTGGACGGCAGGGTGCTGGAAGGCAGCAGTGCGGTGAACGAGGCGGCGCTTACCGGCGAGAGCATCCCGGTGGACAAGGCGCCGGGGGATCCTGTGTCGGCGGCAACTCTGAACCAGTCTGGGTTTTTGAAGTGCGAGGCACAGCGTGTTGGGGAGGATACGACTTTGTCCCAGATTATCCAGATGGTCAGCGATGCGGCGGCGACGAAAGCGCCCATTGCCAAGGTGGCGGACAGGGTGTCTGGCGTGTTTGTGCCTGCAGTGATCACAATAGCGATCATTACGATTCTGGCCTGGCTTCTTGCCGGGGAGAGCATTGGTTTTGCCCTGGCGAGGGGGATTTCCGTGCTGGTGATCAGCTGTCCCTGCGCCCTAGGGCTTGCGACTCCCGTGGCGATCATGGTAGGGAACGGTATGGGGGCCAAAACCGGTATCCTGTTTAAGACGGCTGTTTCCCTGGAGGAGGCAGGCAAAACGGATATCGTGGCTCTGGACAAGACAGGAACCATCACAAGCGGGGAGCCCAGAGTGACGGATCTGATTCCCGCAGAGGGGGTGACAGAGGAAGAATTGCTATTCTATGCCAATGCGCTGGAGGGCAGGAGCGAGCATCCTCTTGCGGGAGCCGTGACCCGGTATGCGGAGGAAATGGGTATAGAGACAAAGGAGACTAAGGATTTCAAAGCGCTTCCCGGAAACGGCCTTACGGCTGTCCTTGACGGAAAACGTCTGACAGGCGGAAATTATAAATTTGTCAGTGAAAAGGTAAAAGTTTCCGGGACAGTTGAGAGGCGGGCCGGAGAGCTTTCCGAGGAGGGGAAGACACCCCTGTTCTTTGCTCGGGATCAAAAGCTGCTGGGAATGATAGCGGTAGCGGATGTGATCAAGCAGGACAGCCCCCAGGCGGTGGAAGAGCTGCGAGGCATGGGAATCCGGGTGGTAATGCTTACCGGAGATAACGAGCGGACAGCCCGGGCGATCGGCAGGCTGGCGGGTGTGGACGAGGTGATCGCAGGCGTTCTTCCGGATGGAAAGGAAGCGGTGATACGGAACCTGCGAGAGCAGGGAAAGGTGGCCATGGTAGGAGATGGCATCAATGATGCGCCCGCTTTAACCAGGGCGGATATCGGAATTGCCATCGGAGCCGGGACGGATGTTGCCATTGATGCGGCGGATGTGGTGTTGATGAAGAGCCGTCTAAAGGATGTTCCGGCGGCAATTCGGCTCAGCCGGGCCACGCTGAGAAATATTCACGAGAATCTGTTCTGGGCCTTTTTTTACAATGTGGTGGGGATTCCCCTGGCTGCCGGTTTATGGATTCCCATTTTCCACTGGGAGATGAATCCCATGTTCGGGGCCGCGGCCATGAGCCTGTCCAGCTTTTGTGTTGTTACCAATGCGCTGCGTCTGAATCTGTTCAAAATGTATGATACGGGTAAGGATAAGAAGCGCAGGCAAAATAAAAAGGAACAAATAGAAAACAAAAAAAGGAAAGTAGAGGAAGAGAAGATGGAAAAGACAATGAAGATCGAAGGTATGATGTGTGGACATTGCGAGGCAAGGGTAAAGAAATGCCTGGAGGCGATCGAACAGGTGGACAGCGCCGCCGTGAGCCATGAAGAAGGAACTGCCATCGTGACCCTGAGCGGGGCCGTGGAGGACGAGGTATTGAAAAAGGCCGTGGAGGAGCAGGATTACAGGGTAGTGGAAATCAAGTAGAAAAAGGAAAACAGGTAAGAAACCGTCAGAAAAGCGGATTTTGGCCCGGTCAGAGAGTGGTGTCTGACCGGGCCGGCGTATGTGGTGGACAGAAAAATATAACAAACAGTTGACAGAACACGGGATCCGGCATATAATACAATCAAACATATGAATAATTGTTCATATGAAAGAAAAAACAGAGCGAGGGAAAAAGGATGAAAAAAACATACAAGATTGATGTGGATTGTGCAAACTGTGCAAACAAGATGGAGGATGCGGCGAAGAAGACGGCGGGAGTAAAGGACGCCACCGTTAATTTCATGACTCTCAAGATGATCGTTGAGTTTGAGGAAGGACAGGAGCCGAAGGCCGTTATGCAGGAAGTATTGAAGAACTGCAAAAAGGTGGAGGACGACTGCGAGATCTTTCTGTAAGAAGGGGGGAGAATGATCATGAACCGAAAACAGAAAAAAATGTTGATTCGCATTGTTCTTGCGGCAGTTTTGATGATCGTGTTCCATCTTCTTCCCGTAGGAGAGTTACCTGCGGGAGGGTATCTGCGGTTTGGACTGTTTCTGATCCCTTACCTGATGATCGGCTATGACATTTTGAAGAAGGCTGTCAAGGGAATCCTGAACAGACAGGTGTTTGACGAAAACTTTCTGATGGCGGTGGCGACCGTGGGGGCAATTATCCTTGGAGAATACACGGAAGGCGTTGCCGTCATGCTGTTTTATCAGATCGGCGAGCTGTTCCAGAGCTATGCGGTGGGAAAGAGCAGAAGGAATATCAGCGACCTCATGGATATCCGCCCGGATTACGCCAATGTGGAGCGTGACGGAGCTCTGGTAAAGGTGGATCCGGACGAGGTGGAGCCTGGGGATGTGATCGTGGTGGGACCCGGGGAAAAGATTCCCATTGACGGCGTGATCACACAGGGAAGCTCTGCTCTGAACACCAGCGCCCTTACGGGAGAGAGTCTTCCGAGAGAGGCAAAAGAGGGAGACGAGGTGATCAGCGGCTGCATTAACATGAGCGGCGTGCTGAGGATTCAGACAACGAAGGAATTCGGGGAATCCACGGTTTCCAAGATTCTGGATCTGGTGGAAAACTCCAGCTCTAAAAAATCAAGATCGGAAAATTTTATCTCCAAATTTGCCAGGATTTATACGCCGGCGGTGTGCTTTGGGGCGCTTGCGCTCGCACTTCTTCCGCCTCTTTTCCTGATACTGACGGGAAATCCCGCACAGTGGGGAGTATGGATTTACAGAGCTCTGACCTTTCTGGTGATCAGCTGTCCCTGCGCTCTTGTGATCAGTATACCACTGAGCTTTTTTGCGGGAATCGGGGGAGCCAGCAAGGAGGGGATCCTGGTGAAGGGTTCCAATTATCTGGAAACGCTCTCTCAGACAAAGTACGTGGTTTTTGACAAGACAGGAACCATGACACAGGGAGTGTTCGAGGTCAGCGGTATCCATCATGGAAGTCTGCCTGAGGAAAAGCTGCTGGAATATGCGGCTTATGTGGAGAGTTTTTCCTCCCATCCCATCAGCAAGAGCCTTCAGAGGGCTTATGGAAAGGAAATTGACAAGAACAGAGTGACAGAGGTTTCGGAAATCAGCGGAAACGGCGTGACGGCTAAGGTGGACGGGATCTGTGTCGCAGCCGGCAACGCCGGGCTTATGGAACGGCTGGGGATCGGGTACAGCGAATGTCATCAGGTGGGAACTGTGGTGCACCTTGCGCTGGATGGCGCCTATGCGGGCCACATTCTGATTTCGGACCGATTAAAGCCCCATGCGAAGGAAGCCGTCCTTGCGCTGAAAAAGGCGGGAGTGGCGAAAACCGCCATGCTGACAGGAGATTCGCAGAAGGTGGCGCAGCAGACAGCATCAGAGCTTGGGATCACGGAGGTGTACAGCGAACTGCTTCCGGCAGACAAGGTCGCAAAGGTGGAAGAGCTGTTGGAGAAAAAGGGCGTCAGGGAAAAGCTTGCCTTTGTGGGAGACGGAATCAATGACGCACCCGTGCTCTCCAGGGCGGATATCGGTATTGCCATGGGAGCGCTGGGATCGGATGCGGCCATTGAGGCGGCGGACGTGGTTCTGATGGATGACGATCCGCTTAAGATTGCAAAGGCCATTCGGATTTCAAGAAAATGTCTGCGGATCGTTTATGAGAATATTTACTTTGCCATCGGGATCAAGGTCCTGTGCCTTGTTCTGGGAGCTCTTGGAATTGCCAATATGTGGCTTGCGATCTTTGCGGACGTGGGCGTCATGGTGCTTGCGGTGCTTAACGCCATCCGCGCCCTGTTTGTGAAAAAGCTCTGATGGGAAAAGGGCGGCAGGAAGACGCAATGCGGCGGAAGAGACACAGCTGGCTGGTTTTGCGCATGTGGAGGCCTGTGAATGAGAACAGAAAGAGAGAGGATAGAGATGGAAGAATTGACATTGGAGTTGTGCGAAGCGACCGAGATCCACGAGGATCTGCTCAAGGCGGTAAGGGATACCATGCCGGAAGAGACGGAGCTGTATGATCTGGCGGAGCTGTTCAAGGTTTTTGGGGATTCCACGAGAATCCGGATTCTCTTTGTGCTTTTTGAGGCGCAGGTGTGCGTGTGCGATCTTGCTCAGGCGCTTGGGATGACGCAGTCGGCGATCTCCCACCAGCTGCGGATTCTCAAGCAGAATAAGCTGGTGAAGAGCCGGCGTGAGGGAAAGTCCGTTTTTTACTCTCTGGCCGACGACCATGTGCGCACCATCATCGAAATGGGCCGGGAACATATCGAGGAGGATTAGGCTGACCGCACACAACTCACAGCCCGCGGGGCAGTCTGTGAGCCGTGGAAATGAAATAACGAAACTGACGTATATCGCCTTTTGGCGCAATACTCCCTTAGGGCGGAAAGTTTTATTGAATATTTCGCCGATTGATGATAAAATTTCCTTATACTGAACACGACAAGGAGAAGAATCATGGAAAAAAGGAAATTGGAGAATCTTGGAATCGAGACCTCTCTTCTGGGTTTTGGCTGTATGCGCTTCCCGGTATGCGCAGACGGGAAAATCAACGAGCCGGAGGCTGAGAGGATGCTGGATAAGGCCATTGCGGAGGGCGTGAACTACATAGATACCGCATACCCTTATCATGAAGGACAAAGCGAGATCGTCGTGGGGAAGATTCTGAAGAAGTATGAGAGGAGTTCTTTCTATCTTGCCACCAAGCTGCCTTTGTGGAAGGTGGAAAAGAAGGAGGATATCCGGGCGATCTTTGAGGAACAGCTTGAAAAGCTCCAGACGGATTACATTGATTTTTACCTGATGCATGCGGTGGGCAAGGAGCGATGGGACAAGATGCTGGAGATCGGCTGTATCGGGGAGCTGGAGAAGCTGAAAGCGGAAGGAAAGATCAAATATCTCGGATTTTCCTTCCATGACAGCTACGAGGTCTTTGAGGAAGTGATCAACCACAGAGATTGGGATTTCGCCCAGATCCAGTTTAACTATATGGATGCGGAAGAGCAGGCGGGAACGAGAGGATATGAGCTTGCGGTGAAAAAGGGCGTGCCCCTGATCATCATGGAGCCGGTAAAGGGCGGAAGCCTTTCCCGGTTTGCGGAGGATATCATGGGCAGATTCCGCCAGCTGGATGCAGATGCGTCCGCTTCCTCCTTTGCCCTGCGCTGGGTTGGGAGCTTTCCCGGCGTGAAGGTGATCTTAAGCGGTATGTCAACCATGGAGCAGGTAGAGGACAACCTTAAGACCTTTACTCCCTTTAAGCCCTTGTCCCAGGAGGAGAGGGCCGTGGTGGAGGATGTGGCGGCGACCATCAAGAGCCGGGTTCAGAACGGCTGTACGGGCTGCCGGTACTGCATGCCCTGTCCTGCGGGAGTGGATATTCCCGGGTGCTTTGCCGCATGGAACACCTACCACATGTACCAGAATTACAATGTTGTAAAATGGAGATGGGAGAAGGAAATCGGCCCGGAGCATCAGGCGAAGAACTGTATCAAGTGCGGAAAATGCGAGGCGGCCTGTCCTCAGAAGCTTTCGATCCGCGAGGATCTGGCAAAAGTCCAGGAGGATCTGGACAAAAAGGAAATGATTTTGTAATTACCACCCGGATTACTACCGAAAATACTACTTTTCATGTGGAAAGTAGTATTTTCTTTTTGCATTTCCAAGGCTACAATAAATATGCCGGCACAACCAGGGAACTATAAACTAGAAAAGAGGAGGAGATGTATATGTATTTTTTGTCATTATTGGGAGTGATTTTTACCACTTGGCTGATCAGTTTTTTTGCTGACGGCCGATGGGATCGTATGGTTGATTTCATGTCTTTGGTGGTTTTACTGCTTCTGGTGATCCCCATTTTGATATCCAGCGGCCTTCATAAGGATTTCAGCAATGCCTTCCGGTTTTCCATAGGTAAGAAAAAGCCGGATAAGCTGCTGGAGTTAAAACGAGCAAGGGAAGCGGTAAATCTGGTGATTCTGACAATCATAGCCGCTTCGGTCTTTATCGCAATGGTACAGATGATACAGATTTTGTATACTCTGGACAATTTGTCGAGCCTCGGGCCCAATATTGCGGTTATGCTCGTATCAATCATGTATGGAATGTGTTTTGTCCTGCTGCTTCTTCCCATACAGTCCAAGCTGAACGTGAAAATTCAGGAATTTATCAGCGGTCAGGAGTAGGATGGCGGAGGAAAAGTTCCGCCTGTGCGGTTGGAACTGCAACTTGCGGCAGACCAGGAAAGGAGAACGGTCACAGGAATGAAAAAGAGAATGGGAAGCTTCGCGGCGGCCGTGTTTTATCTGATCCTTATGTGTTTCCTGCTGGGAGAAGATCTGGTTCGGCTTTTGGATGCGGGGCTTTTAGGAATGCTGCTTTTGGGGAGTGCGATCCTGTGCCTGCCTTATATGGAGAGCGGGAAAAGCTACCGGCAGATGAAAGAAATTTTTGCCGGAAATATTCTTATGACAGGATATATCGAAACCTTTATGCTTCTTTTTGTCAGTCTGCAGAGCCGGGGAGAACCGGGAAGAGGGCTTCTGGCCCGTCTGGCCCTCGACTTCAGGCCGCTGTTTTACGGCTTTGCCGGTTATCTTATTCTTGGACGGGGAAGCCTGCAGGCACAGCAGGAGCCGGAAAAGGAAGACGGGCAGGGGATGCGGGAAGAGAAGGAGCCGCAAACAGATGGGGAGACGGAGAAGGAGCGGGGAGAAATGCGGACACAGGAACAGGAGGGGCAGGCCGGGAGGATACCCGGGGATGAACCCGTAACGAAAGATTCTGTACCGGATTTTTCCCTGCTGAGCAGCCGGGAGAGGCAGGTGGCACAGCTCATAAGGAGAGGGCTTTCCAACCGGGAGATTGGAGAAGAGCTGTATATTTCCGAGGCCACGGTGAAAAAGCACGTATCCCATATATTCGAGAAGCTGGGAATTGACAGCCGCAAAGATTTGAAATAGCAGGAACATAGCAACACCGCCAAAGCTGTCTGAAAGCTTTGGCGGTATGTGCAGTGTCTTTTTTTATTTAATGATCTTTTTCCGGAAGAGACAACAATCGTTCCAGGCCAAGGCCGCTTATGAGACATCGGTCTTTTTTGTCTCCTGTCAATTTACTGATCCAGTCGACAAAACCGCCGTCGGCAATCTCGATCCGATCTCCTTCCTTTTGCATGTAAATTTTGAAATTCAGTCCCATTTTTTCAAAGAAGTCCTCGCAGGCGGTATATCCGGTTCTTGGCCTTAATGTGACAGCCATCTTACCGTCGTACTTTGTCTGCAGAAGTTCATTGTAGAATTGAAGCTGCCGCTTTAACAGTTCTTTTTCGCGCAGATAAGAGCCTTTATCTTTTGCCGTGGACACCATGCAGAAAATGCCAAAATGCGCACGGCGCTCAATACGTTATTCTGGCTGACACATCCAAATGCGCTGCAGCTTCCAAGGGGCGCAACCGGAGACAATAATTTATTTGTGATGCCGGACTTTGACGCCATTGATAACAGGTCAATCTCCAATTGGTGCAGTTTAACCGGATCAACGTCTCCCGGAGCGGCAAACCGATTTTCCCTGAATGTATGTAAGACCTTCCGGGGGAAGATCCGGAGGCCCGGAGAGAAAAAAGTTTCAGCAAAACAGAATTAAAATCCGCCGTGTTCAAAGGACCTATTTTTTCGAAGAAGTCCGGTATCCCTATTTTTCGTAAGATTCTCTGACTGATGTCATCCATGGCAAATCCCTCCCCTTTTAGTATAGTTAAAATAAAAAAATTTGGCAAGATGAATTAGTTAACGGGAAACATTCCTTGGAAATTGAAAAAATGAACTTTTAATGAACTTCTGTTGAACTTTTATGCAAGGCGTGATATCATATAAATTGAACTTCTAAAACAAAATTGAACTTCGAGAGGAGAATCCGATGCGCAAGGAAACATTTGCAGACAGATTGAAGTATGCCATGGACCGCAGACAAGTCCGGCAGGTCGATCTGATCCGGGCAGCCTCCGCAAGGGGGATCAGGCTTGGGAAAAGCCATGTGAGCCAGTATGTCAGCGGAAAGACAGTTCCGAGAGCCGAGATTATCCGCTTTTTGGCGGCGCAGCTGGAGGTTGAGGAAAGCTGGCTTGCCGGCGGCGGAGCATCCGGCCGGGAGGCTGTACCGGAGACTGGAGCGCAGTATGCGGAAAACAAATTGTCAGGAGGAGACAAAATGCGGGAATTTAAGAAATCTACAAAATTAGATCATGTTCTATATGATGTCCGGGGGCCGGTGGTGGACGAGGCCATGAAAATGGAGGAGGCCGGGACGCGGATCCTCAAGCTGAATATAGGCAATCCGGCGCCGTTTGGCTTCTCAACGCCGGACGAGGTCATTTATGACATGCGCCAGCAGCTCACCGAATGCGAGGGATATTCTCCGGCAAAGGGCCTGTTTGCCGCACGCAAGGCAATTATGCAGTACGCCCAGCTCAAAAATATCCCCAACGTTTCCATCAATGATATCTATACCGGAAACGGTGTGAGCGAGCTGATCAATGTCTGTATGTCCGCCCTTCTCGACGAGGGCAGCGAGATTCTGATCCCCTCTCCGGATTATCCCCTGTGGACGGCCTGTGCCACTCTTGCCGGAGGCACGGCAGTTCACTATATCTGCGATGAGCAGGCGGAGTGGTATCCGGATCTTGACGATATCAGGAAGAAAATCACGGATAAGACAAAAGCCATTGTTATCATTAATCCCAATAACCCCACGGGAGCGCTCTATCCAAAGGAGCTTCTGCTTCAGATCGTGGAGATTGCCAGGGAGCACCAGCTCATCATCTTTTCCGACGAGATCTATGACCGTCTGGTGATGGACGGAGAACCGCATGTTTCCATTGCGTCCCTGGCGCCGGATCTGTTCTGTGTGACCTTCAGCGGGCTGTCCAAGTCTCACATGATTGCGGGCTTTCGGATTGGATGGATGATCCTGAGCGGTAACAAGGACATTGCAAAGGACTATATCGAAGGCCTGAATATGCTCTCCAATATGCGCCTCTGTTCCAATGTGCCGGCGCAGTCCATTGTTCAGACCGCTCTTGGCGGCTATCAGAGCGTTAACAGCTATATTGTACCCAAAGGGAGAATCTATGAACAGAGAGAATATATTTACAAGGCTCTCACTGACATCCCCGGCATCACTGCGGTGAAGCCAAAGGCGGCATTTTATATTTTCCCGAAAATAGATATTCAGAAGTTCCACATCACGGATGACGAAAAATTTGCGCTGGATTTGCTCAGGGAGAAAAAGATTCTCATTGTCCATGGCGGAGGGTTCAACTGGAAACAGCCCGACCATTTCCGGGTGGTTTACCTGCCGCGCATTGAAGTCCTTGAGGATGCGGCGGCAAAACTTGCCGATTTCTTTGGAAGTTACCAGCAGCATTAGAGCGTATCGGAAAAATATCGGGTGAGAAAGAGACTGCCGCGCGGTTTTTGCACAGCAGTCTCTTGTCTGAACCGGTGAGAGATTATTTCAGAAATCCCTCGATTATTTTCTGCTCTGCCTCTTCTTCGGTGAGGCCTAAGGTGCAGAGCTTTGTGATCTGTTCTCCGGCGATTTTGCCGATGGCGGCCTCGTGGATCAGGGAGGCGTCGATATGCCCTGCATAGAGGGCGGGCGCCGCATTTACGATTCCGTTTTCCGCCAGGATGGCGTCGCACTCGGAATGGCCCATGCAGCGGCAGTTTCCCCGGATCACGGAGCGGTATTCCTGATAGGAGTTTCCCTTTGCCACGGATCTTGAGATCAGATCCACGCCGGAATCCTCGCCCTCAAGGGTCACGGAAAAATCGGAACTGGCCTTTTCGGCGCCGTCGGTGAGAAGCCTCTCATGGATGATCAGCTTTGCGTCCTTTGCAAGAACCGCGCAGGTGGAGCGCTCTGAGTGATTGACTCCGCTGATCTGGGTGGTGTCGATTTCCATACAGGCGCCCTCCTCCAGAGTGATCTGCGTGACCGGATTGATCCTGCGCTCTCCGGAGCCGGTTCCCGTCCCGATATGCTTTTCCTGATAGAGCACTTTTGCGTTCTTTCCCACAAAGAAGCGGTGGATTCCGTTGTGGACGGCCTCATCCTCACCGTCGGAGTGGACGCCGCAGCCCGCCACAATGACCACGTCGGCGCCGTCCTCCACATGGAAATCGTTGTAGACAAGATCGTTTACCCCGCTTTTGGTGACGCAGGCGGGAATATATACCGTCTCGTGTTTGGCCGCCGCACTGATGTAGATATCGATTCCCGGCTCTTTCTGTCTGGGCTCGATGCGGATGGTTTCGGTGGACTGCCGGCCGGCGCAGCCTCCGTTTTCCCGGATGTTAAAAGCGCCCTTAAAATCTTCCCTGAAATCGGAGATCAGGGAAAGCAGATGGTTTGTAGTGGAATTCATGTCAGCACTCCTCCTTTCCGGACTCGCCTTTAGGGCAGAAAGCACATCTCTCGCCGGAGAGAAGCAGGGGCAGGATCTCTTCCTTTTTCCCAAAGGTACGGAGCTTCCCGTCCGCAACCACGGCGACATAATCGGCGATTTCCATAATGCGTTCTTGATGGGAAATAATGATGAGCGTGCGTCCGCCCTGTCTTTTCAGCTGCTCAAAAGCGTCCGTGAGATTGGCAAAGCTCCAGAGGTCAATGCCTGCCTCCGGTTCGTCAAAGACCAGGATCCGGGCGTTTTTGCGGGCCAGAACGGTAGCGATTTCCACACGCTTGCTCTCCCCTCCGGAAAGCCCCCCGTCCACCTGCCTGTCCATATATTCCTGGGCGCACAGCCCAACGGCGCTGAGGGCGGAACAGAGCCGCTCCTCCGAAAGAGGCTCCTGCGCTGACAGCTCAAGAAGATCCCTCACGGTAAGGCCCTTAAAACGGACGGGCTGCTGAAAAGCGTAGGCAATGCCGCCCCTGGCCCTTCTGGTAATATCCCAGTGCGTAATCTCTTCTTTATTTAATAGGATCTGTCCCTGGCTTGGCGTATAGAGCCCTGCTATGATTTTGGCAAGAGAGGTCTTGCCGCCGCCGTTGGGTCCTGTGATAACGGTGAGCTTTCCTTCGGGAACGGAAAGATCGATCCCCTTTACAATCTCCTCGTTTTCAGGAGTTTTCCAATGAATACCTTTTAGTTCAAGCATAATGATCTCCTTCCTTCGGTATTTTAGGTACATCTTTATTTTACTTCTCTTTTGAAAATTTACAAGCCCATAGTTTTCTTGCCTATCCCCGGATAATTTGATATGATTATTCCTGAAACAACGAGCGGTTAACTGCATGGAGAATACAGTGGGAGGGCGATGGGTTATGAAGCTGCCGATTTTTGAGAAGTACATTGACGAACTGATTGACAAAAGCACGTTGGATCTGCCGGCGTGGAATATCGAGAAGGCGAAAGAGGGAAAGGCGTCGGGCTGGAATTACATAGACGGATGCATGATTCTGGCATTGCTTGAGGTCTACCGGGCCACGGGGGACAAGAAATACTATGAGTTCGCAGACGCCTTTATCGATCACAGGGTGAGGGAAGACGGAGGTATTGTGGGCTATCAGGCGGAAGAATACAATATAGACAATGTCAATGCGGGTAAGACGCTGTTTTCTCTCTATGAGCTGAACGGAAAGGAAAAATACAGAAAGGCCATTGATCTGATATACAGCCAGGTGAAAAACCAGCCGCGGACCCGGGAAGGGAATTTTTGGCACAAGAAGATATATCCGAATCAGGTGTGGCTTGACGGCATGTATATGGGCCAGCCTTTCTATATGGAGTATGAGACGAAGTTCAATCACCGTGAAAATTACGGGGATATCTTTCGGCAGTTTCGCAATGTAGTGGAACACATGAGGGATGAGAAGACAGGTCTTTATTACCATGGCTATGACGCTTCCAGGGAGATTTTCTGGTGCGATAAGCAGACGGGGCTTTCCCGCAATTTCTGGCTCAGGGCCCTTGGATGGTATTCCATGGCGCTGCTTGATACGCTGAGTAAATGCGAGCCCGGTAAGGAATATCAGAAGGAGTACGAATTCCTGAAGAAAACCTTTGTGGAATTGATCGATTCCATGTTAAAGTTCCAGGATGAGAGCGGCCTGTGGTACCAGCTTCCGGCCCTTGGGGGAAAGGAGCCCAACTATCTGGAAACCAGCGGAAGCGCAATTATGGCATACTCCCTGCTCAAGGGAGTGCGCCTATGTTTCCTTCCCGAGAGCTACAGGGAGTACGGCTTAAAGGCTTTTAACGGCATCTGCGACAGATATCTGAAGGAAAAAGACGGCCGTTTAAGCCTTGGAGGAATCTGTCTGGTGGCAGGGCTTGGCCCTTTTGACAATATGCGCAGGGACGGCAGTTTTGCCTATTACATGTCGGAGCCTGTGGTGGAGGATGATGCAAAAGGAGTAGGGCCGCTGCTTTTGGCATATACGGAGATGCGAAGACTGGGATAGAAGAATGAAAATACTGAAAAAAATATTATATCTTTTCCTTTTCTTGTTTACGGCTATGGGCGTGTTCGTCCTGGTCTGCGCCTTTCATCCGGATCTTACGCAGAGAGTGGCGGATTTTCTGTATCCGGAGCAGGCGAGAACGGGAGACAGCCTTACGGCCGACAGGGAGTCAGGGGAAGAAGAGCCGGACGTGCAGGCGGCGGGACCGGGCCAGGCCGGGGGATCCCTGGAAAATACGCAGAAAGCTCTGGAAAATCCCAGGGAGCCTTTGGAGAACAGGCCGGAGGTTTCGGAGGATGCGCCTTCCCGGACAGGCCAGTCCCAGGCCTATGTGATTACGGGAATAACGGGCAGAAACGGCTATGAGCCCATCCGGGAAGAAGGGCAGGAGGTCGAAGAGGAGGAGGCGCAGCAGCTCGGCGAGAGGCTGGGGCATGGGAATACCGGGGATGATCTGACCTTTGATCCTGTTTTTTATCCGTACTATCAGATGCTGGATGAGAGAGGAAAGCATCTGTACCGACAGATCTATGCCAATGCCAATGATTTGAACGAAGCCTTTGCCCCGGTGGAGGAGGTGGAGGTCAATGAGATGACGGATATTTTTTCCGCGGTGATCGGAGACCATCCGGAGCTCTTTTTCATGAACACGGCTTATTACTGCAAATACCGCAGGAGCGGGATCTGTGTGGAGATCGACTTGTCCTATAACAGGACGGCGGATGATCTTTTACGGGAGCAGACCGTGTTCTGGCGCAGTGCGGATGCGATTATCAACGAGGCTCTGACTCTTCCGGACGATTATGCGAGAGAAAAATTCGTGCATGATGCCCTGGCGGACCGGATTACCTATGATCTTTCTGCGGAAATGGGGCAGAGCGCTTATAGCGCCCTGGTAAACGGCCGGACCGTATGCGCCGGCTATGCCAGGGCTTTCCAGTATATCATGCAGAGGCTTGGGATTCCCTGCTATTACTGTACCGGCTATGCGGGGGAAAATCATGCCTGGAATATTGTGGGGCTGGAGGACGGCTTTTACAACGTGGATGTGACCTGGGACGATACGGACAGCGGGAGGACTTACGATTATTTCAACAAGTCGGACGGTGATTATGCGGACACGCATGCAAGGCGGGATCTTTCCGTAAACCTGCCGCCCTGCGGCGGGGAGAGATACCGGAATCTGGAAAGGAGTGCGCAGGACGCAAAAAGAGGGATCGAGGAGCTGGGAATGACCCAGGATCAGGTGATCACGTCCCTTGCGGATTATAATGCGGACTGTTATAACAGGATTGCACAGGCGGATTCGGAAATCTTTGTCTTTGCCAATGTGATGGAAGGGGAAGAACTTCTGCGTCAGTGGAGCGATTCCTACCGGACGGGGGCCTATAAGGAAAATTATCTGGAGGACGCCATGCGCGCGGCGGGAATGGATTACTGCGAGCTGCGGCTTTCCGTGGAGGAGCTTCGGGAAGACCGGTATTTGGTCACACACCAGATATCCGCAGGCTTTTCCGGGCAATAGCGGCTCAAAGCCGCCGGTTTCCCAAATTTAGATTGACTTTAGCGCTTTAAACCTGTATAATCGATAAAGCGGTAAAGTGATAAGCCGTAAAACTATTATGGGAGGAAACGATTATGAAAAAATTGTTAGCGGTTTTTTTGACGGCTGCCATGGTGAGTTCTCTGACCGCATGCGGCGGTTCAGGCTCTGGTGAGAGCGCTTCGGGCAGCGGCACACAGGAGAGTGCGAACGAGGCGGATGCAAATGCGGAAGACACTTCCGGTGATCAGGAAGCCGGCGGAGAGGATGCTGCGCAGACCGAGGGAGACGGCACGGTATACACGGTCGGAATCTGCCAGCTGATGCAGCATGACGCACTGGATGCGGCTACCCAGGGCTTTAAGGATGCACTGACGCAGGAGTTTGGAGACCAGGTGGTATTTGATGAGCAGAACGCACAGGGGGATACCAATACCTGTTCAACGATTATCAACAGCTTTGTATCCGGCAACGTGGATCTGATTCTTGCCAACGCCACACCGGCCCTTCAGGCCGCCGCCGCAGGAACCAATGAGATTCCGATTCTCGGAACTTCCGTGACGGAGTACGGCGTTGCTCTGGATATCGACGGCTTTTCCGGAACCGTGGGCGGAAACATATCCGGAACCTCGGATCTTGCGCCTCTTGACGGCCAGGCGGATATTCTGCAGGAGCTGTTTCCGGACGCCAAGAATGTGGGCCTGTTATACTGCTCTGCGGAGGCGAATTCCCAGTATCAGGTCGATACGGTAAAAACCTTCCTGGAGGAGAAGGGCTATACCTGTGAATACTACGCATTCTCAGATTCCAACGACCTTACCTCCGTGGTAACAAAAGCGGCCGGTGAGACGGACGTGATCTATGTGCCCACGGACAATACGGCGGCCACCAATGCGGAGCTGATCAGCAATGTCTGCGTTCCCGCAGGAGTTCCGGTGGTTGCGGGAGAAGAAGGCATCTGCGCAGGCTGCGGTGTTGCAACCTTATCCATCAGCTACTATGACCTCGGCGTTGCCACCGGAAAGATGGCGGCAAGGGTTCTGAAGGGAGAGGACATCTCCGCCATGCCCATCGAGTATGCGCCAAATTTTACCAAAAAGTATAACGCATCTCTTTGCGAGCAGTTAAATATCACGATTCCCGAGGGCTACGAGGCAATCGGAGAATAGACATGCGGCCGGATCCATAAGCTGCGGCTTACAGACAGGGCAGCGGGAGAGAAGCTTCTCCGGTTGTCCTGTTTCCATGAAAGAAACTGTTCCAGGAAAGATACTGTTTTCGGAGGAAGAACATGAACGTTTTCAATCTGCTGAACGCTCTGCCGGGCGCCGTGGCCCAGGGATTAATCTGGGGGATTATGGCTATCGGTGTCTATATTACTTATCGGATCCTTGATTTTGCGGATCTTACCGTGGACGGCTCCCTGTGTACGGGAGGCACTGTCTGCATTATGATGATGCTCTCGGGGCACAATGTGTTTGTTTCCATGCTGGCCGCCACTGCGGCGGGGATGGTGACCGGTCTTGCCACCGGATTGTTTCATACCTTTATGGGAATACCGCCGATTCTCTCCGGTATTCTGACACAGCTCTCCCTGTATTCGGTGAATCTGAAGATCATGGGAAAAGCCAATCAGGCGATCAATGTCGACAAATACAGCCTTTTAGTTTCCCTGCGTCACATAAAAGGCGTTGTTTTTTATAGAAATCCTATTTTTGTGGTTACTCTCGGCATCATACTGGTGGTGCTTGTTCTGTACTGGTTCTTCGGGACCGAGCTTGGATGCTCCCTGCGGGCTACCGGCTGTAACGAAAACATGTCCAGGGCCCAGGGAATCAACACGAACCTCTCCAAGGTGCTTGCGCTTATGATTTCCAATGGCCTTGTGGGCCTGTCCGGGGCGTTTCTTGCGCAGTACCAGGGCTTTTCCGATGTCAATATGGGCCGCGGAGCCATCGTGATCGGCCTTGCAGCCGTGATTATCGGCGAGGCGGCGTTTGGAAGGATCCTCCACAACTTCGGGTTTAAGCTGATCGGGGTGGCGCTGGGATCTATTGTGTATTATATTGTGCTGCAGGTGGTGATCTGGCTTGGAGCGGATCCGGATTATCTTAAGATGTTCTCCGCCCTGGTGGTTGCATTTTTCCTTGCCATACCACATTGGAAGAAGAAGCTGTTTTCCGGTGCACTGGCAAAGAAAGGAGGCGGCAGCCATGCTTGAGATCAGAAATGTGACTAAGGTTTTTAATCCGGGTACGGTAAATGAGAAGCTGGCGCTGGATCATTTTTCCCTCACCCTTGAGGAAGGGGATTTCGTCACCGTAATCGGCGGCAACGGAGCCGGAAAATCCACCATGATGAACGCCATCGCCGGGGTTTGGCCGGTGGACGAGGGGCAGATTCTCATCGATCAGGTGGATGTGACCAGGCTTGCCGAACACAAGAGAGCCAGATTCCTTGGAAGAGTTTTTCAGGATCCCATGACGGGAACTGCGGGAACCATGGGAATCGAGGAAAATCTGGCCCTTGCAAAGCGCCGGGGGCGCGGACGTTTCCTGAGAGCCGGAATCACCAAGAAGGAGAGGGAGGAATACCGGGAACAGTTAAAGATCCTGGGGCTGGGCTTGGAGGACCGTATGACCACCAAGGTGCAGCTCTTATCCGGAGGGCAGCGCCAGGCGCTTACCCTTTTGATGGCCACCATGCAAAAGCCAAAGCTCCTGCTTCTGGATGAGCATACGGCGGCCCTCGACCCCAAAACTGCGGCCAAGGTTCTGGAAACTACGGATTATATCGTGAACAGGGATAAGCTGACCACGCTCATGATCACTCACAACATGAAGGACGCCATCACCCATGGGAACCGGCTGATCATGCTTATGGACGGGAAGATCATACTGGATATCAGGGGTGAGGAAAAGAGAAGCCTTACCGTGGAGGATCTGCTTCACAAGTTTGAGGCGGCAAGCGGCGAGGAGTTTGCCAGCGACAAGGCGATCCTGGGATAAAGAGTTTGGAAGTTTACTTCCAAACTCTTTATTGGTGGCAGCAGCGCAAGCATGGCTTGCGCTATGCAGGGGTATAAGGATGAAAGAGGAGCTTTTAAGAGAGCTGAAAAAGATAACGCCCGAGGAGGAACGCATTCTCTCGGGCAGGACAAAGATCGACAAGGAAATTTACATGTCTGAAAAGTGGGATGTGGTTGACGCCGGAAAGCTTATGGATGCCGGAAAGCTGATTCAGGTGCGCACCCACACTCGATTTGTGCATTTCCCGAAACATACTCACAATTATATTGAAGTGATCTATATGTGTTCCGGCTCCACCCGACATGTGATCGACGGGAATGACGTGGCGCTTATGCAGGGGGAGCTTCTGTTTCTGAACCAGACGGCTGTACAGGAAATCTATCCTGCCGGAGAGGACGATATAGCGGTTAACTTTATTATTCTGCCGGAGTTTTTTGACTATACCCTGAAAATGATCGGGGAGGAAAATAATCTTCTGCGCGACTTTGTGGTGGATTGTTTAAGGGGAGAGAACGATTCCTCCGGGTACATGCATTTTAAGGTTGCGGATGTGCTTCCGGTTCAGAATCTTCTGGAAAACCTGATCTGGTCGATCTGGAACAGGCAGCCCAACAGAAGGAGCATCAACCAGGCAACCATGGGGCTTTTGTTTTTACAGCTTATGAACCATATGGACCGCATGGAGATGGGAACCGGTGGAAAACAGCGCAGGCTCATGATTGACGTGCTGGACTATGTGGAGGAGCACTACAGGGAGGGAGGGCTTTGTGAGCTTGCGGGACTTCTTCATTATGACATTTCCTGGCTTTCCCGGGAAATCAAGAAGATTACCGGAAGAAACTTCACGGAGCTTTTGCAGGAAAAGCGGCTGAACCAGGCCGCTTATCTTTTACAGCACACGTCAATGCCCGTGATGGATATTGCGGCGGCGGCAGGCTATGACAATACCAGCTATTTCCACAGGATTTTTCAGAAAAGATATGGTTTGACACCGAGGAAATACCGGTTAAAAGAATGTAAATAGGCGATATTATGGAAAAGAGAGGAAAATAAGTAAAATTTGCCCAAAATTAAGGCTTTGTTAAGGTGACTTTTTCGGAAGCTGTGTTACAATTCGTATAGACAATTTTGAAAGAAGGCATGAGAATGAATTGTAAAAGGGGAATGATACTTACAGGTGTTCTGGCGCTGGAGCTGCTCCTGCTCTTTTTTGTGTGCGCAGGAAAGGCCAGGAGCCATGAAAATGATTATACCGAGTATTCTGCAGATCAGCTGTCTTTGGCATGGGAGGATGAAAAAGGCGATTCGGCCTCTAAGACGGCCTTTGGCATTGACGGGACACAGCAGGGCATAAACCGGAGAATTATCACCCCGCCTGTCTCTTTGCGGCGGGGGGTCTATGCGGTCAGGGTGCAGTATGAGACGAACACGGCCTCTCACAGCTCCACTGGATGCCGAAGCAAAGCGGTATGTGAGGCACAATATCCCTGGATCCACTCCGAGTCCATGCTGCTGGCGGATCATTCGGCCACGGCGGAGTATTTTGTCTATGTGGGGAAAGATAACACGGAGGCGAGGATCGAGAACGTGATGGATGACGGATGCCCGCAAACGGTCCAGATTGACCAGATTACGCTCATGTACCTGAACGGGCGTTCTGCACTGAAGGAAGCGCTTGTGCTGCTTTTGCTCTTTGGCCTGCTGGATGCGGCATGCTGGCTCTTTCTCTGCCGCAGGCAGGAGGTTGAGGCGTGGCTGTGGGAAAACAGGATGATTGTCCTTTCCCTTTTCGCCCTTTTATTTGTGGTGCAGCTGCCCATGACAATGAATTACGTGCCCAAGGGCTACGATCTGCGGTTTCACTTTTATCGCATCTATGCGATTGCGGAGGGGCTTCGGGATGGGGTGTTCCCTGTGCGGATCCACCCGGAATGGTTCAACGGCTACGGGTATGCAACGGGAATTTTTTACGGGGATGCGCTGCTTTATCTGCCGGCCGTTCTCTACCTTCTGGGATTTTCCATGGGTACGGCCTATAAGGTTTACCTGCTTTTTATCAATTGTTTCACTATTGGAAACGCTTTTTTCTGTTTTCGGAAGATGTCCGGGGACCGGTATACCGGCCTGTTTGGAACTGTGCTTTATACCGCTTCTTTGCACCGTCTGGTCGCACTCTATACCAGGGCAGCCGTGGGAGCCTATACGGTGATGGCCTTCTGGCCGCTGCTGATTCTGGGATTTTGGGGGATCTGCAGGGGAGAGGAGAAGGAGAGGGGAAGGAGCTGGATCTATCTTACGCTGGGAGCATCCGGTATTATCACATCCCACGTGCTGGGCTCTCTCATGACGGTTCTGTTCACCGTCCTGTTTCTGGCCGTCTTTTTCAGGGAAATATTTCGAAAGAGCAGCCTGGCGCAGCTGGGTAAGGCGGCAGCCGGTTCTCTGGCGTCCTGCCTGTTTTTCATCGTCCCCTTTCTGGACACCTACGGGAGCATGACTCTGACAACCTATTACGGAAACAAACCGCTTTCCTATAACTCGGCTTTCCTCTCCCAACTGTTTTCCGCCTCCTATAATGCGGTTGCGGATGTCAAAGCGGATTTATATGGGATGTATCAGGACATGCCCATGTCCGTAGGGCCTGTGTCGGCGCTTATCCTTTTTGCCGTCGCATGCTTCCTGCTGCAGGAGCGCCGGATGGAAAAGAGGGACAGGAGCCTTTTTATCCGCCTGCTTTTTCTGCTGTTTCTTTCTCTGTGGATGTCCACCAATCTGTTCCCCTATATGTGGCTGGACGAGTATGTTCCTGTGGTGTACGGCGTTCTCAAAAAGTTTGAATTTGCCTGGCGCTTTCTGGCCGCGGCATCGGTCTTTATCACGCTGCTGTTCATTGCCCTTGTATCAAAAGCGGCAAAGCACTATGACAGAAAGAAGGTAATGGCTGCGGGCGCATTGGTCAGTGTGCTGTTTTGCTGGCAGGGGGCGGATTACCTGTTCCAGTATAATAATTTGATGATACCCTTTGAATATGAGTACAGTTTCCGGGATCTGACGGTGCGGGCGGTCTATGACGGGGCATATCTGCCCAAGGGAACCGATTATCTGAATCTGAAGACGGATCTGAAAGTATCGGATCCGGAACTTGTGAGCGCACGGCTGGAGGCCAGGAACGGGACAACCCTCACGGTCCGCATCTGCAATGAATCCGGGCAGGAGCAGACCGTGGATCTGCCCCTTCTCAAGTATAAGGGATATCATGCAAGAAGCGAAAACCAGGAGCTGCCGGTCTCCTGCGGGGAAAACAACAGGCTGCGGATCACGGTTTCTTCCGGCTTTGACGGCACGGTGAAGGCGGGCTTCGAGGAGCCCTGGTATTGGAGAGGCGCAGAGCTTGTTTCCCTGCTGTTCTGGGTGTGGATGGTGTGGTATCTGGTCAGGAGAAGGAGGATGTCCTGATCAGCATAGTCCGAGTGACAGAGAAAGAAAAAAACTGGATCGATTTCGAATCGGAAATAGCAAATGAAGAACGGGAGGAAGCACAAAGACGATAATTTAAGCAGCAACAACCCATGGAGCCAAAGTAACCGTGGTGATTGGAATCTGGCAAATGGACGAAATTTTGAGAAGGTTATTGAATCTGTATCCAATCTAATGTTGAAAGAGCAGTTTCGTAGCCTTGAATGCCGGCATTGTATTCTTCTTCCGTAATTTCATTTCCGTTTTGAGAATAAGTAAATACAGGTTCCTCTCCTTCTAAACGACTGATTGCGGTAAAAGAATCTATTCGTTCGGGAGTGAATCCGTCTGCGCCTATTCTGTAAAAATCAACACCGGTTTCCGCGGCACTGCTGCTGTAAAATACTTCTATCACACCGTTTTCATAAAGCGAAAAATTGGTTCTGTAACCAAACTCCATTTCCGGGAAAAGATGAACTGCATTCGTTCCGTCATAACCATATAAATCATAATTCCATGGGCAAAAAGAGGGATTTGATACACTGTTTTCTCCGCCTGCAATAATAAGTTCCATTGTCCCGTTTCCGTCTATATCATAAAATGCGTAATAAATATTCTGCTTATGGGTGCGGATTTCAAGTCCGATATCCTCCCCAAAACTGCCGTCATAATTATCGGAATCCCGTAGATCAATATAAAAATCATTTTGAACCATGTCACGGTATTGCGACAAAACAGGATCGTATCTGTTTGTATTTTCAGAAGGTGCTTTTTGATTGTCCGCCGCATCATTTCCGTTTGTCATGTCTGTATCCCGGCTTTCCTCTTTTGCAGCATTCTCTGTCGCCAGGTCTTCCTTGCCTGAGGCTTTTTCCACAATCACGTCGGGTTCTGCTTCTCTGGTTGTATTGGCTGCGCAGCCTGCAAAGAAAAGTGTTGTTGATAAAACGATAGCGGCTGCCATATGCGCTTTTGCGTTTTTTCTGATTTTCATGTGCTTCACTCCCTGATTAAAATTCGACTTGTCCGTTTGACAATTTCCTATTCTATCATAGCGCTTCCGTTTTCTCAATAGAAATAAAATAATTGATCTGTTTAGATGAGGTTTTGCGAAGTGACGGTAATATTGGATGATAAGCGGGAAGAAAGACTTCAAAAACCGGCGGAGAGATTCAAGAAGATGTATTTCCAAAGCCTGCAGGATATAATGGTGTTAAGAGTAGAGGTGAATGAATTATGGATGCACTGAGAAAAGAAGATATTTAGACAATAGAAGATATTTATGCTTTGCCAGATGGAGAACGGGCAGAACTGATTGATGGGAAAATTTATTATATGGCTCCACGTAATACAAAACATCAAAGGTTGGTACATTTTTTGACAGAGAAATTGGAAATTATATTCAAAGTAGCAATGGTGAATGTGAAGTGTTTCCGGCTCCGTTTGCTGTATTTTTGAATGAAGATAATACAAATTACGTAGAACCGGATATATCTGTTATTTGTGATTCCTCAAAATTGGATGACAAAGGTTGTCATGGAGCGCCAGATTGGATAATTGAGATTGTGTCTCCTGCAACAAGCCGGTGGATTATTTTACAAAGTTGTTTAAATATCGAACGGCAGGTGTTAGAGAGTATTGGATTGTTGATCCTGCAAAAGAGATGATTACAGTGTATCGATTTGAAAAGGAAACTATGGAACAATATTTTTTCGGTGGAGATGTACCAGCTGGAATATATGAAGATTTTTCTATAAAAATGGCATGTTCCACAAAAAACGCTTAAAATGGGCACTTTTTGACCCTGTTTTCATACCCTGCAAATAAGGACACTTTTTTGGACAAGAAGTGTGTGGTTTAACAATTAGAGGGCTGAAAACCGCATAAATACGTGCTTTTTGGAGAGCGTAACTAAGAAAAAACGCAGATTTTACACCAGTTTTACACCAATTGAGAGCCTTGATGTGATAATTAAATATTCGGACACATGCATAAGTCCATAACCGTATCAAATAATTTGATCAGTTGTGGGCTTATTTTAGTGTCTAAATATATCATTCGACAAATTCCGCGCATTCACTCTCAAAGCGTCTCTATGAGCCCCGCAGAGCGTCACAGGGACATTCCAGAACACAATCCACGGCAACAATTCCATGCAAACTTAAAACACGGATTTCATAGCCAAAACAAAATCATAAAGGAGGGGCAAAATCATGTATGGCACGGTAACAAGATATCTGACTGACAGGGGATTCGGCTTTATCAGGGGAGAGGACGGCAACACGTATTTTATCCATCATTCCAGACTGGACGGAGAATATATAGCTCCTGGATATTATGTATCCTTCAGGCCATTCCAGAATGACAGAAGCGATTACAACGCAAGGAATATCACGGTGATCGAGGCACCGGAGAGGAGGAAAAGTCATGGCAAAGCACATAAAAAACATGGATGAGCTTGCGCAAGCGATTCAGCCGGTTTTACTCAGGATGACAGACAGGCTGGCAGAGGAAGTATACGAGACATTGAACTATTTTTTACAGGATTATTATTCGGGGTATGATCCGTCAAGCTATCGGAGGACAAAAGATTTCCTGTATTCGGCGGTAAAGGTGGATGCAAAGCCATACAAAGGCGGCGTAAAGGCAAGCGTGTACATTGATTATGAGAGCATGAATAACTATGTAAATGCAACCGGATTCCGGGTAGCAACGTTCGCGAATGAAGGTACACACGGAGGATTGTCGGTAAGCCATAAGCCCCATGTGTGGGATGATACCCTAGATAACACGGTAAACAACGGGACTTTATTAGAAATGGCAATTGAATATTTAAAAAGCCGTGGAATATCAGTAAGACGATAGGAGGATTAAAACGGATGGCAGTACTGAAAAAAGAATTTATTGACAGAATGGCAGAGACAGGAGGCATTACGAAGAAAGATGCCGGAAGGGGAGTGGAACTGTTTTTCGAAACCCTTATGGAGTGTATGAGTGAAAATGAGAAAGTAATGTTTTCCGGATTGGGAAGGTTTGAGATGAAAACCTATAAAGAGAAAGTATGCAGGAATCCACAGGGCGGCGATAACTGTATCGTACCAGAACATAAGAAGATGAGATTTTATGCAAGTGAGACTTTGGCAGACAAGATTGAGGAAATGCGGAGGGAGGAATAATACATATGGGATTGATGAATAAGACGCAAAACTGCGCTGAATGCGGTTTTATGAAAAAGTATGATTACGATAAGAAAATTTATTATTGTGATCATGAAGACAGAATTGACGATATGGGGAAGTTGGGTGTAGGAGAGTTGCCGGAAACAAGCCCTGAGTGGTGTCCGCTGAGAAAATAAATAATCGCTATTACAGGGCAATCAAAATAATCTGTAAAACCGAAATTCAAGAAATCTTAATAACTATTAACCGTGTCGATTGTGTGTATCTGCACAATAATTCCATTATATAAAGTAAGCCTCATCGCCGCCTATGTGCTTCACCTCTATGCCCTCACGGCTCCAATAATCATGCAAAACGTTTTCAGCCTTTTCTATCGGTTCAATGCTCTTCAGATCATCCTTTGTCAGAGGTTCCACGCCTTCCACCTGTGAGATATGAAACACGTTGAAATATCTTAATATGGGAACCTGCTTTGTTTCCTTTGTGCCGTCCTCTTTGGTCTCTTCTATAGGCTGGATTTTCCAGAAAACGACTATTTCCGACTTCTCGCCCTTGCGGACATGACCGCCTAAACTTTCCCATTGGTTGTATGTGGCGTATTCTCCCTCGTGTTTGAGAAGCATCTGGTTTAATAAGGAATAACTTTTCTTGCTGATACGGTTGTAAGCACCGCCTTTGATTCCCGTCCAGGGCTTCCTCCAGGGGACGATTCCTTTTTCCAACTGGTTAATAATTCTTTCTGTTACCATTTCATATACTGACTTTGCCATATCCTCATGACCTCCTAAAATAAAAAAGTGCAAAGCCCTTGATAATTCAGTAGACTTTACACTTCTTTGATTAGTGATGAGATATATGTAATTGTGGCTACGCCGTGTGTACTGATCTGTCTTTCGTATGGGTTGAAAGTATTTCATGTACTCTTTCGACTTCATCAAGTAACAGTGTATCATCACGATGTAACCGTCTTAAATCTGCTTTAACGTCAATCATATCCTTTTCAAGACCAATTACTTTTTCAAGTAATAAATCAAGTTTTTCACTGTCTGTCATATAATCACCGCCTTTTGTACGATATATAAATTGCTGATTTTTATTAAGTAATTACAGTATATCACAGTCAAAGTATAAAGTCTATTGAATTGTCAACGAATCATGAAGTGTTATCACAGCCTATAATGAAAATAGGAGGGGCTGGCTCCACTACTGTTTTAGCTTCCTGTCTTGATTTATAATAGTTTTAGGCAGGATTAAGTTTGGACGCACCTTGGAGGATCTGCACCCCGTTTGTCAACGTAAATGTTTTGCCCTTGAGCACAGCATATTGTCGCGCCTTATATGGTTAGCACGAGTAGCAAAGTCCGTATTACCTCGGGCAAATCTCCTGCCCATTCTATTGCAAAGGAGATACTCTGTATGAAAGACCTTCTGGAAATTTCTTGTGGGCTGGATGTCCACAAAGATAAAATTGTTGCCTGTATCCTGACTGGCCCTTTGGGTAAGCCGACAAACTCTGAAATCCGGGAGTTTACCACCTTAATACCGGATATGATTGCTTTACGGGACTGGATTGTTTCTCAAAACTGCCATCATGTTGCTATGGAAAGCACAGGTATTTACTGGATGCCTGTTTATGAAATACTCGAAGAAGCGTTTGGCGGCGATATTACTTTGCTGGTTGTAAACGCACGCCATATGAAGAACGTCCCTGGCAAGAAAACAGACATGCGGGATTCCGAATGGATTTCCACCCTGCTACGTGCCGGGCTATTGAATGGCAGCTTTATTCCAGAAAAAAGAATCCGGGAGTTCCGTGATTTAAACCGTTATCGTAAGAGCGTCATCCGTGATATCACATCCCAGAAAAACAGGGTTGAGAAGTTCCTGCAAAGCTCTGGCTTTCGCCTTTCCTCTTTTATTTCTGATATCTTTGGCGCTTCCGGCAGGAACATCATCCGGCATCTCACTGAGCATGGACAGATTGATCGGTCTGCTTTGGATTCCTGCTTAAAAACAAAGACAAGAAACCGTATAGATGAAATCCTCATGTCCGTAAATGGAACCCTGTCAGAACATCAAAAAGCCTTCCTGAAGATTCTTATGGACCATTATGATTCCTTAAAAGAACATCTTGCCGAAATCGAGAAGAGCCTTGAGGCGGACATGTCCCCATTTGCCTTGCAGGTGGAGCAGTTAAGCAGCATTTATGGAATCAGCACAACGGCTTCCTGCGCAATCATTGCTGAGATCGGCATTGACATGAAGCCGTTCAAAACTGCGGAGCATATCTGCTCATGGGCAGGTCTGTGCCCGGGCAATAATGAAAGCGCAGGGAAACGTAAAAGCACATCCGTCACCAAAGGCAACCCTTACATAAAAAGTATGCTTTGCGAAATTGCCTGGGTAATCGCCGGAAAACGCAATACCTATCTGTCCGCCTGGTATTGGAGAATCAAACAGAAGAAAGGGGCTAAAAAAGCTATTGTTGCCCTTGCAAGAAAACTTCTTGTAATTATTTACACCATGCTAAAGCAAGGCACTCTTTTCGATGAATCCTGTTTTGAAGCCAGACGTAAAAGCTGCGAACAAAAACAGCTTTCCCGATACATACGTGAATTAGAGAAGCATGGCTACCATGTGGAAGCACAAGCCTGATTTTTTGTAATACCAATATTTCACTGACGGCAGCCATTTTTATGACTGCTTTATCGTGATGCTTCCATGATTGTTGAAAACATTTGTTGTCAAGGTTCAGTTCTTGGCTACGAGTTTTATTTTCGTAGCAAGGGCGACCCTGATTCTGCCAAAGTGAAAGGGCAGATTAGCAGGGAGCTTGCAAAACTAAGAGCACATGGCCTCATCCGAAAAGTTCCGCATTCAAGAAGATATTTAGTCAGTGGTAAAGGGCGCCGTGTAATGGGAGCACTCATCGAATCCAAAAGAAAGATCTATCCTGAACTTGCGGCAGAATAAACATCCAGCCTGTGAATATCCCCTGAAAAGCCTGCCTGACGGACAGGCTGAATACTTGTGTCCTCATATAAGACTAATTGTTTTATTTTTATAATCTTCCAAATCAATAGCATAATCCGGGTGCGGCTGGTACTGTTTTATGATTTGTGAAATTCCGGAAAATTAAAAGTATACTTCCATATATGGTATTGTGGAAAGCGAATAATAATATTTAATTAATTTGTACAGTTTTTTGAAAATTAAAGTGTTATAATTTATAAGAATACATACCATTATCGTGGATGCACACAATTTTGGCGGGAAAGAAAGGATTGGCAGAAATATGGCTTCTTTGGAGCAGATTGGAGAGAGAAATATAATTGACAATATTATTATGGAACGGTTCCGCAATATAAAGGCTCAGGATGATGACTGTGCGGTCATAGAGCTGGGGGGCGAGACTGTGCTTCTGACAACGGATCCGGCGCCGGAACCGGTAGCTTTTCAGCTGGGCTTTGTGGACTACTATTATTATGGATGGCTTACGGTAATCGTGAATCTGAGTGATCTGGCGTCCATGGGTGCAGTGCCCAAGGGGATTTTAACCGCAACCGTAATGAAACCGGAAATGGACGTTGCGGAATATGAGCGATTTTTGCAGGGGGTGGAAGATGCCTGTCTCGAATATGGCTGTCTGTTACTTGGGGGCAATATTAAAGATGGAGCTGTTTTCAGCTCCAACGGTTTTGCAATTGGCACAATCGGCAAAAATGGAAAGGTTTTATGGCAGTCAAAGGCGGAACCGGGAGATGCGGTATGCGTGATCGGAGAAATGGGGGCTTTTTGGAGTTCCGTGATCTGGTTCCAGGAGAAATGGGGGGATTTGCCCATAGGCGGGGAAGAAAAGGAGGTTTTACTGCGGGCATTGACCAGACCCACTGCCAAGGTCAGGGAGGGGATACTGCTTTCCGAATCCGCAGGCGTCACGGCCTGTACGGACAATTCGGACGGCATTACCTGGAGTTTGATCAATATGGCAAGAAAGTCGGGGTGCAATTTTGTATTGGATCTGGATTTTCTGGAGCCCTCGGAATTGTTTTTGCGGATAGCGGGCAGGGCCGGTTACCCATACGAAAATTTGTACCTGTCAGGCGGAGACTATCAGCTGGTATGCACCATAAAGGCAGCGCAGGTAGATAAGGTCAAAGAGGCGGTGAACAGGCTGGGCACGCCCTTTTATCAGATTGGCTGTGTGGAGGAGGGGGAGGGAAAGGCCCTGGTCAAGGAAAAGGACCGCTTTTATTTTATAAATGATTTGTCATCGGAACGATTCAGGCAGCATTCCATGTTTGCCAATGGCTATAAGGAGTATCTGCATTTGATCAAAACTTCGGACATCAGAGGAGAAAGATACCGGTAGTTTCGGGGAAAGTTCTGCAATGAGGAGGATCTACGAATGATAGTGATTGACAGGGCAAGACTGGAAGCCATTTACAGGAATGCGGACGAGGAGCTGAGAAATTCTTATATTCAGTATGCCGGCAAGGGAGAATACGGGTGGAGAAACGGCTTAAAGAGAGAACCGGGAGTAAGTCCGGGGGCAACGGCTACCGCACTGATATTGAACTATTTTGTTTCCCGAAGTGATCTGTGGATTGCAAAAGAGGTTCCCAGAATTCTGAACTATTTATTGCAAATCCAATTAGAGGACAATGGAAAAAAGACAGGGTGGGAGGTAATGTCGCTAAAACCTGCCAGTGGAAGCCGTATTCCATCCGTTGATGTGACAGCCATTGTAATAAACACGCTTTGTAAGCATATCCGGTGGCTGGAGTCTACTCCTTTCCAGAAGAATATGGAGAGGGCGATCCGGGAGGGAAGCCAGTGGCTGCTGGCCCAGAGAAGCGGCGGCGGAGCCTGGGGAATCCATAAGAATGATATGAATCGGATTTTTGTGACATGTAATGTTTTAAATGCGCTGATTCCTTTGATGGGTCAGGAACGCTTTACACATGATTCTCTTACTTTTTTAATGAGAGCACAGTATGCGGATGGCAGCTGGGGGGATACCCAGGGAAACAATGCCACGGGAGATATTTACCATACGGCAAAGGTGCTAAATGTGCTGGAAGCCTATTTTGCGAATGACGCACAGGATAATATTCAAAAGGGAATCAGATATCTGAAAAATATTATAGACAGCGGACTGCCTGAGCGTTCCAATATCGAAGAGAAGATTCCGGACTGCAATGGCAATTCCAAGAGCTATTATCATGATGCCTACAGCGAGCTGCTTGCTCTGATGCAAAATACCCAGGACCGGTGGTCGAAGGAGCAGCATTTTAAGGTATTGGACAAATTTATTTCCTCAAAATCTGTCGGGAACGGGGATTTGAAGTTTTACGAGACGATCACGGATCAAAGTAAAAAGAAGCAGATATGGCTGCTGATACCGGCGGCGACACAGAGCTATGGTATGATCGGAAAGCTGTTTTCGGATTCCCGTGAAAGCATCTGCCTGAGTGATGATGAGAAGATGCTGGGCTTTGACCTGAACGAAGCGGATAAAAAGAGGCTGCGGGGAAAGGGAAGGAGGCACTGGGCCGTGTATCTGGCATGGGCAGCTGGCGTTCCGGCTTTCCTGGCATTGCTGGCCTTTCAGATATTCATTGTGGGAACAAAAGAGACGGCAAATAGTATCGTAAGCAATGCAATATGGGTCATGCTGACCGCATTTGCCACAACTTATGTGCTTCCCAAAATCAGGACGAAATGGGGAGAGAAAAAATGACGGAAGACTGCATCTTTTGCGAAATTGAGGATGGGAATAGAGTAAAGGATGATTACAACAGGCATATTATAGACACGCAGCATTTTTTTGTCGTGGCAGGACGGGGACAGATTTGTGACGGGTACATGATTATTTGTGCCAGAAAGCATCTTTTTAACATGTCCCTTCTGGAGGAAGAAGAGTGGGCGGAGCTAATGCGGCTAAAAAGCAGGATAAGGCGGATGGTAAAAGAAATTTACGGCTGCAATCCGCTGTTTTTTGAGCATGGTGACGCAGACTGCACAAACAGAGGGGGAAGCTGCATCAGCCATGCGCATATACATGTGGTTCCGCAGACGTTGAAGAAAGTGCCGCAGATGCTGCACAAATTTTCACTGTTTTATTTTGACAGTCCGGACGAGTGGAAACACTTTGCAGTCCTCCACAGTCCTTATTTCACCCTGGAGCTGTCAGACGGGAAGATTATAATGATCCATGAGACGAATCTTCCGTGCCAGTTTGGAAGGCAGCTTCTGGTGACGGAGCTGGGACTTCCTGTGGAATGGGACTGGAGAAAGGGCTTGGATGCGGGCAGAATGAGAAGGACGATCGAAGAGTGCGTGCAATGGCGGATAAGCTGTTGGCAGTGAATGATGTGATCGGCAATATTTTCAAAAGGGCTTGAAATCAGAGAGTTCTATATCAGACTAATGATACTGGCAGCAAAAACGGGAAGGTAAAACTGTGATTACGAAGGAACTTTTAGGTGTTTATTGAGAACTCTTTCCATATAAGATGGCAACGGGCAATGCCAATCCTCATCGCCCGTTGCCGCTTTCCAGTATGAGACTCTTCAGATCTTTCTGTACCTCTATCAATCCGTTCAGCAATTTTATGTTGTCTGTCAGTTCCTGTGTATTCTCGTTTCCGGACATACTTTTGCTGATGAGCCGCATCAGCCGCGTTACCTGCAGATAAGCCTCCATCATTTCATCCAGTGCAGTGTCTGGATTTGAGGAGGCGATCTGCCGCAGGATGTTCGTATCCATGCAGGAAGCCCACTGCTTAGCCAGGATGAGTTGTAAGGGATCGCTTTCCGTAAGGTTTCTTCCAAGCTGCAGCATGGTCTGCAGCCACGTTTCGGGCTTCTGCGTTTGCTGGAGCTTTGCATACTCGAGCATACATTTTCTGCAGCCCTTGTCTTTTCCTGTCTCAAAATACTGCGCACTCTTCTGTAAGTCGGGTTTGTCCCCCATCTGAAATAATCTTCCCAGCTGATATTCCGCTTCAAAATATCCGTACCTGCCGGCAAGAGCATAGAACTCTTCCATATGATTCAGGAGTTCCTTTCTTCCTGCGGACAGAGCGTCAAAGCCGTAAAGATCCCGCAAGGTCTTTTGCAGCGAAATATTTTTTTCGGCGCCATCCGTGCCGGCGTTCTCCCTGAGGAAGCGAAAGGCATCGGACAAAAGCAGTGTGCTTTTCAGCACATACATTTCCCAATAATCATCTTCAAGCAGAGAGATGGCATTTGCGGCACTGTGCAAAAGGGAAGGGAGCCTGTCCGGTTCGGCTTGGATAAGAGAGTCCGCTTCTGCCAGGCAGGCTCTGGCGTTGTAGGAGAGTGCTTCGGGATTTCTGTCCGCCACGGCTTTTTGGATGGCGGCGGTTTTCTGGCTTTCCCTGAGCCATACTCCTGTCTGAACGGCTGGAATATAGGCGGGAATGTACCCGGATTCCAGACAGATTCCGTAATAGCGGCTGGTCTTTTCCTGGTCTGACCGGATCCCAACCCTGTTTCCGTATCTGTCTGTCAATTGCGCCCCGAACCGGTAGAGATCTCCGGCCTCCTTGGCGGCATATTTGTTGCCCTGATTTGCCAGGATTTCCATTTTGACCAGGCGTTCATAGGACTGGCAGGGATATTGGCATACCAGCGCCAGATAATCCGCAAGCGGCTGATCTTTGTACCGAAAATATGATGCATTGCCGTTCTTGTACCAAAGCAGTGCGGTTTCCGAATCGATATGTAAGGATAAACGCATCACCAGCAGCATCAGATTTGCGGCTTCCTGGACCATGCGTTCTTCCTGCCCGCCTGCGCTGATATATGCGGGCATATAGATATTATATGGAATGGAGCGAAGATAGCCGATGATCTTTTGGATGAGGGCTGCGATATCGTCTGATGTGTACAGCTTTTTCAGGGTCAGTTCGTAGAGGCTGAGAATCCAGCATTCCGTGTGATCCCGGGCTTCGCACAAACGTCTTATGTATTCGGCGTTTCTAAGCTTGGAGTTACTGTCTGCCAGCGATTTTGCATTTTGTGCAGCGCAGCTGCGGATTCTTTTTCCTATGTCAGCGGAAGCACCGGCATTGCTGAAATCCTCATAGCCGCCGTCAAAGGCCAGATAGATCCAGAAATAGAGCAGAGAGCCCGCCCCTTCCTTCTCGCGAAAGGCATCCATCCATGCGCCTAATTGACACAAAACAGCATCTCTGTCGGCGGTCTTCTCTATTTTTTCCCTGTATACTTTTAAGGGTGCGAGGAAACAGGCCTCTATGTTCCGTATGGGTTTGTGGATAATGGATTTGCACAGATATTTAAAGTCAAAGGAGCGTTGCTCTGGCATTGGCTGGGAAATGATCCGGGCTTCGCTGCCCGGACTGCTCACGGTATCCGTGCTGTTGCATTCGTATTTGTTCATAGGCTTTTCTCTCAACCTCCTGAGGCGGAATCGGTGAAAATGGAGCATTTGACTTCGGCCACATGTTCACTGACGGCACTGGTGACTTGAAGCATCAGGATTCCGTCTTCTGTCAGAGTCATTTTTGCCGTACAAAAGGTACCCTTTGGAACGGCTTTCCTGAATTCGTGCGTGGCGGCAGATACCTTCATCGGCATGCCTGCGTCAAGAGGGAGCACGCTTTCCCTGGAGCGGTATTCATAAAGATGAAAGGACACGGCAGTCTGTCCCTCATGCCTGGTACAGTAATCGCGCTCTACGGTGTAGGGCAGCTCGACGCCGGCGGGAATCAATGTCTGGATCTGCCGGACGTCATTAATGTAGGTATCGACGCCGTAGGAGAAATCCACCCGCGGGCGTATGGCATCCATATTGGAAGCGAAAATGGCGGCTCCAAAGCCGATGGCCTTCTCCGGCGCCTTCAAATAAATGTTGTCCGGGGAAATCTGGGGGCAGGCGGCCGCAATCTGCTCCCGGATATAGGGAATATAGCTGGAACCACCCGTCATGATAATGGTTAAATCCTGTTCGGAAATCTGCCGGTTTCTTTCCAGCAGAGTTTTCACACAGGAAGTGATCTGGGCAACAAGAGGGTGAATTGCCTGATTCATTTCCTGGCGGGTAAGTCGTACCCGTCCCCGTCCCGCCTCCCTGCCGTTAAAGGTCACGCCGATTTCCTCTTTTTTGGAGAGGCTTTCCTTGGCTTTGCGCGCAACGGCTTTTAATCTGCGGTACGCCGCACTCTGCCGGTCCTGCAGCTGCCCGATGTCGATATCCGCACACTGAATAAACAGCTGTTCCGCCAGATAGTCCGCAATTTTTTCATCAAATAAATCCCCTGCCACGGCCACGCCGGTGGAATCGATAAAGAGATAGGGATAAGGATTCTGGGGGGTGATGAAAGGATTTTCCCGGACGATTGCGGCGTCAGTGGTACCGGCTCCGATATCCAGAACCAGAATGGTCCCAGCCTTTTGATAATAGACAGCGGCGGCCACCGGTTCGGGAAGGATACGGATTACCTGATAACCTGCCCTGGCAAAGGCGCTTTTCAGCATGGTACGTTCCGAAGTTCCGAAGCTTACCGGCGCACAGATGACGACCTTGGAAGGATCCGCTTCCAGATCCTGTATTTCCAGCTCCTGTCTGGCATACTCCATCTGTGTGGCGATGATTTGGGCGGCGATCTCATCTCCGTCAAAGATGGCGTCATCCAGGCGGAATTTCTGCTCCAGATGCATTTTTATGGAGGAGACCACATGCTCGGGGTCATAGATTTCCAGCTCTTCGGAGAGTACGTCGTCGCATAAGGTACGGCCTTCCTCACTAGTGTAGGCAAACAGGGAGGGAATCCCCCCGCTGCAGATATGGTTTCCCGAAGGCAGAAGGGACTGACAGTTTCCGTCTGCATCCATGACAGCCGGATAGGTTCTGCTGGTTCCCCAATCCACTCCGATAATTGGTTTTGTTTTCTTTCCCATAGTTTCCTCCCCTGCGATTATTCTTCCACGCTTACCTGCGCTTTAACAATTACCTCGCCATCCTTCTCAAAGCCGGATGCGTAGATGCGGTTTATTCTTCTGCCCCTGGCATCGCCTGTGCGGGAATGGGACTGGTCGTGATATTTTGCCTGAAAGGTCTCCCCAACGGCAGGCTCGAATTCATTGATTTCAAATGCCTCTATCACATAGGCCAGGTCCTCCTTCACATCCTCCAGGTCGAGATATACCTTCTGCCGGAGATTTACCAAAAGTTCGCACAGCTGGCGGCAGGGTTCAAACTGATAAGCTTCTTTGACCGCATGCTGAATATCATGAATAATTTTGGAGCATTCCGCCAGATCTTTCTGGAGCTGTTTCTTTGTTTTATTATTTTCCTTCATTGTGGTTGATTTGTCATAGCGCTTTGGTACAGTATCGGAGGGAACGGTCTGCCGGGTATTTTTGAGTGATTCCAGCTTCCGGGCCAGTTCTTCTTTTTCCTGCTCCAAGCGTTGATTTTTTATCTTTAGAAGCTCCAGCTGCCTGGAAGCGGCGGCAAGCTTCTGAGCGGAGAGCCGTTCCTGCTCTTCCAAAAGCTGCATGACCTGGGCTTTTTCAACATAATTCTTATCTCTTCCCATAACCAAATCAAAAAAGTTCATTGCTCGTCCTCCTTTTTCTTCATTATAATATAGTTTTTTTTCAGAAGAAACAGATTTTACGCCCCAAAAAGGGAAATAATGATCCGCAGATCTTCGTTTTTAACCCAGATTTTTCCTCTTTTTTTAATCCCTTTGGATTGTCCGTCCAAACGTCCCGAATGGCTGTCAAAGAATTACTGGAAAAACATTCCAGTGGATTTTTACGGTTGTCCTGCTGGCTGATATGCTTTATATAAACCGACACGGGGAGGTGTCCGGAACAGAAAAGAAAGTGAGGGAAAATTATGAAAAAGACGACAGTTGTAGCGGTGAGAGTGGAATTGATCCTGGTAATGCCTTATGGGAGTTCGGGCAGTATTCGGCAGCTTGTGTGTACTGTGGTACTTGTGTTACTTCCGGTATTGCTCCGGAGTATTTGGAACAAAATGAAGTGCTGGATCGGTGCGAGCATTGAAAAACTCCTCCTCCGCCTCTTGTCCTGCCCGCTGTTTTAAAGTATAATCTTGCCATAAGGCTAAGTGGAACGATGCATAGCAATATGTAACAATAGCGATAAAAGAAAGCAGGAAGAGGCCAGGACAAATGAAAATCCGTATTTGGGGGAAACATACTACTATTTTATCCACTTTTGTGCTGCTGGCAGCCACTGTTCTTCTGGCGTATCCCGGCGGCATGTCAAAGAGCAACGCCGCCGAAAGGCTGGCGGCGCTTACGCCGCAGTCGGAGCAGATCCGGGCGGAGGCGGAGCGGCGGCTTGCCGATATGACACTGGAGCAGAAATTATATCAAATGTTTGTTGTCACTGCGGATCAGCTCTCGGGAGCACCGGCGTTTACCGTGGCGGATGACGGGATGAGGGGAAAGCTCGGGGAGCGTCCTGTGGGCGGGGTTATTTTCTTTGCCCAGAATCTGGTTTCCGGACAGCAGACTTCGGAAATGCTTAAGAATTTGCAGCAGTATGGGAAGGAGGCGTCCGGGGTTCCTCTGTTCCTGTGCGTTGACGAGGAGGGAGGCCGGGTTTCCAAGATCGGAAGAAACAGCCAGTTTGGCGTGAAAAAAATAGATCCTATGGCGGACATTGCCGATGCGGGACAGGCCTATGAGGCCGGGGCGGTGATCGGCGGATATTTGAGAGAGCTTGGATTTAACGTGAACTTTGCGCCGGATGCGGATGTGCTCACTAACCCTGACAACCAGGCCATAGGAGACCGGTCCTTTGGCACGGACGCAGGCAGGGTTACGGAATGTGCGGTGGCTTATTCCAACGGGCTGCACTCACAGAATATACTCAGTACCTTTAAGCATTACCCGGGACACGGAGGTACGGTGGGGGATACCCATGACGGCTGCGCCCATACGGACAAGACCTACGAGGAGCTGATGGGGAACGAGCTTATGCCGTTTCGGGCAGCAGGGGAGAACGGCGTGGATCTGATTATGGCGGCGCATATCTCCGCACCTGCGGTTGTGGGAGACAATACGCCCTGCTCGCTGTCCCATCGGATGATAGCGGAGATTTTGAGGGGAGATCTGGGCTACGAAGGGCTGGTGGTCACGGATGCGCTTAACATGGGAGCTGTGGCGGAAAATTACAGCGCCGCAGAGGCAGCGGTTCTGGCGGTGAAGGCCGGCGCGGATCTGATCTTAATGCCGGCGGATCTGGATGCGGCTTTCATGGGGCTTCATCAGGCGGTCAGAAGCGGGGAGATTCCGGAGAGCCGGATTGACGAATCCGTAAGAAGGATCCTGTGCGCAAAATTATGCATGGAATAGAATGCCCGGATTATGTTACAATAGCAAAATGAAGGAGTGCAAAGGAAAAGAGGTAACAGGCGATGAAGGTAATTATTCTGGCCGGCGGGATGCCAAGCACGCTTACGGATGAGCGGGAAAAGCTGCCAAAGCCCATGGTGAATATAGGAGGAAAGCCGATTTTGTGGCACATCATGAAAAAGTATGCGGCGCAGGGTTTCCGGGAGTTTGTCATCTGTGCCGGATACAAGATAGACATGATCAAGGATTATTTCAAGGATTTCTATATTTACCAGTCGGATATCACGGTGGATCTTCGGACAAATACCATCAAGATCCACAGGAATGTGTCCGAGGACTGGAAGGTTACGGTGGTGGATACGGGACTTTATTCCGCTACCGCACAGAGGGTGAGCCTTGTGGAGAAGTATACGGATGGGGATTCCTGTATTGTCACTTACGGAGACTGCCTGGACGATATTGACATAAAGGATGTGGCCGCTCATCACAGGAGTCATGGAAAGCTTGCCACTATGGTGGCGGCAAGGCCCAGCGGAAGGCATGCGCTTCTGGCCATGGACCGGGAAGGGAATTATCTGGGAATGCGCAGGGACATAAGCCGGGAGGCCTGGACGAATACGGGCACTTATATTCTGGAAAAGAGCGCTTTTAATTTCCTGACCGGCAATTACAGTCTGGAAGAGCAGTTTCTGGAGCGGCTTGTGGAGAGACGCCAGATTGACACGTACTGCCACGAAGGCTTCTGGAGCCCTGTTGAGACAAAGCGGGATTTTGAGCAGATGCAGAATCTCTGGAATGCGGGGGCGGCGCCGTGGAAATTGTGGCAGGAAGGGTAAATATATGAAAGTGGTTATTTTGGCGGGGGGTCTTGGAAGCAGGCTAAGCGAGGAAACCGTGGACAGGCCAAAGCCTATGGTGGAGATCGGCGGACGGCCTATTTTGTGGCATATCATGAAGATTTATTCCCATTACGGCTTTCAGGAGTTTATTATCTGCTGCGGCTACAAAGGCCATATGATTAAGGAATATTTCACGCATTACCATATGTATCAGACGAATACGACCTTTGACCTTTCCGACGGAGGGCACACGGATCACAACAGCGCCACGGAGCCCTGGCAGGTGACGCTTGCGAACACGGGGCTTTCCACGCTGACGGCCGGACGGATTCTCCGTATCAGGGAATACATAGGCGGGGATGAGGAATTTATGCTGACCTATGGAGACGGAGTGGGGGACGTGGACATTGAGGCGCTTCTTGCCTTTCACAGGGCACATGGAAGGATTGCGACGATCACGACCACCAGGCCGGAGGGCCGGTTTGGCGCAATCAAGATCGGGGAGCATGGCCGTGTGGAAAGCTTTAAGGAGAAGGCAAGGAAGGATCAGTCCTGGGTGAATGCGGGATTTATGGTCTTTAACAGGAAGGTGTTTGACTATCTCGGGGACGGCTCCATGATGCTGGAGGATGAGCCCTTTGAAAAGCTGGCTAAGGCGGGAGAAATGATGGCTTTCTGTCACGAAGGCTTCTGGTCTCCCATGGATAACCTGCATGACAGGGAGTATCTGGAGGGCCTGTGGGAAAAGGGACAGGCTTTCTGGAAATTATGGGCAGAATGAGACGGATAAAAGAGGAGAAGCAGGGAGAAATGATGGGCAAGGAGAATCAGCAGAATCAGGAGCAGGGAAAGAAAGAGCGGTTCATAGAGCAGCCGTTAAAAGGGGAGCAGCGCAGGGACAAAGAGCGGATTTTGGCTCTGGTGAGAGAATACCATGACAAATATCATGTGAGGAAAAAGGAGTACCAAAAGGGGGAGAGGGTTCCCTATGCGTCCAGGGTGTATGACAGCCAGGAGATGACGAACCTGGTGGACAGCGCTCTGGAATTCTGGCTGACCTCCGGAAGGTATACGCAGCAGTTTGAGGAGGAGTTTGCCAGATATCTGGGGATCCGCTTCTGCAGCCTGGTAAATTCCGGTTCCTCCGCCAACCTTCTGGCGTTCATGGCTCTCACGTCACCGCTTCTCGGCGAAAGGCAGATCCGGCGGGGCGATGAGGTGATCACGGTGGCTGCAGGCTTTCCCACCACGGTATCTCCCATGGTGCAGTATGGGGCGGTGCCGGTCTTTGTGGATGTCACCATCCCCCAGTACAATGTGGATGTGACGAGGCTGGAGCAGGCCTGCAGTGAGAGGACAAAGGCGGTGATGCTGGCCCACACCCTGGGGAATCCCTTTGATCTGAAGACGGTGAAGGAGTTCTGTGACCGTCATGGGCTGTGGCTGGTGGAAGACAACTGCGACGCCCTTGGCAGCGAATATCGCATAGATGCGGAAACCGTTCTTACGGGTACGGTGGGGGATATCGGGACTTCCAGCTTTTATCCCCCGCATCACATGACCATGGGAGAAGGCGGCGCTGTTTACACGAACAACCCGCTGCTCAATAAGATCATCCGTTCCTTCCGGGACTGGGGAAGGGACTGCTCCTGCCCCTCCGGGCAGGACAACCGGTGCGGCCATCGGTTTGACGGGCAATATGGGGAGCTGCCGGCCGGATATGACCACAAATATGTGTACTCTCATTTTGGATATAATTTAAAGGCAACGGATCTGCAGGCATCTATCGGCTGCGCCCAGCTGAAAAAGTTTCCCTCCTTCGTGGAACGGCGCAGGGAAAATTTTGCTTACCTGTGGGATATGCTTTCGGATCTTCAGGATGTCTTTATCCTGCCGAAGCCCTGTGAAAACAGTATTCCCAGCTGGTTTGGCTTTCCGCTTACCTGCAGGGAGGGGACAGACAGAAACCGGGTGGTTCCCTATATAGAAGAGTGCGGCGTGCAGACCAGAATGCTGTTTGCGGGGAATCTGACAAGGCACCCCTGTTTTGATGAGATGAGAAAGAGCGGCAGGGGATACCGGATCGCCGGCAGCCTGGAAAATACGGACCGGATTATGCGGGACACCTTCTGGGTGGGCGTATATCCGGGCATGACAAAGGCCATGCTGGAATATATGGCCCAGGTGATCCGGGAAGCAGCCAGGCAGTGCGCAGACGCCGGACGGCATGGGACAGCCGCACGGCAAGGTGACGCCGGCCAGTGCGGCATGGCCGGACAGACAGAGAAAGAAGGAGGCGGCAGGTGACGTCTGATTTGGAATTTTTCAGAGGAAAGAGAGTGCTCTTGACCGGGCATACGGGGTTTAAGGGAAGCTGGCTCGGCCGTATCCTGATAAGGGCCGGAGCCAATGTGACGGGTTACGGGCTGCGGATGCCCCAGGGGCCCGGCCTGTTTGAGATTCTCGGCCTGGAGAAGGATATGGACTGCGTTTACGGGGATATCCGGGATCTTCCCCATCTGCAGGCGGTGTTCCAGAAGAAAAAACCGGAGATCGTTCTCCATCTTGCGGCTCAGCCGATTGTGAGAGAATCTTATGAAAATCCGGTCTATACCTATGAGACCAATGTGATGGGAACCGTTCATGTGCTGGAGTGCGTGCGCAGACAGGACTGTGTGAGATCCTTTTTGAATGTGACCACGGACAAGGTTTACCGCAACCGGGAATGGGAGTGGGGATACCGGGAGGAGGAGGAGCTTGACGGCTTTGACCCCTATTCCAATTCCAAGTCCTGCTCGGAGCTGGTGACGGGCTGTTACCGGAATTCCTTTTTTGACGGGATCCGGCCCGCTATTTCAACGGCAAGGGCCGGGAATGTGATCGGAGGCGGGGACTTTGCCAGGGACAGGATTCTGCCGGACTGTATCCGGGCCGCCATGAAGGGGGAGGATATCGCAGTCCGCAATCCCTACTCCGTAAGGCCCTATCAGCACGTGCTGGAACCGGTGACGGCGTATCTGATGATTGTAAAAGCGCAGTACGAAGATCCATCCGTGGCGGGAAGCTATAACGTGGGGCCGAAGGAGGCGGACTGTCTGACCACCGGAGAGCTGGTTACGCGATTCTGCCGGTATTGGAACCGGAGCAGGCAGGGGAGCGGGGAGCGGGAGATTTCCTGGAAAAACCAGTATGACGGCGGCCCTCATGAGGCGAATTTCCTGAAGCTGGACTGCTCCAGGCTGAAAGCCCGGCTTGGCTGGGAGCCGGTCTGGGACATTGACAGGACCCTGGAGAAGACGGCGGACTGGTTTGCGGCTTACAGGGATCAGGAAGATATGATAAAGTGTACGGACAGCCAGATTGATGATTTTATTCAAGAAAGGAACGATAGACAATGAGAGTATTCGTAACCGGAGTGGCGGGCCAGCTGGGCCATGACGTGATGAATGAGCTGGCCAAAAGAAATTATGAGGGAATCGGTTCCGACATTGCCCCTGCGTACAGCGGAATCGCTGACGGTTCCAGTGTCACGCGGATGCCCTATGTTTCCATGGATATCACGGATCGGGAAGCGGTTCGAAAGACGCTTCTGGAGCAAAAGCCCGATGCGGTGGTTCACTGTGCGGCATGGACGGCCGTGGATCTGGCGGAGGATGACGACAAAGTGGAAAAGGTCCGTCTCGTAAATGCGGCGGGAACGGAAAATATAGCGCTTGTGTGCCGGGAGATTGACTGCAAAATGCTTTATCTTTCCACGGATTATGTGTTCGACGGGCAGGGAACCCAGCCCTGGGATCCGGACTGCAAGGACTACAGGCCGCAGAATGTGTACGGGCAGACCAAGCTTGAGGGAGAGCTTGCCGTGTCAAAAATTCTGGAAAAATACTTTATCGTCCGGATCGCATGGGTTTTTGGAGTCAATGGAAAGAATTTTATCAAAACCATGCTGAATCTGGGAAAGAGCCATGAGAAGATCCGGGTGGTAAACGATCAGATCGGTACGCCCACCTACACTCTTGATCTGGCAAGACTTCTGGTGGATATGGCGGAGACGGAGAGGTACGGTTATTATCATGCGACCAATGAGGGCGGCTATATCAGCTGGTATGATTTCACAGTGGAGATTTTCAGGCAGGCGGCGGCCATGGGACATCCGGAGTATCTGCCGCATCGCCTTAATGTGATTCCCGTAACCACGCAGGAATACGGGGAATCCAAGGCAAAGAGGCCCTTTAATTCCCGGCTGGATAAGAGCAAGCTTGCGGCAAACGGCTTTGAGCCGCTTCCCGACTGGCAGGACGCACTTGCCAGGTACCTTGGGGAAATTGAGTTTTAAAGGATAAAAGGATGCGGGTACCGTTTTCAGTACCCGCATCTTTTGCTGATAATATATCTTGGCCTTCCCTTGAGCTCGTCATAGATTCTGGAAATATAATGCCCGATAATCCCAAGGCTGATCATCAGGACGCTGCCGATGAAAAGCTGCAGAAGGATTACCGTGGTAAAGCCCTCCTGGGCGGTGCCTGTAAAATACCGGTACAGGGACTGGATTCCCAGGACGACGGAGAGCAGAAACATGATCCAGCCCATGAATGTGACAAACTGCATGGGAGCGCCGGAGAAGGAAGTGATATTCCGGATGGCATAGCGGATCAGGCTGCCGAGAGACCACTTGGAGGTTCCCACCGTGCGCTCCTGTACCTCGAAGGGCACGGTGGCGGTCTGAAAACCGATCCATGAGGAGAGGGCGCGGAAAAAGGGAGCCCGTTCCGGCAGCAGCAGCAGGGCTTCCACGGCCCGGCGGTCCAAAAGCTTAAAGTCGGAGGCGTTGGCCATGTCAATGCCGGTCACCCGGCTGATGATCCCATAGAAGCCGTTGGCGCAGAGGGTGTGCAGCGGGTTTTCCCTGCCCCGGGAGGCTTTGACCCCCTCCACCACCTCAAAGCCCTGCTCCCAGAGGCGGTACATGGACACAATCGTGCCGGGAGGATGCTGGAGATCGCAGTCCATAATCACGCAGCAGTCTCCCGCGGCGGCTTCAAGACCGGCGAAGATCGCAGCCTCCTTGCCGAAATTGCGGGAAAAGGAGATGCCTTTTACCTGGGGATTGTGGTTGGACAGCTGATGGATGTTCGTATAAGTCAGATCCCTGGAACCGTCGTCCACAAACAGGATTTCAAAGGGGATCTTCTCCCCGTCAAGAATCTTTTTTACCGTATGAAAGGTTTTGGCGATCATATCCTGCTCGTTGTAGGAGGGAATGATTACGGAAAGTAATTTGCCGTTTTGGGTATTCATAGGAACTCCTGTCAAATTTCTGTCAGGTCAATTGCTGACCGTATGTTGCGCACCGATGAGAAAAAGCGGCGCTTTCTACCAGTATAAGATACGAGGCGGGATTTTGCAATCCGCAGGAATTAAGAAATTCGTAATTTGACGAAAGACGGGACGCTGGTATATACTTTGTTTCAATGGAAGAAAATAGAAAACAAAAAGTTACGATTTTCATGTCAGTGGAGTGGCTGTGAATCGTAAGAAAGAAAAAGGAGTTTGCCATGAAATCACTTGACACATCCAAGACTTACCTGATCACAGGCGGGGCCGGTTTTATCGGCTTTTTCCTTTCCAGAGCCCTTCTGGAAAAGGGTGCGCGCGTGATTGCAATTGACAATATGAACGATTATTACGAGGTTTCTCTCAAGGAGGCGCGCCTTACGATTCTGAGAGATTTTCCCGGGTATAAGTTTGTGAGAGGAGACATCGGGGATAAGGAGACGGTATTTGGCCTGTTTGAAACGCACAGGCCGGACATTGTGGTCAATCTGGCCGCACAGGCCGGGGTGCGCTACAGTATCGACAATCCGGACGCCTATATACAGTCCAATATCGTGGGGTTCTTCAATATTCTGGAGGCCTGCAGGAATTTCCCGGTGGAGCATCTTGTCTTTGCCTCATCCAGCTCGGTGTACGGGGGAAACACCAAAATTCCGTTTTCCACGTCGGATCAGGTGGACAAGCCGGTGAGCCTGTATGCCGCCACCAAAAAATCCAACGAGCTGATGGCCTACGCCTACAGCAGGCTCTATCGGATCCCGCTTACGGGACTGCGGTTTTTCACGGTATATGGGCCCATGGGCAGGCCGGATATGGCGTACTTTAAGTTTGCCAGAAAGATCATGAAGGGCGAGCCCATCCAGATCTACAATCATGGGGACATGCGCAGGGATTTCACTTATATTGACGACATTGTGACGGGAGTGGAGAACATTCTCTGCAATCCGCCGGCCTTTGATGAGAACCAGGCGGCCTATAAAATTTATAATATTGGAAACAATAAGCCTGAAAAACTGATGGATTATATCTCGGTTCTGGAAAAGTGCCTGGGGAAGGAGGCCAGGAAGGAATACCTGCCCATGCAGCCGGGGGACGTGTACGAGACGTATGCGGATGTCAGCGAGCTGATGAAGGACTACGGCTTCAAGCCCTCCACCACCATAGAGGAGGGGCTTTCCCGGTTTGCAGAGTGGTTCCTTTCTTATTATGGAGAATAGCCTATGAGAGTGGAGCAAAGATTTGAGAAAGTGTTTCAGGCCGTATTGTGGGTCGGGGTAATCTGCTTTTTGCTGGCGGTGTTTGTCACCAATCTGTTCCACTTTAACTATAAGATGAATGCGGATATCGGGGCGGAAGCGATCCTGGGCAGGCTGATCTGGGAAAGCGGGCAGGTCCTGCCGGACGGCTGGTATGGCTCGAATGAAGTGAGGCTTCTGTGCGCTCCCAATCTTGCGGCGCTTTTTTACGGGCTGTGTCATAACATGAATCTGGCGCAGGGGCTGGCCTGCTGCGTAATGACGGTTCTGATCTGCATCAGTATCGGATATTTTCTCGGACAGTTGGGAATGGCGCACAAATACCGGCTGCTCATGGTATTTCTGTGCCTGATGCTTCCTTCGGGTTTTATCGCCCTTGAGCTCACGTACCTGTTTGCCAGTTATTATGCCATCCATGTGATTGTTCTGTTCTTTACCCTGGCGGTTTACGGGAAATGGGTCAGGGGCGGGGGATTCCGGTGGGGGCCTCTGATTTTAAGCGGCCTTCTGGCGCTCTGTCTTGGCGTGCAGGGAGTCCGGGGGATTCTGGTGATCTACGGACCTATGACCGGTATGGAGCTGATCCGCCGTCTGTACTGTCTTTATGAAAGGAGGAAGAGGCAAAGGACGGATCTTTTGATCAGCCTTTGGGTGGCTGCGCTGCTTATTCTGAGCTTTCTCGGGACGCTTGCGCCCATCTCCATTGGCCAGGGATTCTCCAGAAATATCAGAAACGGGTTTCGCAAGCTGATTCAGGTAGTGCTTCCCGATATGGGAAGGGCCATGGGCTTTCCCTATACGGACATTGCCGGCGAAATCTGTCTGGGCCTTTTGCTGTTTGCGGCGCTTATGGTTCTGGCAGGTATTCTGCTTCGTATGCTCCGCAAAAAGTTCATCCGGGCCGAGGAGTGGATTTTTCTGATTCTGTGCAGCTCGCCGGTGGTGACGGCTCTTATTGTTGCGTTTACCACGGTGGAGAGCTCACAGAGGTATTACTTTATTCTGATTTTTGCCGTCGCCTATGGCGTCGTGCTTCTGTATCAGTGCAGCAGTCTGGCAATCCGTGTGGGGGTCACTGCGGTGATTTCGGCGATGGCGGTTGTGAACTTTTCTCATATTTATCTGCCTGTCCTGCGTTCGCAGGAGCCGGCTTCTTCGGACAGCTTTGCGGTGGTGCGGTATCTGGAGGAGCATGGATACGACAGCGGCTACGCTACCTTCGAAAATGCAAACACCATGACCGTGCTGACAAACGGAAGGCTGCTGATTGCCCCTGTGGCGTCCGTGGCAGAGATGGATATCTGCAAATGGCTCAGCTGCAGCGGCTGGTATGTTCCCAATGTCCCGTTTGAAAAGAAGACCGTCTATATTGTCACGGAGGCGGAGAGGGCGGAATTCGGCCGGCTTCTTAAGCGCAAGGGTGAGAATCAATTCCGGCTTCTTGTGAAGATCGGAAAGTATTCAATTTATTGTTCGGACTATAATTTTTCCAATCTCGGCGCACACAGTTCTAAAGCGGCAAAACCGGAATAAAATATAAAAGAGAGCTCAAATGGAAATTATTAAGATTTTTTTAATGTTGCCGGAAGAATCCTTAAAAAGGGTCTCACACCCTTTATTTTGCAAAAAAATGTGGTATGATTTTGACAGTGGAAGGAGAAAGGACGATGAAGATGAAAAAGAAATGTATGGGTATTCTGCTTGTTGCAGCGGCTTTGTCGGTCAATCTGCTTGGCTGTGGCGTGAAGGCAAAGGAAGAAGACAAGGACAATGTACTTTCAGATAATATTATCATAACGGAAACCGGGGAAGTGCTCCAGAAGGAGCAGCCGCAGCCAACGCAGGAGCCGCAGCAGCCCAAGCCGACCCCTTCACCGCAGCCGGTGGAGGAAGCAGAGACGACTCCCGCACCGGAGATCGTAACGCCCGAGGTGGAGCTGACGGAGCCCGAGCAGGAACAGGTGATTACGGAGGAAGATCAGATCGCACCCCAGGGGAACGCACTGCAGATCGTATTTCTCGGGGACAGTATTTTTGACAACAACAGGGACGGTACGGGAGTTCCCTATCTGACCTCGGTGCAGTGCAGTGCGGATGTATATAACCTGGCAATCGGCGGAACCAGCGCCAGTGCGGAGGCCGGTGAGGAGATGGAGGATGCGCTCTGGACCTCCAGAAGCCTGGTGGGCGTGGTCAAGGCCATGATGGGAAAAATTTCCACGGATATTTTTGCGGGGACCAGGACAAAGGAGATTTTAGACAATCCGGATGTGGACTTCTCCAAGACCGACTATTTTGTGGTGGAATACGGGATCAACGATTTCTTCCGTGCGGTTCCCCAGAACAATCCGGATCAGGATTTTGACCAGAAAACCTATGCCGGGGCGCTGCGCTACGCGGTATCCAATCTGCGGGAGATTGCGCCGGATGCCACGATTATCCTGTGCGCTCCCAACTACGCCCAGTTCTTCAACGGGGATCGGTTTATCGGGGACGGCAATACCCTCAATACCGGACACGGAACCCTGTTCGATTACAAGGGAACCTGCCAGTATGTTTCCAACGAACAGCAGACGGAGTTCTTTGACGCCTATCTGGATCTGGGAATCGACGGCTATACGGCGGAGGAATACCTGGAGGACGGCGTGCATCTGACGGCGGCGGGCAGACAGCTTTATGCGGATGCCCTGGCGCAGAAAATATTAAAAATTGAGGAAACAAAAAATAACTGATCTTATGAGCCGCAGGGGGCTGCCGCGCGGGGGTTCAAAAACCTTAGCGAGGCAGCCTCTTTTCGCTCGATTTGTTTCTTTTCTTGACCGCTGTTTCAGATCGTGATACCATTTACTGGTATAAAAACTGCTGGAAGTAAAAACGGGAAGCTGCGTATTTTCCGGGCGGGGAGTGGCGGACGGATTTTGATGAGAGATACAGGAAAGAGGAAGGAAACCGTATTAGTAACGATTTTGTTTGCAGGCTATCTGCTGTTTAACGGCGTCCTGCTTCTTGGCCATGAGCTGTGGCGGGATGAGGCCAATGTCTGGCTGATCGCAAGGGAATTGTCGCCCGCAGAGCTGATTCGGGAAATCAAATACCAGGGGCATCCCTGCCTGTGGTATTTCCTTGTCATGCCTTTCGCAAAGCTGGGGCTGCCTTTTAAGACCATCAGCGTGCTCAGTTATCTGGTGATGGCTGCTGCCGCAGGTCTTTTTGCGTACCGGGGGCCCGTCTGTCTGCCGGTCAGGGCGCTCTGCCTGACCAGTCCCATTTTTTCCTATTATTATCCGGTCGTGGCGAGAAATTATTGCCTGATCGCCCTATTGCTTTTGCTGCTGGCATGGGTTTATCCGGGGAGGGGACGAAGGCCCGTGCTGTACGGGCTGCTTCTGGGACTTCTCGTTCAGGCGGACTCCATTGCCATTGCGCCGGCCGGGCTGATCTGCGCCATGTGGCTGTGGGAGAGCGCAGGCAGAAGCATACGGGAAAAGAAGCTCTCTCCCCTCCTTACGGCGGCAAAAGGGCTCTGGATTCCACTGGCCAGCCTCTTTTTGTGGATCGTTCAGTTCTATCAGGTATCGGACAGTCCGGAGTTCCATTTTCGCAGCTTTTCCGCATCCGGGCTGATCACGGAGATAAGAAATTACAGCTATGTGATTCTGACAAGGCTCACAGGAGGGGACAGGAGAGTGGATCAGTTTCTGATCCTTCTGTTTCTGGCTGCGGCCGTCAGCGCCGGGATCTTGCTTCGCAATGCCTGGCCCGGGATCGTGGCGGCGGGCGCTTTCCTGTTTGAGGCTCTGTTCAGTATCATGGTGTATCAGCTGCATATCTGGCATTACATTGCCATTTGTTTTGTGCTTGTGTGGTTTGTATGGATCTGCTTTGGGAAGGACGGCATTCGCCGCAGGGAAGGGAAAGACAGGCTGTTTCTGGTATCCCGCATTGCCTCGGAGGCGCTTTTGGGGCTTCTTGCGGTTCTCATGTTTGTGAACTGGAATGGGAAGGAGGAGAGCTCGAGCCTGTCCAATGCGCTTTTCGGCGTGTATTCGGACGGGAAGAATGCGGCATCCTATATCAGGGAGAATGTGCCGGCAGATGAGCTTGTCTTTTCCACAAACGTGTCGGAGGCCTCCACGGTGCTTGCCTATCTGGGGCCTGACTATACGTTTTATTTTGTGGGAAGCCTGCAGCCCGAGTGCTATGCGGACTACCGGGAAGGGCAGAGCCGGCGGATTTCCTATGAGGAGCTGACAGGATGGATCCGGGAGCGCTTTCCGCACAGAGAGAGCTTTTATCTGGTGGAATGTCCCACCAGCTGCCTTGCGGACGTGCCGGACAAAGACGGCTGGGAGCTGTGCTATCAGACGGCCTATGACACGGCAAGGGGAGAGGATTACCGGATCTGGCGGGTTCCCCTCTGATTTCCCCGGATTCATTGACGTATGGAAAAATTCCACTTGTGCGGCAGCGCTGCGATTCACGGCAGCCCAACCCGCAAAATTCGCAAAACCTGCCAGCAAGCTGTCAGCCGCGGCAAAAGAGCCGCTTCTGTTTTGCTCATTTAGGGGTGGGTTGCCTGATTCAGGCAGTTTCGGGAAGAAAATATCTGCTTAC
>CAJTVN010000018.1:98101-98449 GCA_910579685.1 uncultured Lachnospiraceae bacterium | reverse complement strand
TGTCTGTATCGGCTCTGCTTTGCTGTTACCCGTATCTGCGGGAACGGGTACATTGGGGCTTGTAGGGATTTCATTTGTTATTGCTGCTGTGTCGAATTTTTCAAACAGGCTTCCAACAATCGTAGTGTCGGGAGTAAAGGGAAGCAGAAACCGCAACGCAACAACTATCCAGATATAATACTGCCAACGCTTGCTGAACCTGTTTTTATACAGCGGCTTCAATCCCAAAATGAGAAGTAATAGCAGTGTGCCGGAAACAGACAGTGACAATAATATTTTTACAAATTCATTCATTTTCTTTTCTCCAAAATGTTTCAATCTCTTTCAATTCATCTGCCGAAAGAATAT
>CAJTVN010000018.1:0-98072 GCA_910579685.1 uncultured Lachnospiraceae bacterium | reverse complement strand
AAATTTTTCACATTCCCGCCGTAGACTTTATCAAGAAAGCTGTGGGTCTGCATGGTCTGGTATTCTGCTTCTGTTACCGTAGCCACATACTCATTCTTCCTGCCGATTTTTTTGACTTTCAAGAACTTTTTTTCGCCCAGACGGGAAAGCAGAGTGAGTACGGTGTTGTTCTTCCATTCGTTTTTATCTTTTTCCAATTCCTCCATGATGAGGGAGTATAAAGCCGCCCCTCCATGCTTCCAAATAATTTTCATTAGTACCAATTCAGATTCAGAAATTTGCTGTGCCATTTTGTCCTCCTTTTATCTTAATATCTTGTAGGTGTGGAAACATCTTAACACTTTGTAGGTGATAATACAATGCCTTAAATTAAATTTAAGAATTTTTTTGTGGGTGTTTTAGGATAGTGTGGAATTAGCAATATCAAGTAATAATAAGAGCAAAAGATACCGGGAATGGCACTGTATAAGCTGCCATTCCCCGGCGTTCCATTACTCCATATCTTCAGCAGGCAAAAACACAAGTTCTGCAAATTCTTCTTTATTCCTTTCCCAGACTATCAACGCCAAACAGCCAAGTCAAGGACGTAAACGCCGCTAAAGCAGTAAATCCTTGACGTGGCTGTTTGCCATTGATAAAGGGTAATTAAGGCATAAATGAATATCTATGTTGTGTCAACCTCTTTTCCTTTCCATTCCCTTCATGCGATAGGAATAATCAAATTAAAAATCAAAAGAACGGATAGGAAAGGATTTGACAGAGCAATCCTTTTGCCCGCAGGGATAACTGGCGGTTTCGTAAGTGGGTGTTTGGCATGATTGTATAATCTTTGACTTTTTCTACTCTGAATACTGGCATTATAGACTTGTCCTTTCTTTTTGTGCGAAAGCCGAAGTCCGCAGCTTTGAGGGGTGCGTGGATATACGTCTTAGTGATTTTTTGTTTCGATTTACTACAATCTTCCCGATTTGCTTCGCCGAATCTCTGGAAGTGGACGATTTCGCGGGCCCGCAGGAATTTAATCGGTGCACAGACATCCGGATCGTCCTTCACAAGACGCAGGATATTGTCATAGGTGGTGCGAGCCTTTTGCTCTGCTGCCATATCCTCAAACAAATCCGTAATCGCATCCCCCTTGGACTGGAATTCACAGCTGTTAAAGGGGATCCCGCCTGCCGCCATGGGCCAGATACCCACCGTGTGATCCACGTAATAGTTGGCAAATCCGGATTTCTCGATTTCCTCCATGGACAGATTCCTGGTCAGCTGGTGCACGATGGTTGATACCATTTCCAGATGGGCCAGCTCTTCGGTACCAATATCCGTAAGGATCGCCGCAACCTCGTTATAGGGCATGGAATACCGCTGGGAAATATAGCGCATGGATGCGCCGAGTTCGCCGTCCGGGCCGCCGTACTGCGACATGATGGCCTGGGCAAGCTTTGCGTTGGGTTCCTTGATGTTTACAGGAAACTGCAGTCTTTTTTCATAACTCCACATAAATCAGCATCCTCCATTCCAGGGCCAGTCTTGTGTCGCCCATTTCCATTCATTCTGATTGCAGCTATCGGCATCGGAGATCCGTAAGGGGCCAAATTTCATGGCGTATTCCCTCATAGCCTGGTTTTTCATGCGTACATAGTGGTTCAGATACTCCATGGCCTCCTTGTCGGTAGGATGCGTGTCGAGGTATTCTGTCATTTCAACCACAACAAAATCAATGACGCCGATATCGTGATAAAGTCTTTCTTTTTCTGAATTCATCATATTATTCATTTCACGCATCTCCTTCCGGTAAAAGGTTTTTCCAGTTCAGGGAAGATGGTGCCTTTCTTATATGCGGCATCCAGGTCTTCGAAGATACTGGAAAGGTGCTGCCACGGAACGTAGGCCATGGCCAGCGGAAAACGGTCAAAATATTCGTTAAAACTGTAATCCTGCATAATATCCTCTCATAATTTAAAGGCTCATTTAATAGTATAATATGATAGGGAAATTTTCCGGTTCCTGTCTTTCGATTGATTTGACATATGACTAAAGTTAGTATATAGTAACTTTGGGTAGAATACAAAAGGAGATAAGGCTATATGACACTGAAAGAGCTAGAGGTTGGCAAAAGCGCTGTCATCCGGACCGTTGGCGGCGAGGGTGCGCTGCGTCAGCATTTTCTGGATATGGGGGTAATTCCGGGAGCGGAGGTTACGGTGGTCAAGCTTGCGCCCATGGGAGATCCTATGGAGCTTCAGATTCATGGGTATGAATTGACCCTGCGGCTTGCGGATGCGGATCATATCAAGATTGAGCCGATTTTAGAGCGGCAGCGCAAGCATGAAGGCGCAAAAAATATTCAAAAAACAGAGCATCCGGGCCTGGGTGAAGAGGGAAAATATCACGTCAAGGCAGATGAACATCCACTGCCTGCGGGTGAGAAACTTACCTATGCGCTGGTAGGAAACCAGAACTGTGGAAAAACAACGTTATTTAACCAGTTGACCGGGGCAAACCAGCATGTGGGAAATTTCCCCGGAGTGACGGTTGACCGCAAGGACGGACCGATCCGGGGATATTCCAACACATCCGTTACCGACTTGCCAGGAATTTACTCCATGTCCCCGTACACCAGTGAAGAGATCGTATCAAGAAGCTTTGTTCTTAACGACAGGCCAAAAGCCATCATTAATATCGTGGATGCCACAAACATAGAGAGAAACCTGTATCTTACCATGCAGCTTCTGGAGATGGGGATCCCAATGGTGGTTGCGCTGAACATGATGGATGAAGTGACGGGAAATTCCGGTTCCATTGATGTCAACGGCATGGAAGCCATGCTCGGCGTTCCCGTGGTTCCCATTTCAGCGGCCAAAAACCAGGGGGTTGACGAGCTGGTGAGACACGCAATACATATCGCCCAGTATCAGGAACATCCGGGCCGTCAGGACTTCTGTGATGAAAATGATTTTGGAGGAGCGGTTCACCGCTGTATCCATGCTATCTGCCACTTGATTGAGGATCATGCCAAGATGGCTCAGATTCCGGTACGCTTTGCGGCCACAAAGCTGATCGAGGGGGATCATCTGATTCTGGAACAGCTTAAGCTGGATCCCAACGAAGAGGAAATGCTGGAACATATTATTTCGCAGATGGAAAGCGAGCGGGGACTTGACCGCAGCGCAGCCATTGCGGATATGCGTTTTACTTTTATAGAGAAGATTTGTGAAAAGACAGTGGTTAAGCCCAGGGAGAGCAAAGAGCGCATCCGAAGTGAGAGAATGGATCGGATCCTGACTGGAAAATATACGGCGATTCCCTGTTTTATCGGCATCATGGTGGCGGTGTTTTATCTGACCTTTAACGTGATTGGCGCCTTTTTGCAGAATCTGCTGGAAATCGGAATTAATGCGCTGACTGTCGTGACAGACCGTGCTCTTACCGCTGCCAGCGTGCACAGGGTGCTTCACGGCCTTGTAATTGACGGCATCTTTGCAGGAGTCGGCTCCGTCCTCTCCTTTCTGCCGATTATTGTCACGCTTTTTTTCTTCCTGTCCCTGATGGAGGACAGCGGTTACATCGCAAGAGTCGCCTTTTTTATGGACAAGCTTCTCCGCAAGATCGGCCTTTCCGGCAGAAGCATTGTTCCTCTTTTGATCGGATTCGGGTGCAGTGTTCCGGCGGTTATGGCAACCAGAACCCTTCCAAGCGAAAGAGATCGGAAGATGACCATTCTGCTCACGCCCTTTATGAGCTGTACGGCAAAGCTTCCCATCTACGCATTTTTCGTAAATGCCTTTTTTCCGGGAAGAGGAGGTTTTATCATGTCCGGCCTGTATCTGCTTGGCATTGTGACGGGAATTCTTGTTGCCCTTTTGTTCAAGAGTACACTGTTCAGGGGAGAAGCGGTGCCGTTTGTCATGGAGCTTCCCAATTACCGGCTCCCGGGAGCCAAAAACGTGGCGAGGCTTTTATGGGAAAAGGCGAAAGACTTTTTACAGAGAGCCTTCACCGTTATCTTTATTGCAACCGCCTGTGTCTGGTTTCTGCAGAGCTTTAACTTCCATCTTCATATGGTGACGGATTCAAAGGACAGCATACTTGCGGCCATTTCCGGGCGGATTGCGCCAATCTTCCTGCCTGCCGGGCTGAACGACTGGAGGATCGTGACCTCTCTGATCAGCGGCTTTATGGCAAAGGAAAGTGTGGTATCCACTCTGGAAGTCCTGTTTGAGGGCGGCGTCGGCAGTGCCCTTTCCGTGGCGGCCGCCGCATCCTTGCTGGTGTTCAGCCTTCTCTATACGCCCTGTGTGGCTGCGATTGCTTCCATAAAAAGAGAGCTTGGATCCAAATGGGCCGTTGGAGTTGTTATCTGGCAGTGCGTCATCGCATGGCTCGGGGCAGTCCTTGTTTTTCAGGCGGGGAGACTAATCGTATAAAAGCCTTGATTTCCTTATGGGTTTGTGTAAAAATAAAATTTAGAAAGCAAATTCAAATCAGAGGATGAGAGGATTTTACGATGAGCATGCGGGGAATTGACACTCAGGTTCGGAAGAAGAGAAGGCGTATCTTTAAGGAGGTGGCTTCTCTCGCTTACACGTCACAGAATCTGAAAGACGACGTGGAGGCGCTTCCCTACAAGATAGTGGATTACGAAGAATCGGAATATGAAAATATTTACAGGGAACGGGCTATTACAAGAGAGAGTATCCGTCTTGCCATGGGGCTTTCCCTGCGTCCGGAGAACGTGCCGGTGCATGTGACCCAGGGACTGGAGGAGAGCAATATCGATGAAAAATATTACGAACCGCCCCTGATGCAGGTGATTCCTTCCGCCTGCAATGCCTGTCCGGAGAACCGTTACGAGGTGACGGACAAATGCATGGGCTGTGTGGCGCACCCCTGCAGGGAGGTCTGTCCCAAAGGTGCCATTTCCATGAAGAATGGCCGTTCTGTCATAGATACGGAAAAGTGTATCAAATGCGGAAAGTGCAAATCTGTCTGCCCTTATGACGCAATTTCCCATCAGGTAAGGCCGTGCCTCGCCAACTGCGGGGTAAACGCAATCAAGAGCGACAAAAAAGGCAGAGCCTACATTGATCCGGATATCTGCGTATCCTGCGGCCAGTGTATGGTGAGCTGTCCGTTCGGTGCGATTGCAGACAAATCGCAGATTTTCCAGCTGATCCGGGCCATGCAGTCCGGGCGAAAGATCATTGCCCAGGTTGCCCCCGCCTTCGTGGGACAGTTTGGCAAAAGCGTAACACCTGATATGTTAAAGGAAGCGCTGAAAGAGCTGGGATTTTTTGACGTGTACGAGACCGCCATCGGCGCCGACATGGGTGCGATGGCCGAGGCGGAGCACTATGCAAAGGAAGTGGCAACCGGAAAGCTTCCCTTCCTTTTGACTTCCTGCTGCCCATCCTGGGCCATGCTTGCCAAAAAGTTCTTTCCGGAAACCATAGACAAGATTTCCAATGCTCTGACCCCCATGGTGGCGACGGCGAGAAAGATTAAGGAAGACCATCCGGATGCCAGCGTGGTGTTTATCGGTCCCTGTGCCTCCAAAAAGCTGGAAGCTTCCAGAAGAACGATCCGCTCGGACGTGGATTTCGTCATTACCTTTGAGGAGCTTGCGGGAATGTTCGAGGCAAAGGATATCCATCTGGAGGACGTTTCTCCGGCAGAGCCCATGAATGACGCAACGGGAGCCGGAAGGGGATACGGCGTGGCCGGAGGCGTGGCCAGTGCCATCGAGGAATGTGTGAGAGAATACTATCCGGATGTGGAGGTAAATATAGAGCATGCGGAGAGCCTGACCGAATGCAAAAAGATTCTGATGCTGGCCAAGGCCGGAAAGAAAAAAGGATGCCTGATCGAGGGAATGGCCTGCCCGGGCGGCTGTATCGCCGGAGCGGGAACCAATATCGCCATCCCTCAGGCAATGAAAGAGGTTGCCGGGTTTAAGGCCGCAGCAGGCAAAAAGATTCCGGAACCGGAAGGAGAAACCGAAAATGACTAAGATAAGAACGAGATTCGCCCCAAGCCCAACGGGCAGGATGCATGTGGGAAATCTGCGCACAGCGCTCTATGCCTATCTGATCGCCAAGCATGAGGGCGGCGACTTTATTTTGAGAATTGAGGATACGGATCAGGAACGCTTCGTGGAGGGAGCCGTTGAAATCATCAACAGAACCCTTGAAAAAACAGGGCTTATACATGATGAGGGGCCGGATAAGGACGGCGGTGTCGGGCCTTATGTGCAGTCGCAGCGGCAGGCAGAGGGAATTTACCTGGAATATGCCAGAAAGCTGATCGAGAAAGGCGAGGCCTATTACTGTTTCTGCGATAAGAAAAGGCTGGCTACTCTGAATCAGGTGGTTGCCGGCAAGGAGATCAATGTATACGACAAGCACTGTCTGTCTCTCTCTAAAGAGGAAGTGGCGCAAAAGCTGGCAAGCGGGATTCCCTATGTGATCCGGCAGAATAATCCGACGGAGGGAACGACCACCTTCTGTGATGAGATTTACGGAGATATTTCCGTGGACAATGCGGAGCTTGACGATATGATCCTGATCAAGTCTGACGGTTATCCAACCTACAATTTCGCCAATGTGGTGGACGACCATCTGATGGGAATCACCCATGTGGTAAGGGGCAACGAATATCTGTCCTCCTCGCCCAAGTACAACCGCCTGTACGAGGCTTTTGGCTGGAAGGTTCCCACTTATGTACACTGCCCGCTGATCACGGATGAGGAGCACCATAAGCTCAGCAAGCGGTGCGGCCACTCATCCTACGAGGATCTGATCGAACAGGGATTTTTGACCGAGGCGGTGGTTAACTTTGTGGCGCTTCTCGGATGGAGCCCGGAGGGAAACGAGGAAATTTTCTCTCTTGATGAGCTTGTACGCGCATTTGACTATCATCACATGTCAAAATCCCCCGCCGTGTTTGATTACACGAAATTAAAGTGGATGAACGGGGAATATATTAAGGCGATGGACGAGGACAGGTTCTATGAGATGGCGGAGCCTTATCTCAAAAAAGCGCTTACCCGGGATCTTGACCTTGGAAAAATCGCTTCCATGGTAAAGACGAGAATCGAGGTCTTTCCGGATATCTGCGAGATGGTGGATTTTTTGGAGGAACTTCCGGAGTATGACATTTCCATGTATGCCCACAAAAAAATGAAAACCACGGTGGAATCCTCTCTTGAGGTATTAAGGGAGCTTCTTCCGCTTCTTGCGCAGACACAGGACTATTCCAACGACGGCCTGTATCAGCTGCTCCTTTCCTACGTGGAGAAAAAGGGCTGCAAGAACGGCTACGTCATGTGGCCGGTCCGGACAGCGGTATCCGGAAAGCAGATGACGCCCGCGGGAGCCACGGAGATCATGGAGCTTCTGGGAAAAGAGGAAACTTTAAGGAGAATACAAAGAGGAATCGAAAAGATTGAAAACGAAGCAGCTAAGTGACATGCAGCGAAAAGCTGTTACCCATGTACGGGGCCCGGCAATTGTAATTGCCGGCCCCGGCTCTGGAAAAACCTTCACAGTCATTCAGAGAATCTTATATCTAATCTGTAATTGTAAAGTAAATCCCGGTCAGATCCTGACCATCACCTTCACGAAAGCGGCGGCAATGGAAATGCAGAAGCGCTATCAAAAAGAAGTCTCGTTGAATCCCATTTTGAGCAGCTATCAACAATCCGTTCAATTCGGAACTTTTCATAGCGTCTGTTATCATATTCTGAAGGCTTCCGGAATGCAGCGAGGCGTTTCTCTTATTAAGGATTCTGAGAAAAGACGGATTATGGAAACGCTTTTACACATCCATGAAGTGAAGGACGCCTCGGACTACGATATCATTACAAGTGTTATTGATTGCGTGAGCCAGAGAAAAAACGGTGTGGAAGCACAGCTTCCATCCGGCCTTAAGCCGGAACGGTTTGAAAGCGTTTATAAAGATTATGAAGAGATGAAAAAACAGCGCAGACGGATCGACTTTGACGACATGATCCTGAAATGCCTGGAAATCCTGCGAGAGGACCCGGCTTTTTGCGGCAAATGGCAGAAACGTTTTGAATACATTCTGGTAGATGAGTTTCAGGATATCAATGAACCTCAGTATCAGGTCGTAAAGCTCCTTGCAGCCCCCTTTTTTCATCTCTTCGCAGTGGGGGATGATGATCAGTCCATTTATGGCTTTCGGGGAGCCATTCCGGAGATTATGAAGGCTTTTCTGCAGGATTTTCCGAATGCGGCGCAGGTTTTTCTGACTGAAAACTACAGAAGCGGCGGCCCCATTGTGGAGCTGGCAAATCAGGTGATACGGGAAAACAAAAGCCGGTTTGCAAAAACCATACTTCCCCTGAGAGAAGGAGGAAGGGTTTCCTTCCAATTCCGGGAAAGCAGAAAAGAAGAGGAGCTTTGTCTTCTCTCCGATATTCAGAAACTTTCTTATGAAGACCTGATCACCAGCGCCGTTATCCTGAGAACAAATCTGGAGGCCTTTCAATATGCCTCCCTGTTAAAGCAAAACGGCGTTGCCGTTCGGCAGGCAGGCCCCGGGAAAGAGGATGCGCTTCATCATTTCATCATGGAGGACTGCCTTTCCTTTCTGCGGTTCTGCCGGGAAGGAAACCGGAGAAAGGATTTTCTGAGGTTTATGAATAAACAGAACCTGTTTCTCTCAAGACAGGCGCTTTTAGGGGAAATCGTAACGAAACAGGAGCTTGTTTCCTATTATCGCAACGATTTGCAGATGTGCGATAAAATAGATAAGCTGTTTGACAATATCCGTATTGCTTCCGGGCTCTCCCCCGCTTTGACCATTCACCTTTTTCGGAAGATTATAGGATATGACGCCTATCTGAAAGAGAAAGCCACCGGCAGGGCGGAGAAAGAGCATTACATGGAGACTGCGGATCAGCTTGAGGATCTTTTTAAGCTTATGAAGCCTCAGGAGACCTGCGATCATTTTTTTAGCCGTATGGAAGAGGGGCGGGAAGAAGATGCAAAGAAAGGGGCTGTCCATCCGGGTATTTCCGTGATCACCATGCACGGGGCCAAGGGGCTGGAATTTACCTCTGTCTTTCTTCCGGATTTAAACGAGGGCGTGATACCGGGAAAAAACGCCCGGACCCCTTCCGCCATAGAGGAAGAAAGAAGGCTCCTGTATGTCGCCATCACAAGAGCCAGAGACTTTCTGTATCTGTATTGCACCCGGGAACGGAACCGAAAGCCCACCCGCTTTTTGGAACGGGTCAGTCTTCCGCATTGACGAGCTCGTCGAATTCCACGGAATCCAGATATTCGTCAAATGCGTCAGCAGCCGCCTCGTATTCCTCTTCATCCGCAATGTACTCGAGCCTGGGTTCGTCGTTCGGGTCTTTTCCTTCATAGTAGCGATAGAACCATACATTGCCGTCGCGGTTTTCACCGTCTTCTTCCAGAGGAAGCAATACGATATAGTCCTTCTGTGCAACCGTTAATATAGTGACAATCGCACAGGTTACGCTAGTACCGTCGTCAAGATCCAGTGTTACTGTCATTTCCTCATCCTGTACTTCCGGTATTTCGATCTTTTTTTCTTTTTCCATAAAATAATTCTCCATTCTTGCTCAATGCGCAAATTTGGGCTCAAACATAAATTTACCTGTGAAAAATGTATTTTTCGCAGTAGCTCCTTATTGATATTTGCGTGGTTGCCGTGTAATCTTCTGCCTTTATTTTACTAGTCATTGAAATAATAATCAATCTTATTTTATTTTTAATATTTTTTGCATAGACAAGGCTGTTTATGTTAGAATATATTTTATAGAAAAATTTTGATTCTAACAGGAGGACCCATGAACCAGAAACTAAACATTACATACTTCAAGCCGGAAAAACAGGGCGCTTTTCCTGTGGATAACGGATATTGTTTTGCAACAGAAATTCAGTCCTTTGGCGACAGCGGTTTGATTCTTTATGCCAGAGGAGGAAGGCAGCTTCGCATCCCCTTCTCCATGGAGGGAAAGAGGGGCTCTCTGTACGGAGTCCGGGTGGAGGGAAACCTGTCGCCTTATACGGGCTATAATTATTATGAGAAGGACAGAATCTTCACGGATCCTTATGCCGGGGGAATCGCAGGGCTGGAACGATTCGGGGATTTCGGAGAGAAAAAGAGACAGACAAGGGGTACCCTGTGCAGGGAAATCTTTGACTGGGAGGGGGACAATCCTTTGCTCATCCCCTTTGAAGACACTGTGATTTATGGACTGAATGTCCGCGGGTTTACCATGCACAAAACCTCCGGTGTCAAAAACAGAGGAACCTTTGAGGGGATTGTGGAAAAGGGCGCATATCTGAAAAGTCTTGGTGTTACGGCGGTGGAACTGATGCCAGCCTATGAATTTGACGAATGTATGCACGAGGCAGATCCAGGGCCTCAGACTGTGGATGAAGCTGTCTTAAGTCTTGTAGGCTCCGTCAAAAAGGAAAAACGGCTGGACTGCTGGGGATATCAGAAAGGTTTTTATTTTGCTCCCAAGACTTCTTACAGCAAGGACAAGCCGCAGCTTTCCTTCAAAAAAATGGTGAAGGCCCTGCATCAGATTGGAATTGAGGTCATGATGCAGTTTTATTTTCCTCCTGGAATTGATCAGGGATATATCCTGGAGCTGCTGAAATACTGGGTGATTGAATATCATATCGACGGGGTGAGACTGTGCGGCTTTAATATCCCTTTGGCAGGAATTGCACAGGAGCCGCTTTTGAAAGAGACGAAGATCAGAGCGTCCTATTTTGCCCTGGATGAAATTTATGGGGCTCATCTTCCTTTTTATCGGAATCTGGCTTCTGACAACGGCAGCTTCAGAAATGATATCAGGCGTTATTTGAAGGGCGACGACAACCTGATGAACCAGGTGCTTCATTATCAGCGCAACAACCCTGCCGGCTGCGCCGTAGTCAATTATGTTGCGGATTACGACGGTTTTTCCCTGTATGACAGCGTGGTTTATGAGCGCAAGCATAACGAGGCGAACGGGGAGGAAAACCGGGACGGGACGGAATATAACTATACCTGGAACTGCGGAGTGGAGGGTGACAGCCGCAAGAAGGCAATTCAGGAGCTTCGCATCAAGCAGATCAAAAACGCATTATCCCTTCTGTTTCTTTCTCAGGGGGTTCCTTTCCTGTTCAGTGGGGACGAGATGGCAAACACCCGGTTTGGAAACAATAATGTTTACTGTCAGGACAATGAGACTGGCTGGGTGAAGTGGAAAAACAGCTCTTTTTCCGCAGAAATATTAAATTTCACCCGTTTTCTTATCTCTTTGCGAAAGAGGCATCCTATTCTTCATATGAAAAATGAGCTTAAAGCTATGGATACCTGCGGATGCGGCTACCCGGATATCTCTTATCACGGGATAGAAGCATGGCGTCCGAATATCACCTTTATCAGCCGGATGGTGGGAATTATGCTCTGCGGCAATTATGCCCCTTCCGAGGACAGATGCTTTTATATTGCCATGAATATGCATTGGGAATCTCATGATCTGGCGCTTCCCAAGCTTCCAAAGGGCATCAAATGGCGTAAGGTTATGTCTACGGCTGTCAGCTTGGAAAGCCTTCTTGAAGAGGAAAAAGCTTTTCTGGAGGAGGATCGGATTTTCATGGAAGCAAGGAGCATTTCTCTCTACAGCTGCGAGGCGGATCCGCACTATAAGGAAAAAACGAAAAAAACAAGAAGAAAGACGAAGAAAAAAAATGAAGGCGTGGAAACATTTTAAGACAATCACACATCACAGGTTTTTGGTCATGAGGGGATGCTTTCAAGTGGGGCTTTACCGCCAGGGTCTTTTTCATGACCTCTCCAAATACAGTCCTGCCGAATTTCTGGTAGGGGTTAAATATTACCAGGGAAACCGGAGTCCTAACAATGCGGAACGGGAGGATATCGGATATTCCAGCGCATGGCTGCACCATAAAGGAAGAAACCGGCATCATTACGAATACTGGATTGATTACAGTACCAAAGAAATACCGGGCGGCATGGCCCCAGCCAAAATGCCGGAAAAATATGTGGTGGAGATGTTGATGGACCGGATTGCGGCCTGCAAGATCTATAACGGAAAGAATTATACGCCAAAGGATCCTCTGGCCTATTACAGGCGGGGGAGGGAGAAGGCGCCCATCCATCCGCAGACAAAGGCTCTTTTGGAAAAGCTGCTGGTGATGCTTGCCAGAAGGGGCGAGAAACAGACCTTTTCCTATATCAGACGAAAAATTCTTCACAAAAGGCGCTGAGCTATAACGTCTGCGGTCATTCCTGCATATGATAAAGTATAAAAATAAGGAGTGATTGCGATATGAATTGTTTGGTTTTATTGGCTCTGCTTTTCTGCTGTGGCGGGGAAGGATTCAATAACAGATGTAATGCATGGAATTGCTGTGGTAACGGCGGTAACAGAGGAGGCTGTGATAACAGAAGGGAGCGCGAGGAAAACAGCTGCCGCAGAAATGATAATAATGGATGCGGCTGCAGGCAGGATGGCTGTCCGGAACCGAGATTGGAACCAAGACCCTTTATCTCCTATCAGGGTTCTTCCCCCTGCGGATGCGAAGCCCAGGAAAATAACAGCTGCAACTAAATAAAATTTAATATGTAAAAATCGGAATGTCATGTTATAATATTGTGCATGGCATTCCTTTTTAGGTACAGGGGCGCACAGATGGATTTGCTGCTTATACAGCGTGCGCCCCGCACGGCGGGCAGAGGAAAGTCTCCGCCGCTCGATTGGGCGGGCCTTCGCAGGAACTTAACGGAAAGGACAAGGTTATTTATATGAAAAACTTAATGGAACAGATCTTAAAATTCGGCGTAGTGGGTTTTGTGTGTTTTCTGATTGATTTCGGGATCACAACGGGATTCACCAATTTCCTGGGAGTACATTATCTGATATCCAAATTTCTGGGCTTTGTGGTTTCGGCAGTGGTAAACTATATTCTGAGCATTAAATTTGTGTTCACTCAGAAAAAGGAGATGGACAAGAAAAAAGAGTTTACCGTATTTCTCATCTTATCCGCCTTCGGTCTTTTAATCAACGAAATCGTCATGTATGTATGCATAGACGGAATATATGCGGGCAGCGCTTTATTGAAGGAAAAAATATCAAGGGAGCTGATCGTGTCTTTAAGTTCTGTCATAGCGACCGGAATCGTCATGGTATATAATTTTATTTCCAGAAAGCTCTTTCTGGAGCGGAAATGAGCCTCGCGGGTGCCGATATGCAGGAGTTTATCGATCAGGAACGTTTTGAACAAATCCGAAAGGACGCCCTGTGTTCCGTCCGGCAGCACAAAGGAATCGGAACGCTGAAAGAAAAGACCGTTCATGCCGTTTTGAAGGATTACTATACGCCGGAACGGGAAATGCAGGAAGTCCGCTTAAAGGGTTACGTTGCGGATATTTTTACCGGCAGCGAGGTGATTGAAATTCAGACTGCCGGGTTTAACCGGCTTCGGGAAAAGCTGGACCGGTTTCTTCCGGAATATCCGGTGACCATCGTTTACCCCATTCCCGGCACAAAGTGGATATCCTGGATTGACGAGCAGACAGGTGTTTGCTCGTCTCCTCGAAAGAGCCCGGTAAAAGGAAACGTCTATAAAGCTTTTTATGAGCTGTATAAGATAAAGCCGTACCTGAAGGATCCGAATCTGCGGCTTTGCTTTCCGTTTCTCGACATGGAGGAATACAGGCTGCTCAACGGCTGGAGCCGCGACCGGAAAAAAGGCGCCGGCAGATATGACCGGATCCCGGTATCCCTCACAAGAGAGGTCCGTTTTGACCGGATTGAAGACTATGGAAGGTTGATCCCTGCGGATTTACCGGAACCTTTTACATCCGCTGAATTTGCCAAAGCGGTAAGTATACCGAAAAAGGAGAGCGGGAGAGTTCTTCATATTTTAAATTATCTGCAGGTAATTGAACGCTGCGGGAAAAAAGGGCGTCTCTACCTGTATATTCGAAAAATACAAAACAAAGAGGAGAGCAATGAATCGCATAAAAAATCAGATCACTGAAAAAATGGGCGTACAGGAAGAGATGGGGCGGCAGCTGTATTTTATGGAAAAGGCCGGAAAATATGTGGAGAGCCTTGCGGCGGAGCTTGGCAGGAAGCCCACCTGCTGCGTTACCACCTTCGGCTGTCAGATGAACGCAAGGGATTCGGAGAAGCTGGCCGGAATCCTGGAGGGTGCCGGCTATGAGCTGACAGAGGATGAGGGAGCGGATTTTGTCATTTTCAATACCTGCACGGTACGGGACAACGCAAACCAGAGAGTCTATGGAAGGCTCGGACATTTGAACAGCCTGAAAAAGAAAAATCCTCATAAAAAGATCGCCCTGTGCGGCTGTATGATGCAGGAGCCCTCCGCAGTGGAAAAGATTAAAAGCAGCTACCGGTTTGTGGATCTTATTTTCGGAACCCATAATATCTATAAGTTTGCCGAACTTCTTACCCTCATGTTTGAATCGGACGAAACGGTAATCGATATCTGGGAAGATACGGACCAGATCGTGGAGGACCTTCCGGTGGAACGAAAATACCCCTTTAAGTCCGGTATCAATATCATGTTCGGCTGTAATAATTTCTGCAGCTACTGTATTGTTCCTTACGTGAGGGGGCGGGAGAGAAGCCGCAGTCCCAGGGACATTATCCGGGAAATCGAAGCCCTTGCGGCAGACGGCGTGGTGGAGATCATGCTGCTTGGACAGAACGTAAATTCATATGGAAGAAATCTGGACGAGCCCATGACCTTTGCACAGCTCCTTCGGGAAGTTGAAAAGATTAAAGGGATTCAGCGGATCCGCTTTATGACCTCCCATCCCAAGGATCTGTCGGATGAGCTGATACAGGTTATGAAGGACTCAAAAAAAATCTGCCGTCATCTCCATCTGCCCCTTCAGTCCGGCTCCACCCGGATTCTCGAGCGGATGAACCGCAAATATACCAGGGAGCAGTATCTTTCCCTGGCGGAAAAAATTCGCAGGGAAATTCCCGATATCGCCATCACCACGGATATCATTGTGGGATTTCCGGGGGAGACGCCACAGGATGTGGACGATACCATTGATGTGGTGCGCAGGGTTTCTTTTGACAATGCTTTTACCTTTATTTATTCCAGACGGACGGGAACGCCTGCGGCCTCCATGGAGCAGGTACCCGAGGGAATCGTGAGAGAGGGATTCGACCGGCTCCTTAAGGTGGTTCAGGAGACGGCAAAAGAACGGGCGTCCCTTCTTAATGGCCAGATTCTTGAGGCACTGGTTGAGGGTGTAAACGAACAGGATCCTGACCTGCTCACCGGCCGCCTCTCAAACAACATGATCGTGCATTTTGAGGGAAAAGAGGAGCTGATTGGAAAAATCGTTCCGGTGCGCCTTGCAGCGTGCCACGGCTTCTATTATACGGGGGAAGCGCTCCCAAAGGAACAGGACGGAAAGGAGACCGGGATACCAAATGGCTGAAATGACACCTATGATGCAACAGTATCTGGAGACCAAAAAGGAATATCCGGACTGTCTCCTTCTCTACCGTCTCGGAGACTTTTATGAAATGTTTTTTGAGGACGCAATTACGGCGTCCAGGGAGCTTGAGATCACTCTTACGGGCAAAAACTGCGGCCTTGAGGAGCGCGCACCCATGTGCGGCGTACCCTACCATGCACTGGAGGGATATCTGAACAAGCTGGTTCAAAAGGGCTACAAAGTGGCGATCTGCGAGCAGATGGAGGATCCCAAGCAGGCCAAGGGAATCGTGAAGCGGGAGGTCGTGCGGATCGTGACGCCGGGAACCAATCTGGATGTCCAGGCCATGGATGCGGACAAGAATAATTATATTATGAGCATCGCATGCTTTCAGGGGAAATCCGGTATTTCCATTGCGGATGTAACCACGGGAGACTACTATCTGACAGAGGCGGAGGATTCCAAAAAGCTTCTGGACGAAATCCATAAGTATCTGCCAAGCGAGATTATCTGCAACGATGCGTTTCTGGTCAGCGGCATAGACCTGGAGGATTTAAAGGGAAGGCTCCATGTCACGGTCTATTCTCTGGAGCCTCATTTTTATGATGAGGACAGATGCCGCAAGTGCCTTCTGAAGCATTTTCATGTCAATACGCTTCAGGGCATGGGGATTGAGGATTTTCCTGCCGGGCTGATAGCCGCAGGGGCTCTTCTTCAGTATCTCTACGACACCCAAAAGACCACTCTCGCCCATTTTACCCATTTGTATCCCTATCTTACCAGCCGGTATATGCTGCTTGACAGCTCCACAAGGAGAAACCTGGAGCTTACGGAGACCCTCAGGGAAAAGCAGAAGAGAGGGTCTCTTCTGTGGGTTCTCGACAAGACCAAAACGGCTATGGGCGCCAGAACCATGCGCCAGTATATCGAGCAGCCACTGGTCGATAAAGCACAGATCGAGGAACGGTTAAATACGGTGGAAGTTCTGTGTCTCCAGCCCATGGCAAGGGACGAGATGCGGGAGTACATGAACCCGATTTATGATCTGGAGCGCCTTCTTGGAAAAATCAGCTACAAGACGGCAAATCCCAGGGACTTGCTGGCTTTCTGCAATTCCCTCAAAATGCTGCCGCATCTAAAGACGCTGCTTTCCGAATTTGACGAAGGACTTTTGCGCAAAATCGATCAGTCAATGGATGATCTCTCCGATCTGTGCAGTCTGATCGAGCGCTCCATTGACGAGGAATCGCCTGTCTCCGTCAGGGAAGGCGGTATCATACGGACAGGCTTTGACAAGACCATCGATAATCTGCGCAGCGCCAAGACCCAGGGAAAAAACTGGCTGGCACAGCTGGAGGAGGATGACCGGGCAAGAACCGGGATTAAAAACCTGAAAATCAAATACAATAAGGTTTTCGGGTATTATTTTGAGGTCACAAACTCCTACCAGTCTCTGGTTCCGGAGGATTATATCCGCAAGCAGACGCTGGCAAACGCGGAGCGCTACACCAATCCAAGGCTGAAGGAGCTTGAGGATTCCATCTTAAATGCGGAGGACAAGCTGTATACGCTGGAATACGACATGTTCTGCAAAATACGGGATGCGGTCGCAGGCCAGATCGAGCGGATTCAAAAGACGGCAAAAGCCGTGGCCATGCTGGATGTTTTCGCCTCCTTTTCCCTTGTTGCGGAGAGAAACCGCTATGTGCGTCCCTCCATAAATGAGAAGGGCGTTATCAATATCAGGGCCGGACGTCATCCGGTGGTGGAGCGGATGATCGACAGCGATCTTTTTATTGCCAACGACACCTATCTGGACAACCGAAAATACTGCGTTTCCGTGATTACCGGCCCTAATATGGCCGGAAAGTCCACCTATATGCGCCAGAGCGCCCTGATCGTGCTGATGGCCCAGATCGGCTGTTTTGTTCCGGCGGACCGTGCGGACATCGGAATCGTGGACCGGATTTTTACCCGGGTGGGGGCCTCGGATGATCTGGCAAGCGGACAGAGCACCTTTATGGTGGAGATGAACGAGGTCGCAAATATCCTGCGCAATGCGACCGCAGACAGTCTTCTGATCCTGGACGAGATCGGGCGGGGAACCTCCACCTTTGACGGCCTGAGCATTGCCTGGGCGGTGATCGAACACATCAGCAACAAAAAGCTTCTGGGCGCCAAAACCCTGTTTGCCACCCACTATCACGAGCTCACGGAGCTCGAGGGAAAGATGAGCAACGTGAACAACTACTGCATTGCCGTAAAGGAAAAGGGGGATGATATCATCTTCCTTCGAAAAATCGTAAAGGGCGGCGCAGACAGAAGTTACGGTATCCAAGTGGCAAAGCTTGCCGGAGTTCCGGATATGGTCATCGACAGGGCCAAGGAGATCGCCGGGCAGCTGAGCGACAACGATATCACGGAAAAGGTGCAGAGTATCGCCGTGGATCACAAATCCTCCGCAAAAAAGCCGGTTAAATACGATGAGGTGGATTTGAGCCAGATGTCCCTGTTTGATACGGTCAGGGATGAGGACGTGATCAGGGATCTGACGGAGATTGATATCTCCAATCTCACGCCTCTTGATGCGTTAAATACTTTGTACCGGCTTCAGAATAAACTGAAAAACCGCTGGTAACGCTGAAAACAGGAATATTTTCAGCGGGCAAATTGGGGCAGAGGCCCAAGTTCACACCAGGTGAAGTCAGGTTGGGGCAGAGGCCCAAATTCAAAAAAACGGGAGGTTTCTATGCCGGAAATTAATCTTTTGAATCAAAGCACCATTGACAAAATAGCGGCGGGCGAAGTAGTGGAGCGGCCGGCAAGCGTGGTGAAGGAGCTGATGGAAAACGCCATTGACGCCGGTGCAACGGCGGTGACCGTGGAGCTCAAGGAGGGGGGATGCTCCCTGATCCGGGTAACGGACAATGGCTGCGGCATTGAAAAGGAACAGGTGCGCAAGGCTTTTCTGCGTCACGCCACCAGCAAAATAAAATCCATTGAGGATCTGGACTTTGTGGAAAGCCTGGGTTTCCGGGGAGAAGCTCTCTCCAGTATTGCAGCGGTATCCCAGGTGGAAGTGATCACAAGAACCCGGGATGAGCTCACCGGCGTGAAATACGCAATTTCCGGCGGAGCGGAGGAGGATCTGGAAGAAATCGGCTCTCCCGAGGGAACCACGTTTTTGATCCACAACCTGTTCTTCAATATCCCGGCAAGAAGAAAATTTTTGAAGCAGCCTCAGACAGAGGGCGGCTATGTTGCAGAGCTGATGGAACATATCGCCCTCTCCAGGCCGGATATTTCCATTAAATTTGTCAACGGCGGACAGCTCAAATTCCACACCTCCGGAAACGGGGACTTAAAGGAGGTCATCTACCGTATTTACGGCAGACAGATGGCGGAGGCGGCGCTTCCCTTCCATGCGCAGGGCAGCGGCTTTCAGGTCTCGGGTTATATCGGGAAACCGGAGAGCAATCGTTCCAACCGGAACTTTGAGGTCTACTTTGTAAACAGACGGTTCATAAAAAACGATACCATAGGCAAAGCCCTGGAAGAGGGATATCGCAATTATCTGATGCAGCATAAATTTCCCTTTGCAGTGCTTCATTTTGAGATTGATCCGAAGGAGATTGACGTCAATGTGCACCCCTCCAAAATGCAGATTCGAATCCACCGGGGAGCTGAGCTGTATTCCTTTTTATCCCAGGCGGTCTGCACAAGACTCCGCGAGCAGGAGCTGATTCCCTCTATAAAGCTTACCCCGCCGGAAAAAGAAAAGAAAGAGGAGCGAAAGGCTCCGGAGCCCTTTGAGACCAGAAGAATCCAAAATCTGGTGAAAGAGGAGGCCGGCTACCATGTCAACGCACTGCCTGTGCAGACGTTTTCTCCGGCCCGCATCATCGGGACACCGGAAAAGGGAAACATTATCAAGGCAAAAGACCATATTCTGGTGGAAAAGCCGGTTCAGCTCAATCTCTTTGAGGAAAAAATTCTCACAGCGGATGCAAGGGACGAGTATGATGTCCTTGGACAGCTTTTCGACACCTACTGGCTGATCGCCTTTAAGGACCGACTTCTGATCGTGGATCAGCATGCGGCGCACGAAAAAGTCAAATACGAGCGCCTTGTCCGGAATCTTTCCGAAAAATCCATCGCCTCCCAGATGCTCAATCCCCCGGTCATTCTGAATCTGACCGGAAAGGAGGAGGAACTTCTCAAAGAGTTTTTCCCTTATTTTGCAGAGCTTGGCTTTGAGATCGAGGAATTCGGGGGAGGGGCTTTCGCCCTTCGGAGCATGCCAACGGACTTATACGGCTGCGGGGAGAAAGAGCTGTTTGTGGAAATTCTGGACGAGCTTTCGGAAAATTCCATGAAGGGCACGCCCCAGGTCATGCTGGAGAAGCTGGCTTCCATGGCCTGCAAATCAGCGGTAAAGGGAAACTCCAGAATGCAGAGGGCGGAGATGGAGGCTTTAATCGATGAGCTTCTGACCCTTAAGGATCCTTATCACTGTCCCCATGGAAGACCTACGATTATTTCCATGAGTAAATATGAGATTGAAAAAAAATTCAAGCGTATCGTATAGCGCAGACAGAGGTAATATGGAAGAGAAAAAACCGCTGATCGTACTGACCGGTCCCACTGCGGTGGGAAAGACGGAGCTGTCAGTCAAGCTTGCCCGGCGGATAGGAGGCGAAATCCTGTCTGCGGATTCCATGCAGGTGTACCGGCATATGGATATCGGCTCCGCCAAAATCCGAAAGGAGGAGATGGAGGGGATCCCCCATCATCTCATTGATATTTTAAATCCCGATGAAGAATTTAATGTAACCGTTTTTCAGCGGCTGGCAAAGGAATGTCTGGAAGGAATTTTCCACAGAGGACATATTCCGATCATGGTGGGAGGCACCGGATTTTACATCCAGGCCCTGCTGTACGACGTGGTCTTCGAGCCGGAGGAAGAAAATACGGATATCCGTAAAAAGCTGGAGAGGCTTGCCGCGGAAAGGGGGGCCGCCTATCTCCACAGGCTTTTGAAAGAGGTGGATCCGGATTCCGCCCAGGCAATCCACGAAAACAATCGCAAAAGAGTGATCCGGGCCCTGGAATTCTATGAGCAGAATCAATATCCCATTTCCCTTCACAATCAGGAGCAGAGAAAAAGGCAGTCCGCCTATCTCTCCTGCTATTTTGTGTTAAATGACGACAGACAGAAGCTCTACGAGCGGATCGATCAGAGGGTGGATCAAATGCTCGAGGAGGGCCTGCTTGACGAGGTCGAAAAGCTGCGGGCAATGGGATATCACAAAGGCATGGTCTCCATGCAGGGGCTCGGCTACAAAGAGCTTCTCGGGTATCTTGACGGGGAGCTTTCCCTTGAGGAGGCCGTGCGTCTGATCAAGCGGGATTCCCGGCATTTTGCCAAGAGACAGCTCACCTGGTTTCGCAGGGAAAGGGACGTAATCTGGATCAACAAGCAGGATTTTTCTTATGACAGGGATCAAATCCTATCCTTTATGGAGAAAAAAATAGCGGAAAAATGCGAGGGGGACAGGGAGGAAAGTTTATGATCGAAAAAATGTATGAGCAGATGGGAATCAGTCGGGAGGTATACGATTTTTCCCAGAGGATATGGGATTCCTTAAAAGGGCGTTTTGAGAAAATTGATCAGGTTTCCGAATACAACCAGATGAAGGTCATAGGCGCCATGCAGAAAAATAAGGTGAGCGAGGCCTGTCTGCTTGGAACCACCGGCTATGGCTACAACGATCTGGGAAGAGATACGCTCGAGGCCGTCTATGCGGATATCTTCCATACCCAGGACGCACTGGTGCGGCCCCAGATCACCTGCGGAACCCATGCCCTCGCCCTTGCCCTCATGAGCAATCTGCGCCCGGGGGACGAGCTTCTCTCCCCGGTTGGAAAGCCTTACGACACGCTGGAGGAAGTGATCGGGATACGGGAATCCAAAGGCTCCCTGAAAGAATACGGAATCACTTACCGGCAGGTGGATCTTCTGCCTGGCGGCGGCTTTGATTATGAGGGGATAAGGAAAGCGGTTGGGGAGAGGACAAAGCTTGTGACCATTCAGCGCTCCAAAGGCTATCAGACAAGACCTACCCTATCGGTGTCCGCCATCGGGGAACTGATCCGCTTCCTCAAAGCCATCAAGCCGGATCTGATCTGCATGGTGGACAACTGCTACGGGGAGTTTACGGAAATAACAGAGCCCTCGGATGTAGGAGCGGATCTCGTGGTCGGGTCGCTGATCAAGAATCCGGGGGGCGGCCTCGCCCCCATAGGAGGCTATCTTGCGGGGAAAAAGGAATGCATCGAAAATGCGTCCTTCCGCTTAACCTCCCCCGGACTTGGAAAGGAGGTGGGCGCCTCCCTGCAGGTATTAAACGCTTTTTACCAGGGACTGTTCCTCGCACCGTCCGTTACGGCAAACGCACTAAAGAGCGCCGTGTTTGCGGCAAATATCTATGAAAGACTTGGTTTTCCCGTGGTGCCCTGTGCTGGCGAGGAGCGCCACGACATCATCCAGGCCGTTACCTTCGGAAACCCGCAGGGCGTGATCGCCTTCTGCCAGGGAATCCAGCAGGCGGCGGCTGTGGACGGTCATGTGACTCCGGAGCCCTGGGATATGCCAGGGTACGACAGTCCCGTGATCATGGCGGCGGGAGCTTTTGTCTCCGGTTCCTCCATTGAGCTCAGTGCGGACGGCCCCATCAAGCCTCCCTACGCCGTCTATTTTCAGGGAGCGCTTACCTGGCAGCACGGAAAATTCGGAATCATGAAAACCTTGCAGAAGCTGGTCGAAAAGGGTATTGTTTCGGCAGATTTCACAAGTTTTTCGTAATAAATTGTGGAATGAAAGTTATAAAAAATCCATGAAATTTGTATACAGCAAAGTCTTTCTGTGATAAGATATTTTCATATGTAAAACGGTTTAACCGATGCTTTGTTTCGGACGATGAGAGAGGGGCCGGAAAGGAACGCATGAACCGGAAACCGGAAAATCAAAAGGAAAACAGGATCCTTCCTTACGAAAAATTCCTGAAATCAGGAGCGGAGTCTCTTTCAGAGGCAGAGCTTCTAGCCATTATCCTTCGGACGGGGGCCAAAAACTGTCCGGCTCTCACTCTTGCCGGACAAGTACTTTCCCTGGCAAAGGGACGAAACCGGGGGCTGAACGCCCTGCATCACATCTCCCTTTCAGAGCTTATGTCGCTGCCCGGAATCGGGGAGGTGAAAGCGGTCAAAATCAAATGTATCGCAGAGCTTTCCAAGCGCATGGCAATGGAACGGGCCGCAGATGAACTCAAATTTGATTCGCCAGGCACTGTGGCGTCCTATTTTATGGAGGAGCTGCGTCATGAGGAGAAAGAAACGGTTTTATTGCTGTCTTTGGACAACCGGCTGCACTTAATTGAAAAGTTTGTGTTGTCCATCGGTACGGTAAACGCCTCCCTCTTGTCTGCGAGAGAAGTGTTCGTGCAGGCGCTCAAAAGCCAGGCATCTTACGTGATGCTTCTGCACAATCATCCAAGCGGAGACGCAGTTCCAAGCGGGCAGGATATCCTGATCACCAGGAAAATAAGGGAAGCAGGGGCCCTTATGGAAGTTCCGCTCATCGACCATATTGTGATCGGTGACGGGCTCTATACCAGCCTCAAGGAAAAAGGTCTACTATAAGTTACGATAGAAAGGGGTATTAACATTGTCTTACAATACGTTTGGTATTGACTTAGGTACCAGTAATATCAAAATTTACAGCAGGAGCGACGATACGATCCTGGTGGAAAAAAACATGATAGCCATCGAAAATAAAAATACACTGTTCGCTTACGGGGATTCCGCTTTTGAGATGTATGAGAAAGCTCCCTCCAACATCCATATTTCCTATCCGCTTTCCAACGGCGTTATCGCAGATATCAAAAACATGGAGCTGCTGGTCAAATATTTTATCAGCGATCTGTCCAGAAACAATGTAAAGCCGGCCGATTATTATATTGCGGTGCCTTTTGACATAACCGAGGTCGAGAAGAGAGCCTTCTACGACCTGATCAAGGAAGCCGGGGTAAAGGCCCGGAAAATCCTGGTGGTGGAAAAGGCGGTGGCGGACGGCCTCGGAATGGATATCGATGTCAAAAACTCTCAGGGCGTTATGATTGTAAACGTGGGCTATGACACCACGGAGGTTTCCATCCTTTCCCTCGGCGGAATCGTCTTAAGTAAACTGATCAAGGTGGGCGGACTGAAATTTGATGATGCAATCCGCGCCGCCGTGCGCAAGCAGTTCAGTCTGATCATAGGAGGAAAAACCGCTGAAAACGTAAAAATATCCCTTAAGGACCTGGAACGGGAAGGGAAGGGCGCAGTCGTCTACGGACGGGATATCGTAACCGGACTTCCTGTGGAAAGGGAGCTTCCAACCCATATGATTGCGGAATGCCTGATCGAGCATTTCAATACCATCATCGACAGCGTGAAGGTGATTCTGGAGAGGACGCCGCCGGAGCTTGCGGCCGATATTTACCGCCATGGTATTTATTTGACCGGCGGAGCTTCCCAGGTCAGCCATCTTGCAGAGCTCGTCCGCGAGGGGACAGGCCTTAACGTGAATGTGGTGGACAGCCCCATAACCACCGTAGCCCTTGGATTGTCAAAAATTATCAAAGATGATAATTATAAGTCAGTTGCCTATGCCATCGAAGGGATGAGTAAATGAGTCCAATAATAAAAAGAAAAGGAGAGAAGTTTACGCTGCCCGGTAAATATCTCCTTTTTATTTTAACGATACTTTGCACGGGACTGATCGTCCTTACTTTTAATACGAATTTAATAAGTGCGCCCATCAGCGCAGTAGGAGGATTTATTATCGTTCCCCTGCAGGACGGGGTCAGCAAAGCCGGAAGCTGGCTTGGCAGGCGCTCCCAGGAGCTTGTGCAGATCCGCTCGCTCCTGGAGGAGAACGAAAAACTGAAGGCGCAGATTGATGAGCTTACCATGGAAAATATCAGCCTTCAACAGGACAGGTACGAGCTTACCAATCTGCGGGAGCTCTATGATCTGGATGTCCAGTATGACGAATACGAGAAAGTAGGGGCGAGAATTATTGCCAAGGATTCCGGGAACTGGTTTCATTCCTTTATGATTGATAAAGGATACGAAGACGGTCTCATGATTGATATGAATGTGATGGCGGGAAGCGGCCTCGTGGGAAGAATTATTGATGTGGGTCCTAACTGGTCCAAGGTCATGTCCATCATTGACGACAATTCCAACACAAGCGGCATGGTGCTCTCCACCTCGGACATACTGGTCGTTTCCGGAAATCTTGAACTGTATGCCCAGGGAGTCATCGGCTTTGAGAAGCTGGTCGACAGCGGAGACCGCGTGGTGGAGGGCGACAAGATCGTCACTTCCAATGTAAGCGATAAATATCTTCCCGGCATATTGATCGGATACATATCGGCAATCAATGTGGATGCCAATAATCTGACCAAATCCGGACAGGTGACGCCGGCCGTGGACTTTGAGCATCTGGAGGAGGTTCTGATCATCACGCAGATGAAGCAGTCCATAGACGAGGAAACCTCCATAGGAGAAAATTGATGAGAAGATTTCTGGTTTCAGGCATGCTGGTGATCCTGTGCTTTGTGCTGCAGACCACCTTTTTTAAAGGAATAGCCTTCAGCGGAATCGTTCCAAACCTGATGATCATACTGACAGCGTCCTTTGGATTTATGAGAGGGGAGCGCACCGGTATTGCCTTTGGCTTTTTCTGCGGGCTTCTTTCGGATATTTTCTTCGGCAGTGTCATCGGCTTAAACGCCATGATCTATATGTATATCGGATATGCCAACGGCAAATTCAACCGGATTTTCTTTCCGGAGGATATCAAGCTTCCCATGGCTCTTATCCTGGTAAGTGATCTGGTCTATGGATTAGCCTACTATGTGATACTTTTTCTTATGAGAAAAAGATTTCATTTTACTTACTATTTTGTACACGTGATTCTTCCGGAAATGGTGTACACGATTTTTATAACCCTGCTATTGTATCCAATTTCGTTGTGGATCAACAAGAAGCTTGAGGATATGGAACGAAGGAGCGCTAGGAAATTTGTTTGAGGACTTTAGAGAGAATTTTTTTAATATGGTTACTTCCAGGGTCTTCGTGCTGATCCTTGTGATGGCTCTCATTGTCGCCGTGATTGTACACCGGCTCTTTGACCTGCAGATTGTCCATGGGGAGGAGTACCTGGATTCCTTTCAGACAAAGATCATGAAGGAGAGAACCATACAGGGAAGCCGGGGATGTATTTACGACCGCAACGGCAACCTTCTGGCCTACAACGAACTGGCTCATTCCGTGACCATTGAGGATGTTTACGAGAGTGGGACGATGAAAAATTTCAACCTGAACAGCACGATTTACCGTCTGATTCAGATGATCGAGAAGAACGGGGACAGCATTGTCAGCGATTTTAAGATTGTCCTCGACAAAAACAACAATTTTGCCTTTACCGTGGAAGGAACCCGGCTGCTTCGCTTCCTTGCCGATGTTTACGGGCGCACGACCATAGACAAGCTGGAGGAAAAGGAGCGGACGGCAACGGCAAACGAGGTCGTTGAGTATCTGTGCGGATGGGACAGGTTCCGGATCGGCGATTATACTTCGCAGGACAGCAAGGACAGCTTTGTCGCCGGAAACGGTTACACCAGGGCGGAAATCTTAAAAATCCTCACCATCCGCTACGACATGAATAACAACAGCTATCAGAAATACATTGCAACCACAGTGGCCACGGATGTCAGCGAGGAGACGGTTGCCGTTGTAATGGAGAACTGCAACGAGCTCGAGGGGGTTTCCATTGTGGAGGATACCATCCGAAAATATGTTGACAGTGTCTATTTTTCCCATATTATCGGCTATACCGGCAAGGTATCCCAGGAAGAGCTTGAGACCTTGCAGGAAGAGTACGGGGCAGACGCCTATGATCTGAATGACACGGTGGGAAAACTTGGCATCGAAAAATCCATGGAGGCGTCCCTTCAGGGAACAAAGGGAAGCGAAACCGTATTTGTCAACAATATCGGAAAGGTGATCGAGATCAGCAGCCGCACGGAACCGGTTGCGGGAGACAACATATACCTGACCCTTGACCGGGATCTCCAGATTGCCGCCTATAAGATTCTGGAAGAAAACCTGGCCGGTATCCTTTATACAAATATTATCAACGCAAAGGAGTTCGACGCAAGCAGCGTGAGCGCCAGCAACATCAAAATCCCGATCTATGATGTGTACTTTGCCCTGATCAACAATAACGTTATCGATACGGGGCATTTCGAATACAGAGACGCCGGTCCAAACGAGAAGGCGGTTCATGAAAAATTTCTGGTGAGGAAGGATCAGGTGTTTGAAACCCTGCGAAAAGAGTTGCTGGAAACCTGTACTCCCTACGATAACCTTACCATGGAATACCAGATTTACGAGAGCTTTCTTGCGGAAATGCTCTACGATGGCGGTATCATCGTAAGGAGCCTGGTAAACACCAGCGACCCCACTTACACGGCCTGGACCATTGATGAGACCATCAGCCTGAATGAATACCTGAATTACTGTATCGCACAGAACTGGATCGATATCACCAAGCTTTCGCTGAGCGGACAGTATTCGGATTCCAAAGAAATCTATGAAAAGATTGTGGAATATATCTTCGGGCAGATTCAGGACAATGTGGACTTTACCAAAAAGATTTACCGGTTTCTGATCAAGGACGACACGGTTTCCGGAAGGGAGGTCTGCAGCATCCTGCTGGAGCAGGATCTGATAACCGTTCCCCAGGAGGAAAGGGCCGGACTGGAAAACGGCAGTCTTTCCGCCTATAACTTTATGATGGAGCGGGTGAGGAACCTTGATATCACCCCGGCCCAGCTTGCCCTTGACCCGCACAGCGCCTCCATGGTAATCACGGATGTAAATACCGGGGATGTGCTTGCGCTGGTATCCTATCCCGGATATGACAATAACAAGATGGCAAACGGCGTGGATGCGGAATATTTTTCCCAGCTTTTAAACGATCTCTCCACACCTATGATCAATTATGCGACCCAGCAGAGAACCGCTCCCGGATCCACTTTTAAGATGGTATCCACCACAGCGGGCTTCAGGGAGGGGATTATCACACCCTCCACGGTATTTTCCTGCAATGCGCAGTTTGACAAGATCGCACCGCCTCCCCGGTGCTGGATCTACGGGAGGGGGAGCCACGGTGCCCTGAATGTATCGGGAGCCATCCGGCATTCCTGTAATATTTTCTTCTATGAAATGGCCTACCGGCTCGGAACCAATGGGGATACGTATTCCTCGGATCAGGGCCTTGCAAAGCTTGCCACATATGCGGATCTGTACGGGCTGACAGAAACCTCGGGAATTGAGATTGAGGAAGCGACTCCCCAGTTTTCCACCATGGACGCTGTCCGCTCTGCGATTGGACAGGGTAACAGCGATTTTACCACGGTAGGCCTTGCCAGATATGTCAATGCGGTGGCAAACAGCGGCACCTGTTATAATCTGACTCTGGTGGACCGCACCACGGATCACAGCGGCAATCTCCTTAACGAGAACCATGCCGAGGTGAGAAACACGGTGGATCTTACTGACGCAGAGTGGAATGCCATCCATTCTGGCATGCGTCAGATGATTGAGAATAACACGCATTACAGGAATTTCACCATCAGCGTGGCCGGTAAAACCGGTACGGCCGAGGAGTCGGAGAACAGGGCGAACCACGGTCTGTTCGTGTGCTATGCGCCCTATGAGACGCCGGAAATAGCGGTGGCTACACGAATCGCATACGGTTACACTTCCTCCTATGCCGCAAAGACGACCCGGGATGTGTTATCCTACTATTTTAAGCTGGAAGACGAGGAAGATTTGATAACGGGAACAGCAAAGCAGATGAGCGGAAGCACCGCCAGAACTGATTAAATGAAGGAGGCCAGCATTGTGAAAAATTCGGTCATAATAAAAAGCTTTCCCAACGGAATTGTGCTTCATCTGAATCCGGATCTGGATTTTCCGGAATTGCTCCTGGAGATTTCCATTAAATTCCGGGAATCCAGCAGCTTTTTCAAGGATGCAAAAATGGCCTTGTCCATCAAGGGAAGAAAGCTTTCGGACGAGGAGGAGAACCAGATCCTTGAAGCCATATCCGAAAACTCGGATCTTGTGATCATCTGCCTCGTGTCGGAGGACGAGGAGACGGACCGGCAGTTTGTCAGGGCACTGGCCCAGGTTGACGAGGACTCGCTTGGGGGCGAGGGGCAATTTTACAAGGGAACCCTGAAAAACGGACAGGTTCTTGAAACAGAGGCCAGCATTGTTGTGCTAGGAGACGTATATCCGGGCTCCGCCATTATCTCCGCCAGGGATATTATTGTTCTCGGCGGCCTTTACGGGGAAGCCTATGCAGGCGGAAACGGAAGCGATGGCCACTATGTAGCAGCGCTTGAAATGTCACCCGAACGATTAAAGATCGGGGATTTCAAATACAATACCAGAGAAAAAATCAATAAATGGTCGATAAAGCCCAAGGTACAGCCGAAAATCGCATACGTAAAAAACAATAAGATCGTTATGGATTCCCTTACCAAAGAATTACTGAGTGAGTTTCCCTTTTAGAAAAAACTCAGGGGACGAAAATTTTTTATTCATTTAGGAGGTTTGAGAATGAGTGAAGTAATTGTCGTCACATCAGGGAAAGGCGGTGTAGGTAAGACCACTACATCCGCAAACGTAGGGACCGGTCTTGCAGCAATGGGAAAGAGGGTTGTACTGATTGACACCGATATCGGGCTGCGCAATCTGGACGTGGTTATGGGACTGGAAAACCGGATTGTCTATAACCTGGTTGATGTTGTGGAAAACAAATGCCGGATCAAGCAGGCGCTCATCAAGGACAAGCGGCATCCCAGCCTGTATCTGATGCCCTCTGCACAGACAAAGGACAAAACGGCAGTCACTCCGGAACAGATGATCAAAATGATCGGACAGCTCCGGGAACAGTTTGATTACATTATCCTGGACTGTCCTGCGGGAATCGAGCAGGGATTTAAAAATGCTATCGCCGGGGCAGACAGGGCACTGGTGGTGACAACGCCCGAGGTATCCGCAATCCGCGATGCGGACAGAATCATAGGGCTTTTGGAGGCAAGCGAATTCAAGCAGATTGATCTGGTGATCAACCGCCTTCGGTATGACATGGTAAAGAGGGGAGAGATGATGAGTGCGGCGGATGTGGTGGATATTCTTTCCATTCCGCTGATCGGTATTGTTCCGGATGACGAGAATGTGGTGATTGCCACCAATCAGGGTGAACCTCTTGTCGGAAATAATACGCTGGCAGGGCGCGCATATCAGAATATATGCTATCGGGTCACGGGAAAGGAAATCCCCTTTATGGAGTTTGAGAAGAGCGTTTCTTTCTGGACCAGAGTGTCAGGTATTTTTCACAAAAATTAGGAGGTGGCCTTATGATGGGAATCAAGCATTTTTTCAGCAGAAGAAAATCCAGGGAGATTGCCAAGGATCGGCTAAAAATTCTGCTTATTTCGGACCGGGTAAACTGTTCGCCCGAAATGATGGAAATGATAAAGACCGATATTGCGAAAGTAATATCAAAGTACATGAAGATCGACACACAGAGTATGGAGATTCAGATCAGCAAGACAGGAATTAAAGGGCATGATGCCAAAATGCCCACCCTGTATGCCAACATTCCTATCCTGGATTTACATAATAAGTGATTGTCTGGAAAGGTAAATTATGTTAAAGCAGTACAGAATACGGAACTACAACTTTAAACTTGCTTTTATGGTGATTGCTTTAGCCGTTATCGGAATTATCGCCGTCGGCAGTGCGGAGGAATCCCTGCAGTCCCGGCAGATTGCAGGTTTTGCCTTCGGCGTTTTTCTGATGATCGTGATATCTTTATTTGATTATTCTGTCATATTAAAGTTTTACTGGGTGATCTACCTCTTTAATCTGGTTCTTTTGACCCTTGTTATCGTTATGGGAGATAACAGGGGCGTTGCCCAGAGATGGCTTGAGCTGGGAGGGATCCGTTTTCAGCCCTCGGAGATTGCCAAAATATTCCTGATCCTTTTTTTCGCCCAGCTGATCTTAAAGCATCAGGAAAAGCTGAATACCTTTCCGTATATTGCGCTGTGTCTGTTTTTATTCGCAATCCCCGCCGCACTGGTCGCCTATCAGCCGGATTTGTCAACAACAATTATCATCTGCCTGATTTTCTGCACCATCTTATTTGTGGGCGGAATCAGCTGGAAGATCATTCTGGGGGCGCTGGCCGTCTTCATTCCGGCGGCAATCATAATGATTACCCTGATCCTTCAGCCGAACCAGAAAATATTCCAGGATAAAGTATCCTACCAGGGAAACCGTATCATTGCTTTTTTCAACAAGGAAGAGTATGCAACTACATTAGGGTACCAGCAGGAATATTCCATCATGGCCATCGGTTCCGGCCAGCTGACCGGAAAAGGGTATCGGAACAATCAAATCAGCTCTGTCAAAAATGCAAATTTCATTGCCGAGCAGCAGACGGATTTCATTTTTGCGGTAATCGGAGAGGAATTTGGATTTTATGGCGCATGCACAGTGGTGTTTCTTTTATTTTTTATCAGTGCGGAATGCTTTCTGACCGCAAGAAGGGCCAAGGATATCGCTGGGACGATTATCGCCGCCGGTGTCGGCGCCCAGCTGGGATTTCAGGGCTTTATCAACATCGGCGTGGTCACCTACCTGCTTCCGAACACAGGACTTCCCCTGCCGTTTTTGAGCTATGGGCTGACTTCTCTTGTAAGTTCTTTTATTGGAATTGGATTTGTTTTAAATGTGGGGTTACAATGCAAACAAAAATAGTGTATACTATGTTTAGGCAGAAAATAATGTGACAGAATCGGGGTTACAGAACAGGAAGGGGTTATACGATATGAATATCGCATTAATTGCACATGATGCAAAGAAAAAACTTATGCAGAACTTTTGTATCGCATATCGTGGGATATTAAGCAAGAATGAACTATATGCGACAGGTACGACCGGAAGGCTGGTGGAGGAAGTGACGAATTTAAGCATCCATAAGTATCTTGCCGGACATCTTGGGGGAGAACAGCAGTTATGCGCCCAGATTGAACACAATCAGCTGGATCTCGTGATTTTCCTGAGAGATCCCCTTACGCAGAAGCGCCATGAGCCGGATGTGAATAACGTAGTCAAGTTCTGCGACGTCTACAACATTCCGCTTGCGACGAATCTTGCAACGGCTGAATTGCTGATCAAATCCTTAGACAGAGGAGATTTGGAGTGGCGTGAGAATTACAAGTAGGACAGGTTTTGCCAAAAAAGGAATTATTTTTACTCTATTGACAGGAATGCTCATGGCGGGCGGCTGCGGAAAGCCTCAATATGACATGCCCTATGTGGTGAATCCACAGGTGAGCGCATTCCGGATTGTGGATATACAGGAGGAGGCAAGAACGGCGCAGCCTTTTGCCACAGATCTGTGCGTCGCATCCTCGGATGTAAACGCCGGAGATGTGGAGCTGTCGGAAGGATCGGGTGCCGTTTTATTTGATTTGAACAGAAAACGGGTTCTGTATGCCAACAATCTGCACGAAAGGCTGTATCCCGCCAGTCTTACCAAAATTATGACAGCCCTTGTGGCGCTTAAACACGGCTCTGCGGAGACCGTTCTCACAGCGTCCGCCAATGTCACGAATCTGGAATCAGGCGCAACGACCTGCGGCCTTAAGGAAGGTGACCAGATGACACTGGCGCAGGCGCTTCATGCATTGCTCATTCCTTCTGCGAATGATGCCGCCGTGATGATTGCGGAGGGAATTGCGGGCTCCGTGGAAGCCTTTGTGGAAATGATGAATGAGGAAGCACTCTCCCTTGGAGCCACCAACACGCATTTCGTCAACCCTCACGGGCTCTCCCATGAGGAGCATTACACCACGGCTTACGATATCTACCTGATCATGAACGAAGCGATCAAATACGATATGTTTAACGAAATTATTGGTATGGCGGAATACACTACGGTCTACAATGACCGAAGCGGCAATGCGAAAGAGCTTAACGTGAAGAACAGCAACGCCTATCTTTCAGGTGCGGAGTCACCGTCCGGTGTGACGGTTGTTGGCGGAAAAACAGGAACCACCAGTGCGGCGAGAAACTGCCTGGCGCTTCTTGTAAGGGACACGGGCGGGAATCCGTATATTTCCGTTATACTCCGCGCCGAGACGAGAGACGTTCTCTATGAACAGATGACACAATTATTAAGCGAAATAAGCAATTAACAGTTGTTTTTTAATACGTAATATCTTATAATAAAAACATGCTACAGGAAGGATTTTACTTCTCACAGGGCGAATATACTTCAGGAGGGATACCAATGGTTCAATTAATTGTAGGAAGAAAAGGAAAAGGCAAGACAAAGCATTTATTGGATAAAGTAAATACCGAAATACAGAACGTATCAGGAAATATCGTTTACCTGGACAAGAGCAGGAAGCATATGTTTGAGCTGAACAATAAGATCAGGCTGATCGATGTACCTTCCTATCTCATATCAGATTCTGATGAGTTTATCGGTTTTATATGCGGAATCATTTCGCAGGATCATGATTTGCAGCAGATGTATTTTGACAGCTTTTTAAAAATTGCCTGTTTGGAGAATGACGATATTGAACCTATCATTAAAAAGCTGGAGGTGATCAGCGATACGTTTGGTGTGGATTTCATCGTAAGCGTATCGTATGATGAAGGGGAATTGCCGGAATCATTAAAAGAGAAAGTAATCGTTTCCTTATAAGAGGCAGCTTATTACCATACATAAAACCCCGGAGAGGCTTCTGGGGTTTTTGTATGTGCAGGCACGCATTTGGAATTCCGGGGTAAGGAGAGAGTATTTGAGCGATAATGGCAGTAACAAAATAGTAAAATACCGTAAGCCGCTGAATATCAATATTGGTATGGTTATCTTTGCGGCTATTTTTGTGTACATAATCATCTGTATTTTCAGTTATTTTACGCAAAAGCACATTGTGCCTTATGAAGTAAAGGCGGGTTCTCTTTCCTCCAACAATATTTATCAGGGGATCGCCCTGCGCAATGAGGAAGTAGTGAATGCGGGGCAGGCAGGCTACATCAATTATTACGCAAGGGAAGGAGAGCGTGTTGCCGTAAATAATCTGGTCTATACGCTGGATGAATCCGGACGGCTTTCTGAATATTTAAATGCGGAGAACGCCGGTGAAAATACGCTTTCAGAAGAAGATCTGAGCGAGCTCAAGTCGGAAATTCTCGGTTTTGTTTCCGGATTTGACGCCGAGAATTTTTCTTCCGTCTATGATTTTAAGTACAATGTAAAGGGAACGGTGTTAAAGCTCGCCAATGCCAATATTCTCGAAAATGCGGATAAGATAAACAGTGCGGGGCTTTCCGAGCTCGTCTCCTTCTGCCGGGCTCCGGATACCGGAATCGTCATCTATTCGGTGGACGGTTATGAAGAGCTTACTTTGGAACAGATCACAAAAGAGATGTTCGACACAAAAGCCTACGAAAAGAAACAGCTCATCAGTAACGAGCTGATTGCGGCGGGGGAACCGGTCTATAAGCTCTCCAAGGACGAGGACTGGTCCATCGTGATCCAGGTGGACGAGGAGAAGGCAGAGGAGCTTGAGAAACTCGAATATGTGAAGGTGCGGTTTTTGCGCAACCAGGATACCTCCTGGGGACAGGTCAGCCGCTATACCAATCCGGACGGCGATATCTTTGTGGCGCTTACCTTTAACAATTCCATGGTTACATTCTGCACGGAACGCTTCATCGATATCGAGTTAATCACGGAGGATGAAAAGGGCCTGAAAGTTCCGAATTCAGCCATTGTGGAAAAAGAATTTTTCATCATTCCCAAGGAATATGTGACAAATGGCGGTAAGTCCGGTAATCCAGGGGTTCTTCGCGAAATCTATACGGAGGACGGCGCCGCAAGCTCTGAGTTTATTGAAACTACAATTTATAATGAGACACAGACGGAATGCTACCTGGACGACTCCCAGCTGCGCATCGGGGATTACATTATCAAGCCGGAATCCACACAAAAGGAGGTCGTTAGCAAACGGGGGTCTCTGACCGGAGTTTATAACGTAAACAAAGGATATGCGGATTTCAAACAGATTGATGTTCTTTATAACAATGACGAATACTCGATCATCAAGCCAAATACGCAGTACGGGCTTGCCGTATATGATTACATAGCGCTTGACGCTTCCTCCGTGGAGGATAATGAGATTCTCAACGAATAGAAAGGCTGTATCATGGTATCTGAAAATTTTCGAACCGTGCAGGAGGCGATCAGCGCATCCTGCCATAAGGCCGGAAGAAATTCCGCAGACGTAACTTTAATCGCCGTCAGCAAAACAAAGCCCGTGAGCATGTTGCGGGAAGCTTATGCGCTTGGCTGCCGTGATTTCGGCGAAAATAAAGTACAGGAGCTTTTGGACAAATACGAGGAATTGCCAAAGGATATCCGCTGGCATATGATTGGACATCTTCAAAGAAATAAGGTAAAATACATAATCGGCAAAGTGGATCTGATTCACAGCGTGGATTCCTTGCGGCTGGCGCAGGAGATCAGCAAAGAGGCGTTAAAGAAGAAGCTTACCGTGGCCGTGCTGATCGAAGTGAATGTGGCCAAAGAGGAGAGTAAATTCGGCGTCTGTGTGGAGGAAACCGAGAATTTGGTGCGCCAGATCGCATCGCTTCCCGGAATATTAATCAAAGGATTAATGACAATTGCACCATATGTTGATAATCCAGAAGAAAATCGTCAGTATTTTGCAAAGCTCAGAGAATTATCTGTTGACATAAATAGCAAAAACATTGATAATGTTAATATGAGTGTATTGTCGATGGGCATGACGGGGGATTATACTGTAGCGATCGAAGAGGGTGCTGCTCTTGTCCGTGTAGGCACCGGCATATTCGGTGAACGAAAATATGTAAGTTAAACAAGGAGTGCTTAAAATGGGAGTTATGGATAAATTTCTCAATTACATGAAGCTGAATGGAGAAGAAGATGATTTCTATGAAGACGACTATTACGACAATGAATACGTAGAAGAGAAACCAAAGAAACTTCCTCAGATCAAGGAGGCGGCTCCGGAACCGGATGACGAGAGAAATACTCCCAAAAAGACGACACCCAAAATAACGCCGATGCGCCAGATCAAGAAGTCCGGCAACGGCATGGAGGTATGTGTAATAAAACCCACATCCATTGAGGATGCGAGAGAAATAACGGAAACGCTCCTTGCTAACAGGACGGTGGTTCTGAACCTGGAAGGTCTGGATGTGGATATTGCGCAGCGTATTATCGATTTTACATCGGGTTCCTGTTTTGCAATCAGCGGCAATCTGCAGAAAATTTCGCATTACATATTCATTATTACACCGGCTATCGTGGATATTTCCGGAGATTTCCAGGAAATTTTATCAGGTTCTTTTGATGTGCCGATCAATAACGGATTTTAACAGACATCCTGCCCTGGCAGGATGTTTTTCAGAGAGAGGATTATTCTGAAAAAGAAAGTAACGCAGAAAGGATAAGGATTTATGTCAGAGAGACTTACCATCAATTACGAAAAGAAACCATGCTATGATATTGTGTTTTCCGCTTCTTTTGAGGATTTGACAGATGAGCTCGCAACGCTGGAAATTGAACGGCGCAGGATCTGTGTCCTTACGGACACCCATGTGTCCGGACTTTATGGCGGGGAAATCGTAAGGCTTCTGGAAGGAAAGTGCGTAAAAAGCGTACTCTACTCCTTTCCGTCAGGAGAGGAGAACAAAACCCTTGACACGGTGAGGGACATATACAGGTTTTTGATTGATGAGAAATTCGACAGAAGGGATCTTCTGATCGCACTCGGCGGCGGCGTTGTAGGAGATGTCACGGGCTATGTCGCAGCCACCTATCTCAGGGGGATTGATTTTGTTCAGATTCCGACGACCCTGCTCGCCCAGGCGGATTCCAGTATTGGAGGCAAAACGGGAGTGGATTTTGACGGATACAAGAACATGGTAGGGGCGTTTTATATGCCAAAGCTGGTTTATATGAATATCTCCACCCTCAAAACCCTGGATGACCGGCAGTTTTTCAGCGGTTTTGCGGAGGTCATGAAGCACGGCCTTATCAAGGACGGCCGTTTTTATGAATGGCTTTTGGAAAACATGTATGAGATTTGCGACCGCCAGGTGGAGACGTTGCTTGAGATGGTAATGCGAAGCTGCAATATCAAAAAGCTGGTAGTGGAGAAGGATCCCACGGAAAAAGGTGAAAGGGCGCTGCTCAACTTCGGCCATACCATAGGGCACGCCATCGAAAAGTCCCGCAATTTCGCCATGACACACGGAGAATGCGTTGCCCTTGGCTGTGTGGCCGCAGCCTTTATTTCCTGGAAGCATGAATGGCTCTCCATGGAAGAGTACTATGAAATCCGCGACATGTTCGTTCCCTTTAATCTGCCGATTTCACTGGAAGATATGGATCCGGATGAGATTCTGGCACTCACCAAGTCCGACAAAAAAATGGCGGGCGGAACTATTAAATTTATTCTTCTAAAGAAGGTCGGCAAAGCGCTGATCGATTTGAATGTGACAGATGAGGATATCCTGGGCGCCCTGCGGGAAATTCTCTATGTGGAAGACGCAGAATAGGCGGCCGGGTGATTGTATGAATAAATTCAAACAAAAAATGTTGTGTGCTGACGGGCTTCTTCTTGCCGTTCTCATCGCCATAGATCAGATTACCAAGAGCCTGGCAGCCGGAAGGCTGAAAAATCAGCCTTCCATTGTCTTAATTGACGGGGTATTGGAACTAAGCTATCTGGAAAACAGAGGTGCGGCCTTTGGCATTCTGCAGGAGCAGAAACTGTTTTTTGTCGCAATCGCCTGCGTGTTTCTTGCAGTGATTGCCTATGTACTGCTAAAAGCTCCGAATGAGAGAAGATATATTCCGCTGCATCTACTGCTTATTGTGATTGCCGCCGGAGCCGTGGGAAATATGATCGACCGCCTGCGTCTTAATTATGTGGTGGATTTCATCTATTTTTCATTGATTAACTTTCCGGTTTTCAATGTGGCGGATATCTATGTGACACTGGCAACCGCTTTTCTTGCCATACAGGTATTATTTCGATATAAAGAAGAAGACTTTGGTTTTCTAGGCCTTGCCAAAAAGAACTGCGAAAAGAATTCCGGAGAATAAAAAGTTATGTGCGAAGAATTAAGGGAATACTGTTTTACTGTGTCCGAGGAGGCGGAAGGAGAGCGGATCGATAAGTATCTGAGCCAGCTTATGGATTCACTGTCCCGCTCCTATCTCCAGAGACTGCTTGGCGAAGGAAATGTTATCGTAAATAATAAGCCGGTCAAGGCAAGCTGCAGGCTGAAAGCCGAGGATTCCATAAGGCTTCTTCTGCCTCCGAAGGTTACGCCGGACATTGATCCGGAGAATATCCCGCTGTCTGTTCTATATGAGGACAGCGATGTTATCGTGGTTAATAAGCCCAAGGGGATGGTTGTCCACCCGGCGGCAGGGCATTACAGTCACACACTGGTTAATGCGCTGCTTTTTCATTGTGGAAGCAATCTGAGCGGTATTAATGGAATTTTAAGGCCGGGGATTGTACATCGAATCGACAAGGACACCACGGGCTCTGTCATTGCCTGCAAAAACGATATCGCCCATGCCTCCATAGCCGGACAGCTCAAGGAACACCGCATTGTCCGCAAATACCGGGCCATTGTGTGCGGGTCTCTGGCGCAGGAGCAGGGCAGTATTCATACGCTGATCGGAAGACATCCGAACGACCGAAAGAAAATGGCCGTTGTCAAATCCGGCGGCAAGGAAGCGGTCACTCATTACAGAGTTCTGCAGCAGTTCGGTAAATATACCTATGTGGAGTGCGAGCTGGAAACGGGAAGGACACACCAGATCAGAGTCCATATGGCGCATATCGGGCATCCCCTTTTGGGAGATGAAGTATACGGAAAACCCGGCGTCTACAAAGGGCCTGTTCCTCTTAGAGGGCAGACTCTGCATGCGAAAACACTTGGCTTTCGCCAGCCCCGCACAGACGAATATATTGAGACAGACGCACCTCTTCCGGAATATTTCCAACGGCTGTTACATATTCTTAAATGACTGTTTATACCAAGTTCTGCATAATTATTCACAAACAATAGCAGCAATCCATATTTTTGACAAAAAAAAGTTGAAATATATAAGTTTTCGTGATATTATCTTTTTTAAGTAAGTTTATACAAATTTTAGTATTTTAAATTTTACTTAATAAAAAGTTCGAAATTTGTTCTTTATAATACAAAGGGGTAATAGAATGAAAACGGCTGAATATCTTGACCGGCTCCTTTTGCGTTATTCGGGGAGCTTCGACATTTATCAGCCTTATGTGATAAATGGCAAAGAATACCCGGCATATGGGTATTTTTTTTCATATATAGAAAAGTATGTTCTTGTCCGGGAAATTAATATGTGGTCCACCCGCAGCTATGAACATATTTTGTTTATGGAAGTGGAAGAGTGCACGGAGTCCGTGATCGAGGAAGCCGCCGGAATCATACAAAATTATATGGAGCCTGTCCTGGTTCGCAGAAACGAGAAACTGCCGGAACAAAACCACATGTCGAGTCATCTGAATGTGATTATTGTCTCGCAAAAAGCGCTTTCCAAGCAGACGGCTGACAAGATCAGGCGTTTCCGGTTTGAAAAAGTATACAAATTTAATCTGAGAGGATTCTCCCAGGGTACCGTTTTGTGCGCATCCATGGAGGACAAAAAATTTATCAGCAATTATCACGGGCGGAGAAAAAAGGAAATTTTTACTGGAGCTTTCAAGGATGTGGAGGAAGGGAAACCAGGTTTTCAAAAGATGATGAAGGAAAAAGGTCTTACTCCCTATAAGCAGGAACTGTAAAGGCTTATATTGCGGATATTTGTCCGCTTCATATAAGAAGATGCTCAAAACATAAGAAAAAATATGATTAGGAGGGATTGTTGTGAGCGCATTATTATTAATAATTTTAGCGATCGTGATTTTCGTTGTGGCTTATCTTACATACGGACGTTACCTTGCTAAAACATGGGGAATCGACCCCGGCAGAAAGACACCTGCTTACGAGCTGGAAGACGGTGTGGACTATGTGCCTGCCAAGACACCTGTTTTAATGGGACATCACTTTTCATCCATTGCAGGAGCAGGCCCAATCAACGGCCCGATCCAGGCGGCATTTTTTGGATGGGTACCCTGTTTCCTTTGGATCGTGATCGGCGGTATTTTCTTTGGAGCAGTCCAGGACTTTGGCGCATTGTTCGTATCCATTCGTCATGAAGGCAAATCCTTAGGCGAGGTTATCGAGGAGAACATCGGACACAGAACCAGAATTTTATTTACGGTATTTGCATGGCTTGTATTACTCCTTGTAATTGCGGCATTCGGCGATATCGTAGCAAACAGTTTTATCGGTGCAAGCTATGGCGGAAGCGCCAGCAACGGATCTGTTGCGACAGCTTCGCTCCTGTTTATTCCTCTTGCCATTGGTTTTGGTATTCTGGTTTACAGAAAGAATGCGCCCATGGCAGTGGCTACCATACTCGGCGTGGTTCTTTTGGCGGCATGCGTTGCAATCGGTCTGGTATGTCCTCTGGACATTTCAAAGAATTTCTGGATCGGTTTTGTGTTTATTTACATTATCATTGCATCCGTGACGCCTGTGTGGATCCTCCTGCAGCCGAGAGATTACTTAAGCTCCTTCCTGCTTTATTTCATGATGGGAGCGGCTGTAATCGGTATTATCGGTGCGACGATTGTAAACCCCGCATCCACCACGTTCACAACACCTGCGTTTACAGGATTTGCGGTAGGCGGAAATTATATGTTCCCCACCCTGTTCATTACCATTGCCTGTGGCGCTATTTCAGGTTTCCATTCCCTGATCGCATCCGGAACCACTTCCAAGCAGCTTGATAATGAAAAGGACGCTCTGATGGTTGGTTACGGTTCCATGTTGATCGAGTGCGTACTTGCGGTTATTTCCCTGATTGCAATCGGAACCCTTTCCTCAGACGGTTCTCAGGCCGCGGTAAAAGAGATGTTAGGTCTTGAGGCAATTTCTCCTACCATTATCTTTGGTACTGCAATTTCTAACTTCTTTGCAACCATCGGATTTGGTGAAGGTGCGGTAAACGCAACAAAGACCATCATCATGTTGGCTGTAAGCTGCTTCTGCCTGACATCGCTGGATACCGGTACCAGACTTGGCCGTTTCATGTTCCAGGAGCTCTTTGCAGGTACGGAAGTCGGAAAGAAGCTGAAACTGGAAAATATGTATGTGGCAACCATTATTACCGCATTCTTCGGGTTTGTACTCTGCCTGGCAGGTTACACAAAGGTTTGGCCGCTGTTTGGCGCCGCAAACCAGCTGGTTGCAGTTCCTGCATTCCTTGCACTTGCCGCTTACCTTAAGAGGATTGGAAGAAATAACAAAATGCTGTACATCCCGATTATTTTCATGGCATGTGCGACCATCACTTCTTTGCTTTTGACCTTAAAGAAAAATCTGGGCGAGGTGTTCGGAGGAACCGTAGAAGGCACCGCAATGTTTACGGATGTTCTTCAGAGCGTTATTATCGTACCACTTGTCGTGCTTGCGGTAATTCTGATTATCGATGGCGGAAAAGTGTTACTGAACAAGAATACACCCAAATAGCTTGTTTCCTCAAAACAGCTGGAAAATCAAGGCACTGGCGCCATTGTCGGTGCCTTGATTTATTGGAATTTTTTGTGTATAATAATATAGAAACAAAAGGTGTTTTAGTCAGGAGGGTTTTATATGAATACTGTGATCACAATCGGAAGACAATACGGATCAGGCGGGAGAGAGATCGGCGAAAGGCTTGCCGAATATTTTGGCATTACCTGTTATGACAACGAACTTCTCTCAAGAGCTGCAAAGGAAAGCGGCTTCTGCGAAGAAATGCTGGAAAATCATGATGAACGACCTACCAGCTCTTTCCTTTACAACCTGGTCATGGATACTTATTCCTTCGGCTATAATGCTTCTCATTTCGTGGATATGCCTATCAGCCATAAGGTTTTTCTGGCACAGTTTGATACCATCAAGAAGATTGCAAGTGAAGGCCCCTGTGTGATTGTAGGCCGCTGTGCGGATTATGCGTTAAATGATCTGAAAAACTGCGTTCATATATTTATTTATGGGGATGAGGAAACTAAGGTTAAAAGGATCATGAAAAAATATGATATGGACGCCGCAAAAGCAAAGGATACTTGTATCAAAAAGGACAGACAGCGTCAAAGCTATTATAATTACTATTCCTCCAAGAAGTGGGGACGCGCAGACAGCTATGATCTTTGCATTAACAGCAGTGTTCTGGGTATTGATGGAACCGTCAAGCTGCTCACACAGTATATTGAGGATTTTGAGGCCAAGAATAATTTCTGAGCATTGTGTAAGAGAAATGGAGTGTAAGCTGCATTCAACTATTCGCAAAACACAAGTTTAACGAATAGTTGATCCTTGACTGGAGGGCTTTACGATACGGCTAAAGCCTTCATGTAATGGCTTACCAGTCAACTAGTTCGTTAAACTTGTACTTGTGTTGACTCTTGACTGAAGGGCTTTATGATACGGCTAAAGCCTTCATGTAATGGCTACCAGTCAACTAGTTTCGTTAAACTTGTATTACGTAAAAAAGCCCCCTTACGGGGCTTTTAGTTTATGGGTTAACATAATCTTTTTATGTCAACCCATTATGCTTTTCCAACTTCATTAATCTCAGTATAACCCATAAAAACGCCATAGGTTTACATAAAAACATTATGTAAACCTATCCTTTTCCACATAATCCAATTTACTGTTATATTTTGTGACATAGTTACTTTGATTTCTATCCTCACAGATATCCTGCTTCACTCTTCTGTTCTGATGATATCTTTTCTTAAATTCAATCGTGGCATCCAAATGGCTGTTGCGGCGCTTTTTGTTCTTTATAAAATTATACACAAATACAAGAACGGCAAAAGCAATCACCAGGCCTATCCATAATTTCATTGAAATACCTCCCCATATTTACACAGTTTCTGACTTTCATAGGTAATATGTTTCCTTCCGCCGTCACTTAATTATCTCATCCGAATCGAGCACAACCGTAAAAGGGCCATAATTCACCAGCGATACCTCCATATGTGCGCCAAACTCTCCATGTTCTACTATGGCTATCTCTTCCCTGCATTTGCGTATTACATATTCGTACAGGCGGTTCGCATCCTCCGGCTTTCCGGCATTGATAAAGGATGGGCGGTTCCCTTTTTTGCAATCTGCATACAGAGTAAACTGCGATATAATAAGCAATTCTCCGCCAACATCCCTGATACTCAGGTTAGTTTTATCATTTTCGTCCTCAAAAATTCGAAGACGGATCATTTTATTTACCATTTTGTCCGCTATTTCCTCCGAATCGCTGGCGCTGACACCGAGCAATATCAAAAATCCTTTTCCGATCCGGCCTATCACCTTATCCTCCACACGGACACTTGCGTTACTGACTCGTTGTATTACAAACTTCATTCCGATTTATCCTCTTCTTTCTTATGATCAGGCTTCGAGCCGGATTTCTTACCAATCGATAATTTAAAAAATTTTTTCTTTACCCCGTCATCCTTTGGAACAAATTCATATCCCTTAATGTATTCAAGATTCATGTAATCCTTTGTCACCGTGGAAAGTCCTTTTTGCGTAAGATGGCGGCTTATGATACGTTTTGCCATTGCATAGAGCACGGCAAAGAAGGGAACGCCTATGATCATACCAGGAATTCCCATGATTCCTCCGAATAAGGTGATCGAGAAAATAACCCAGAAGCCTGACAGCCCCGTGGATTCCCCCAAAATCTTAGGCCCGATTACATTTCCATCTACCTGCTGAAGAATCAAAATAAAAATAATGAAGTAGATACATTTTATGGGATCTACCATCAGGATTAAAATTGCACTGGGAATCGCCCCAAGGTAGGGACCAAAAAAAGGAATAATGTTAGTGATTCCCACAATTACGCTGATCAATAGTGCATAAGGCATTTTGAGAAGGCTGGTACCGGCAAAGCAAATCACGCCTATAATAAAGGAATCGATAATTTTACCGCTGATAAATCCGATAAAAGTATCACTGACAAAACGAAAATCCTTGATCAGCCCATTTGCGGTTCGGGTTGGAAAGAAAGCATACATAATTTTCTTAGCCTGGCCTGAAAATGTCTCTTTGCTGAACAGGACATAAATCGATATCACAAGCCCTATAATCAAATTCCACAAAGACTTCAACACGCCGATCATACTCAGCGATACCGTTTTTACAAGGGATTCCAAACGTGTAATGACATTATTGTTTATAAAATCATTTAATTGTTCCGAATAAGTATCAAGTACCTGCGCAAAGATTTTCTCAATATCCGGATTGTTTTCAAAATATCTGTCCGTAAAATGAATCAGATTCTCAACATATGTTGGAAATTGGTTGGAAATACTCCTGATACTGGTTATCAGGTTCGGGATCAGTATGGAAAAAAAGCCTTTGATCAGCAGAACCACAAGTATAATCGTTATGGCAACGGACAAAAAGCGCATAATCTTCCTTTTCTTTTCCTCGTCTGCTGAAATCTTTAAAAACAGAGGAATAAGCAGATTGGTTTCCAGATTATTGACAATGGGAGTAAGCAGATAAGCCAATATAATTCCGTATAATATCGGGCTTGCAATAATCATCAGAGCGTTAATTTTGGCAGAGAATCTGTCTCCATGAAAAACCAGGTAATAAAAACAGATGGAGGACGCAATTACAAAAAAAGCAATAATGCCGATCATGATATATTTCTTCTCAAATTTAAGCTTCATGGCTCCCTCTTCCCTCCCCGGCTCTGCCACGGTGCCGATTCGATGCACCGCCAGCTTGCTGCAGGATTGTTGACTTAATACTTAAATCAGCTCCAAAACTGAATTTTATAAATTAAGTATAGCATTCTTTCCTGAAATATACTATGGCTTCTTCTCAAAATATGCTAAAATTGTATTATGATGCCATAGTTAATAACAAGGAGCAGAGAATATGGAAAACAGCAGGAATTACCATGACGAACAAAATAATATCAATACCATGCGTATGCGGGAAGTGCTTGCCACTCTTCCACCCTTTTGCAAGCAGTTCTTCCGAGGGATCCAGGAATATACCTCATCGAGGACAAGACTTGCATACGCCTATGATCTGCGGGTCTTCTTTGAGTTTCTGCATGCGGAAAACAGTGTTTGCGCCAATATGGAAATTGAAAACTTCCCCATTGCCATGCTTGACCAGATCACACGGGAAGATATTGAAGAATATATGGATTATATCGCCTATTACGAAAAAAAGGGAAAGGAATATATGAACAGCGAGCGCGGTAAAAAACGCAAGCTGTCAGCGCTAAAAAGCTTTTATAATTATTTCTTCTGTTCTGAGCTGATCAAGACCAATCCTGCCGCCCTCGTGCCGCTCCCCAAACAGCATGAGAAGGAAATTGTCAGGCTGGATGCGGACGAAGTGGCGATTTTGCTGGATCAAGTTGAGGATGGAAGCATGCTTACCAAAAACCAGCAAAGATACTATAATAAGACACGACTGCGGGATATCGCTCTCCTCACCCTTCTGCTGGGCACAGGAATCCGTGTATCAGAATGTGTGGGGCTTGATCTTAATGATGTGGACTTCAATAATTACGGGATAAAGATACGCCGTAAGGGTGGATATGAAACCGTGGTTTATTTCGGGGAGGAAGTCGCCGATGCCCTGCACGATTATCTTGAGAAACGGTGTCATACAATTCCCCTCGAAGGACATGAAAACGCACTTTTTCTGTCCATACAGAACAGGCGGATTACAGTCCGCGCTGTGGAAAACCTCGTGAAGAAATACGCTTCCACCGTGACAAGCCTGAAAAAAATCACTCCGCATAAGCTCAGAAGCACCTACGGCACGGCGCTGTACCAGGAAACCGGCGACATCTATCTGGTTGCGGATGTGCTTGGCCATAAAGATGTCAATACCACCCGCAAACACTATGCCGCACAGGAGGACTACAGGAGGCGTCAGGCTGCAAAAGCTGTAAAACTGCGGGAAAACAGATAGCCTAAGGCACTGTATCATAATAAGGAATAATCAGCTTCTGCCCGGCTGTGATCGTCTCATCGGGAAGATGATTGATCTGTATCACTTCTTCGATAAAGCTGTCATAGGTATCATAAAACGCATTATCCGCATACTTGCAGGCAAGATCCCAGAGGGTATCGCCGCATCTTATGGCAAGACTCTTATAATATTTATGAAAATTCAATTTTATGCCGGCTTCGTCCTGATCCAAAGACGTCTGAAGGGAAAAAATCTGTTCTTTGGATGTCTTTTTGCCGTAATCCTGTGCCTTTGCCTTCATACCGAAAAAGAGAGTGGAAAAACTAATGCTCAGGAGCATAGAGAGGAAAAGAAGCGTCATATTTTTGCGAAGCTGCCTCCTTCTTCTCCTCTTATTATTCTGTATTCTGATTTCACTGACACGGTTATTCATCTTACATCCTCCAGGCACGAACATTTGTTGCGAACTTTTGTTCTGTTTTTATTATATCGAACAAACATTCTGGTGTCAATACTTTTCAGCAAAAAATCGAACAAATATTTGGAATATACGTTTGCCTTTTGAACCGGCCTGTGATATACTAAAAATATAATTCAAAAATAATGGAGGATTTGGCATGGCATATGGGAAAATAACCAAGAAACAGCAGGAAATATTAGATTATATCAAAGATGAGATTTTAAATAAGGGATATCCGCCTGCCGTCCGTGAAATTTGTGAGGCGGTACACTTGAAGTCCACCTCCTCGGTTCATTCCCATCTTGAAACCCTGGAGAAAAATGGGTATATCAGGCGTGATCCCACCAAACCCCGTGCCATTGAAATCTGTGACGACAGTTTTCAGATGGTTCGAACCGAGATGGTGAGCCTTCCTGTCATCGGACAAGTTGCCGCAGGTCTTCCGATTCTCGCACAAGAGAATATAGAGACTTATTTTCCCGTTCCTGCCGAGTTTGTGCCGAGCGGTGAATCTTTCATCTTAAATGTGAAGGGCGATTCCATGATCAATGCCGGGATTTTCAGCGGTGATCAGGTTTTTGTAAATTCCTGCAATACGGCCAGGAACGGAGAGATCGTTGTTGCCCTGATTGATGATTCCGCCACGGTGAAAACCTATTATAAAGAGGATGGGCATATCCGTCTTCAACCTGAAAATGATACGATGGATCCTATTATTGTGGATGACTGTCAGATTTTGGGAAGAGTATTTGGAATTTTCAGAATCTTTAAATAGTTTGCCGGCAGTTTCAGCTGCAACAGGTCAAAATTATTTTTAAATGCATAATAAAAGTATTTATGGTAAAAATAAAGACGAGGTTACTATCTTGGAGCGGAAGCCAGCAGATACCGGGAGTTTCCCGGCAGTGCGGCTTCAGAATGGAGGAAAACATGAACAATAAGGTATTGGATTGTGTCGCACTTACCATAGCAATTATCGGTGCCGTAAACTGGGGCCTGATTGGATTTTTTTCCTTTGACCTCGTGGCTATGATTTTTGGAAACATGTCCTGGATTTCCAGAATTGTCTATGCTCTGGTAGGTATCAGCGGTTTATACCTGCTTACTTTCTATATGTATGCAGGCGGTTCTGAACGTAGTACCAGTCAGTAGTCTGCCATATTTTTCCCATGCCTTCAGGCATGTGGGTGGTCAGTAAATACTGTCAAGGATGTTGTTTCAGTCAGCTTCCTTGACAGTATTTTTTATTCATGGCAAAGGCCTTGTTGCTGTGAAGTGCTAAAGCCTCTCAAAGATCCTTTGGATCCACCTTTTTCCCATCACACCAGATCCTCTCCAGATCGTAAAACAAACGGTTTTCCTTATCAAATATATGGACAATGATGTCTCTGAAATCAAGCAGGATCCAGTTCGCATTCTGATAGCCTTCGATCTGCTTTAAGGGGTATCCGGCCCGCCCCAGCTTCTCTTCCACCGTATCGGAAAGTGTCTGAAGCTGGCTGACGTTGCTGCCGCCTGCTATAATAAAGTAATCGGCAATCACGGATACCTCGCTGATGTCGATCACCGTGATATCCTCCGCTTTTTTGTCTTCCAGAGCGTTTACGGCCAAAGCCGCCATTTCCCTGACTGATTTATCTATCATGGCTAACCTCCTTTTCATTCATCACGTTTCTGTAGTATTCGCAAGTCTTACAGGTCATGGTATCCACCTCGCTTCCCGTCTCTTCCAGATAGGACAGCGTATCACATAAAATTTTGAAAAGCGCCGCATCCAGATTTTGAAAAGCCAGATGGCGCACTTCTTTTAAATTGGGAGCCTGCTTGCGTCCCGGTTCAATATAGTCCGCAATGTAAATAATTTTCTCCAGTTCGGACATGTCGGGCCTTCCGGTTGTATGGTATAAAATGGCGTTCAGAATATCCCTGTCTTTAATGTGAAACTTTCCCCTGGCAATACAAAAACCGGCTTTGGCATGAAGCAGATACGGGTTTTTGTTCTCGATATCCGTGATCGGCATGTGGTTCTTCACACACAGAGCTTTCTTTTTTTCATCGCTTAGACATTTGGCGCAATCGTGAAGAAGTCCTGCCATCTGCGCCTTCTCTATATCCACGTTATGGCACATTGCCAGTGCGCATGCCGTGTACTCCACTCCCAGGGTATGCTCAAAACGTTTGGCATCCATGGCCTTTTTAATTACTTTCTTGATTTTCTTGCTATCTGCCGCCATACATTCAGCCTCCGCAGTATAAATGATTGCTGCTGATATAGTCAATTACTTTATCCGGTATCATGTAACGCACAGACTTTCCCTCCCGAATCCGGCTTCTGACTTCCGAGGACGAGATATCAATTTTCCTCTCAGGCAGGATTATAATTCTGGCCTGATATTTTGCCTGCAGCTCTGTGGCCTTCTCCGTCAGCGAAAAGGTATCCCGGCTGTCTCTTGCCGCAGCAACAAGAATACAGTTTTTGAAGATCTCCCCCGGATCCTTCCAGGATTCCATGGAAAAAAGGGAATCCGCTCCCATAATAAAATAGTATTGCGCAAAAGGCTCTTTCTCTCTCAGATCCTGTATCGTGTCACAGGTATAAGTTGCCCCCTCTCTCTCCATTTCCATGGTCGACAAAGTGAAAGACGGGTTATCCTCTATAGCGGCAGCCGTCATGAAAATACGGATTTCCCCATCCAGGATTTCACTCGAATCCTTCATATAAGAATTGCCGCTTGGTATAAAAAGCACTTCATCCAACTCACAGTATTCTCTGGCTTGTTCCGCAAGAAGCAAATGTCCCTGATGAATTGGGTTAAATGTTCCCCCCATAATCCCGATTCGTTTTATTTGATTCATTTTATTTCCTCTTTACCTATAAAGGAAGATTGATTTTTTTGTGATCATTGCTTTCCTTATATAATACGATCTTTTTACCGATTACCTGAACCACCTGGGATTTTGTTCTCTCTCCCAGCATTTCGGCAATTTCCCTTGGGTCTTCCACACAGTTTTTGAGGACGGCAAGCTTGATAAGCTCTCTCGTGTTAAAAGCTTCATCAACCGCTTCCGTCACCTCCGGGGTAAGGCCGGACTTTCCAATCTGAAAAACAGGTTCAATATTCATTGCCAGACCTTTCAGGTAGGCACGCTGTTTACTGGTCATAATTTAAACCTCTCTATTTGTAATAATCAAAGGACAGGCCATACATACGAACCGTATTGCCTTCCTGTATCCCAAGCTCCTCCAGCTTGTCCAGAATTCCGTTCACCTTCAAAAAGTTCTGGAAAAAGGTGAATCCCTTTTCCGAATCAATATTGGTATAGCCCAGCATTTTCTCGATCCTGGGGCCTTCCACCACGTATTCTCCCGCATCCTCATCAAAAGAAACCGTAAAGGGCTCGTTTGCGTCGCCCAGCATATATTCGGGAAAAAATTCCTGTTCAAAGACAACCGGCTTTTCCTTGGCAGTATCGAGAAGATGTCTGACATGATAAAGCAGCTCCCGGATCCCCTTTCCGCTGATAGCCGATATGGGACAGACCTGGATCCCCTTTGGCTCAAACTCCTTCCTGAGCCTCTCAATTGGATTCTCCTCGGTTTCCGCCTCATAAATCATATCTATTTTATTGGCGGCAATCACCTGAGGCCTGGAAGCAATTTGCTGATTATACACTTCCAGCTCCTTTTGAATGGCATAGACGTCCGCAACCGGATCCCTGCCCTCCGTGGAAGCGGCGTCCACAATGTGAATGATTACCCGGGTTCTCTCTATATGGCGCAAAAACTCGAACCCAAGCCCGATGCCTTTGGAAGCCCCCTCAATCAGTCCCGGAATATCCGCCATGACAAAGCTCTGCGCATCCGTCAGATCCACCACGCCCAGATGCGGATTCAGAGTGGTAAAGTGATAATTGGCGATCTGGGGCCTTGCATTACTGACCTGTGTCAAAAGCGTGGATTTTCCAACATTTGGAAATCCCACAAGTCCCACATCCGCAATCACTTTCAGCTCAAGAGCAAGCGTAAGTTCCTTGGCCGGCTGCCCTGGCTGCGCATACTTGGGAACCTGCATGGTGCTCGTGGCGTAATGCTGGTTGCCGTTTCCTCCCCTGCCGCCCTGTAAAAGCACGAAGCGTCTGTTATCCCCGGACATGTCCGTGATGATCTTTCCGCTTTCCGCCTCTTTCACAACTGTTCCCTCTGGCAGCTTCAGGACAAGATCCGTCCCGTTTTTCCCTCGGCAATTGCGCTTTGCGCCATTCTCGCCGTCCTTAGCGCAGTATTTTCGCATATGCCGGTAGTCAGAAAGGGTGTTCATCCCCTCGTCCACCTCCAGAATCACGCTGCCGCCGTCGCCGCCGTCGCCGCCGTCCGGACCGCCGTTTGGCACATATTTCTCCCGCCTGAAGGAAACGTGTCCGTCGCCGCCCTTACCGCTTCGCACATATATTTTTGCTCTGTCTGCAAACATAGTTCTGTTCCTTTCCCTCCCCTGTGAGAATCTAACAGAGGAGATTTCCATACCCGCCGCACGGAACCGCATTGCCCGTACAGGAATTTTCCGTATGTCGGCCTGCGCAAAAAAGGGCTCCAAACAACCCACTGTTTGAAGCCCGATTCATCGTACTATTTCTCAACGGGATATACGGAAGCCTGTTTCCTGTCTCTTCCCTTTCTCTCGAATCTAAGTACGCCGTCAACTAATGCAAATAAAGTATCATCTCCGCCACGACCCACATTTATGCCGGGATGAATCTTTGTTCCGCGCTGTCTGTATAAAATATTACCCGCTTTTACGAATTGTCCGTCAGCTCTTTTCGCACCTAATCTCTTGGATTCAGAATCCCTGCCGTTCTTAGTGGAACCGACACCCTTTTTGTGAGCAAAAAATTGAAGGTTCATCTTTAACATGGTTTACACCTCCTTAAATTTTAATTCCAGATATCTCTTGCCATAACTGTCTCTGATATTGCCAAGCCCGAGAATAAGAGAATCCATAAGCAGTCTCCCTTCCCTGGAAAGTGTATTCGGAAATCGGCAGTCGATATAGCCCTCATCATCCCTCGTCTCTATCTCCATCTTTTCATGAACCAGTTCGTCCAGTGAGTTGATGGTGTTGATGACAAGGCAGGATACCGAAGCGCATACAATGTCTTTTCCGTAGGCCGCATAGCCCGCATGTCCCCTGCAGGTCACTCTCCTGTATTCTCCGTCTCCGGATTGATAGATCGTAATGGCTGTCATAACCTATTTCCACATACTAGGCGTTGATCTTTTCGATCTTAACCTGCGTGTATGCTTGCCTATGACCATTTTTCTTATGGTAGCCGGTTTTTCTCTTATATTTGTAAACGATAATCTTGGCATGCTTTCCCTGCTCCATAACGGTTGCGGTTACATTGGCATTCGCCACGTCAGCGGCAACCTTGAGCTCCTGATCGCTTACGGCGACAACCTGGTCAAATGTCACAGTATCACCAGGCTGAGCGTCTAACTTTTCAACCTTGATTACGTCACCCTCAGAAACCTTATACTGCTTTCCACCTGTTGCAATGATTGCGTACATATGGACACCTCCTTCTATCAGTCGAAACTGACTTTACTCGCTAACTGCGGCGGCGATAATCGCACTTTAGCCTCGTTATGCGGCATACTCATAAAATATAACATTTGAAACAAATTCTGTCAAGCTATTTAGAAAAAAAATCACAAAGAGGTCGGTTCACCTTTTTTCGCGTGATTTCCACGATGCCAAGGGCGGTCATATCCACGAGCCTTGTCCGGATCGGATCCTCCTTAAGACAGGCCTCAAGTTCCTTAAGAAGGATCCGGTTATCCTCCTCGGAATCCATGTTGATAAAATCCACCATGATCATACCGGAATAATTGCGCAGTTTCAGCTGCCTTGCAGTCTCTCTTGCCGCCTCCAGATTGATTTTGAGATAGAAATCATTGCTCTTCTTCCTCCTGCATTCCGCTTTGCCGGAGTTCACGTCAATTACCACCATGGCCTCTGTGGGCTCAATCACGAGATAGCCGCCGCAGGCAAGCCAGACCTTTTTCCCGAGCGCCTCCTTAAGATGAGTCTCCAGACTGTAAAGCTTTTTCAGGGGAAGAAGTTCATCCTTATAAAGGCGAAGCTTTTTGCAGGCAGTGCGGGCTTCCAGAACAGAGAACACCTCAGGCTCGTCCGTGACAATTTCATCATAGCGCTCCAGTGCGACATCCCTGACCAGTCCAAGGATTTCCGTATCCTTCTGGTAAAAGCAAAAGGGACAGCTTCGATACCGGTAGGTCTGCGCAATCTGGTCAAAAATATGAATAAAATTCTGCATCTCCTCAAAGAGAGGGGAAAGTTCCTCCAAATTTCCTGCGTTTGTGCGGATGGTAAAGGAATATTCTTTGCGGCCGGGAATATCCTTGCCGCGGATCGCGTCTTCCAGAGCATCCTTCCTTTCCGCAGAAAGCTTACGGGAAAAGTGAAGCCCGTGGCCGAAATAGGAGCACACGCAATACTGTCCGGACAGTGAAAGTTTTGTGGTGGCAAAGGGCTGCTTTGTTTTGAGCGCTTCCCCTGAAACCTGTATGACCACCTCATCCCCCGGTCGAAGCTCCATGGCTTTCACGGGTTCCCTGTTCGCAAGCAGAAGCTCCCCGCACCGGGCAAGGGGCAGAAATACGGTCAGGTTCCCGGGAAGAGCCAGAAAAGCGCTCTGGATCCCTGCAGCCACATCCTTAATCCTGGCAAGATAGATGTTTCCAAGAAGGCTCTCTTTTCCGGGAAGAGCGGCCATCCGCATCAGGGAAGGCCTGTTTTCCTCAAACAGGGCAAAGAGCAGGTGGGACTGCTCTCTTACAATCACTATTTTTCCCATGGGCCGCTCCCCAGAAGCGGAACCAGCCGTCCGTCCTCTTTTCTTTTATAGGTTTCGAGCCTGTGGATCTGAAAGGGGAATACGGGCAGTTCAATTCCCTCACACTCACAGAAAGCCTCCAACACAAAACCGGGCTTTACGTTACTTCCGCTTCCTGCGTCCAGCAGCATCACAACCTCATTATCACGGATCTTCAGATCATAAATTCCTTCTTTCAGGTCAACCTCTCTCTCACCCTTTTTTGTCTTCTTTCTCACCAAGATCCGCTCTCTCTGGTAAAAGGCAGAAAGCTTTTCCTTCCAATCCGCAGGAAGAGACACACGGTCATAAAAGGCCATGCGATATCCGGCTGCCGCCACGCTTGCCATAGCGTTTTTTTCCCCGTCGGGAAGCTCCGCCGCATCCCGAATCCGGATGCCCTCCGCCATAACGGCGTTCAGGTTTTCCTTTAGCCTCTGAATATCGTCAAGAGAATTCAATTCCATGTCAAAATACTCCCCTTCGCTGGTGTACCCAACGGAAAGAGGGGCGGCAAAGGACAGAATCGGATGAGGGCTGAACCCGGCGGAGTACGCAATGTCAATCCCCGCCCGGCGGATCGCTTTTTGAAAATAGCGCATCACATCCAGATGACCGATAAACTTGATGGGTCCTTCCTTGGAAAACTTAACTCTCACCTTCATTCGAATTTCCCCCTCTCCCCAGTACCTTGATACAGATGCCGGTGCCAAACCGCGCGGCGCCGCACCCCTGGCATTCCTCTGCGCAGTTTAAGGTCACGGTTTCTTCCTTCGCTTTCTGCCATTCCCTGTACAAAAACGCCCTGGAAACGCCGCAGTCGATAAAATCCCAGGGGAAGATCTCATCCTCTCCCCGCTCTCTTCCTGTATAAAAATCAGGATCGATACCGCAGTCCGCAAAAGCCTCCATCCAGACGTCATTCTTGTAATATTCGCTCCAGGCATCATAAAAGCACCCCTTTTCATAAGCCTTTAAGATGACCTGATTCAGCCTTCTGTCGCCTCTTGCCAGAATCCCTTCCATTACGCTGGCATCCGCCTCATGCCAGTTATACTTAATGCTCTTTTGGTTGAGCTGTTCGGAGATGGCCTTTCTGGTAAAGTAAGCCTTTTCCAGGAAATCCTCCTTACGGCATTGAGGCGCCCACTGAAACGGGGTAAAGGGCTTGGGAACGAAGAAGGAAGTGCTTGCGACGATCTGCACTCTTCCGTTTCTTTTCTCTTTGGGAACCGTCTCGTAAAATACGGCGGCAATCTTGTTGCACAGCTCGGCAATTCCGCGAATATCTTCTTCTTGCTCAAAGGGCAGGCCCAGCATAAAATAGAGTTTAACCCTTGTCCATCCTCCCTCGAAGGCAAGCTTCGCGCCCTGCAGAATCGCCTCCTCGGTGAGGCCTTTATTGATGATGTTGCGAAGCCTCTGGCTTCCCGCCTCCGGAGCAAAGGTGAGACTGCTCTTTTTCACGTCCTGCACCTTGTTCATCACATCCAGGGAAAAGGCGTCAATGCGCAGGGAAGGAAGAGAAATATTGATCTTCCGCCTCCGGCACTCATCAATCAGAAAATCAATCAGCCCGGGAAGCTCTGTATAATCGCTGGAGCTTAAGGAGCTTAAGGAAATCTCATCATGTCCTGTATTTTCAAGCATTTTCAGCGCATATTCCTTCAAAAAATCCAGGCTGCGTTCCCGCACGGGACGGTAGAGCTGTCCTGCCTGGCAGAAACGGCAGCCGCGGATACATCCCCTCTGGATTTCCAGCACCACCCTATCCTGCGTCACCTTGATAAAAGGGACCACCGGCTTTTGAGGATAATAAGTATTGGAAAGATCTTTTTCCAGCTCTTTCACGATCCTCCTGGGAGCCTGCTGGCAGAGAGGCTGCATTTTTTCTATGGTTCCGTCCTCCTTATAGGAAACCTCATAGAGGGAAGGAACATAGATGCCGGAAAGAGAAGCCGCTCTTCGCAAAAACTCCCGCCTTCCTTCTCCTGCCTTCCGGCATTCTTCATAGAGGGTGATAAGCTCCCGGTACCTGGTCTCGCCCTCGCCGATATAAAAGAGATCAAAAAATTCGCAGACCGGTTCCGGATTATAGGAACAGGGGCCTCCTCCGATCACGATGGGATCCTCATGTGTCCTGTCCTTTGCAAGAAGCGGGATCCCGGACAAATCCAGTACCTGCAGAATATTGGTATAGCACATTTCGTATTGTAGCGTGATCCCGAGAAAATCAAACTCCTTCACCGGATCCTGGGATTCCAACGCAAACAAAGGGATACGCTCCCGCCGCAGAACTGCATCAAGATCCACCCAGGGAGAATAGACTCGCTCACACCAAACATCCTCAAACCGGTTCAGCATATCGTAGATAATCTGGATTCCCAGATGGGACATCCCGATTTCGTAGACGTCCGGGAAACACATGGCAAAGCGCACGCTTACCTTTTCTCTGTCCTTCATCACGGCATTGATCTCATTGCCGATATAACGCGCAGGCTTTTCCACCTGCATCAGTATCTCGTCACTTAAAGCTAATGTTCTCATTTTCATACCCCTGTATATGACAGGCAGAGCCTGTCTTCATGTATCTACAGGCAAGCCTTTTTCCCTTTTAGGAACTTTGTGCAACAAATACAGTATAAAGGAAACGGAATCAGAAATCAAATGAATTTGCCAGCCCAAGCTCCGTAGTTTCTTTTATAGCCGTGAGCAGATCCTCTGTGGTCTTCCCGTAAATATCCAGATGGTTTACATCCATATAGACAAAGGCGGCAAAAAGAGCCGCCGCAAGGAGAAAGCGGATGCGGAACCCCCCGAGAAAATTTTCCTTCGAAGGAGCATCCTCCATTCCATAACCTGCAAGTCCGGCGGCAATCTCCGCACCGTACAGCTCCCCCTTTTCCGGCTCGATGGCCGTTCCGTACAGAATATGTTCCCTCTCTCTGCATTTCATGCGGTTGTATTGATTTTCCATGCGGATCGACTGGACAAGCGCCAGCTTCCGCTCAGCATCCGTTTTTTTCATTTTCTGCAGCTCCTTTTGATCGTTCCCCAAGTGCCATTCATGTCCTTAAGACAAAATATGCGCCGCACAGCCTATCTATGCCATGCGGCGCCCGCTTTATCCGAAGAAAACCACGGCGGCGATTTTTACCGTCTTGCCAGCTCCTCGGTGATTTCCTCCCAGGTTACGCCCTTTTCCACCATAAGAACCATCATATGATACAGGAAATCGGAGATTTCATATTTGATCTCCTCCGGGTTGGGGTTTTTGGCCGCAATCACGATCTCGGTCGCCTCCTCCCCCAGTTTCTTAAGAATTTTGTCAATTCCCTTGTCAAAAAGATAATTGGTATAGGATCCCTCCTTGGGATGTACCTTGCGGTCCTTTATCACCTGAAAAACCGATTCGAACACCTTAAGAGGATTCGTCTCCTCGTAATCCTTTTTCATGATTTCATTAAAAAAGCAACTGTAGCTTCCCGTGTGACAGGCGGCCCCGATCTGGGCAACCTTTGCCAGGATCGTATCTTTGTCGCAGTCGGTGCACATCTCCTTCACATACTGGTAATGTCCGCTGGTAGCCCCCTTAATCCACAGCTCGCCCCTGCTTCTGCTGAAATAAGTCATACGCCCGGTCTTTAAGGTGGCAAGATACGCCTCCTCGTTCATGTAGGCCACCATCAGCACCTCGCTGGTTCTGTAATCCTGCACCACCACGGGAATCTGTCCGTCCCCGTTCTTTTTCAGCTCATCCCACTTCACGGAAGGCTCAAAGGTTCTCACGTTTACACCGTTTCCCGCACAAAGATCCTTGATATCGTTTATCTCCTTTGCGTTCTCATTGACTGCCAGCCCTGTAACCCCAGCAATCGGATCACAGGTCAGAAGCTCGATCAGCTTATCTAAAGAAACCTCGGGAAGGGTGACAATGAGCGGGAGGGCGGAAACCTCCACCGCCTGCTTGATGGTCTTTTCATTAAGCAGAATCACCTCACTGACAAATTCGGAAAGAAGCGGCGCATTGGCCTCGATCTCCGAGGCGTTTGCGATACACGCCGCAATTTTGTCCTTTCCGAATTTGAGCGAAACCTCCCGGGTCAGCTCGATATTTACCTCCTTGGAGTAATTCAGAACCGCCTTTTTGCAGCCTGCATAGAGCAGCTTTTTCACATCCTCCATTCGTTTGATATTTCCCGCTCCGATCACGGGAATCTGTGCCTCCAGCGCAATGCGTTTGATCATGCCAAGCGCCGCCTCATGCTCTTCATCCTCCTTTGAGAGATCAAAAATGATCAGCTCATCCGCATTGCTCTCCCCGTAAAACCTGGCAAGCTCAACCGGCGACTGGCTGATGACGGCAGGATCCTCAAATCCCTTTACCGCCTTTTGATTCAGCAGATAAATGCATGGAATGATTCTCTTATATGTATTCATTTTATAAACTGCCTTTCGTGCTTAAAACATCATGAATTCTTTCGTCTTTTAACGTCGCCTGGTCCAGCGCCTTGGAAAAGGCTTTAAACATGGCCTCGATTATATGGTGGTCATTCATCCCGGAAAGCTTTTTGAAGTGCAGGTTCATCCCGGCCGAGTAAGATATGGCATAGAAAAATTCCCGCACAAGGGCTGTCTCAAAACCGCCCACCCGCTCTGATGTAAAATCGCATTCCATGGAAAAATAGGGCCTTTGGCACAAATCCACGGCACAAAGTACCAAGGCGTCGTCCATGGGCAGGATACAGGAACCGTAGCGCCGGATTCCCGCCTTATCTCCTGTGGCTTCCCGGATGGCACAGCCAAGGACAATTCCAACATCCTCCACCGTGTGATGCCCGTCCACCGCAAGGTCTCCTTTTGCCAGAACCTCCAGATCAAAGAGGCCGTGTCTCGCAAACCCTTCCAGCATATGGTCAAAAAACCCGATACCCGTATCTGTTTTTCCAATTCCCCCACCGTCGATTTCAAAGAAAACGGAAATGTCCGTCTCCCTGGTCTTCCGGTTTACGGACGCGTTTCTGCTCATGATTTTTCCTCCTCTTCAAACCTTACCCGGATAGAGTTCGCATGGGCCGTCAGGCCCTCCTGCTCGGCAAACAGCTCAATGTCTTTGTGAACCCGCAAAAGCTCCTGCCTGGAATAGGAAATGATGCTGGTCTTCTTCATAAAATCGTCCACGTTTAAGGGGGAGAAAAATCTTGCCGTTCCGTTGGTGGGCAGGATATGGTTCGGCCCCGCATAATAGTCTCCAAGGGGTTCGCTGGAGTACTCTCCGAGAAAAATCGCACCGGCATTGCGGATCCTGGTCATTGTCTCATAGGGGTTCCTGGTCAAAATCTCAAGGTGCTCGGAAGCAATCTCATTGGCTGCGTCCACAGCCTCATCCATATTTGGGGCAATCAGGATATAGCCGTAATTTTCCAGGGACTGCCGGATGATTTTTTCTCTGGAGAGTCCGGAGGCAAAGACTTCCGCTTCCCGGGAAACCTCCCTGGCAAGTTCTCTGCTGGTGGTGATCAGAATCGCACTTGCCATCTCGTCATGCTCCGCCTGGGATAACAGATCCGCCGCCACGAATCTCGCATTTGCGCTCTCGTCCGCAAGAATCAGAATCTCACTGGGCCCCGCAATGGAATCAATGCTCACATGGCCAAAGCAGGCCTTTTTGGCGAGAGCCACAAAGATGTTGCCGGGGCCCGTGATCTTATCCACCTTGGGGATACTCTCTGTTCCGAAAGCCATGGCCGCAATGGCCTGAGCTCCTCCCGCCCTGTAGATCTCGTCCACACCGGCAATGTGAGCCGCCACAAGGGTTCCGGGTGTTACCTTTCCTTCCCTGTCCGGAGGCGTTGTCATGATAATCCGCTCAACGCCCGCCACCTTTGCCGGAAGCACGTTCATGAGAACGCTGGAAGGGTAAGCGGCCTTTCCGCCGGGAACATATACGCCGGAAACGGCCACCGGCAGGATCCTCTGTCCCAGAAGAGTTCCGTTTTCCTGCGTGGTGATCCAGCTGTTGCGGCGCTGTTTCTCATGGAATCTGGTGATATTTGCGGCAGACCGCTTCATTACCTCAATAAATTCGGGGGACACCTGGCTGTAAGCCTCCTCGATTTCCCCGTCTGTCACACGGATGTTGTCCTTGCCGATCCGGCATCCGTCAAACCTTAACGTGTAATCAAACAGGGCCTTATCTCCGTTCTTCTTTACATTCGAAATGATCTCGTTAACGGTCTGTTCGTATTCTCCATAGCTTTCCGGACTTCTTTTCAAAAGCTCCTTCTGCAGATTGTTCTTTGTATTTTCATTCAGCTCTACAATTCTCATACCGTTTCCTTTCCTTTTCCTTGTGTTTAACGATTGAGGGAGAGTTCCCGCAGGCTGTTACGCAGCTGGAGGATCAGCTCCCGGATCCGCCGGGTTTCCATCTGCATGCTCACCTGATTTACGATCATTCTTGCCGAGAGGGGGCAGATCTCCTCCAGAACCTGAAGGCCGTTCTCACGCAGGGTTGAGCCGGTCTCCACAATATCCACGATCACATCGGACAGACCCACGATGGGGCCAAGCTCTATGGAACCGTTGAGCTTTATAATATCCACAGTCTGATGCTTTTTGTTGAAGAAATAATCCCTGGCAATATTGGGATATTTGCTTGCCACACGGATCATTTCGTGATGCCGCAGAAGCTCCGCCGCTTCCTTTGGGCCGCACACGCACATGCGGCATCTGCCAAACCCGAGATCCAGAACTTCATAGACCCTGCGGTCTTCCTCCATGATGGTATCGCTTCCCACCACGCCGATATCAGCGGCTCCGTATTCCACATAGGTGGGAATATCCGGCCCCTTAGCCAGAAAAAATTTCAGTTTCCTCTCTTCGTTTACAAAAATCAGCTTCCTTGAGCTTTTATCCTTCATCTCCGTGCAGGTGATCCCGATCTTTTCCAAAAGCTCCATGGTCTGACTGGCAAGCCTTCCCTTTCCAAGGGCAAAGGTCAGATATCTCTCTTCTCTCATCCTTCCACCTCTTTTCCCGGTCTTTCGTCCGCATTTGGAAAGGGGGTTAAAATTGCGGGAATTCCCCTCCTGCGAAGTTCTCTTGCCTCCCTGAGCTTCTGGGCGTAATCCTCTTTCCGATAGGTAAGAATCCGGTTTTCCTCACAGGGGGCAAAAAGGTGCTTCTGCCTTGTCAGGGCGTTCATCAGATCATCGATCACCACCGCAAAGCCGATGGCCGGAGCCTGCTTGCCAAAGCAGCCAAGAAGGTTGTCGTATCTTCCTCCCTTTGCAATGGCATCTCCCACCCCGTAAGTATAAGCCTTAAAGATAACCCCCGTGTAATAATTATATTTGCTCAGCATTCCCAGGTCAAAGGAAACATATTTTTCGACACCGTATCCGCAGAGCACCTGATAGAGCTTCTCAAGACGGGATAGCGCCTCGAGGGAACGGGAATTATGTACCGACCCCTTCGCCCTTTCAAGGAAATCCATGGAACCGAAATAATCCGTGATTCCAAGAAGCAGATCGCAGGATTCCGGATCAATCCCCTTTTCCTGAAGAAGATTTTCCGCCCCGAAAATATTTTTCCCCGAAATAAAATCCCGAAGGGCAAGTTCGGTCTCTTCATCAAGGCCCGCCTGCCTGCAAAGTCCCTTAAAATATTCCACTTCTCCGATGCTCAGCTGAAATTCCTCAAGGCCTGCGGCAAGAAGGGATTCTATCGCCAGGGCAATCATCTCCCCGTCAGCCTCCACGCTGCCGTCTCCCATAAGTTCCGCTCCCATCTGGGTAACCTCCTTGAGCTTCCCCTGAAGATTTCCCGTGTTGGTAAACGTATTCCCCTGGTAGCAGAAGCGGATGGGCACCTCCTCCTCCATAAAATACTTGGCGGCGCATCTGGCCATGGAAGGGGTGAAATCGGGACGAAGCACAAGCGTGTTCCCCTCTTTGTCGAAAAATTTATAGAGTTCCTTGGAGGGTGTGGTTCCGATTTCCCTGGAAAAAACGTCAAAGTATTCAAAGGCCGGCGTCTGAATATCCTCGTATCCGTACAGCCCAAACTGTCTGTGGATCAGCTTCTGAACCGAGAGCTTCCTTGCATACTCCTGGCCGTATATATCGCGCACGCCCTCCGGCGTATGGACAAGCCTGTTATACATCATATCATTCTCCTTAAAAGATAAAATACTTCATCGCTTCACAGTGCTAATTCGCTACCATGTCAACGCAAAAACTATTGACAGTATATAAGAAACGAAATGAAATGTCAAAGGTTTTTTCAAAAATCCCGATCCTCCAGATCCCTGCTGAGAATATCGAGATAGGGGACAAGAATTCCGTCCTTTTTGGGAAGATAATAATCCGGATTCAGTTCCTCCCGCCGAAAGCTCTTCCTTCCTCCCGAACAGGATCTGTCCCAGAAAAAGCGGAGCATCTCATAGGGAAGATAGTAAAACAAATCCCTGTGTGTGTAATAAATCAGAAAAAAGGCGATTCCATTCTGTTTCTCGAACTGCTCCATAAACCGCACCTGATGCTCATGGATATTCTGAAGGGCAAAGGTGTCAACCGCGCATTCCTTTGCGTCAAAGCATACGGGGATCCCCTGCACCACGCCGATATAGTCCACGGTACTCTTCTTTTCAAAGTAAGCCAGCGTGATATGCCGGCTTTCCTTGTCAATGTTAATGGGCGTGATCGGAGTCGGGATCTTCTGAATCAGCGCAAGGCCGTTCTCCAGATATTTCTCGTTTGTCCGGTTAATCAGATCCTCCAGGGTGGAACCCCGAAGGCCCCTCGAATTCCAGGTTGCCATAAAATCCCATCTTTCTCCTCAAAATTCAGTTTCAGCAATAGCTGCTCGAAATCCGCTCAAAGACCTCGGGCTCCTTTGCCACAAAGCTTTCCGCTTCTTTTAAAAGGAGCCCGTCCGCGGGAAATTCCAGGCGGGATGCATGGAGGAGCTGATAGTGAAGCTGATATTTTTTCTTAAATTTTTCATTGAATACGGCATCCCCATACTTGGCGTCCCCCACAATGGGATGCCCCGTAAGGGCCATATGCGCCCGGATCTGATGGGTTTTTCCCGTGACCAGCTCCGCCTCCAGGCAGGTGATATCCGAAAAATTCCTGACCGGATAGTACCTTGTCAGAACCTTGCGGCCATCCAAAGCCGCCTGGGAAGATATGGCCACCCGGTTGGTCTTCACATCCTTTGAGAGGTATCCGCTCAGCACGCCTTCCTCCCTCACCACGCCTTTTACGAACAGACGGTAAAACTTCCGGATCCGCCTTTCACGTATGAGCTCGTTCAGCCTCTGGCTGCCGGCAAGAGATTTGGCGCAGATTACCAGTCCGCTGGTGTTGCGATCCAGACGGTTGCAGACGGAAGGACGGTAAGTTTTGAGGGATTCCCTTGTCACTGCGCCCGCATCAAGCAGATAGCCGACCAGCCATTCATTCACAGACAGATCCGACTCACAGGCTTTCTGCGTCAGGATCCCGGCCGGCTTATTGAGAAGCAGCATGTGCTCATTTTCATGGACGATCCCGATTCCCTTAAGTTTTTCGTACGCATCCTGATAGCCGTCCTTTTGGGCATTCACATCCCCGCAAAAGCCGTCGAAAGTGTCCTGCGCAAGAAACAGGGAAACCAGGTCGCCCACGGAAAGCTTTTCACCGCCCTCTGCCTTTTTGCCGTTTACCACAATATTCTTTTTGCGCAGCATCTTGTAAAAAAAGGAGGAGGGCGCTTTGGGAAGAAGTTTCCTCAAATATTTATCCAATCTCTGTCCCGCCTCGTTCGCTGTAATTTCAAACTGATACATAATGTCTCCTAAAGGGAAATGTCATACAAAACGATTCTGACCCGGTTTCCAAGCTCAGAATCCTTCTCACCGGCGCTTTCGCTCAGCTGCCTTAACCGCTCACAATACTTCGGAAGATCCGTGAAAATCTTGACAGTCATGTCCTTACAGCCTCCCTGTTTTAACATGGTATCCAGATGCTCCTTACAGGCTTTCGCATCGCACCCGGGATCCTCCGTGAAGCCGCAGAGATTTTTTCCGCACACCACCATATGGCTGATGGCAAAATTCCGTTTATAGGAGGTAAAATACAGGTCGTACATTCCCTTAAGCCCCCGCTCCCTGGAGACAGGGACAATCGTTTCATGAGCCGCCTCGCTGCATCCTCTGGTCCTGCAATACAGGATAAGATTTACCAGACTCTTACAGGCTGGAAGACAGCCAAGGATTGCCACCACTGTCAAAAGGTTTCTGCGGCTTCCGGTGCTGATAATTCCCGCAGCCAGAAGCGAGAGGGGGATGGCGAAGTAAATAACCGTCCGGAGAAAAACCCGCTTCTTTTGTGCGTCCAGATATCCGAATGTTCCCTTAACCGCTTTTTTTATCATAAATGCCTCCGTCATTTCTTTTTGTGAATGTTCCTGATGGTCTTTTTCTTTCCGCTCCTTTTGTCCGCTCCGCTCTTTCCCTGCGCAGCACTTCGGGAACCGCCCAGGCGCTTTTTCTCCCCGGCGTTTGGCGCTGTGTGCGGCTTTTGTCCCGCTGCGGCCCTCGGACGGATCAGACACTGCCTTCCAAAGCCGATCAGATCCTGTCTTTTGCCCTTTTGAAGGGCCTCCAGGACGAGATCATAGTTCTTCGGATTCCGGTACTGGATCAGAGCCCTCTGCATGGCCTTCTCATGAGGATTCTTGCACACATACACCGCTTTGCCATCTCTCGGGTCGATCCCCGTATAATACATCACCGTAGATAATGTAGAAGGGGTGGGATAAAAATCCTGCACCTGCTGGGGCGTATAGCCAAGCTTCTGTAGATAGACCGCAAGCTCAATGGCCTCCTTCAGGGTGGATCCCGGATGGGAGGACATCAGATACGGCACCAGAAACTGCTTTTTTGAGAGAGAGTCGTTTAACTGGCCGTATCGCTTCGCAAAGCGCTCATAAACTTTGTTTTCCGGCTTACCCATTCTCCGCAGCACCACATCCGAAATGTGCTCCGGCGCCACCTTCAGCTGCCCGCTGACATGATGCTCCACCAGTTCCCGGAAAAATGTTTCATCCGGGTCGGCGAGCAGATAGTCGAAACGGATTCCGGAGCGGATAAAGACCTTTTTCACGCCGGGAAGGGAGCGTAGGGAACGAAGAAGGGTGAGATAGTCACTGTGATCCGCATTCAGATTTTTGCAGGGAGCGGGAAAAAGACATTGCTTCTTCTTACAGACCCCCATGGTCAGCTGTTTTTCACAGGAAGGATGCCGGAAATTTGCGGTAGGGCCTCCCACGTCATGGATATAGCCTTTAAAATCAGGCTCCGCAATTATTTTTCCCGCCTCTTTTAAGATGGACTCATGGCTTCGCACCTGGACGGTGCGTCCCTGATGAAAGGTAAGCGCACAGAAGCTGCAGCCGCCAAAGCATCCCCGGTTGCTGATCAGGGAAAATTTAACCTCCTCAATAGCCGGAACGCCCCCTTTTTCCTCATAGGAAGGATGATAGGTCCGCTGATAAGGGAGGTCATAGACGTCATCCATCTCCTGCATGGAGAGAGGTGTGCCGGGCGGGTTTTGAACCACATAAACACCGCCCGGATACGGCTCCGCCAATATCCTTCCGGTACAGAAATCCGTGTTTTCATATTGGATTCCGAAGCTTCTGGCATAAAGGGCGGGATCGTTTTTCATATCGTCATAGGCAGGCAGCAACAGGACGTTGTCCTCCTCCCGCCGGTGGCCCAAAAGCCCTGAGATATCCCTGGTCCGGTATACGGTTCCCGGAATGTAGGTGATGTCCTTCACCGCTATTTTGGCGGAAAGGGCGTCTGCAATCTCCACAATGGAGCGCTCTCCCATTCCGTAGGAAATCAGATCCGCCTGGCTGTCAAGAAGGATGGAGCGCTTGAAGGAATCGCTCCAATAGTCATAATGAGAAAGTCTCCGAAGGCTGGCTTCGATTCCTCCTATGATTACAGGCACATCCTTATAACGTCTTCGAATCAGATTTCCGTAGACAATGGTTGCATAATCCGGGCGCTTTCCCATGGCCCCGCCGGGTGTGTAGGCATCCGCAGAACGTTTCTTTTTCGATACATAGTAGTGATTTACCATGGAATCCATGTTTCCGCCGGAAATCAGAAAGCCAAGCCGCGGCCTTCCAAACACATCAATACTGTCCGGATCTTTCCAGTCAGGCTGCGAGATAATTCCCACCTGATAGCCTCTGGATTCCAGAACCCGGCTGATGATGGCATGCCCAAAAGAGGGATGATCCACATACGCATCCCCGATCACATAGACAAAATCCAACTGGTCAATTCCCCGTTCCTCCATGTCCTGTCTTGAGACAGGCAAAAATCCTTCCGCCACGTTTAAACCTCCTGTGAGAGCTCTGTGTAATCCATAATATAAGAATCAGCCAGCCTGCGTTTTTCATCGGACTGCTCTTCGGAAAAAGCATCATGGACGGCACAGACCTTCATCCCGGCCGCTTTTCCAGCCAGGATACCGGGGACGATATCCTCAAACACAAGACAGTTCTTTGGCATCACTCCGCATCTCTTTGCCGCTTCCAGATAGACGTCCGGCGACGGCTTTCCCTTATTCACTTCACAGCCGGTCACAATGCAGTCAAAGACTCCCTCAAGGCCGTGCGCCCTCAGAATATTTTCCACAAGCAGGCGGGAATTGCTGGTAGCGATTCCGAGACGGATTCCCTTTTCCCGGCACAGAGCAAGAAATTCGGGAACTCCCTTTTTCAGGGGCACCTCATGTGTATACTTATCCCATGCCATACGGTTCCAGTCCTCTTTCATCTGTTCCACGGAATCCGGTATTTCAAATCGTTCCTTAATATAGGCGGCGGTCTCGGTAAAACTCATTCCGCCTATATCCTCCTGCAGCCCCAATGGAGGCACAATGCCAAACCGGCCAAGATATTCGATATCAATTTCTTTCCAGACCCACAGGGAATCCACCAGGGTTCCGTCCAGATCAAATAAAACCGCCTCTATCTGATTTAATATAGTTTCTGACATAACTGACTGACCTCTTCTTTCGTTAATTCTCGGATCCCGCCCTCCGCAAGGCCGGGATCCAGTCTGAGGCTTCCTATGGAGAGGCGCTTTAGGTAAGTAACCTTCAGCTCCACCGCCTGGAACATTCTCTTCACCTGGTGGAATTTTCCTTCGGTTATGGTAATCGTGCAGCTTTGGCCTGTGATGCGTTCGATGCGGGCTTTCTGGGTGGGCCTCTCTTCCCCGATATCCACGCCGTTCTCCAGCCGCAAAAGCTTCTCCCCGGAAAGCGAAAGATCCGTTTCCACATAATAGGTTTTGGGAATGTGTTTTTTGGGCGACAAGAGCGCATGGGCAAGTGCGCCGTCATTGGTTAACAGCAAAAGCCCTGTGGAATCCTTGTCCAGGCGTCCTGCCGGAAAAATTTCTCCTGCGGGAATGCCAAAAAGACCGTTTCCATATAAAAGCGCATACTGCTGCGCAAACAGATCCAGCACGGTCTTACAGGAATCATCCCTCGTTGCGCTGATAAATCCCGCCGGCTTATTCATCATAAAATAGACAAATCTCCGGTAGCGGTATTCCTTTCCCTTAAACAGGATCACTGCCGTATTTTCATCCACCCGTTCCTCGGGTTTCGTGATCCGCACTCCGTTTACGAGAATCTGTCCGCTCTTTAACAGGCGCTTTGCCTCGGTTCTGCTCCCTATATTCAGTTCGCATAATAACCTGTCAATTCTCATAAGTATTATAATAACATAAAATACGAAAAGAGCCACCCCTTTGAAAAAAATTACCGGCCGGCTTACCGCCGCACTCTCCGTATTCGGACTTACCGCAATGATTCTTCTGTTTCCGCAAAAAAGCCTGTCCTATGCCGCCCGGGGATTAAATCTGTGGTTTCAGAACATGATCCCCACGCTCTTTCCCTTCATGGTACTCTCCGGTATCATGATCCGGATGAATCTCACCGATTCCTTTGTCCGCTTTTTAAAGCCGGCTCTTTCCCCGGTCTTCAACGTAAATTCGGATTGTCTGTATACGATTATTATCGGGTTTTTGTGCGGCTTTCCCATGGGAGCCTGTGTGGCGGGCCAGCTCTACAGGCAGAAAAAGATCACCCGCGGGGAAGCGGAATTTCTTCTGGCCTTCTGTAACAATATCGGCCCCGTTTATTTTATCAGCTTCGTAATCCCTCTCATCCGCTTAACCAGGCTCCCCGCACTGCTCATCGGCATGTACGGGATCCCGTTTCTGTACGGAACGGTGCTGCGCTATACGGTTTACCGCAGTCTTGACAGTGAAAAGGGTGCAGCGAGACTGTTGAAAGCATCCACTCCCTTCCTGCAGGCGCTGGATGAATCCGTAACCGCTTCCCTTACCAGCATCACAAAGCTTGGCGGCTATATGATTCTGTTTAATCTTATGAGTCTTCTTCCCTCTCTTCTCTTAAAAAATCAGACGCTTCTGGCCGTGTCCAGCGCCCTTTTGGAGATCTCCGGAGGGCTCAGTCTGCTTGGGGACAAAGCCCCGCTTCTGAGCCTGAGCCTTCTGCCGTTCGGAGGGTTCTCCTGCATTGCCCAGACCTACAGCATGATTCGCGACACCGATTTATCCTTAAAAAATTACGTGCTTCACAAGCTGGTTCTTACCGCCGTCTCCTTCGTCTACTACTCCTTCTTAGCCGCAAAATCATTCGGAGCATGATACAAAAGATAACCGCCATCAAAAATCCCAGGAAAGCGATCAGAAGAATCAGATATTTTTTGTCAGATGTCTCCTGCTTGCTGACAGCCGATTCATAGAGTGTCTTGGGATGAACTTCTTCATAAACTGGCGGTTCCGGCTCCGGGACAGAAATCGCATCTATCTTAATGGAATTGCTCTGCGCAAAAACATCAAAACCGTTATAGGCATTGACGCAAAGCGAAATCTCTGTCTCAAAGGGAATATCCACTTCGAAGATAAGTTCCGGCTCTGATTGGTTCCAAACGGGCCTTGGCCAGATTTCCAGATCAGAGAAGGTTTGTCCTCCATCCAGGCTGTAGCTGTAATACTGTATATAACTGTCGAAATCCTTTGCCCGGATCCGGATAAAAGCCCTGCCCTGCGCCTCATCCAGGTTTTGAAGCTCAATCTGGCACACGTCGGGAATCGACTTGTCCGGTCTCACCGCCTCCTCGTTGACTTCCACGGTAATATGTGGATAATCGCTGTAGTCAACGCCCTTTTCCGCACTCACAAGCCCAAGATATCTTGCCACTGCCTTTGCATCCGCTCTCCCAAAGTCCTCCCACTGCGCCTCTCCGTCCTGATAAAAAACCTTATCCCTGTCATGATCCAGATGACAATGTTCAATCAGTGCGGAGGGAATCCCAAATTCGGAACAGTATCTTAAAATCCCGTAATAATTTTCATCCCTGTCGTTCAGCCTTGTCTTGATTCCACGAGAATACAGTCCCATTTCCGTCAGCTCCTGCATCTCGATCTCCGCAAAGGCCCTCCCCGCAGCATACAATTCGCCATAGGCGGGAACCCAGACCTCTGCCCCGTAGAAAATGTGATCCTCGGAGCTGTTAAAATGGAGGCAGAACAGGAAATTGGCATTTTTCTCATCCGCAAACCGGGCTCTGGCCTTTATGGACATGTCGGTATCCGTCTCATGGGTCAGATAGACCACCACGTTTTCATACGTTTCCAGTTCTTCCTTCATGGCCCTTGCCGCGGCCATGGTCATCTCTTTCTCCACAAACCCGTCATACTGAGCGCCCAGATTTTTTCCCCCGTGTCCGGGATCGATCACAATGACCAGCGTCTCTTCTTCGGCTAAGGACGTGCGGGCAAACAGCCAGAGACAAACCGCCGTCATGAGACAGAGCATCCGCATTTTCTTTCCAGGCTTCATCCTTTTCTCCTTTCCTTTGCAAGTGCCTGTGCCGAAAAGACCGGCTTCCCAATCGGTAGCCGGTCTTTTTTACAGCATATCTGCATTCAAATTATCGGATTGTGGCACATCAGGCGGCGCCTCAGCTAAAAATTCATCAGCCTCCGGCGGATTGAGCTCCACCCGGTTGGCATTGACCGTATCGCTGTAATGCGTCATCGCACCCATAAAGCTCTCAAAGTGATCCTGCGTAACCTTCATGGTCTGGTTCAGCAGATTATCCACGTTCGCCAGAATCCCGTCCGTGTACTGCATGGCGGCCGCCCTCACATTGTTGGCTTCCATGGTGGCATTGTCAAGAATCTCCTGTGCCTGATGGGTGGCCATGGTAACCACCTCGTTAGCCTGGGCATAAGCCTGCTGCATGATCTCGTGCTCGTTAACCAGCTCATTCGTCTGGAGCGTCGCCTCATTGATCAGAGATTCCGCCTTGGCCCGCGCATCATTGAGAATGGCCTCCTTGTTACTGATAATTTTCTGATAACGCTTGATCTCGTCCGGGGTCTTCATCCGAAGTTCCCGTAAAAGCTCGTCAATCTCTTCTTTATCAACAATAATCTTGGTATTCGAAAAGGGCTGGTATTTGCATCCGTCAATATATTCTTCTATTTCATCGATCAGCTGTTCAATTCTGCTGCTCATTCAAATTCCCCCATTTACCTGATTCATATCCGAATTTTTCGTATACCTTGCGGGCCACAAAACCGGGAACACACATGGAAATGTCTCCCTTAAAGCTTGCTATTTCCTTTACGCTGGAAGAACTCAGATATGCGTATTCCAGCTTGGTGGTGAGAAATACCGTATCCAGCGCGCCGCCGGAGAGCAGGGCGTTGGTCTGCGCATTCTGCAGCTCATACTCGAAATCCGTGATTGCGCGCAGCCCCCTGATAACAACATGAATGCCCCGGGACGCCGCATAGTCCACCAAAAGGCCGCTGAAAGCTTCCACTTTTACATTTGCGATATCTTTTGTTGCTTCCTTCAATATATTAACACGTTCCTCTACAGAAAACAATGGAGTTTTTAGTTTATTGTTCAAAACGCTCACGGTTAATTCATCGAAAATCTGAGCGGCTCTCTTGATAATATCAAGGTGACCGTATGTAACCGGATCAAAGCTTCCGGGATAGATTGCTGCTTTCATAAAATACCCTGCCTTTCTGGCTGTCAGTCTGCGCACTTTGCCATTTTCCTGCAAAAAACATGTTTATTTGTCTTGTATCTCTTCTCTTTTGTCACTTCAAAACCCAATTCCGTCAGGAAGTCAAACCCCTTTTCCAGTCCGGCCTCCACGATGACCAAGGTATCCTCTGTCACATATCTTTGTCTGGAAAGTGCGGAAAAGACTTCCCTTTCGCAGTCCTGCCGATATGGCGGATCCATAAAGAGAATATCCACCTCCTTCTCGGAAATCAGGGAAAGCGCTCCCGAAACATCCTGCTTCAGAACGGTTGCCCTGTCGGCAAATCTTGTAAAGGAAAGATTATCCTGAATACAAAAGACGGCCTCTCTGTCCCTCTCCACGAAATAGGCATGCCTGGCCCCCCGGCTGAGGGCCTCAATGCCGATCCCGCCGCTTCCGGCGAAGAGATCCACAAAAACGCTTCCCGAAACCCGCCCCTGGATCATGTTAAACAGCGTTTCCTTGATCCGGTCCGTGGTAGGACGGGTATCGGCTCCCGCAGGCGCTTTAAGCGGCAGGCTTCTGGCTGTTCCCGCAATTACCCTCATCATGCTCTCCTCCTGTCCTATACTCTGACTTTTGTCCCCTTAGTATCCCGCTTTCCGGCCTTTAACCGGGAAAGCTCGATCTGCTTCTCCCCGTATTGCGCAACGGTCTCGCTGCCGCTTTGAATATAGTAGACATTTTCCACCCGGTCCTTCGGCCCCAGCTTCATGCCCCGGACGCCCACGGCGCTCTTTTTCTTCTCCGGTATCTCATCTATGGAGAATTTGAGGAAATACCCTTCCGCAGTCTGCATCACAATCTGTTTTTGCTCTGTCAGAATCTCCACGCTCACCACCTGATCCTCCTGCTGCAGCTTGGTGGCGGCAACGGTCCGTTTGGCTACGTCGAACTCGCCTCCGTCCACAATCTTAAGCATGGACTGGCTGGTGGCAAACAGAACCCGGTACAGATTCAGGCTGGTCTGGCTGGTCACCAGTACCATGGATTCCTTCTCGGAATTAAAGTTGCTGACATTGTCGATGGGAACGCCCTTGTCCCTGAACTTTCCAAAGGGAAGATCCATCACTTTAACCGTATGGAGCTGTCCGGTATTTGTAAAAATGCAGATCCTTCCGGTATTCTTACAGAGGAAAACATAGCGGTTTTCCGCATCTGCGGCCTCCCGGTTGCGCTCATAGGCGGCCATGTCAATGGTTCTGGCATATCCGAAGCGATCCATCAGAAACACCACTTCCATCTCCTCCGCCTTCTTTTCCTCATAGACAGCCTGCGCCCTGTTCTCAACCACGGTGCGCCGCTCTCGTTGGTAGTCCCGCTTGATGGCATCCAGCTCATTCATGATCACCTGGGCCATGGAATCCTTTCTGCCGAGAATGTCTTCATATCGGTAAATATTGGCAAGGGTTTCTTCGTGCTCGCCGATCAGCGATTCCAGCTCAAGGCCGATTAATTTGTAGAGACGCATATCAAGAATTGCGTTTGCCTGCTTCTCCGTAAAAGAAAGCTGAGAAGCCATCAGCCTGGATTCCTTATACTTGAATTTGATCCCCGCGGTCTTCCCCTCCACGAGACAGGCTTTTGCCATGGCCCGGTCCCTGGAACCCCTCAGCACCTCGATGATCAGGTCGATCACATTGCAGGCCCTGATCAGTCCCTCCTGAATTTCCTTCTTCTCAAGCTCCTTCTCAAGCATGGTGGTATACTTCCGGGTAGCCACCTCAAACTGAAAGTCAACATTACACTTGATAATCTGTTTCAGGCCCATTGTTTCCGGTTTTCCGTTCGAAATTGCCAGCATATTGACGCCGAAAGTATCTTCCAGCCTTGTCTTTTTGTAGAGCATATTTATGAAGTTGTCTACATCCGCATCCTTCTTTAATTCAATGACAATGCGAATTCCTTCCTTGGAAGATTGATTCATTATATCCACAATGTCCTGTGTCTTCTTGGATTCTGCAAGAGATGCAACATCCGAAAGAAATTTTGCAATATTTGCGCCAATCATAGTATACGGTATTTCACTTACGACCACATTTGTCTTTCCGGCCTTTCCTTTCTCGATATCCACTTTGCCCCTGAGCTTGATTTTACCGGTTCCCGATTTATAAATCTCCGCAAGTTCGTCTTTGTTGATCACCACTCCCCCCGTGGGAAAATCGGGTCCCTTGATGTAACGCATCAGCCCCTCGGTGGAAATATTTTCATCTTTCATGTAGGCCTTCACCGCATCAATCACCTCTCCCAGGTTGTGGGGAGGAATGCTGGTAGCCATACCCACCGCAATCCCCTCCGAGCCGTTGACCAGAAGGTTTGGAAATTTTGCCGGAAGCACGGAAGGCTCCTTTTCCGTCTCGTCAAAATTCGGAACGAAGTCCACCACGTCCTTGTCAAGATCGGCGAGAAACGCCTCCTGTGTTACCCGCTCCAGTCTGGCCTCCGTATAACGCATTGCGGCAGCGCCGTCCCCCTCCACATTCCCGAAATTGCCGTGTCCGTCGATAAGGGGAAGCCCTTTTTTGAAATCCTGAGTCATCACCACCAGGGCTTCATAGATGGAACTGTCTCCGTGGGGATGATATTTACCCATGGTGTCCCCCACAATACGGGCGCTCTTTCTGTAAGGCCTGTCATAGCGGATTCCAAGCTCGTGCATATCATACAGGGTACGCCTCTGAACCGGCTTCAGGCCGTCCCTCACATCCGGCAGGGCCCTTGCGATAATTACGCTCATGGCATAATCGATAAAGGACTTCTGCATCACCTCGGAGTATTCTGTTTTTATTATTCTATCATCCATTGAAATTCAAAGCCTTTCTTAGATATCCAGTTCTGCGTCCTGGGCATGATCATAGATAAACGCCTTCCTTGGAGGGACATCCGTTCCCATGAGCATCTCCGTCACCTCGGACGCCATGCGGGCATCCTCAATCTCCACCAGCTTCAGCATCCTTGTCTCCGGGTTCAGCGTGGTCTCCCACAGCTGATCCGCATCCATCTCGCCGAGACCCTTGTAGCGCTGCAGGGTAAAGGGACCCTTGTGGCGCTTGCGGTAGCGCTCCAGAGCCTTGTCGTCATAGAGATACTCTTCAGCCCCCTTGCTCGGCATGGCCTTGTAAAGAGGCGGCATGGCAATATAAATATGGCCCTCAAAGATCAGTTCCGGCATAAAGCGGTAAAACAGAGTGAGTAAAAGATTGGAAATGTGAGCGCCGTCCACATCCGCATCCGCCATGATGATGATCTTGTCATAGCGAAGCTTCGTGATATCAAAATCGTTCCCATACCCTTCCGAAAAACCGCAGCCGAACGCATTGATCATGGTTTTGATCTCGGCATTGGCAAGCACCTTGTCGATACTGGCCTTCTCCACATTCAGAATCTTCCCGCGGATCGGAAGAATTGCCTGATAAGCCCGGTTTCTGGCGGTCTTGGCGCTTCCTCCCGCAGAATCTCCCTCCACGATAAAGATTTCGCATTTGGAGGCGTCCCTGGACTCGCAGTTCGCAAGCTTTCCATTGGAATCAAAGGAAAACTTCTGTTTGGAGAGCATATTCGTCTTCGCCTTTTCCTCGCTCTTGCGGATCTTCGCCGCCTTTTCCGCACAGCTTATGATCGACTTGAGCGTGTCCAGATTCCTGTCAAGGTATCTTACCAGCTCCTCGGAAGCGACCTTGCTCACCACCTTTGCGGCGTCCTGATTATCGAGCTTGGTCTTGGTCTGTCCCTCGAACCTCGGATCCGGATGCTTGATCGTGATCACGGCGGTAATCCCGTTTCTCACGTCCGCTCCGGTAAAATTTGCATCCTTTTCCTTCAGGACATTCAGTTCCCGGGCATACGTATTGATAATATTGGTGAAGGCGGTCTTGAAGCCGGTCAGGTGGGTTCCGCCCTCCGCATTATAGATATTGTTGCAAAAGCCAAGCACATTCTCATGAAATTCGTTGACGTACTGGAACGCTCCCTCCACCGTAATCCCTTCGCTCTCGCCTGCAAAATAGATAATATCATGGAGCGGCTCCTTTGACTTGTTCATGTCCTTGATAAAGCCGATAATCCCATCCGGCTCATGAAATTCCAGATGCTCCGTTTCCGGCTTTCTCTTATCCTCAAAGATAATCGTAAGACTGGGATTCAGATAAGCGGTTTCGTGAAGCCGGCTCTTGATCTCTTCCTCCCGAAAACGGGTTTTGTCAAAAATCGTATCGTCCGGCAGAAAATTGATGATAGTTCCGGATCCCTTTGCCCTGCCCACCACAGGCAGAAGGCCGTCCACAAGCTCGACGGAGGGAATCCCTCTCTCATACCGGTCCTCGTAAATATTTCCCCCGTTCTTCACCCGGACCGTCAAATAGGATGACAGGGCGTTTACCACGGAGGAACCGACACCGTGAAGTCCCCCGCTGGTCTTATAGGCGGAATTATCAAATTTTCCGCCGGCATGAAGGGTTGTAAATACAAGGCGCTCCGCACTGATTCCCTTCTCATGCATCCCCACCGGTATGCCCCTTCCGTTATCCTCCACCGTGGCGGAGCCATCCGCCTCCAGAATCACGGTGATCCGATCACAGAAGCCTGCCAGGTGTTCATCCACCGCATTATCCACAATTTCATATATCAGATGATTGAGCCCCCTGGTGGAGACACTCCCGATATACATACCGGGCCTTTTTCTCACCGCCTCAAGGCCCTCCAGCACGGTTATGCTGGAGGCATCATAAACTGGTGCATTTGCCATATGTTAACCTCTTTCCTTTGCCTATGCGGCACAATTTCAAATCTTTTTGCAGCAGGCGACTGCAAGGGAGCCCGGCCCGATATGGCATGCCACGCTCAGTGACAAAGGATCCACCCAGATATCAAATCCGGGGAATTCCCGCAAAAGCTCATCCCTGAAGGCAAGAGCCGCATCCCGGTCCTTCGAGTAAGCCACCTCAAGCCAGATGTTTTCTTTGGAAGCTCCTCCGAACCGGTTCTCCATATCACTGCGGATCGCATTGATCATGGTTGCCTTTCCCTGGCTTGCCGTCCTCGCCTTTGCAAAGGCGTCAAGCTTATCCCCCTGAATCTGTAGCACCGGCTTTAGCTTAAGCAGCGTGCCGATTGCCGCAGCCGCAGGGGTAATGCGCCCGCCCTTTTTCAGATAGGAAAGCGTGTTGAGCATAATGTAAATACTGGAATTAAACTTATCCTTCTCCAGGAAATCCTTAATCTGTCCGGCATTCATCCCTCGCTCTGCGAGCTCCAGGGCGTCCATTGCGGACTGACGCTGGGTTACGGAGATACGCTGATTGTTTACCACCTGCACCCTGCCGTTGAAATCCTCCGCCAGCATCATTGCGCTCTGACAGGAGCCGGAAAGGCCGCTGCTCATGGGAATATGAACGATTTCATCGTACTTGCAAAGAACCTCTTTCCACATCTTGAGAACAGATTCCGGCGACGGCTGGCTGGTCACCACGTTCGCACCCGTCTCAAGCTTTTGGTAAAATTCCTCCTGAGTCAGATTGATATCTTCAAAAAAGGGCTCCTCGTCAATCATAAAAGGCATGGGAAGGACAAAAATACCCAGCTCCTTTGCCTGAGACTGCGTGATACCGCTGTTACTGTCTGTTATTACCGCAACTTTTCCCACCTGTGTTTCCTCACTTTCCAAAAATAAGTATAAAATACAAATATATATTACTGTCAGATTGTTCCAAAGTCAATAAAATTCGCCGTATTTTGATCCAGGAAGCTTCGGATGCAGGCGTATTTTTCCGATTCCAGCGAAGCATCCTCATTCAGGATTTCATCCACAGTTACGCTGATCCTCTTAAGCAAAGAACTGTCCTCATAAATGTCCGCCACCTCAAAGGAAAGGCTGCCGCTTTGGCGGATTCCGAACAGATCGCCGGGACCCCGCATTTTCAGATCCTCCTCCGCAATAAAAAAACCGTCGTTGGACTTGTTCAAAATCTCGAGCCGCTGCATGGACGCCTCCGTGTCCGTCCCGCTCACGAAAATGCAGTAAGACTGTTCCTTCCCCCTGCCGATTCTCCCGCGAAGCTGGTGAAGCTGCGCAAGGCCGAAACGCTCCGCATTTTCCACCATCATCACCGTGGCATTCGGCACATTGATCCCAACCTCGATCACCGTGGTGGAAACCAGAACGTCAATGTTCCCGCGGGAAAACTCCTCCATGATCCGGTTTTTTTCAGCGGGCCGCATTTTCCCGTGCAAAAATTCAATCCGGATCTGCACGGGCAGCTCGTTTCGCAGCTTCTGCGTATAATCCGTCACGTTTTCAATATCACCCGCATTTTCATTTTCATCCACCATAGGGCAGATCACGTAGACCTGCCGTCCCTTTTTCACTTCCGCCGCGATAAATCCATACGCTTTCTTCCGGTACCGCGTATTCACCACACAGTTTTTGATCGGAAGCCGCTGCGCAGGAAGCTCGTCCACCAGGGAAAGATGAAGATCGCCGTAGAGAATGATCGCCAGCGTCCTGGGAATGGGCGTTGCGCTCATCACGAGGACATGGGCGTTTTCTCCTTTTTCTCCAAAGCTCTCCCTCTGTCTCACGCCAAAGCGGTGCTGTTCATCCGTAATAACAAGCCCAAGAGAACGATACTTCACCTTTTCCTGGATCAGGGCATGGGTTCCGATGATTACATTAACCTCCCCGGATTCGATTTTCTGATAGATCTTCTTTTTCTCCGTGCTGGAGACTGACCCGGTCAATAAAATTGACCGAATGGGAAGGCGGTGTTTTTCCGCAAGATCCCTTAGCTGCTCGTAATGCTGCTGTGCCAGAATCTCTGTGGGTGCCATCATTGCGCCCTGGTAGCCGTTGGAAACCGCAAGGATCAGCGCAAGAAAGGCAAGAATCGTCTTTCCGCTTCCCACATCTCCCTGCACCAGCCGGTTCATGCGGTTTCCGCTGACGAGGTCGTCCTCAATTTCCCTCCATACCCGAAGCTGCGCACCGGTAAGGCGGTAGGGAAGCGCCTCGATCAGACGTCCCGCTTCCGCCGTCTCAATCATGGGATAGGAGGATTTGTGATTCTCATTCCGGTTTTTCAGCTTCCGCAGTGAGAACAGAAAGGCAAAAAACTCGTCAAACGCAAGACGCTTTCTGGCTTCTCTCATACACTCGTAATCCTCCGGAAAATGAATGTCCCAAAACGCCTGTTGCCTGGAGACAAGCCCATACTCCAAAAGAATCTTCTCTGGAAGATACTCCTTTTCGCAGACAGCTTCGAGAGCCTGTCTGACCGCCTTCATGACGGCATTGTTGGTAAGCCCGGCCGTCAGTCCGTAACAGGGCTGCAGGCTTCCCGCTTTCTGCCTGTATTCTTCAAAGGTAAAGAGCTTTGGCTGATCCATATGGAAGGCTCCCTGAGCCCGCTTCATTTTTCCTCTTACCAGATAGGTATTTCCTTTCCTGAGCATATTTTTCAGATAGGAGGCATTAAAATATGTGATAGTAACCCTTCCCGTGTCGTCCGCCGCCACCCCGCTCCCCACGGTAAGCTGGCGGACCTTCTTCCACTGAAAGTCGGATAAAACAGTAAGTCTGAGCGTTACCGGTTCGTCCAGCGGCGCCTGTGACACCTTTACGGGCTGGCCGAAGGCTTCATAGTCCCTGGGGAAATGGTGAAGGAGATCTCTGATATTTTGGATTTCCAGCCTGTGAAAAAGCTTTGCCGTCTTTTCCCCGACCCCTTTTAATTTTGTGATATCATCCATGTAGTTCATACGATACCTCCACACTGCCTTCGTCTGCCCGTCCGGCCAAACGAAGCCGCTGGCGCAGAAAAGGACGGTAATTGGCCGTCCTTTCTCTTACAGTAAGCTGACGCAAAAGCGTGGCAGCGTTTGTTTGCATTTGTATATTACTATGAAACAGAATCTTGCGGGGGATAAAAAAGCGCAGACTGTCCCTATAACAAGATTTTGCTTCAAATTTATGATTAAGCTGGTTGTGCTTCCATGGCTTCAGGCATTTCCCAGCCTAATGCTTTTAATTTCTTCAGGTAGACGTTGATTTTGCGTTCCTTATTGAATTGGTTGTAATAATCCGCATCTAAATCCTGAAATGCCAAACTCACGGACTTCCTGCTCTTTGCCATGGATAAAGCAGGCAACCATAAGTTTTTATGCACATCAATACCACAACAATTGTCGTAAACTTTCTTCATAAAATGGCACCTCTTTCCGAGAAAATTTACGGCACGGTTCTCTGTCTTTTGATATTTTACCATGCGTCCTTTTGCCATGTAAGGCTGGACAGGTGGTGGTGCGCTATTTATTCCGCAGACACGATATAGTAATAAATCGGCTGGCCGCCATACTGCAGCTCCACATCACAGGAAGGGTATGCCTTCGCCACCCGCTCTCTCAGCCTCTTCGCCGCCTCTTCGGACACCTCAGCCCCATAATAAATGCTGATCAGTTCAAGGGAATCATCCATCATCTCCTGAATCATGGCAAAGGCCGCCTGATCCACATCCACATCCACGGAAAGGATTCCGGAATCTCCGATTCCCATATAATCGCCCTGCCTGATCTCCTTGTCCTCAATCACAGTATCCCGGACCGCATAGGTAACCTGGCCCGTTTTGACGCTGCCGATCTCGCCGTTCATGGTTTCCGCATTATCCCCGGCCGCAAGATCCGGAACATAGTTGATAATGGCCGTGATCCCCTGGGGGATTGTCTTGGTGGGAATCACAAGGATTTCCTTATCCTCCGTCATGGCCTTCGCCTGATTTGCCGCAAGAATGATATTCTTGTTGTTTGGAAGAATGAAAACCGTATCGGCGTTCACCTTGTCAATGGCGTTCAGCATGTCCTCCGTGCTGGGATTCATCGTCTGTCCGCCCTCAATGATATAATCCACTCCAAGGCCCCGGAAAATCTCGTTTATGCCCTCACCTGCCGAAACCGCAATAAATCCGATCTCCTTATGGGGCATCTTTTCCCCGGCATCCTCCGCCTTCGTATCCTCCTGCTGTTTAAAAAGCTTTTCCTGATGCTCGAGCCGCATATTGTCAATCTTCATGTTGGAAAGTGCGCCATACTTCAGAGCCTTCTGGATTGCGAGTCCCGGATCGTTGGTATGTACGTGCACCTTGACCACGTCGTCATCTGCAACTACCACGATGGAATCACCGATGGATTCCAAATATTCTTTGAAATCAATCTCCTGCTTGATGTTAAAATTCCTGGTGAGCATAATAATAAATTCCGTACAGTAACCGAATTTGATGTCAGCCTCGGCCTGGGCGCCCATACCAGTCTGGACCGGCTTCACATGTGTCACCTCAGGAATGGACAAATCAAATTCCTTGCCAAGAAATGCGTCGTAAGCACCCTTTAACACCTGCATCAGTCCCTGGCCGCCGGAATCCACGACGCCGGCCTGTTTCAAAACCGGAAGCATCTCTGGCGTTCTCTCTAAAATCTCGTCTGCGTATTTGATCACTTCATCAAAAAAGTAATTTAAATCCTCGCAGCCTTCCTCGGCCAGTTCTCTTGCCCTCTCGCTCGCTCCCCGGGCCACTGTGAGGATTGTCCCCTCCTTGGGCTTCATAACAGCCTTATAAGCAGTCTCCACCGCCTTCTCAAAGGCATCCGCAAGAATCGAAACATTCAAAGCGTCCTTTTCCCGTATGGATTTGGTAAAACCCCGGAAAAGCTGAGAAAGAATAACGCCGGAATTTCCTCTTGCCCCCCGCAGGGAACCGGACGAAATTGCTTTACACAGGGAAACCATATCAAGGTCTTCCATGGAGGAAACCTCTTTGGCCGCGGACATGATCGTAAGCGTCATATTGGTTCCCGTATCCCCGTCCGGCACGGGAAATACATTCAAATCATTGATCCACTCTTTTTTCGCTTCCAGGTTTTTTGCGCCAGCTAAGAACATCTTTGAGAGCAACTTAGCGTCGATTGTATTTGCCACAACAAATCCTCCTCCTAATCAATCACTCTAACACCTTCTACAAAGATGTTTATTTTTTCAATTTTAATTCCCGTAAATTCCTCAACCTTATATTTCACATTGCTGATAAGATTATCCGATACCGCTATTATACTTACCCCATATGCTACGATCACATGGAAATTCAGCGTCAGTTTGTTGTTTTTAATGGATACGTTGATGCCTCTTGTCATGCTGTCCATTTTCAAAAGCTTGACCAGTCCGTCCTTCACATTTATGCCTGCCATACCGACAATACCGAAGCACTCCATGGCAACACTGCCTGCGTACCGGGCTATCACTTCATTGTCAATAGCAATATTTCCCATATGAGTATTCATTGAAGAAGTTTTCATAGGCTGCCTCCTTAAAATTTTGCATAGCTATAACCATATATTTTAATTATACCCTTTATTACCCAAAAATGAAACAATAAATTTTATAATTTTGTACTTGCATTATCTGCGATTTTCTGCTATTATACAACTGTTGTGGAGACATTCCGCATAAAAGAAAACACAGGCACATGGATATTAATTTTGAATTGTTAGGAGGTGCAGCGATGGCTAAGTGTGATATTTGTGGCAAGGGCGTTCATTTTGGTAATAACGTAAGCCATTCTCATAGAAGATCGAACCGGATTTGGAAGTCCAACATTAAGAGAGTGAAATGCATGGTAAACGGCGCTTCCAAAAGAATGCATGTTTGTACGCATTGCCTTAAGTCCGGCAAAGTTGAGAGAGCTTAAACCGGCCGACCTGTAAGCTGTCATGATTTCATGGCAGCTTTTTTTGTACACAGAGATGTGCAGCGCACACCCCGCACGCAGGCAGGGCAAAAGTCTCTCCTGCCGATTGGATTACACATTCAATCACAATAATAGAAATTGTAGCCGATCAGCAAAAGCAGTGCGATGATGATAAGGCCGATCAGAAAATGCCGGGAAAGAAAAAGCATAAGCAGCATTCCCACCGCAATCCAAAAAGCTATAAATCCAATCATTTTCTTCATGCTCTCAAACCCTGCTTATGCTTCTTACTTCATCTTATGCGGCTGCGGGCAAAATATTGCCTGTCCTACTCTTCTTCATCCGGAAATGCGATTTTCGCCGCCTGTGTATCATCGATCATCTCTTCTTTCGGCGCCGTAAACTTATCGACAAGATCAGGGATCATATCAAGAACCTTTGTCATGGTATCCTGATTCTTGATATTGACAAGCTTCGTGCTTCCGTTTTTCACCACAAGCACTGCGCTTGGAGTCATTTTGCCGCTGAATCCTCCGGCTCCTCCGTTTTTCTTGTCTCCCACGCTGGCCCCGGCCGCCACGCCAAAACTGACGTCCACAAGGGGTAAGATCACGGTATCGTCAGCAAGCTTTGTCGCCTCCCCAACCACGGTCTTGGTGGAAAAAACCGCATTCATTCCCTTCATCAGCGAATCGATCACTCCGGAAAAATTGTTCTCTGCCATTTATGCTGCCTCCTTCTTTAATAAACGGATTACCTTCCGCAAATCTTTGTTGAAATAGATGATTAATGCTGTTTTCAGAGCCCGGAAAACGGTAAGCTTCCCTTTGAGCAGCAGCTCTCCCTCCACAATTGTGCGCTCAAAATCGGGTATGACCATAATATGGTCTCCAATCAGGGGATATAAAATACCATGTATGCCGATGATCTGCGCCGTGCTGGCCGGATCTCCCGTTCCTACAAGGAGCCGTCCCCTTACTTTGCCGGGAAGTACGCTGCGAAGTAACTTCAAAGCCTCCCCGCCGCAAACCCTCCATACCCTCAAAAACGCATCGCTTTGAATGATTTCCACATAATACCGGATATTTTTTGTAATCTCTTTTATCTTATCACATATTTTCTGTATTGTGTACTTAATATTTTTTAATATTTCCATGATCCTGTGCACAAACGCCCGAAGTTTCCGTATCCAATTCGGTTCCTCTTTTCCCTCCTCTTGCCCTTCCTCTTCTTTCGGCAGTTCCATCCGCGGATCCATCTGCGCTTCCATCTCTTTTTTGCGTCCGCCGGTTACTTCCCCGTCGTCGACAGGCTTTCCTTCCTCCTGTCCGGCCGCCGCTTCCTCTTGCATGTCCTCTGTCTTGTCATCCCGGGGCTCTTTCTCCTTCTGCCTCGGCGGAAAAATCCTGAAGCCCAAAACCCATACCCGCAGGCCCTCCTCCCCCGGATAGCAAAAGGCGGCGTTCAGAATATGTAACAGCCAGGTGACTCTCAGGGCCACCCGAAAGGGCGCCTCTTCCCCTTCTCTGCGCACCGCCTCGATCCGGTAGCGCACCGGCACAAAAAGAACGAGAAGCAGAACGCATAAAAGCGTCAAAAGCACGCACAAAAGAATGATTCCGATTATTTTTAATATGGTAAGCAGCACTGTTATCATCTTTAACCCTTTATACCTTTTTTGTCCGCAGTTTCAAATACGCCTTTAAATCGCAGCCCCCCGTCGCCAGAAGGCTCTCCTTTGTGATCCGTACCACAAGCTCCACCGCCTCATCATAGCTTGCGGCGATTCCCACAATAACAGGGGGATGGTGCCTGTAATAGCGCTGTTTCAGATAGGCGCAGTGATAAATCTCCAGCTGATCATCTCCCTGGGCCAGGCAGACCACGTAAATCATCTGCCCGGCGTGGAGCTTTAACCTTCTTTTTACTCTGCCCGGTTCCTTAACAGTATCGCCAATATAAAGATATTTATAAAATTTCATGACTTCTTCCCCTGCTCTCACACACCAAAATAAGCGTCAAAAATTCGTTTGGCAATGGGGACGGCGTAATCCCCGCCGGCCCCGGCTCCTTCTATAATAATGGTCACGCAGATTTCCGGATTCTGCGTAGGCGCAAAGCCGGTAAACCAGGCGTGGCTGTCCCCCTTCACCGTGCCGTACTCTGCGGAACCGGTTTTTCCGGCAGCCGTGTAGGAAAGTCCCTTTAACCGGGAGGCGGTTCCCTCCTCCACCACGTCGCTCATCAGCGCTGTCAGGGCCGTCGCCTCCTCCTGGCTCAAAAGCCCGCCGGCGGATTGCGGCTGAAAGGATTTGACCACATCCCCCGCACTGTTCTCCACACGGTCCACCACGTAGGGCTTCATCAGCGTCCCGCCGTTTGCTATGGCGCTGGTGATCATGTTCATGTGGATCGGAGTGATCCCCGTAGTCCCCTGACCAATGGAGATCTGCATCATTGCCGAATCCGGCGTTTCTCCATTGACATCAATCCGGCTCTTGCTGTAATTGAAGCCGAGGGGAAGCTCTTCATTGAATAAGAGCTCTGATAGCGTGTCTGAAAATCTGTTGCGGTCCAATGACAGGCCGATATTCGCAAAGGAAGTATTGCAGGACTTTGCAAAGGAGCGCTTGAAATCCACGCCCCCGTGAACCGTCCCGTGATAGCACTGGATCCGGTCCTGTCCTCTTGTGATGGCGCCGGTACAATTGTAGCTGTAGTTCCCGTAATTCTCCGGATTTTCCCTGATATATTCCAGGGCGGTTATGATTTTGAAGGTGGAGCCCGGCGGATACAGGCCCTGGGTCACCCGGTTGAGCAGGATGCCCGAATCGCTGTCCGCAAGAAACTCGTCCCACTGCTCCTCGATCTTTTCCGGATCAAAATCGGGTTTGGAGACCATGGCGAGCACTTTTCCCGTGGAGGGCTCTGTCACAACAATGGCTCCCCGATAAACGCCAAGGGCAGTGGACGCCACCTGCTGCAGCTCCACATCCAGTGTGGTGTAGACGCAATCCCCAGGGTATTTTTCATCCGAAACCTCCAGGCCGGCTTTCTCGGATAAGGGCGCATTGGAATTGATCAGATAATAATTCGCCTGAGATTCCACCCCCATCCTTCCGTTTACGGAATATCCCACCACATGGGAAAACAGATTCTTATAAGGATACTCCCTGACCTCACCGCCCTGTGTCTCCACCGTCCTCGCAAGAACGTCGCCGTTTGCGGCAAGAATGTCGCCCCTGCGGTTCTTGGCCAGCAGGATCTGCTGTCTGCCATTGTAACTGTTATTGATAAGCTCCTGCTTATGCGTCAGGGAATAATGGGTGATATAACCGATCATACCCAGGAACAGAAACGTAAACACACAGGTGACGGCAACAATCTGCCCGTTTCCTTTCTTCCTGGTCTGTTTATTCTTCGCTGTCCTCATAGTCCTCCTCTGTCCGGATTATTTTCTCCGCTTCCTGACGCCTTCTGTCCGCAGCCGGCTGTCTTCTCGCCCTGCGGGTCTTCTTCCGCTCCATGGCAGCCTCGTCCTCCTGAATGGCGCAAAGGCCCTCGATAATGGAGAAGGTGACAAGCGTGGCCAGCACCGAGCTTCCGCCATAGCTGATCAGCGGGAGCGTGACACCGGTGAGAGGGATGAACTTTGTCCCCCCTCCGATTGTGAGAAACACCTGAAAAATATAAGTCACTCCAAAGCCAAAGGCCACAAGCTGGTAAAACCGCTCGTTCAGCCTCAGGGAGATGTTCATGATCATGATAAAACTGCTGACGCAGATCAGAATCAGGCAGACGGCAAAGAGAATGCCAAGCTCCTCCGCTATGGCGGAAAAAATAAAATCCGCCTCCACAAAAGGAATGGAATCCGGCGTCCCTCCATAAAGCCCAAGCCCGAACAGGCCTCCGCTGGAGATGGCGAACAAAGACTGGGTGATCTGGTAGCCCGCCGAATCAATCACGCTCCATGGATCCTGCCATGCCTGGATACGGATCTGCACGTGGGAAAATACCCGGGCCGCAATCCAGGCGGCCGCCGATCCTCCCACCGCCCCGGCGAGCAGGTAAAAAAAACGTCCCGAAGCCACGTACACCATGAGCACATACACCACAAAAAAGATAAGGGCGCTTCCCAGATCCTTTGAACACACCAGCACGATCACGTGGGCGGCGGCAACCACCGCCGTGGTAAAGACCTCAAAAAAGCCCGAAGACTGGCAGAGCGCCCCTGCCACGTAAAACACAAACAGAATCTTCACAAACTCGGAAGGCTGAAAGGTCAGGCCCGCAATCGAATAGGAGAGCTTGCTCCCGTAGGTGGTCTGCCCGAGTATCAATACCACCGACAGAGCCGCAATCCCAACCAGCGCATAAATCCATTTCAGGTTCCTGAGAAATTTGAATTTATGTACAAAATAGGGGATGACGAGCGCAATCACCAGAGAACCTGTCGCTATCGCAAACTGTCTGACAGCTCTTCCATAGGACAGCCGCGTGAGAATCACAAAGCTGATGCTAAGGAGCGTGCACATATTGTTTACCACAAGACGGTTGCTCTTTGGATAAATCATACGGAACAGAACGATGGCCGCATAAAGGATAATCTGCTGAAACGCATAAAAAAACAGATACGTCACATCGCTTGTCTCAAAGCATATCACCACAAAACAGCTGAAATGCAGCGCAAACATTAGTATGTTCTGTCTTGCGTAGACGCCGCTTCTTCCGCTCTCCTCCTGAAAGCGGAAAACGGAGAAGCATTCCCAGGTATACAGGATCATCAGCAGCGTTATGACATACTTCGAAAATTCGCTGATATACAATTCCATTTATTCTACTCCTCGTTTATAGTGCCCGGTAGTGAAATCCCTGTAAAAGGGCTCCACATACTTCTCTGACAGGCTCTGAAAATACCGGATAACGTTGGCGCACTCCACGCCGCTCTCCACGGTAAAATCAAGCCGGCCAACCTCTGCGGGCATCTGTTTTTTCGCAAACAGCCCGTGAAGGGAAAGGGGAACACTGTTGTATATGATATTATAACAAAAATCGCAGTCTGTATAGACTGGAAAATCTTTGCGATACCGGTCGGTCAGGACGCTGTATCCGGGCTCTTTGTTACAGCCTTTTGTTGTCTTTCTTACGCAGTTGGCGGAAATCATCATGGGAAGCCGTCCGTAGATTAGAGATGAGAACCTGCCGCCTCTGCCGTCCGTCCTTTCCTTCATCTCTTGCAATTCATGAAAATTGAGCTCCGCCGGCAGATAGATCTCGTCCGTCCACCGGCTCCAGAAGCCAAAGGCTCTGCTGTTCCAGGTATAAAGATTGATATCCGAAACGACCTGCTTTTTAAAAGACTTTTCCATCAAAAAGGAAAGCGTATCCACGTTTCGGATCAGCACACCCGCAAAAATATCCTGTTCCGCCTGAGAAATCATTTTTTCCAGCCTGTCCGCATCCTTCCCGCGGAAGATCCAGGGAAATGCCAAAAAGAACTCACACTCCCCTCTGTGGGCGGAAAGGTAAGCGGAAAGCTCCTTCGTAAGCCGCATCTTATCCAGATAAATCCGGGAGATTCCTGCGGCAAGCGCCTCTGCAAGCTGTTCTCTCGTGCTCACGAGAACATGAAGAATCCCTCTCCTTTTGTTCTTTGACCCGGCCCCTTCTCTCCGGCCCGGCTCTGCTTCCGTCTCCTTCTTCTTTGGAATCTGAGCGAAGGACAACGGCCTGGCATTCCTGCCTTCCCTGCCGAAGGCGGACAGAAGTTCCTGCTCCAATCGGAAAAAAGCATCCCTTCTGAGCTGATTGAGACTGCTGACAGGCATAAAAACGGCAGGATCCGCTTCCACCTCAAGAAAAGCCGTATCGAACAGCTCATGGCTGCTTTTGGACAGCTGTTCTTTTATTTTCTCTTTTGACAGGGGCTGCTTCTTTGCCATCTGCACCACATCACCCGAAACCGTTACCGTGGTATCTCCCAGAGTGAGGGACATCCTGGCCGCCTCGTTCTTTCGCAGAATCGCACTGGCGCTCACCGCCAGCCCCGGGCCTGTGCGGATATAGTCTCTTCGGATTCCTTCCAGGAGCTTTTCATCGCTTCCCGAGTAGGAAGGGGATCCGATGGTGATCATTTCCCTTCCATTATGCCGGTGGTAATATCCTTCCTGGATTTCTGTCCGGATATAAAGGGATTGCAGAAAATCCATATCCTCTTTTTCCACCCGGTATTCCTGAGGGTTCTGTCTGAAACGGTCAATATATTTGCGGTAGATTGCTGTCACCCCGGCCGCATATTCCGGCTTTTTCATCCGGCCTTCGATTTTGAAGGAATCAATCCCCGCCTCGATCAGCTCCGGAAGAATGGTCAGGGTGCACATATCCTTCATACTTAAAGGATAGCCCTCTTTTCCATGATTTACTCCATAGGGAAGGCGGCAGGGCTGGGCGCACCGTCCCCGGTTCCCGCTTCTTCCTCCCAGAATGCTGCTGAAAAGGCACTGTCCAGAATAACAGTAGCACATGGCTCCGTGGACAAAGGCCTCCACCTCGATTTTTCCATCCTTTTTCATTTCCGCAAGCTCTTTCAGGGAAAGCTCTCTTGCGGGAACCACCCTTTTTGCGCCCTCCTTTGCCAGAAGACGGGCTCCATAGACGGAGGTGACTGTCATCTGTGTACTCACGTGAAGCTCCAGCAGCGGAAAATATTCCCGGATAAAGGAAAAAACGCCCATATCCTGAATAATCGCACCGTCGAGGCCGGCCTCATAAAGAGGCTGAAGGAAATCATAAAGGTTCTCAAATTCCCTCTCCTTCACAAGCGTATTGACCGTGAGATATATTTTTTTGCCGAGAAGATGCGCCATACGGACTCCGCGGCAGATTTCCTCCTTCGAAAAATTCTCCGCATAGGCCCGCGCGCCAAATGCGTTCCCGCCCAGATAAACGGCGTCCGCCCCGGCTGCCAAAGCGCCTCTCAGCGCGTCATAATTTCCGGCCGGAGCCAGAAGTTCCACTTTTTTTTGATTCATTTCCATCCTAATTTCCCTGAGCTCTGTATTGAGCAAGGGGATTTCCCCTGCTCGCCTTGCGGGACGTGCGTTGCCTTGGCAACAGATTCCTCTGTGCGCCCCTGTACATAAAAAGCTGTCCGAACACAGACAGCTTTGGGTTACTTTTTCAATTCTGTTTCAAGCCTCACAATCTTTTTCGCACTTTCGTTTACTTCCTTCTGAAGACTTTTGATGCTCTTTTCCGTATTCTCCAGTTTGATCTGTGCGGCAATCAACTCGTGTTTGAGATTGTACAGCTCCTTTTCCTTGCCCTGGATCTCCTCCTCAAGAAGGGATATCTGCTTTTTGGCCTTGAAATAATCATCCGCTATATTCAGGTGCAGCAGAACATTCTGCGTGTCAATGGGCTGCCTTCTGAAGGAATCCACTTTATTGTACTCAGTCATTTTGTTGTTGATATAGGAAGCCACCTTCTGCAGGTACTCTTCGCTCTCATAACCGCTCAGGGTAAACACCTTGCCGCCGATAATCACTTCCGTATCTGTCTTTACGGACACTCCCGATCCCCCCTTTGGGTAAAAATAGCATTGACTTGTCTACATTATACTATATCACCCCGGAATTTCAAGTCCCAAATGACGGTAAGTGTAATCCGTAACCACCCTTCCCCGGGGGGTTCTGTTGATAAACCCGTTCTTCAAAAGATAGGGCTCATAAACATCCTCAATGGTGCCCGGATCCTCCCCTATGGAGGCTGCCAGCGTGTCAAGGCCCACCGGTCCGCCGCCGAATTTCTGGATCATGGTGAGCAGTATGTTCCGGTCAATATGATCGAGTCCCATAGGGTCCACGTCCATCAGGTCAAGGGCGGTGACGGCAATGTCCTTTGTGATGACTCCCTCATACTTTACCTGGGCAAAATCCCGCACCCGTTTCAGAATGCGGTTCGCAAGTCTTGGAGTCCCCCGGCTTCTCCTGGCCATTTCCCTGGCTCCCTCCAGCTCAATGGGGGCGTTCAGAACCCTGGCGGAATGCATGATGATATGGGTCAGCTCCTGCGGCGAATAGAATTCCAGCCGGTGGATTATGCCGAACCGGTCCCGCAGAGGCGCTGTCAGAAGCCCGGCCCTGGTGGTAGCTCCTACCAGAGTAAACCTTGGAAGATCCAGGCGGATCGATCTGGCCGCCTGACCCTTTCCGATCATAATATCAATGGCATAATCCTCCATTGCCGGATAGAGAACCTCCTCCACCTGCCTGTTCAGGCGATGGATTTCATCCACAAACAGAAGATCCCCCTGTTGAAGATTGTTTAGGATCGCCGCCATTTCTCCCGGCTTTTCTATGGCCGGCCCGCTGGTCACTTTCATATTTACTTCCATTTCATTAGCGATAATCCCGGCAAGTGTGGTTTTCCCAAGACCGGGCGGTCCATAAAAAAGAACATGATCCAGAGGATCGCCTCTCTGCTTTGCGGCTTCGATATAGATTTTGAGATTTTCCTTGATTTTGGATTGACCGATATAGTCGGTCAATTTCTGTGGGCGCAGAGTGCCCTCCAGCCGGACGTCCTCCTCTATTAAATTGGTTTCTATCATTCTTTTTGCCATAGATTCATCTTCCCGCCGCTATCTGGCCGGGCTCCTCTCAAAACATGTTTTTCAAAGCCAGCTTCAAAATTGTCTCCACATCCATATCCTCGCCGGGCGCCGCTTTTTTCACCGCCTTTAGCGCTTCCGCCGGACTGTAGCCGAGAGCGGTCAGCGCTTCCACGGCTTCCGACCTGGCATTTTTCCCTTCCGTCTCCAGAGCGTCCCTGTAAGCGTTCATCTCCTTTTGAACAGAGGTATCCTCTATAGATATCTTATCTTTCAGATCCAGAATCACCCTGCCTGCCGTCTTAGCCCCGATTCCAGGCGCCCTGGCAATCGCCTTGGCGTCCCCCGAGATAATCGCAAACCGAAGGTCGTCCGCACTCAAAACGGAAAGAATGGCAAGCCCCCCCTTAGGGCCGATTCCGTTTACCGTAATCAGCAGTTTGAAAAGCTCCAGTTCATCTCTTGCGAGAAATCCGTAGAGCCAGAATGCGTCCTCCCGGACGCAGGTATAGGTATACAGCTTTACCTCTTTTCCAATTCCAGGCAGCCTTCCCGCCGTTCCAGGCGAAATCCGTACATTATAGCCGATTCCGCCCACGTCGATTACCGCATGATCCTCCGAAATATTCTCAATCTCGCCCCTGACAAACGCAATCATAAATTTTCCTTTCTCCAAACCGCTTTCAGGTAAGGCATCACCAGAGCAGCCAGAATCCCGTTTACCGCTCCTGCGGCAAGGCCGGCAAGAATCAGTACGGGCACATAATACCAGATCCCGTAGGTTCTGATCACCAGATATGCCACGATCACCTGTCCCATATTGTGCATCACGCCTCCCGCCGCACTGATCACGGGAAGATGGAATCTTCCGCTCCCTGCCATTACCGCCATGATCAGAAAGCTGAGCAGGGAACCGGCCAGACTGTACAGGATAACTGACAGACTGCCAAACAGGAAACCGCAGATCACCGCCTTGGAAACCGTAAGATACAGGGCTTGTCTGCATCCGATCAGATAAAGGCAGATGAGCACGGAAAGATTCGCAAGTCCGAGCTTGATTCCCGGCACGCCGAAGGAAAAGGGAATCAGGCTTTCGATATAAGAAAGAATCAGGGCAAATGCCAGCAAAAGCCCCATATGTGCTGTTTTCGTATTCATTCGCTAATTCGTGACCGCATCCAGGCCACTCTCCTTTTGTGATTGTATCCGAATCACGAGCCTGTGCGGCAGACAGATAATGCTTTCCCCGTCCCTCGAAATGCCGCGCTGATTCATACACAGCTGATCCGGGCAGTCCGCATCCGTAACCTTTGCACTTCCTCCGCTGATCAGAATCAGGTTGTAGCCCTCCTGTACCGCCTCCGTGACCGTCACGATTCTATCCTCGGACAGGGGATAACTGCCCGTCAGCTCTCCATCCTGCAGGATTTCCACGATCCCCGCCGTCTGCATCTGTCCGCGAAACAGCGTTGGAATCACAAAAAAAAGAAGGGCGGCTGCCATAAATACTGCGATAACAAAAATATCCGCTTTCAACTTCTGCATGTCAGACCTTGCCTTTCGTACTGTACAAACTTCCCATTTTTTTATTTTATCATGGACGAACATACGTTTCAAGCGTTTATGATTATTTCTTTTTTATTCCGGATATGGTACAATCATTCTGGATCAGAAAATACTGCAGATTTGCAAGAAAGGTATGGTTGATAAAGATGAGAATTATTTTCGTCCGCCACGGAGAACCGGATTATAAAAACGACACCCTTACGGAAAAGGGGAAACGGGAAGCGAATCTTCTCTCTGAGCGTATCCGCAAATGGGAGGTCACGGATTTTTACTGCTCTCCTCTTGGAAGGGCAAAAGCCACGGCTTTACCCACTCTGGAAAAAACGGGCCGCAGTGCCAAGACGCTGGAATGGACCCAGGAATTTTTCTATCCGATAGACGATCCTGTAACAGGGAGACATGGCGTACCCTGGGATCTTGTGCCATCCTTCTGGAGCGGAGATCCTTTGATGCTTTCGCAGGAGGACTGGGTAACGGCCGGGATCATGCGGCAGAATTCTGATATTCCCCAAAAGCGGGATGAGGTTTTCCGTAATCTTGACAAACTGGTTGAAAAGTATGGCTATGTAAGAGATCACAATTTCTACCGTGCAGTGGGAAAGAAGCCTGTTTTCATCACCTCCACCACCTCACCTGACAATGTGGAGCAGGTAAGGCATCCCTCCGGCAGCGAAAAGGAGCCAGTGATCGTGATCTTCTGTCATCTGGGGGCGATCTGTATGATGCTCTCCCACCTGATCAACATTCCTTTTCCGCTCCTGGCCCACGGTTTTTTCCTTCCTCCCACGTCGCTCACCATCCTGGCTACAGAGGAGCGCTGGGATAATGAAGCGTATTTCCGGGTGCAGTCCATGGGGGATGTGCATCATCTCCTTGCCGGCGGGGAGCCGGTTGCCCAGGCGGGATATTTCGCCAGTCCGTTTCAGAGTTAGAGACTTTCGTTTTTACAACCAAAAAACTGCCATGCAGGATTTGTTTCACCGCATGGCAGTTTTGCCTGTTCCTTTATTCCGCTTTCGTATCTGCTTCCGCTCCATCCTCAGCGGCATCATCCCCGGCTGCGTCTCCGGCTGCATCCTCCTCAGCGGAGGAATCATCCCCGGAAGCCTCCGTCTCATTTGACATCTCACTCGAGGTTTCGTCCGAGGTCTCCTCCCCGTCCGTATCCGTTGTGGTATCTACAGTCAGATATTTCAGGTTTCCCTTGGGATCGGATACCTCATACTTTTCCTCAAGAGAAGCAACATACTCTGAGGTTTTGTTGGAGGAGAGCTGGCTGGAAATGCTCTCGTCATCCGCCTCGTCATAATATTTTTTACTGAACTCCACCACATAATACTGATGTCCCGTCTCATCCTCGATGGCTGCAAGATCACCCTCCACTCTCGCATCATCATACAGCCAGTCACTGATCGCATAGGGAACAGAGGAATAATAGGAACCTTCTTTTAAGGATGCGTCAGAATCCTCGCTCTCATAATTCGCCTTATCCTCCTCAGAGGCGTTCTGAACGCAGAGCTTTTTAAAATCTGTCCCATCCTCCCGCGCATTCACAAAGGTATCTGCCTTTTCCTTAAGCTCCTTCATGGCCTTTTCGATGTCCTCATCAGAGGCATCCTCCGCAAGGTCAGACCGGAAAACAAAGCTCCTGTAATCCACCTTGTCATAGCTCTGCTTATTTTCCTCATAGTAGGCCTTTACTTCCTCCTCGGAAGGTTTGTTTACCTCAAGCATTTCGCTGTAATAGGCGGAGGCAAGCAGACTCTCCTTCATAAAAGGAGCTACGTTGTTTTTGGTGGCATACTTTCCAAACATGGACTTATAGTAGTCGGAAACCGAAGCCCCTGCAGTTTTGGCCGCTTCTTCGATACTGGCGATTCCCTCCTCATACTCTGTGGTAGTGTCGTGGACAAAGCCTTTTTCCTCCGCATCCTCAAGCAGTGCGTGAATCTGCGTGATCTGACCTACGGTCATCTCGTCGAACATGTCCTTCCAGGTCAGGTCGTCCGTGTAGGGCTGATCCGCAAAGTCTCTGGAAGTGTCGAGTCCCATGTAGGGCAGAATGGACGAATAGCTTGCCAGATAATTGTTAACCGTATTGTTATAGTAATAATCGAACTCAAGCTGAGACACCTTCCTGTCCCCGATTTCAATATAGGTTCCCTTAAGGGCTTTCTGTCTGCTGAAAACGGAATATCCGATTCCTGCGACAAGCGCAACAACTACGGCAATTCCAATGCAGGAAGACACGATTTTAAATATTTTCTCATCCCGTTTGTCTTTTTCTTCCTTTTCCTTCCTGGCTGCCATCTTTCTATCATATTTTGTCTGAACCTTCTGTTCTTCTTTTACCTCAGGTGTGGTTTTCCTGGCCATTTGTAAAGCTCCTCCTCGCTATCAAGCATTTTTCACTGACACAATCTATAATTTAACAGAAAAATGTGTCTATCCTGTGAATACCTTTGCTATTTTAGCATACATTTTGGCAGGTTGACAATACCAATCCCTATTTCTGATTAATATAATTTACCAGCCCCTGGGCGTCAATGATCTTCTGCATGAATTCAGGGAAGGCCTGTCCCTTAAATTCCGTTCCCTTTGTGAGGTTTCTGATCCTGCCGGAATCGAAATCAACCTCCACCTCATCTCCCGCCTCAATTCCCCTGGAAGCCTCGGGACATTCGATGATGGGAAGCCCGATATTGATCGCGTTGCGGTAAAAGATTCTGGCAAAGGTCTCTGCGATCACGCAGCTTACGCCTGCCGCCTTGATGGCAATGGGAGCGTGCTCTCTCGAGGAACCGCAGCCGAAATTCTTGTCGGCCACGATAATATCTCCCGCCTTCACGTTCTTTATGAAGTCCTTGTCAATGTCCTCCATGCAATGGGCTGCAAGCTCCGCAGGATCCGATGAATTCAGGTATCTTGCAGGTATGATCACATCCGTATCCACGTTGTCGCCATATTTAAAAACAATTCCTTTTGCTGCTTTCATGTTTGCGTTTTCCTTTCTGTTCTCAATTGAATCATCCGTCTCCCTACAGCTGGCAGGGACAGGAAATCTTTCCGGTGACGGCGCTTGCAGCCGCCACGGCGGGGCTTGCAAGATATATTTCAGACTCTACATGTCCCATACGTCCCACAAAGTTGCGGTTGGTGGTGGAAACGCACCGCTCGCCCTGGGCAAGAATCCCCATATAGCCTCCAAGGCAGGGACCGCAGGTGGGTGTGCTCACCACTGCCCCGGCTTCGATAAAGATTTTCAGAAGCCCTTCCTCCATGGCCTGCATGTAGATGGCCTGAGTGGCCGGAATCACGATACAGCGGATTCCCTTTGCCACATGCCTTCCCTTTAACACCTCGGCCGCAATGCGCATGTCGTCAATCCGTCCGTTGGTGCAGGAGCCGATCACAACCTGGTCGATCCGGATATCCTCCGTGATCTCGTCAATGGTTCTGGTGTTTTCCGGAAGATGAGGAAAAGCGATGGTGGGACGAAGGGCGGAAAGATCTATGGTATATTCCGCATCATAGACCGCATCCTCATCCGCCTCATAGATCGTGTAGGTCTTTTTGGAATGCTCCTTCATATAGGCGATGGCCGCATCATCCACCGGGAAAATTCCGTTCTTTCCGCCCGCCTCGATAGCCATGTTTGCAATGGTAAAGCGGTCGTCCATGGTAAGGTTTTTGATGCCGTCCCCGGTAAATTCCATGGATTTGTACAGGGCTCCGTCCACGCCGATCATTCCGATGATATGGAGAATCACGTCCTTGCCGCTGACCCATTTTGCGGGTTTTCCCGTGAGAATGAATTTAATGGCTCCGGGCACCTTGAACCACGCCTTTCCGGTAGCCATTCCAGCCGCCATGTCCGTGCTGCCAACCCCGGTGGAAAAAGCGCCGAGGGCTCCGTAGGTGCAGGTGTGGGAATCCGCTCCGATAATCACGTCTCCGGCAACTGTCAGTCCTTTTTCCGGAAGAAGCGCATGCTCGATCCCCATTTCTCCCACCTCGAAATAGTTGGTGATCTCGTTGCGGTATGCAAACTCTCTCACGCATTTGCAGTGCTCCGCCGATTTAATATCCTTGTTCGGGACAAAATGATCGGGAACGAGGGCGATCTTATCCTTGTCAAAAACGCCGTCCACCTTCATTTTTTCCATTTCCCTGATGGCTACCGGGCTTGTGATATCATTGCCAAGCACCAGATCCAGATCCGCCTCAATGAGCTGGCCGGCTTCCACCCTGTCAAGCCCCGCATGCGCCGCCAGTATTTTCTGGGTCATTGTCATTCCCATGGTCTGTTACCTCCTGTCATAATTTTCGTAATCTTACTAACTGAATCTGATTTTACCATAGATTGGCGGAAATGAAAAATAGTATCTCTTCATATTTATCATAACTTGAAGTTATGGAAAGAAAGCGGTACAATGATGAATAATTATAGATATAGGAAAGAAAAACGGGGGATCAAGATGGAACAAAATTTAAATCTCTATCAGATCTTTTATGAAGTGGCCGGATGCCGGAATTTCTCGGTGGCGGCCAAGAAGCTGTATATTACCCAGCCTGCCGTGAGCAAAGCCATTTCCAGGCTTGAGGAAAGCCTGGATACCGTGCTCTTTTACCGATCCTCCAGGGGCGTTTGCCTGACCCCTGAGGGTGAGGTGCTCTGCCGTCACGTGGAACAGGCGCTTACATCCCTGAAAGCCGGGGAGGATCAGATACGGGCCTTCGTATCCCAGAAGGTAAGCCGTCTCTCCATCGGGGTCAGTACCACGCTCTGTAAGTACGTGCTTCTGCCGCTTCTTGGAACCTTTATCACGGAAAATCCCAATATCAAGATCTCCATCTCCTGCCAGTCCACCTCCAGCACGATTGCCGCCCTGCAGGAGGGAGCCATTGATATCGGGCTGGTCGGCCTGGGACATCTGCAGGATGACGGGAGTCGCCCGATTACCTGCCTGCCCCTCAAAACCATCGAAGATATTTTTGTGGCTTCCGATTCCTATCTCTCCCCCTTTTACGGCAAATATGGAGGAGATCTCTTTGATGAGCCTGCTTTTCTGAACGAGGTCTCCTTTATCATGCTTGACAAGGAAAATATTTCCCGGAAGCATGCGGATTCCTTTCTTGCCGCACATCAGATCGAACTTATCAATATCATCGAGGTCAACCATATGGACCTGGCAATCGAATTTGCCAGAGCCGGACTTGGAATCGCCTGCGTGATCGGCGAGTTTGTGAAGGATGATCTGGAAAAGGGAACTCTTACAGAGGTAAGGCCGGGCCATAAGGTGCCAAAGCGCCAGATCGGGTTTGCCTACTCTTCCAGATCACCCCTGTCTTCCTCCATGGAGAAGCTGATACAATATTACCTGACAAGAGTCTAGCTGACATCTACTGTGCCATCGTATACAGCGCATGAAAGTAGCCCTTTTTCTCCATCAGCTCCTCGAAGGTTCCCCTCTCCTCAATCCGCCCCGGAGCACCAGGATACCGCGCCTCAGCAGCGCTTCCTCTAACGTGCGAGGCACCACAACGCATAATTTTCCCCGCCAGCAAATGGATCGCCCGCATGATATCATTCTCGCTCTCCACATCAATATTGGAGGTGGCTTCATCGAAAATATGTACCGGGCTGTCACGGAGCAGCGCCCTCGCCAGTGCGAGCCTCTGACACTGGCCTCCGGAAAGATTCGATGCCTTTTCCGAGAGGACTGTGTCAAGTCCCTGTTCCTTTCGCAGGAAATCCGCCAGATTTACCCTTTCCAGACCGCCCACAAATCAGGATCCGGTGCGTCAGGCTTTCCCATCAGCAGGTTTTCCCGGACGGTGCCCTTGAACAGATAACTCTGGTGACTGACATAAGTGATCTTTTTCATCAGGTCCTCTTCCCTGATATCCGAAAGTTCCACGCCGCCTATTTTCACCGAACGGCCGTATCCCTGATTTACGATCTCTGAGGTTTTTACCTGCTCATTGTAAGAAGATCCAAGGCGCAGAAGTTTCCGGTAGATTTTATCCCGCAGCGTTTTCTTGACCGATTTTGACGAAAGGTACGCCATATGGCTGGAAGCCCTTCATTTTTGCCCCATAAATCTGCCATGTGTTGTCTTATCGTTTTTTGTCCTGCTTCAGCTTTTTACGGCATGCTGCCTTTATTCCAGCGCAGAAAGCCAGTACCAGAAAAGCCGTTGCAGCTGCGATAACCGCACTCTGTAACGTATTCATCTTTATATTCCTCCGCTTCCTTCCGCCACAAGCGCCTTCAATGCCTGATAGCTTTCATTGCTGACTGCCAGGGCTGAGGTATTGTGCAGCAGCGCCGAGGACACAGGCTGTAACACGCCGCCCACGCATCCCCTCTGGAATGGTACACTGTTCATCCTGAAAGACAAAATGATAGCTTCCTATCATTTGACTGCGGCCCCGTATCCGCAGATGCCCCGGAATGTCATGACAGATTACAAACCTCATATGCCGTCTTTCCCGGAAGTGTGTGTTTCTGCCAAATCATCCGCTCCCGCAGTAGCCTTTACTTCTTTCCAGTCCTCATCATCAGAAATCATCCTCTCCACCTCCCGCCTTGCCCTTTCCTCGTTAATCAGGACACAGTATTTCTTCATATTTATAAATGTTCCTTTATCTTTAAGTCCTTATTTTCTCAAAGTTTCCGGCTTTGCCGGATGGCAGGCTCCATTCATGGCGCAGCCCGCGCACCCGCAGCCACAGGATGATTTTCCTTTTCTCTTACTGCGTATCATAC
>CAJTVN010000017.1 GCA_910579685.1 uncultured Lachnospiraceae bacterium | reverse complement strand
AAAGCCGGTATGAGCAAGCAGGCCGATAGGCCGGATTGCGAATACCGGCGGCGATTGCGAGAGCAGGAAGTGCGGAGCAATCGGCTTTCATGCGTGGTGGAGCGCCGCTAAGCAGCGCATGATATTAGAATGTGATAAGGATGGGAAGTTTGGCAGGGATTAGTCATGCAAAGGATACTGGTAGTAGATGATACGGAATTAAACTGCGAATTGCTGAAGGAAATACTGAGGGACGGCTACATAGTGGAGATGGCCAGGGACGGGGAGGAGGCTCTTTTAAGACTTAGGGAATATCCGCCGGGAGGCGTATCGGCGATGTTCCTGGATCTGCAGATGCCAAAAATGGACGGCTTTTCGGTGATGGCACAGATGAAGAGAGAAGGGCTGATGGCCAGGATTCCGGTTCTGATCATAAGCAGTGAGCATTCCGTTGAGGTGGAAAACCAGTGCTTTGAGATGGGGGCCTCGGATTTTATCCACAAACCCTTCGAGGGCTCTATCGTGAAGAACCGGGTGAAAAACGCAATCGAGCTGTTTTCCTGCAAGAACCAGCTTGAGTGGGAGGTAAAGGAGCAGGCCAAGACGCTCAAGAAGCAGTATCAGATTATTCAGATGCAGGCGGAAAAGCTGCGGGAGGCGGAGCCTTTCCACAGGCTGATGATGGAATATCAGGCAGCCATCATGGAGGTGGAGACAAGGCTCAAGGTACTGAATGCGGAATTTTCCCAGTTATACAAGAGAAATCCTTTCGAGTCCATCAAGAGCAGGCTGAAAACGCCGGAGAGTATCTATGAGAAACTGGCAAGGAAAGGCTGTCCGGCTACGGTGGAATGCATCAGGGAGAATCTGACGGATGTGGCGGGGCTGCGGGTGATCTGCTCCTTTCCGGACGATATTTACCGCCTTTCGGATTTTCTGATCTGCCAGGATGACATCATCCTGATTAAAAAGAAGGACTACATCAAGAATCCCAAAACGAATGGCTACCGGAGCCTGCATTTGATACTGGATGTTCCTATTTTCCTTTCCAATGAAAAGAAGTATATGAAAGCGGAGGTGCAGTTCCGCACCATTGCCATGGATTTCTGGGCCAGCCTGGAGCATAAGCTGGGCTACAAGCGAAAGGGGGACAACACGGAGGAGATCGTAAGGCAGCTGAAGGTCTGTGCGGACTCCATTGAGGAGCTGGACTACCAGATGCAGGAGATTCGAAACAAGATTGACAAGGCCCAGTAGGCCGGGAGGTAATGTTGTACAGACATCATGAGGAATCCATCGAACGATTGAAAGAATATTTTTGGGACAGGCCGGAAGTCATCGCCCTGATCTTTGGCGGCTCCGTGGCCAAGGGCTGCGAGAGGCCGGATTCGGATCTGGACGCTATGGTGGTGATCTCGAAGGAGGCATACGAACAGCGAGTAAAGGAGAATGCCACGGCCGAGACTATACACGGGTACTGCACCTATGAGGGCGGATATTTTGATGTGAAATATATGACCAGGGAGTTTCTGGAGGATGCGGCCCAAAAGGGGAGCGAGCCGGCAAGAAACGCATTTTTGAAAGCCCGGGTGCTGTTTACCAGGGATCCGCAGATCCCTGAGATCGTGTCCCGGATCCCGGTCTTTCAGAAGCGGGAAAAAGAGGAGAAAATGCTCTCCTTTTATGCGGATTTCTGGCTCAATTACTATTATTTCCTGAAATCATGCCCCATTGACGGCTATATGAAGCTCCATGCGGTAAATGAGGTGATCTACAGCGTCTACCGCATGATCCTGCAGGAGAACGAGATCCTTTTTCCCAGCAACCGGAGGCTTGAGGAATTCGTGGAAGGGATATCCGAAAAGACGGCTCGTCTGGCCGGTCTTGGCAGGGCGGCGGCAAAATCCCAGGAAATGCGGGATCTGGATGCGTTTGCAGACTTTTTTTTTAAAATCACCTCTTATGAAATTCCAACCGATATCGGAAACGTGCTCTCCCGCTATACCACGGATTTTGAGCAGTGGTGGAGGGTTCCAAGGCCCAATATCAACGAGTGGTAGGGAGGGGAAAAGAGGAGGAAAATAGTAATGAAAAGTGCGGTGTTTTACGGAAAACATGACTTGCGTATCGAAGAGACGCCGATACCGCAGCCCGGGGAGAGAGATGTGCTGATCCAGGTGAAGGCCTGCGGCGTGTGCGGCACGGATGTGCATATTTATGAGGGGGACAAGGGGGCGGCGGAAGTGACGCCTCCCACCATACTGGGACATGAGTTTTCGGGAGTGGTTGCCGCGGTTGGCGGCAAAGTGAAGAAATTCCGGCCGGGCGAGAGAGTCTGCATTGATCCGAACTGCTACTGCGGGGCCTGTGATTTCTGTCGGGAAGGCGAGGTACATTTCTGCGAGAATATGATCGGATACGGCACCACGGTAAACGGGGGATTTGCCGAGTACTGTGCGGTGAAGGAGAGCCAGGTGTACAGGCTCGGAGACCATACCAGTTTTGAGCAGGGCGCCATGGCGGAGCCCGCAGCCTGTTGTCTGCATGGAATTGACCTGTGCGGGATCCGGCCGGGGCAGCAGGTGGTGGTCATAGGGGGCGGCATGATCGGGCTTTTGATGGTACAGCTCTCCAGGCTTGCGGGAGCGTCAAAGGTGGCTCTTCTCGAGCCGGTGGAAAAGAAGAGAGAGATGGGAAAAGCGCTGGGAGCGGATGTCTGTATTGATCCGCTTTCAGAGGACGTGGAGAGGAGGCTTGGGGAAGCAGGCATGACATGGATCCGCACCGTGATCGAGTGCGCAGGCCTTCCCGCCACCATGGAGCAGGCGGTTGGCATTGCCGGGAAAAAAGCAACGGTTATGTTTTTCGGGCTCACAAAGCCGGATGCGTCAATCAGCGTAAGACCCTTTGAAATCTTCCGCAAGGAGCTTGCGCTGAAGGCATCCTATATCAATCCCGCAACCCAGCAAAGGGCTCTGCAGCTTATTGACTCCGGACGGCTCGACGTGGAGAGCATGGTGTGCGGCCGCGTGGGTCTTGAGGGACTGGAGGCGGTTTTGCGGGAGCCGAAGCTGCGGGCGGAAGGGAAATATATTGTAGTTACCGATTGAGACCGGGCAGAAAAGGGGCTGTGAAGAAACAGAGTATTTCTTCACAGCTCTTTAAAAAATCAGTTTTTGGAATCCCGGATCGCAGATCCATGGGTTGGTGAGTCTTCCGAAACTGCGAGGGGGAACAATTCCAGATCTGGTGAAAAGCACGGGTAAAGGCCTCGTTGCTTCCATAGCCGTATTGAAGGGCGATATCCGGGGTGGTGATCTCCTCCTCCAGATGGTTCTCCATATATTCCAGGGCATTTGCCAGTAATTCGATTCGTTTCATTGATGGAACTCCTTTTTTTCACCGGTACCGTGATTTTATGATGCCACGGGAACGGAAGAAGCGCCTGATTTTTTGAGGAAAAAGAATCAGCCGGTGTACGGAGCCGTACAAAATGAGCAGAACCAGGCAGGCGGTAAGGATCAGAGCGGCGTATTCCCGGAATCTTACCCGGTTATCCGCATATGCCCGGTTCAGGAAAGGAATCCCAAGCACGATGAAAAAATACCAGAATACGGGGGAGAGACAGCTTCGGATAAAGGACATGTTGAAGTTTCGAAGGCACACAAGTGCGGCAATCCGGTGGAGAATCAGCAGACAGGAAAAGTAGACCACGGTGCCGATCAGGGTATGGAGCCTTTCCGGCGTGAGCCATCTGGCAGATACGCCGGTTTCGGAAAGGGCCAAGGGAATGTAAATGGCCAGAAGAATCCGCAGGCCGTTTACAAGAATCGTAAAAAAATATGAAAATGCATAACAGCCCAGGATCCACCCGACCGTTCTGCGTACGCGTAAGGCGCCCGTCCGGTGAAGGAAGGAAAAGATCAGCATGGCTGCGGTGATGCACAGAAACTGCACGCCGCAGCAGGAGGGAGCGATAAGAAAGCGCAGGCTGTGGTTGGCATAGCCCTGACCTGCCACATATGTAAAGGGAATACCGCTCAGGACACTGACCCACCCTGCGGTGGGGGCCAGTATCCAGGTAAGTGCGTCCGCTTTGGCGCTGCTGTAAAAGAGCTTGAGGCCGAGCAGGGAGAGCAGACTTATCAGGTAATAGGGTAAATAGAAGAAAAACGGTGATTTTATTTTTTCAAATTTCATTTTAGTCCTCCATACCGGGGCATTTTCCGCACTTTGCGGATTCAGGCCGAAAGTGCCTGTTTTCGTTTCTTTTTCCGAAGAAAGCCAAGGAAAAGGGCTCCCGCCAGCGGGAAGATCACAAGCAGGCTTCCCGGTTCCGAATAGGCCACATAACCGCCGCCAACGGCAAGGTTTGACACCTGCAGGGGCAGGGGATTGGGCTGGTTTACATCCTTGCTTTTCCCTTCCGGATTTTTTATGGAGTCCACCACGGCGACAAAGGAGGTGTAAGGCGTCATGAGGCTGTAGGTGAGGCCGATCCGGGTTACCTCATCCTTCACCGAAGGGTCATCCTTGGAAAAACCATAATCCATAAGCTGTTCCAGCCTTGTACGGGCCCAGAGGTAGCGCAGGGCGTCGCTTTGCTGCGAGATGGCGGATGCGGCGACGGGAATCTGCTGCTCATAGTCTTTGGTTCCCGTTTTGCCGCTGATGCGGATGGTTCCGGACGGCTCGCCCTTCCATTTTCCGAACAGGACAATGGGCTTTTGGGCAAAGAGAGTGGAGGGGACAGAGGGCTCCGTATCATAGACCTCAAAGCCCTCATAATCCACCTGGATGTCAGTAAGGAGCGGCGTCTGTATATAAGTCCGGAAGCTCTGGGCCGTGGAGAGGGCGTCCGCCTCGTCCGTCACGATAAAGGCTTCGCCCAGTCCGGCATTTGCGATCCCTTTGATCAGATAGTCGTTGACCGAGCTGCCGATGCCAAAGGAAAAGAAGCTGGCGGTACTCATGTTCTGATTGATCAGATCGAAGACATTCTGTTCCCCGGAGATATAACCGTCGGTGACGACCACGATACTGCGGGCGCAGCCTGCGGCATCGCTTTCCGTGCGGGGGATGGCGATGGCTTCCTCCAGTGCGGGGGCAAGGGAGGTTCCGCCGCCGCCTTCCTGCCTGTCAACAAGATCCACCGCCTGTCTGATATTCTCCGCAGTTGCGGGGAGGGATTTTTCTGCCATTTTCTGCGAGGAGCCGGAAAAAAGGATCAGGTTGAAGCGGTCGGTTTCCCGAAGCCCGGACACCAGATCCCGGATCAGGGTCTTGGCGGTATCCAGGGGATAGCCGTTCATGGAGCCGGACACATCAAGCACAAAGATATATTCTCTGGGAGGAATATCCTGTGGCACATAGCGCTCCGGCGGCTGTACAGTGACAAGAAAGAAATTTTCACGTTCCCCCCGGGTGAGCACAAGACCGGTTTGCAGTTCATCCCCGGTAAGCTTGTAGTTCAGGATAAAGTCCCGGTTTCCGGCGTAATCCTCCTTGTCGGCCAGAGTGACGCAGGCTTTCGTATCGCCGTTTTTGGACACCTCTATTTCGTGGGATTTGCAGGAGAGCTCCGAAACAGGCACGCCTGCATCCAGGTTCACGGTGATGTCGTATGTTCCAAGAGGCGTCTGCCCTTTGGGCAGATACGGGCTTCTGACCCAGCCGTTTCGGCCGCCTTCTGACCCATCCGCCGCACCCTCCCCGGGCTCGGCGTAGCGGGGGCCCACAACCGTGGGAAAGACAAATTCATAGACGCCGTCCCTGGGAGTGATCATCTGCGTGTAATGCAGTTCAATTTTCGCAGAATCTCCCGGCATGATATTCGCCACATCCATGGTGAACACGTTGGGACGCTGCTGCTCTAAGAGGGAGGCGCTCTTCCCCTCGCTTTTTGCCTGCTCGAATTCTTTCTTTGCCTCCTCTTTTTCCTTAATTTTGGCGCATACCAGCTGATTGCCGATCTCCATGGTCATTCCGTGGACACTGACGCTGGAGGAGGCGGGAAAGACGTAGCGCGCACTGATGGGCTCCTTTCCCATATTCGCATAGGTCTGGGTCACATGGGTCTCTGCGATCATACCGTTTACGGTAACAGCTACGCTGGTAGCCTTTAAGGGAAAGGTGTCAACGGATGAGGCGCCCTTTTGAATCACAAAATAGGGGGCCAGAATCTCGTCCTCCCCGTTTTCCTCCTGTGAGGCGGCGCAAATAACGGGAGCGCAAAAAATCCACAGCAGCAGAGCCGAAAGAATACAAAACCGTCTTTTTCCATTTTTCATCTCAATACCTCTTTTACTTTTGAATGATTGTCGTGTTGCTTTCCTTCAATGTACAATGGCAAAGCATCAAAACAGCATCAAAGTTGTATCATTTTTGCATCATTTTTAAAGGGACGGCGGGGGCGCATTGATTTTATGGCGGTCATGTAGTACGATAGCGTAGAAATTATAAGAAAGGGTAAGGAAGAATGTATCATATAGGGATCTGTGACGACGGCAAAAATACCTGTTCTTCCCTGGAGGAGATGATTTTAGAGTATACGGAGGAAAAGGGCATCCTTACAGAGGTCAAGGTCTGGTACAGCGGGGAGAGCCTGTGCGATTATCTGAAGCAGGGAGGACACATTGACATTCTGTTTCTGGATATCGAGCTGGAGGCTCTTTCCGGGATCGAGGCGGGAGATTTTATCCGAAACCGGCTGGAAGAGCGGAGCATGCAGATTATCTACATATCCGGCAAATCCTCTTATGCGCAGGAGCTCTTTCGGACGCAGCCCATGGATTTTCTGGTCAAACCGATCGGCCGTGAAAGGGTGAATGAGGCGCTCTGCCTTGCCATGAAGATCCTGGGAAAAAATGTGGACAAGTTTGAATTTCAGTGCGGAAGGGATTATTATTATCTGCCGTTTGGCGAGATCATGTACTTTGTCAGCGAGGGGAGAAAGATCCGGATTATCACACCAAGAGGGGAGAAGGAATTTTACGGAAAGCTCAGGGACGTGACAAAAGGCCTGCCGCCGGAGTTTGTTTCGATCCACAAATCCTATACGGTGAACCGGGAATACATTCTCCGGTATACGTATGAGAGCATTGAGCTTACGGACGGCACGCAGCTTGCCGTCAGCAAGGCGAACCGGAAGCTGGTGCGCGAGAAAATTCTGATCGAGGGGGCGTGAGGACGGACATGACGGAACCTGTAATAAACACGGCTATGGATATTTTTCTTTATTCGCTGTCCAATCTTTTCCGTATTTATCTGCTTCGCAAATACATACGGATCTTCGTGGGAGATGAGGAGTCTGCCGGGCGTCCTTTGCCGGGCAGGGAAAGAGAGGCGCTTGCCTACTGGCTTCTTTTTGTGATAAACACGGGTCTGAGCCTTTGGCTGCAAAAGGTATGGATCAATGTTACCGTGAATATCGTGGGGATCGGGCTTTTGGTTCTCATGTATACCAGAAATTTAAAAACCGTTTTCTTTGCGGCTTTTGGAATCTATCTGATCCATATGGTCTGTGATACCACTTCCTATTTTCTGCTCACGGATTATGTTCCGGGAGATACGATGGAGATCGGGTTTATCAGCGGGGCGGTGACGGTTTTTCTGATTTTTATATGCGGGCTTCTTCTGGAAAAGATTATAAATTACAGAAAGAACGTGGAAGCGGTTCAGAATCTGCAGCTGATTCTGGTCCCTCTTTGCAGCATTGTGACGGTCTGCGCCGCATTGTTTATGAGCGTGAGAAACGACATCAGGGCAATCGTTGTGATCGTCAGCGTGGGATTTCTGGCTGTGAACTTTCTGGTGCTGTACCTCTACAATCTCCTTCTGCGGTCCGTTTCCCAGCGGTTTGAGAACGAGATGCTGCGCCAGAAGGTGCAGATTTATTCCAATCAGATCGATATTATTCTGCAGAACGAGGATAAAGTCCGGACTTTAAAACACGATATGAAGCATCATATGAATGAGCTGAAAATCCTGGCAGGTCAGAGCCATGCCGGTAAGATACAGGAATATATCGACAGCATGGAGGAGTTTATCGAGAATCCGGACGAGATTGCGGCATCGGGAAATCTGGAGATTGACAGTGTGCTGAATTATATGCTGAACAGGGCAAGAGGGCAGTTAGAGACGGTTCATGTAAAAATAATCCTGCCAAAGGGAATCGAGCATTCCTTTGATATCAACATTATCATGGGAAACCTTCTGGAAAATGCCATCCGGGCGGCAAAGGAAAGCAGGGAAAAGCTGCTGAACGTGAGGGTGCATATGAAGCGGGGCGTCCTTTTGGTGGAGGTGGAGAACAGTTTTTGCCAGGACGGGCTTGTGCGGAAAAAGGATGTTGCCTCAACCAGAAAGGGCAAGGGGGATCATGGGATTGGACTTCACAGCGTAAAGAAGATTGTGGAAAAACACAACGGGATTATGGAGGTTTTTGTGAAGGAGAATCTGTTTTGTGTGAAGCTGATGCTCTATCTTTGAGAAGGTCTGTTTTTTACATTAATACTGCCCAGTTTTGGCACAAATGCGCAGAAAACACTTTTTTGTGATAAGCTGTGTCTGATAAAAGAAAGGGGACATGGTTTGGATGAGGATACGGCGTGACACTTCAACGGCAAATGGGCGGATATGGATACTGGCGGTCCTTGCGGCAGTCCTGCTCACAGGATGCTGCAGCAAAGAAGGAGCCGGAAAAGAGCGGGAGGATGAAAAAGAAAAATGGAGATACTCTGTGCAGGAAGCGTGCGGGCTGACAGAGAAAGAGTATGCGTTAGCGGCTGTGACTAAGGAGATGGTATATGGCTGTTACCAGGAGGATGATACCTATACGATCGCCCTGTTCAGCAGGCAGAGCGGCAAAATTGAGAGACAGGTTTCGCTTCCGGAAAAGGTATCTTATATACAGGATCTGAGAGTGGACAGGGTGGGTAATCTGTATGTGATCAGCGCTGAGCAGCCGGGAGGCTTTGGGATGCGCTGGAAAATAGACAAAAAAGGAAATCTGCGGGAGGTTTAACCCCCGCAGATTTTGTGTATAGGGAAAATTCAGTTTTCGGCAAGCTGGAACTGATCCACCAGATGCTTCAGCTCGGCAGCCTCAGCAGAAAGCTGTTCGCTGGCGGAAGCGCCCTCCTGAGCCGTTGCGCTGTTGCTCTGCACCACTACGGAAATCTGGTTGATTCCCTCGGAAACCTGCCAGACCGCCTCTGACTGGTCTGTGGAGACGGTGGCGATATTGTCGATGGAGTCAACTACGGACTGGATGCTTCCCACAACCTGCTCAAGGATCTGTGCCGTATGTCTTGCGATCTCGGTGCCCGTATTCACCGCATCCGTGGAGCGATCAATAAGAGCGGAAGTATTCTTTGCGGCTTCCGAGGATTTTGCGGCCAGGCTGCGGACCTCCTCGGCCACAACGGCAAACCCTTTTCCGGCCTCGCCCGCCCTTGCCGCTTCCACAGCTGCATTCAGGGACAGGATATTGGTCTGGAATGCGATGTCGTCTATGGTCTTTAATATCTTTTCAATCTCGCGAGAGCTGGTCTGGATTTTGTCCATGGCATCCATGAGGTTCTGCATCTGCTGATTGCACAGGGAAACCTCCTCTCCGGTGTGATGAGTCTGGCCCCGGAGCTCTAAAGCTCCGCTTGCGGTATCCTTTACCTGATCGGAAATAGTGTTGATCCGTGCCGCCAGTTCCTCCACGGAGCTGGCCTGCTCCACGGTTCCCTGACTGAGTGTCTGGGCGCTTTCAGACAGCTGGCTGCTGGCCGAGGCCACCTGGTCAGCGGAGCGGTTGACCTGCAGGATGATATCACTCAGCTCCGTCTTCATATGACGCATGGAGAGCAGGATGCTGTGGAAATCCCCCACATAGGCATCCTCGTGCTGGGTGTGTACATTCAGATTCTGGCTTGCCAGCTCGTTCAGCAGATAGCTGATATCATGGATAATGCCGCTCAGGCTCTCTACCAGGGAGGAGGTGGATCTTACCAGCATGCCGGTCTCATCCCTGCTTGTGACCTTCGGCATGGGTGTCTCGAGATCGCCCTCCACCAGCAGCTTCATTCTCTGCGCACAGGCCTTCATGGGCTTGCTGATGCTTCCGGCAAGTATCAGGGCTATGACTATGGAGATAAGTATGGAGAGAAGGATCACACCTATATTAATCGCCATGCCGAAATATGTAGTGGACAGATAATTCAGCTGGGGTGCGGTAACGGCTATGCTCCAACCGTCCGTATCCCTCACCGGCGCATAGGCCACAAACATATTTCGCTCTTCGCCTTTGTAGCTTCCAAACCCGTTTTCTCCCTGGCGCATTGCGCTGTGGATTGCCGCCAGATCCTTTAAGGAAGGATCGCTTTGGGACTCGGTCTCAATGTTCTGAACCGTGATCGTCTCAAGGGTGATGTCGGCAATCGTGTCGCCGGACTTATTGATCATGTAGGCCCTGCTGTTTTCGCCCACCTGAATGGAGGAGACGATATCGTTCAGGAAAGTCTCCTGAGGGACAAAATACACAACACCCGCAATGGAGGAACCGTGGATTCCGTTTTCATAAAGAGGAGCCGCAACCATAATGGACAGCTCTCCGGTAATCTTGCTGATCAGAGGCTCCGATACATAGACATTGCCCTGCATGGCCTGCTTCACATATTCACGGTCCGAATAATCCTTTCCGTCAAAAATGCTGATGCCGTCAAGACCAATAATATTTCCCCTCTGAAAATTGTGCATGGCACAGCGCTCGTCGATAACGGAACGCTTCTCGTCAAGCGCTACGGACGGATCGGTCAGCTGCGGGATGCAGCCTGTGTCCATAGCCACGTTTTTGTAAGCGGTCAGCTCCTGCTCCATGCGCTCCGCGGCCAGAACGGCGGTCTCACTCATCATGTGGTCTACAGTGGAGATGGTGCTGTGATAGTTAGGTATGATGCTGGATATTCCTGATGCCACAAGCGCTATCAAGACAGTCAGGATCAGACACATGGTTATTTTGGTACGAATGCTTTTCATCTTGATGATGCCCCCTCGTTTGGTTTCCTGTGATTATGAATTATTTTTGTACGTATAACATGTCAACCTTCATGATATGATCGGTCAGCCAGCTGACGAGAAAATCCAGAAGCTCTTCCACGGCCTTATTCTGCTCTTCGAAATCGTCCGACAGGGAGCTTAAGTCAAACTGTGCCAGCTTATCCTCAAACTGGCGGTGCAAAACGGCGTGTGCGGATCTGCGCGCATATCCGATCTGCTCCTGGTAGGCCTCCTCGTGGGAAAAATGTGTTCTGGTGTAATCGATCAATTCAGAAATAAGATGTATGATGCGGTCCGTTTTGTCCTGCAGGAAACTGTCAAACAGCAAATCATATGCTTCATTTGCCAGATCAAACAATTTCTCATGCTCCTTGTCCACAAAGTCTACCCCCGTATAATACTCCGGTTTCATCTCATACATAATGGTCCTCCGTTCCAGCCTGTCTTTGCAGGCTTAAATTTTACTCCTCTTTATAGTACTGCCTTTTTGGTTTACAATCAAGACAGAGAGGGGAATTTTGGAAAAATTGTAAATAAAAAATTTTTTGCATCGAAACGGCTCTCCGGGGAATCTAATGGATAAGACCGGGAGCCGGCGGAATGATATGCCCGGGATGATATCTCAAACGGATCGTCCGGATTGGGATGTGGTTTAAAAGGTAAATACGGAGGATGGGAAATGAAGATGCTTGTGAGACGGGCACAGTGCGGCGATGCCGACGCTTTCATCTCTCTGATGGAGGAGAACAGGCAGGCCCTTTACCGGGTAGCCTGCGGTTTCTTTCAGAATCAGGAGGATATTGCGGATGCCATACAGGAGACGATACTGGATGCCTACGAACATATCAGGGATCTGAAAAAGGCGGAGCTTTTCAGGACATGGCTGATCAGAATACTGATCAATAACTGCAGTCGGATCTTTAATTATAATAAGAAGAATTGTTCCACGGATGAAATACCGGAGATAGAGAGCATGGAGACGGGAAATGCCAATGTTGAGTTCAGGGAACTCCTTAACCATCTTCCATCCGAGAGCCGGGTGATCTTTCAGCTGTATTATGGGGAACAGTTTACCACAAGGGAGATCGGAGTGATCCTGAATATGAAGGAGAGCACGGTAAAAAGCAGACTGCACAGGGGGAAGGAGCAGCTTCGGGCGGAGCTATGGTAAATGACATAACAATTTCTAATGCCGTTTACTGTAAATGATTGATTCAGAAAGGAATGGTCATATGAGAAACAAATATTCAGAGCAGGAGCTGACACGGATTCTGGGACAGAATGTGGAGGAGTCGGAAGCGGTGGAACGCAAAATCGAGGAGGCGTATGAGATGATAAGAAATCATGAGGGATTAGAGAGACAGGGAAGCAAAAAGATATGGAGGAAGATGGAGCTGGCGGGCATTGGCATAGCGTCCGCAATACTTCTTGGTGTCGGAGGTCTGGCAGCAAATCCGGTTCTGGCGGCAAAGATACCGATCATCGGAAGGATCTTTCAGGTGGAGGAAGAGAAGGTGAGCTATCCGGGGGATTACAGCAGCCATGCCGAGCAGCTGGCGGAGCCTGCCGCGGAGGGGGAAGAGACTGCTGACAGCCCTTATGCAGTTACCTCAAACGGGACCGCCATTACAATCTCGGAATATTATTCGGATGGCGCTGCGCTGTACCTGGGGATAAATATCGAGATGGAGAACGGTTTCCCGGAAGCCTTTATGGAGGCCGCAAAGGACACGGATCTTGGCTACAGCGTAATCCAGATGGAGTCCGCCGCATTGGCCGACTTTACGGAAGGCGGCTTCGGAAGGGTAACCTTTGATCCCGCCTGCGGCGTGGAAGCGCCTTATCTGATAGAGGGAAACTTTGTGGACAATCATACCTTTGCGGGGATCATACGGATTGCCCTCACTGACATGGCGGCCCTGAATGAGGCGGGAGAGGTGATCAAAATTTCCGCCGCCCCCGGTCATTTTTCCTATGAGCTTGTAATCACCAAGCTGTATATACCGGGAATCGCCAATGTGGTGCGGGATGAAGAGGGAGAATGGGTTTCCTTTGAAGACACCATGGAAGAGATTGGCGGTGAGTGGAAATTCTCCATTGATGTGAATACGGATACTTCGGGCATGGAGATCCGGAACGTGGATGAGACAAATGCGGAGGGAGTCGGGATCGGACAGGTGAGGAAGACCCCTTACGAGATGGAAGCGCAGATTATCGTTCCGGAGGGAAAAAACGCCTGGGATTATGTCGTGTTTATGACAGACGCCTCAGGAGAACGTCTGGAATCCAGAGGAGGAAAGGCGCAGACCTACAATGTGTACCGGAAGGATGTGAGCAAGGTAAGCATAGGCGTGTGCACGGAGAGCGATTTTATGGAATACAAGGGGGACACGGAAAAGCTGTGGGAGACGGCGGTGTTTGGCACAGAGGTATCTTTTGAGTGACAGACAGGCTGATTGGGATTGATTCATATGCCCGATACGATTATAATAAAAGGAAACGACGATGTATTTGCCGTTTCCTTTTATTATTGATTCGAGAAGAGGAGGTATCACAATGGGGGCATATGAAACAAAGGTCTACCGCAATGTTTTTGAGCAGCTGGGGAAGACCCCGGAGGAGATTGAAAGGAAGATCCAGGATGCGGCACACACCTTTTTTTACGGCAGCGAGGAGGAGAGGATCTACCATGAGGCCGGTCCGGATATGGCGTACCTGGAGGATACGGGAAACAATGATGCCAGGACAGAGGGTATGAGCTACGGCATGATGATGTGTGTTCAGCTTGACTGGAAGGCCGAATTTGACCGCATCTGGAAATGGGCAAAGACCTATATGTGGATGGAGGAAGGGGAAAACGAGGGCTATTTTGCCTGGTCCTGCAAGGTGACAGGGGAGAAGAATTCTCATGGGCCCGCACCGGACGGGGAAGAGTTTTTTGCTATGGCTCTGTTTTTCGCCTCCCACAGATGGGGAGACGGAGAGGGGATTTTCGAGTATTCCAGACAGGCGAAGGATATCCTGAGGGCCTGCCTTCACAAGGGGGAGAACGGAAGGGCCGGAGAGCCCATGTGGAATCGGGAGAACGGACAGATTCTGTTCGTTCCGGGGAGTGAATTTACGGATCCCTCCTATCATCTGCCCCATTTCTATGATCTGTTCGCACTCTGGGCTTATGAGGAGGACCGGGAATTCTGGAAATGGGCTGCCGGGCAGAGCAGGAAGTATCTGGCAAAGGCATGTCATCCGGTGACGGGGCTGAATCCGGAATACGGGGAATTTGACGGAAGTCCCGTCCGCAAGGTCATGCCCTGGGGGCATAAGCACGACCGGTTTTACAGCGATGCTTACCGCACGGCGGCTAATATCGGTCTGGACTGCGAGTGGTTTGGAATTGACGAGGGCCATTACGGGGCGCCTCTTCGGATGATGCGCTTTCTGGGAACGGATCTGGAGGCCGCAAGATGTGTCTTCGAGGTGGACGGGACACCGGTGGATAAGACGGTTCTGCATCCCGTGGGTCTGCTGGCAACCGTGGCGCAGGGGGCGCTCACAGTACCCTGTCAAGATCTGGCGGATGAGGACAGCGACTGGGCCGTGGCCGCAAGGTGGGTGGAATGGTTCTGGAACCAGCCGCTCCGCAAAGGACCGAGGAGATATTACGACAACTGCCTGTATCTGTTTGCGCTTCTGGCACTCAGCGGAAGATACCGGATCTGGAGCTGAAAGGCCGGCTTTTACAGGCGGCGGATATTCTGAATGGAGAGCGGTGGGCCTGTTCCTATATGGGATGGGCTCATTCGGGAAAGGTATGGGTATAAAATGGACAGTGGCATGATAATAGAGATGATCGGTTATCTGGGTTCGGTTTTGGTGCTAATTTCGTTTCTGATGTCGTCCGTGGTGAAGCTGCGGGTGATAAACGCTGTGGGCAGCCTTGTTTTTGCCGGCTATGCGCTGATCATACACTCTTATCCCACCGCACTCATGAATTTCTGCCTGGTCGGCATAAATATTTATTACCTGGTGCGCCTTCGGCACCCGGACAGGCAGTACACGCTGACGCAGGAACAAAGGGATGGCGGGATGCTGGCAGGCTTTCTGGATTACTACAGAAGCGACATTGAGAATTGTTTTCCGGGAATAAAACTTGACGCAGAGGAAGCCGATGCGGCCTATCTGATCTGCCACAAAATGACCCCGGCCGGGGTGCTGCTTGGCCGGCTGCGGGAAGAGGGCGTTTTGGAGATCCTGCTGGATTATTCCACGCCCCAGTACCGGGACTGTTCCGTGGGGAAATATCTGTACGGCCGGCTGCGGGAGCGGGGATTTCACCGCCTGGTTTTTCCGGGAGAGCCGGGAGCGCATGAGGATTATCTGAAAAGGATGGGCTTTGTCCGGGAAGACGGCGTATATGTGAAGGCCTTGTGACGGCAGTGCGGATAATTCTCCATATTAATCAGCGGATAATCCATTTAGTTTCCTGTTGAAACAGAACATAATACATACAAAGGATACCATTGAAAGGAGCTGTAACATGGAAGCGTTAAAAGGAAAAAATGTAATTCTCCAGGACGGAGAGCTGCTGGCAAGGGAGAAACGAAACGAGGATTATCTGATGGAGCTGGATTCCGGTGCTCTTTTACAGAACTACACCCTGGAGGCGGGAAGATATCAGGAATTCGGGAGTAAGAAGTTAAAGCACGGGGGCTGGGAGGATCCCAGCTGCCAGCTGCGGGGACATTTCCTGGGACACTGGCTGAGCGCTGCGGCCATGCGGTATGCGGAGGACGGGAATGAGGAGCTGATCGGAAAGGCGGGCCGTATCGTCCATGAGCTGCGTCTGTGCCAGATTGACAACGGAGGCCAGTGGGCCGCATCCATCCCGGAGAAATATTTTAAGTGGATCGCAGCCGGAAAGGCGGTGTGGGCTCCCCATTATACGGTACACAAAACCTTTATGGGGCTTTTGGACATGTACCGCTATGCCGGAAATGAAGAGGCGCTGCAGGTTGCGGTGGACTTTTCAAAATGGTTTCTTGCATTCACGGAGGGCTTTGACCGCGGCCAGATGGACGATATTCTGGACTTTGAGACAGGCGGTATGCTGGAAGTGTGGGCTGACCTCTATGAGTTCACGAAGGACGAGAGCTATCTGACCCTTATGGAACGTTATGACAGAAGGCGGTTGTTCGAGCCTCTGCTTGAGGGGGTGGATCTTCTCACCAACATGCACGCCAACACCACGATTCCCGAAATCATCGGATGTGCGAGAATTTACGAGGAGACGAGAAAGGAGCGTTACCGCAACATTGTCACGGCCTACTGGGACATGGCGGTGACGCAGAGGGGAGAATTCGTGACCGGCGGTCAGACCTGCGGGGAGGTCTGGACGCCGAAGCATTCCATGGCCGTGCGTCTGGGGGACAAGAACCAGGAGCACTGCACGGTCTACAATATGATCCGTCTGGCGGATATCCTGTTTACCTGGACAAAGGATCCTTCCTATCTGGATTACATAGAAAAAAATATTTATAACGGGATCATGGCGCAGGCCTATTGGAGGGAGAACCTGGCCAACGGACAGAAGAGCGAATATCCGCCGGAGGGGCTTTTGACGTATTTCCTGCCGTTTCGGGCAGGCGAGCGAAAAGGCTGGGCCAGCAAGACCCAGGATTTCTTCTGCTGTCATGGAACGGTGGTTCAGGCCAACGCCGCCCACAACCGGTATCTGTATTATCAGGATGGCAGGCAGGTCTATGTGGCGCAGTATTTTGATTCCACCGCAGTGTTTACCGTGGACGGCCAGGAGATCGTGCTGGAACAGAAGAGGGACAGCTTAAGCGGAAGCTTCCATTTTTCAAGCACCAGCTCTGCCGGGCAGTGCTTCCACGAGAACACGAGGAAATACCCGAATCATCCGGACTGTATGGCAATCGGATTCCGGGTGCAGACAGGTCAGGAGACGGAATTTGACCTCTGTCTGAGGATTCCCGCATGGGTAAAGGGAGAGGTTCTGATCGAGATAAATGGGGAGAGGGCATCCGTTCCCACCGCACCGGGGAACTTTGCGGTGATAGGGCGCAGATGGAAGGAAGGGGATGAAATCCGCCTGATTCTGCCGCTTGCAATCTCCTGTACGCCTCTGGAAGGGGAGGAAGGAACCGTTGCGTTCTCTTACGGCCCCATCGCTCTGGCGGGCCTTTGCGGGGAAGAGAGAAGCCTGGATACACATGGAAGGGAGCCACAGGAGCTTCTTGTACATGAGAATGAGCGGGAGTGGGGAAGCTGGAAATGCAGCTTTAAGACCAGATACCAGGATCCAGGGATTCGGTTTCTTCCTCTTTATCAGATCGGATACGAGAGATACCAGGTGTATTTTCCCCTGATCTGAGGGATCGGCCAGATATCCAGATGCTTATGAAGGGCGTTTATCCGGAACAGATAAACGCTCTTTTTCTGCTTTTTTCCAATGTCTGCATGCGGGCTTGTGCATATGGACAAAAGCGAGCAGAGAATGTCGGGAAATAAAAACCTTCAGATGGTATCATGGGACAATACAAAAAAGATTGCATCTGTGCGACCCGCCCTTTGCCCTGCCGCCTGTGCCGGCACCTGGCTTTCGGGCTTCCGGGCAGGTCACACAGGCGTAAAAGATTTGGAGGAGAATTATGGACAAGCGTATTCTGGAGCACTATCAAAAGACGGGAACCTATACCTATGCGGGATGCTACGGGGATTATTTCAGATCCCTGCCGGACGATATTTCCGTTCTGGGCAGACTAGTCTGCGGCCAGGTGATCCATCGGGTGACATTGAAGGAGGGAAACACCAATGCCAATGCAAAGCTTTTGTACGGCGATATGAGCAGGTATCCCTGGTATCGGATGCGTTGTGAGGACGATATGCTTCTGACAGCCCCGGCGCTTACCGCAGAGCTGTTCCGTCTGGATGGGAGAGGATTTGTGAAGGATCGGAGGGTGGAGAATAAGATCGTGGTAACATGCCGCTACGTGTCCGTGCTGATGAGTGCGATTTTAAAGGCCAAGGGGATTCCGGCAAGGTGCCGCGCCGGATTCGCCCCTTACTTTCAAGAAAGCGTCAGCATGGATCACTGGATCAATCAATATTACAGTAAAGAAAAGGAGCGCTGGATCACCTTTGACGCAGACGGTTTTTACGAGGAGGGCGGCATGCCTCTTTCTCAGTACGATATGCCACAGGAGAGCTTTGACTGGGCCGCCGAAGCCTACCTTGCCACAAGGAGCGGAAAAACAGACGGGAGACGATTCCTGTATGCGGACAGGCTGGGAACCTGCTCTCTCCCCGCACTGATCCGTTATCTGATATATGATTTCCATGCGCTTATGAACAATGAGCTGACCTACAGCTTTCTGCCCGCTTACCTGGACGGGAGGCTGGATCGGCTGACAGAAGCAGAACTGCAAAAACTGGATACGCTGGCAGAGTTGCTTCTGGAGCCGGATAAGCATTTTGACCGGCTTTGCGCCTTCTGGGAGAGGGAGCGGGAATTCCGGATTTTGAACAGTCCTCTTGTGGAGGCTTATGACCATCTCTCATCATGAAATAAGACGATAAGCGGGCCATGTAAAGTCTTGTGAAAATCCCACGACATGTGTATACTGTAACTATCGCAGAAAACGTACGGACAAAGCGTACAGGCAGAAAGAGGAGAGTCACATGGCGGCATATTTATTTACACATTTTATCGGGGAGCAGAAGGACGGAGAGCAGATTTACTTTGCGCTCAGCAGGGACGGGCTGCACTGGGAGGATTTAAACGGCGGAAAACCCGTGCTGTTTTCCCGCACGGGGACAAAGGGGGTGCGGGATCCGTTTCTGGTAAGGGATCCGGCGACGGGAAGGATCTATCTGATCGCCACGGATCTGCGGATCGAGGCCGGAGAGGGATGGATCCATGCGCAGGAGCATGGCAGCAGGAGTATGATTGTCTGGGAGAGCGACGACCTGGTACACTGGTCAGAGGAGAGAAGCTGTCAGGTGGGAATTTCGCAGGCCGGGTGCGTGTGGGCGCCGGAGGCCGTGTATGACAGGGAAAAGGAAGCCTTTTTCGTGTTTTTTGCCTCCAATGTAAAGACCGGGTATGAGATGAGGCCAAAGCAGAGAATCTATGCCTGTTACACAAAGGATTTCCGGGAATTTACGGAGACCTTCCTCTATATGGAGCGGGAAAATCATGTGATCGATACCACCATATTAGAGAGCGGAGGCAGGTACTACCGCATATCCAAGGACGAGACGGTCAAAAAGCTGCTGCTGGAGGTGTCGGATTCCCTTACCGGAGGCTTTGAGCGGATCCCCTGCGCCACATTTGACGCACTTGCCGGTGTGGAGGGTCCGGAAGGGTATCTGCTTGCGGACGGGAAAACCTGGTGTGTGATAGCGGATCAGTTCCAGAGCGGAAAGGGATATCTGCCCATGCTGACCGAGGATCTTTCTTCCGGCAATTTCAGGATTCTTTCACCCGGAGAGTACGACCTGGGCCGGACGAAAAAGCGCCACGGCGGCATCCTGCGGATCACGGACGAGGAGTATGAGAGACTGGCGGGGCGATGAAAGATCGGTCCGGCGGATTGCGGGAAGCGGAAAGGTGCGGGAAGAATGAATATTCTGACAGTGGAAAACATAGAGAAATCCTACGGGGAGAGGAAGCTTTTTGACAAGGCTTCCTTTTCCATGCAGGAGGGGGAGAAGGTCGGCGTGATCGGAATCAACGGGACGGGCAAGTCCACGCTGCTTAAGATGATAGCAAATCAGGAGGAGACGGATCAGGGCTCCATCACCCTGGCCGGACACGTGGTATGCGGCTATCTGCCGCAGAATCCCGTCTTTGACGGCAAGGAGAAGGTGCTGGAGGCGGTGCTTCGAAAGTATACGGAGAGCAAAGGGCAGGAGGGGGAGGACGTGGAGATCCGGGCCAGGGCCATGCTCACCAGGCTCGGCGTCACGGAGTTTGAAATGCCCTGCGCTCATCTGTCCGGCGGGCAGAAAAAGCGTCTCGCCCTGGTGGCCGCTCTGCTCATCCCCTCTGATCTTCTGATCCTGGATGAGCCCACGAACCATCTCGACAGCGATATGGCGCAGTGGCTGGAGGAGCAGTTAAAGAGAAGAACGGGAGCGCTGATCATGGTCACTCATGACAGATACTTTCTGGATCGGGTCACGGACCGGATCATTGAGATTGACAAGGGCGGTATTTATTCCTATCAGGGGAATTATTCGATCTATCTGCAGCGAAAGACCCAGAGAGAGGAATCGGCTCTTGCGAGCGAGAGAAAGCGGCAGTCCATTCTGCGCAAGGAGCTGGAGTGGGTAAAGCGGGGCGCCAGAGCCCGTTCCACCAAGCAGAAGGCAAGGCTCGAGCGCTATGAGGAGCTGAAAAATGTTTCCGCACCGGTTTCGGATGGCAGGGTGGAGGCGTCCTTTGCCGTAGCCGCGAGACTCGGAAGGACCACGGTGGAGCTTTCCCATGTGAGTAAGCGCTATGGGCAGAAGGCTCTGATCGAGGATTTTTCCTATGTCTTTTTGAAGGACGAGCGGATCGGCTTTGTGGGAAAAAACGGCTGTGGAAAAACCACCCTCATGAAAATGATCACAGGGTCTGAACAACCGGACAGGGGAGAGATTGTGGTGGGCCAGACCGTAAGGCTTGGGTACTACGCCCAGGAGATCGGGCAGGAGCAGATGGATCCGGATCAGACCGTCATCGACTATATCCGGGATGTGGCGGAGTTTGTGGAGACCCGGGAAGGAAAGGTATCCGCCTCCAGGATGCTGGAGCTCTTCCTGTTTGAGGGCAGGGAGCAGTACGGCCTTCTTAAGACGCTTTCCGGAGGGGAGAGAAGGCGTCTCTGTCTTTTGAAGGTTCTGATGGAAGCTCCCAATGTGCTGATTCTGGACGAGCCCACCAATGATCTCGACATTTCCACGCTGACCGTTCTGGAGGATTACCTGGACAGCTTTGCGGGAATCGTGATCGTGGTCTCCCATGACAGGTATTTTCTGGATCGGACCGTGCGCCGCATTTTTTCTTTTGAGGAAGGCGGCATACTGCGCCAGCACGAGGGCGGTTATACGGATTACCGGCTGCGCCGGCAGGAGGAAGAGAACCAGGATGGCGGCAGGGGCGCAAAGAACCCGGGCGGGAAGGACAAAAATGGTTCCAAGGACAAAGGCGGCAGAAAAAACGACTGGAAGAGGCCGTCCTCCCGCCTGAAGTTCACCTATAAGGAGCAGAAGGAGTATGAGACCATCGAGGCGGAAATCGTCTCCCTTGAGGAGCGTCTTGGACGGCTGGAAGATGAGATTCTAAAGGCGGCGGCTGACTTTGTGAAGCTGAACCGGCTGACCGGGGAAAAGCAGGAGACGGAAAGCCTCCTGGAGGAGAGAATGGACCGGTGGATGTATCTGGAGGAGCTGAAAGCAAAAATTGACGCACAGGAGTGAGGGAGGAAACGAAATGCGATTGTTTGACGGCGTATTTACAATCAATGATCTGTTTGAGCTGCTGACTTTTGCCGGGTTTGTCTACTATGTGGTCAAGCGTTTTATTTTAAAGCAGCCTCCCATTCCGGCGGCGGCTTACCGGAAAATTGACAAGGAAAAGCTGCGTTCCAGCCTTGACCTTCTGTACAAAAACAGGAAGACGCCGGGACCGGCCTATGTGATTCCGCAGGAGCTGGAAAAGAGGCTTTTGGAAAATCTGCGCGATCCGGAGCTTTTGCGGGAACTTCTTGTGAGTATTGCAGCCCATGTGGGAATTGACGGATCCGTGATCAGGCTGAAATTCAAGGACGACGCCACGCTGGAATATGCGGGGAACATTTCCACTAACGGCGCTTTTACCACCATTAACCTGCAGACCCACGATTATTATAATCTGGACGTGCTGACGGCGATCCTTGCTCATGAGGTCATGCATCTGTATCTGTACTACAACGGGATCCGCTTCAGCGACACGCTGTCCAATGAGGTGCTGACGGACACGGCGGCTGTCTTCTTTGGCTTTGGCGAATATCTTCGCAGGGGCTACAAGGTCATTGAAGTAAATCTGGGATTTTCCTATCACAAGGTAGGGTATATCCGCCAGGAGGATGTGGATTTTATTTTGAGGGAGATGTACGAAAGATGTTAACTGAATGGACGTTTAGAGTTGACAATTCAAAGCTGTCGTGTTATCCTATTTAAAATTTTCCATATGTGCGGCTGCGATATGGATGAAACGGAGGATATGAGGATGACAACAGTTGTAAAAGAAAAAGGCGGCAGCAGGAGCAAGACCTTTGATATGGTTTATATTGCGGTGTTTGCGGTGCTGATTGCGATCTGTTCCTGGATTTCCATTCCCACGCTGGTGCCCTTTACCATGCAGACCTTTGCGCTGTTTCTGGCAGTGGGAACACTCGGCGGCAGGCGGGGAACCATGGCGGTTTTGATCTACCTATTGCTGGGTGCGGTGGGAATCCCGGTTTTTGCGGAATTTTCCGCAGGAATGGGCGTGCTGCTTGGAAATACCGGCGGCTATCTGATCGGTTTTATTTTTTCCGCTCTCTTGATGTGGGCCATGGAAGCCCTGCTGGGAAAGAAGACATGGGTTCTGGGCCTGTCCATGCTCCTTGGGATGGCGGTGTACTATGTATTCGGCACCGTGTGGTTCATGGTGGTCTATGCGAAAAATTCCGGGCCCATCGGTATTGCCACCGTGCTTTCCTGGTGCGTGCTTCCCTTTATCGTGCCGGATCTTGTCAAGGGCGCTCTTGCGCTTTTTCTGACGAAGCATCTTGCAAAGGCTGTTAAAATAGACTGATCAATCAGGAAAATAAAAAAAGTTGAAAAAACGAGGAATGATGATGATGAGTGACTACGAGATCAGGGCCCACCACGGCATGTGCCTGGCTTTCTTTGAGGGAAAGGGCTACAGCAATCAATTCACGGAGCATATGGGAGAAATGCGCAGAATCCTCGATGCGAATCCAAAAGTGAGTATTACCGCACGGACGGATGCGATCTGCGCGGCATGTCCGAACAATGAGAATGGAAGCTGCAATACGGCTTCCAAGGTGGAAAATTATGACAGAAAGGTGCTTGCGTTCTGCGGCATGAAGGAGGGGGACGAGCTTTCCTGGCACGATTATGCGCAGCTGGTCAGAAAGAGCGTTCTCGAGGCCGGCAGGAGGGAGGAGATCTGCGGGGACTGTCAGTGGGATTCCATCTGCGGCAAAAAGAGGCGCATGAATGTTTAAGCGAGAGATAAAAAGGCATCAAGAAGAAGCGAGCCGTCCACGGCCTCGCTTTTTTTGACCTGTGCGCAGAGGCGTTCCGGGTGCCACTGCACACCGAGAATGGGCAGAAAACCATGGGAGAGTCCCTCAGCCACCTGATCTGCGCTGTGCTGAATATAGCGTATCCCTTTTCCGGGAATGTCAACGCCCTGATGGTGTGCGCTGTTTACCGTAAAGGCTTTGCCGTACAGCTCATACAGCAGGGAACCCGCATTTGCGGTGGTGGGATGAAACTGATCCGCCCCGTCGTACTGGTGCTGCCGGAAGGTGGGCAGATTCTGGCAGATGTCCCCGCCGAAAAAGACATTGATCAGCTGCATGCCCTTGCAGATGCCAAGAACCGGTTTTTGGTAGAGAACGAATTCCCGCAGAATGGAGAGCTGCAGCCTGTCAAAAGCCGGATCAATGATCCGCGAGCCGCAGTTCAGCTGGCCGAAGAGCCTGGGGTCAATATCGCCGCCGCCCGGAAGAACAAGCCCGTCGTAGAGGCTTATGTCAGGCACATGCAGGGAGACAGTGGGACATGCGCCCAGAGCTCCAAAGGCGGTTTCGTAGTTGGTGGTCTGTTCCGGATAACCGGCAATGAGAATTTTTTTCAATACATAATTCCTGAAAAAAAGGTGATCATTCATAATATATGCTATAATAGGAATCATGATGCCAGTAAGAGACAGCAAAGGAGAAATCTTGTTATGAGGATAGGAATGGGATATGACGTGCACAGACTTACCCCCGGAAGAAAACTGATTATGGGAGGAGTGGAGATTCCCTGGGAGAAAGGACTTTTGGGACATTCGGATGCGGATGTGCTGCTCCACGCAATTATGGACGCCCTGCTCGGTGCGGCCGCGCTGGGAGATATCGGAAAGCATTTTCCGGACACGGATCCGGCTTACAAAGGGATATCTTCCCTGGAGCTGCTTGCACACGTGGGTAAGCTTTTGGAGGAAAACTGTTTTTTCATAGAGAACATTGACGCCACTATCATTGCCCAGGCGCCCAAAATGCGCCCCCATATCGACAGGATGAGGGAGAACATCGCGCGCACGCTTGGAATTGAGGCAGGGCAGGTGAACCTGAAGGCCACCACGGAGGAGGGACTTGGCTTTACCGGGACCGGGGAAGGGATCTCCGCCCAGGCAATCTGCCTTCTGGCGAGCCCGGTGGGTGTGGCAAGCGAGGACGTGATGCGGACACAGGGCGGATGCGAAGGCTGTCAGGGATGTAAGAGGCAGTAAGCCTGCGGCGGGACGGGAAAGAGAGCAGGGGAGGAAAACACAGGTATGGCAGGAACCGTGGGAATTGGTCATCAGGATTTTGAGGTGATCCGTACAGAAGGTTCTGATCGGCGAGGGAGCGCCGGGTGAAAATAACAGTTGACAAAATCACCGCTTTTGCATATTCTGATATAAAAGATAGTGAAAAATGCAGGGAACGGAAAGAGTACATGGCGAAACCCAAACAGAGAAAAGCGCATCAGGCTGAGAGCGTTTTGTGGAGAGGAGCCATGGAAGTGCGTCCGGGAGCAGGTTCTGTGAACGCTGCTGCCAGGGGCAGGATGAGTGCAAACTGCCTGACAGCGGAAAGTAGCGGGACACGTATTCACACGTTACGTGCAATGAGTGAAGGCATTTTGCCTTTAAATAGAGTGGAACCGCGGATAACTTCGCCTCTTGGGCCTGGTTATCCGTTTTTTATGCACACGGGGCAGAAAGGAAGATGCTGCTGACGCAGCCTGCCCCGGCGCACGAGTAGGGGCAAAAATCCTTCCCTGCTCGATTGCGCAGGAGCGCCTTGCATTCACAGAGGGAGTGATACAGTGGGATTAATTGACAATATAAAGGAAGAGATCCGGATCATCCGGGAGAGGGATGCGGCCATCCATTCTTCCATGGAGGTGTTTTTGTACCCCAGCTTCAAGGTGATGCTTCATTACCGGCTGGCGCACAGGCTTTATCTCAAAAGACATTATTTTATGGCGAGATGGATTTCCCAGAGGGCGGTTCGAAAGACAGGCATCGAGATCCATCCGGGAGCCCGGATCGGAAAGGGATTCTTTATCGATCACGGTTCCGGCGTGATTATCGGCGAGACCACCGTGATCGGGGACAACGTGACCCTTTATCAGGGCGTGACCCTTGGGGGAACCGGAAAGGAGCAGGGAAAGCGCCATCCCACCCTGGGAAACAATATCCTGATCGGCGCAGGCGCAAAGGTCCTGGGTTCCTGTACCATTGGGGATAATTGTAAAATCGGGGCCGGAAGCGTGGTACTCGAGGATGTGCCCGCAGGCTGCACCGTGGTGGGCGTGCCGGGCCGGGTGGTAAAGCGGGCCAATCAGGACCGGCCTCAGGATAAGCTGGATCAGGTCAATTTCCCGGATCCGGTGAAGGAGGAGCTGACTGCGCTGCACCACAGCAACACGGAGCTGACCAACCGCCTGATCGATCTGGAGCGGAAGGTCAGAACGCTGCGGCGTGACGGCGGCAAGGAAAAGAAAACCAGTTAATGAGACAGAGAATAATTTAAAAAAGAGAAAGGCATGGTATTCACATGAAAATTTACAACACATTATCAAAGAGAAAAGAAGAATTCGTCCCTCTTAAGGAGGGAAAGGTAAAGATGTATGTCTGCGGGCCCACGGTCTACAATCTGATCCATATCGGAAACGCCCGCCCCATGATCGTGTTTGACACCGTAAGGCGCTATATGGAGCACAAGGGTTACGAGGTCAACTTCGTCTCCAACTTTACGGACGTGGACGACAAGATTATCAAAAAGGCGCTGGAGGAGGGAGTGGATTCCTCCGTGATTTCCGAGCGGTATATTGAAGAGTGCAAAAAAGATATGAAGGCAATGAACGTAAGGCCTGCCACCACGCATCCCAAGGCGACGCAGGAGATTGACGGCATGCTGGAGATGATAAACACCCTGATCGAAAAGGGCCATGCCTATGCGGCCGAGGACGGAACTGTATACTTCCGGACCAGAAGCTTTAAAGGGTACGGCAAGCTCTCCCACAAAAATCTGGACGACCTGCAGGGAGGGAACCGCTCTCTTCTGGTGTCCGGGGAGGATCAGAAGGAGGATCCTCTCGACTTTGTGCTCTGGAAGCCCAGGAAGGAGGGAGAGCCTTACTGGGAGTCGCCCTGGTGCAAGGGACGTCCGGGCTGGCACATCGAATGCTCCGTTATGAGCAAAAAATATCTGGGAGAGGAGATTGACATCCATGCGGGGGGAGAGGATCTGATTTTCCCCCATCACGAGAATGAGATCGCACAGTCCGAGGCGGCAAACGAAAAACCCTTTGCGAGATACTGGATGCACAACGCCTTTTTGAATATCGATAACCGGAAGATGTCGAAATCAGCCGGAAACTTCTTTACGGTGCGGGATATCAGCGAAACATATGATCTGCAGGTGCTGCGCTTTTTCATGCTCTCCGCCCATTACAGGAGTCCGCTGAATTTCAGTGCGGAGCTGATGGAGGCGGCGTCAAACGGTTACCACAGGATCGTGACTTGCGTGGAAAATCTGAATTATCTGCTGCAGAGTATTCCCGGGCAGGATGGAGAGAGCGCATCCGTCAGCGGGGAGGAAAAGGAGCTTTTGAAGGAAGCGGATGGCTTTGAGGCGAAATTTGACGAGGCCATGGAGGATGATTTTAACACGGCTGATGCGCTTGCCGCAATTTTTGAGCTGGTGAAATTCGTGAACTTGCACGCCTCTTCCGGATCCGGCAGGGAGTTTCTGGAGGCATTAAAGAGCAGGATCGTGACGCTTTCCGATATCTGCGGGCTTGTGGTGGAGAAGAAAGAGGAAATGCTGGAAAGCGAGATCGAGGCTCTGATCAATGAGAGGCAGGCGGCAAGGAAGGCGAAAAATTTTGCCCGGGCCGACGAAATACGGGGTGAGCTGCTCGCAAAGGGAATCATTCTGGAGGATACGAGGGAAGGGGTCAAATGGAAGAGAGCGTAGATTTACTGCCTTTGGTTATGAAAAGCTTTGCGTTAAAAGAGGTGGATATCCGGTCTTATTCACCGCTTGCGCTTGCGTATATCGGCGACGGTGTCTTTGACCTTGTGATTCGTACCGTGGTGGTGGAGCGGGGAAATGCGCCCGTAAGCCGCCTCCATCACAGTACGGCGTCCTACGTCAGGGCGGCGACTCAGGCCGCCATGATAGAGGCTCTTCTTCCGGAGCTTACCCAGGAGGAGCTTGCCGTCTATCGGAGAGGAAGGAATGCAAAGCCGCATACCAGCGCCAAGAACGCCTCCCTTGCCGATTATCTGAAGGCCACGGGGCTTGAGGCGCTGATCGGCTATCTCTATCTGCTTGGGAGGACGCAGAGGCTGATTGAACTGATAAAAGACGGTTTAGAGAAATTGGAAATGAAGATATAGGGGATGACAAGGAAAGGGTATGGTAATTCACATGGAAAAAGGAACTTCTGAATACGGGGAATTTCGGATTGAGGGAAGGAACGCGGTGATCGAGGCCTTCCGTTCCGGAAGAGAAATTGACAAGGTATACATACTGGACGGCTGCAAGGACGGCCCGGTGATGACCGTGAAGCGGGAAGCGGCCAAAAAGAACACGCAGATCAAATATGTGACAAAGGAGCGTCTTGACCAGCTTTCGGAGAGCGGCAGGCATCAGGGAGTCATCGCCTGCCTTGCGGCCTACAGCTATGCAAGGGTTGAGGACATGCTTGCCCTGGCGGAGAAAAAGAAAGAGCCGCCCTTTTTGATTCTGCTGGACAATATCGAGGATCCTCACAATCTGGGAGCCATTATAAGAACTGCGAACCTGGCGGGGGCCCACGGCGTGATCATTCCAAAGAACAGGGCCGTCGGGCTGACCGCGGCGGTTGCGAGAACATCAGCGGGGGCGCTGAATTACACGCCGGTGGCAAAAGTGACGAATCTTGTGAGGACCATTGAAGAGCTGAAGGAAAAGGGCCTTTGGTTCGTGTGTGCGGATATGGACGGAACCAGGATGTATGATCTGAATCTGACCGGCCCCATCGGCCTTGTGGTGGGAAGCGAGGGGGAAGGCGTGGGACGCCTGGTAAAGGAAAATTGCGACATGACGGCTGCGATTCCCATGAAGGGAGACATTGATTCCCTGAACGCGTCGGTTGCGGCAGGCGTGCTTGCCTATGAAATCCTTCGTCAGCGGTTAATGTGAAGGAAGGGGATTTTGAAAGGCCAAAAGCATGAATAAGATTAACAGAGTGCTGCTGATGTTTATTGCCATGGTGTCGATTATGCTGCTGGCAGTTGGCATTGACAGGGGAATGAACTATCTGGAAGAGAAGGAATGGGAGAGCCAGCGGGAGGCTTTTTATCAGCAGTCCAGGGCCGATATACACAAAATGCAGACCACCATCCAGACCTTGTCGGAGGATCCGGCCGCCCTGACCGCCTACATGGAGGAAAACGGACTGAACTACATGGAGGAGGAAGAGGAAGGCACCGGGGAGGGGGCGGAGGAAGAGCAGGCGTTTGCGGAACCGGAAAGGGAAATCCCGCAGGAGGAAGCAATACCTCAGGAGGAAGAAATCCCGCAGCAGAGAGAAGAGCCGGCGGTGGAAGCAATGCCGGAGGATGAGGTTGTGGAGGGAATGTACCGAGAGCCGTCCATACCGGAGGATGGCATTTCCGATAACGGCCTTTCCGGGGACTATCCCGATGCGGTGTCGGAGAATACGGTATCCGGGAACACGGTATCCGGGAACACGGTATCCGGGAACACGGTATCCGGGAATACGGTGTCAGGGAACACGGTATCCGGGAACACGGTATCCGGGAACACGGTATCCGGGAACACGGTGTCCGGCAACACGGTGTCAGGGAATGCGGTGTCCGGCAACACGGTGTCCGGCAGTCTGATTCCGGAGGATTATGTCATAACCCCTCCCCCGAAGAGCAGGGTCTGTGCTTCTTATGAGGAAACCATGCGGATCAACCGGGCGGACAGAGAGACCATAGCCGCAAGCACCGTGGATTTTTCGGGCATGAAGATCGTCTGTCTGGGAGACAGTGTTACGGCGGGATCCAATCTGGACAAGCTGGAAAATTACGAGGCCATGTCCTACCCTTACCAGCTTGGAGAGGTTTTGAATGCGGGGGAAGTGGTGAATCTGGGAATCGGCGGTTCCTCCATAGGCCGATATTGGGAGAACGCCTTTGTGGACCGATACAGCAGCATACCCGCAGATGCGGATATTATTATCGTGATGGGAGGCACCAATGACGGCTTTTGCGCATCCGAGAGGGAGTTGGGTTCTTTAGAGGAACGAAGAGAGAGAACCTTTGCGGGCGATCTGGACGAGCTTTTACGGAAGCTGAAGACGGATTATCCAGAGGCCGAGATCCTGCTGGCCACACCACTGCCAAACATTCTTCATGATATGCTGCGCAAAGAAAGAAGTTTTTTGCTGCCGCAGTCCTCTTTTGTGAAAATAATGAAGCAGCTTGGTCAGGAGTACGGGGTTTTGGTCATCGACCTATACAATACCAACCTGCTCAATACCCATGACGCCGCCATCATTCACAGCTTTATGCCGGATGGTGTGCACGGAAACGAGATGGGATACCGGATCCTTGCCGAACATTTTGCGGCGGAGCTCATCCGGGATTATCAGGCAAAGGGACAGGCGGGATCCGAGGTATGATGCGAAACGGAGGTACAGGCAAAATTAAAAACGGCGGGGAGCGGATCAATGAATGGCAGCTATGAACAGTATTCGGATGAAGAGCTGATTGTGCGCCTGCGGGACGGAGAGGCGCAGATCACGGACTATATTATGGAGAAGTACAAGAACCTGGTAAAAAGCAAGGCAAAGTCCATGTACATCCTGGGAGCGGACCGGGAGGATCTGATCCAGGAGGGAATGATCGGCCTTTTCAAGGCCATCCGGGATTACGATATCGGCAGGGACGCCAGTTTTTTTACCTTTGCGGATCTGTGCGTTTCCAGACAGATGTACACGGCGGTGCAGGCGGCGGGACGGCAGAAGCATGCGCCGCTGAACACCTATATATCGCTGTATGCCAACATGTCCGGGCAGGAGGACGGGGAGGAGAGGGAAATGATTAACGACATCATTTCCCAGGCGGAAAAGAATCCCGAGGAGCTTCTGATCGACCGGGAGAACCTGGAGCTTTTGGAGAAGGCTATTGACAAGGAGCTAAGCGGCTTTGAAAAGCAGGTGCTGGATCTGTATCTGACCGGGATGAAGTACACGCAGATTGCAAAGGTGCTCGGCAGGGATGACAAGTCGACGGACAATGCGCTGCAGAGAATTAAGAACAAGATCAGGAGGCAGCTGTGAAGGAAACGCAGTTGAGAAAAGGGTAAGAAAAAGAGTAGATAAAAGAGTATATGAAAAGAGCAGTGGAAGACAGACGGACGGTCAGGGCCGGATTCCGCCATACGCTCTCTCGTGTCAGCTGCGGCAGATAGATTTTCTAAACATTCCGGCGAGGCTGCAAAGCCGGACGCAATCGCCCGCCTTGTCCTCCCGCCGCTCTCTTTCGGGCCCATATGATCTTTAGCATCCATTTGTAAAATTATTATAAAGAAATAATTTCCCGTATTGACAAGGCGCTGCCTTGTCAATATACTTTTATGCGGGACTGACCGACTGGTCGGACGGAAAACGGATGAAAGGAAGAATACATAATGTTAGGAAAATTCAGCGTCAGAAAGCCTTATACCGTATTGGTCGGCGTGGTGCTTGCTATCGTTCTCGGCGTCGTCTCTTTTACGAGAATGACGACGGATCTGCTGCCGAACATCACGCTTCCCTATGTGCTGGTAATGACCACCTATGCGGGAGCCAGCCCGGAGACCGTGGAAATGGTGGTGACCAAGCCCGTGGAGGCTTCCATGGCCACAGTCAGCAACATAGAAAATATCAGTTCGGTTTCCAGCGAGAATTACTCCATGGTGATTTTGGAATTTACGCAGTCTGCGGACATGAATGCGGTATCCCTGGAAATCAGGGAGAATCTGGATCAGATCAAAAGCTATTGGGATGATTCCGTGGGAAACCCGATCATAATGAAGATGAACCCGGACATGCTTCCGGTCATGATTGCGGCGGTGGGCGGCACGGATATGACAGGAGCCCAGATCAGCGAGATGACGCAGAACACGATCATACCGGAGCTGGAGAGCATTGAGGGCGTGGCTTCCGCCAGTGCCACGGGGCTTCTGGAGGAGAGCGTGCATGTGATCATCCGGCAGGAAAAGCTGGATCAGATCAACCGGCAGGTCTTTGGATCCATTGACGAGGAGATGAAGGACGCCGAGGAGCAGATCGAGGAGGGAAGGCGGGATATTTATGACGGCCAGGAGGAGCTTGCCGATGCCAGGGCCGAGCTTGAGGAATCCAAGCAGGATCTGATCGAGGGCGAGCAGGAGATCGAGGACAACCGAAAGGAACTGGAGGACAGCAAGAAGGAGCTGGAGGACAGTAAAAAAGAACTTGCCGACGGCAGACAGAAGATCGCCGACGGACGTGCCGAGATCGAGGAGAACAAGAGCAGGCTGGAGCAGGGAAAGAGCGAGCTTTCCGAGAAGAAGGGCGAGGCGTCCGAGAAGCTGGCCGAGGCGGAGACCCAGCTTCTCACGGCAAAGTCCGAGGCCGAGGCGGCGAAAATGCATCTTACCCTTGAACTGGAGCAGATAAAGGCTCTGCTTGCGGAGGCGGAGGAGAATCTTGGCAATATGGGAGGGGACACGCTTCCTCTGCCCGATGGGATCCCCACCAAGGAGGAGCTGGACCAGCAGATTGCCGAGGCGGAGGAATTGTCCGGGATTCTTGGCGGTATGGGCGACGATACGGAGTACGCCTCTCTGGACGAGGAGATCCGGGTCAGGGTGGAGACCTTCCTTGCGCCGGATTTTGCCCCGGACGAGACGACTACCGTCGGGGTGGTTCAGGCTGCGGTGAGCAGCAAGAAAGCGTCTCTGGAGAGCCAGAGGGCTGTCTGGGAGAATCTGGAGAGCCAGATGGGCGCCCTGGATTTTATCAAGGAAACTATCGAAAAATACAAGGAATCTCTTGCGCAGATGGAGGAAAAGATCACGGAGCTGGACAATAACATTGCCCAGATCGATATTGCGCTGAGCGAGCTTTACAAGGGAAATCTGACTGCGGCAACGGAATTTGCCAACGCCCAGACCATGATCAGCCTGGGAGAGCTGCAGTTAATCACGGCCGAGACTCAGTTAGACGCCACGGAAAAGCAGCTGGAGACCGGGGAAAAGCAGCTGGAATCCGGACAGAAGCAGATTGAGTCCGGGCAGGAACAGCTGGAAAAGGCCGTGGAACAGTTGGAGAGCGGCTGGGAGCAGATCCGAAGCGGCGAGGAGCAGCTAAGTGACACGGCGGATCAGCTAAAGGAGGCCCTGGAACAGATTGCCGAGAGCGAGGAGGAGCTGGAGGAGGCCAGGCAGAACGCCTACAACCAGGCGGATATGACCGGAATTCTCACGGTGGACACGGTGAAGTCGCTCCTTGCGGCCCAGAATTTTTCCATGCCTGCGGGATATGTGACGGAGGCGGGAATCGACTACCTTGTCCGGGTGGGGGACAAGCCGGAGGACGTGGAGGCGTTGAAAAAGATGCCGATTCTCAACACGGAGATGGACGGAGTGGACGTGATCACCCTGGAGGATGTGGCGGACGTGTTCATGACGGACAATTCGGCGGATATCTATGCCAACGTGAACGGCGAGGCGGGTGTTATGGTCTCCATCCAGAAGCAGACCGGATACTCCACCGGTGAGGTATCGGACCGGATTCTGGATAAATTTGAACAGCTGAAGACGGAAAACGAAAACCTGATGCTGATTACGCTGATGGATCAGGGAATTTATATTGACCTGGTGATGGATTCCATTATCAACAACGTGCTCTTTGGCGCTCTGCTGGCAATTCTGATTCTGATTCTGTTCCTGAGGGACTGGAGACCGACTGCGGTGGTCGCATGCTCGATCCCGGTCAGCCTGATCACGGCGGTGGTGTGCATGTATTTCAGCGGAGTTACCCTGAACGTGATTTCCCTCTCGGGCCTTGCCCTCGGAGTCGGGATGCTGGTGGACAATTCCATTGTGGTGATTGAGAACATTTACAGGCTCCGGAACGAGGAGGGTTATTCGGCCAGGGAGGCCGCAATCGCAGGTGCGGGGGAGGTGGCGGGAGCCATTCTGGCCTCCACCCTCACAACGGTCTGTGTGTTCCTTCCTATTGTATTCACGGAGGGGATAACCAGACAGCTTTTCGTGGATCTGGGCCTTACCCTGGCATACTCTCTGCTTGCCAGCCTGATGATCGCCCTCACCGTGGTTCCGGCTCTTGCCTCCGGTATGCTGGTAAGGGTAAAGCCCCAGAAAGAGAGCGCACTTTTCGGAAGACTTCTGCCGGCTTATGAGAAGTCAATCGCTCTGGCACTGCGCTTTAAGCCGGTGGTGCTTTTACTTGCGGTTGCCCTTCTTGTGACGAGCGCCATGGCCGCTTTTGCAAAGGGAACGGCGTTTATGCCGGAAATGGACAGCACCCAGATCAGCATGACGGTGACGCTTCCCGAAAAAACACCCCTTGCGGAAACGGCGGAGGTGACGGACGAGGTGGTAGCCCGTCTGATGGAGATGGAGGAAGTGGTGGATGTGGGAGCCATGGCCAGCTCATCCTCCATGGGCATGCTCACGGGAGGGGGCAATACGGCCACCAATGCCACCAGTATTTACATAGCCCTTGGCGAGGACAAGGAGAGGGACAATATCGAGATAGCGGCCGGGATCGAGGAGATGCTGGCGGATATCGCAGAGGAGAAGCAGGCGGAAATTTCCATTGAAACCTCCGACATGGATATGAGCGCCCTGGGAGGAAGCGGTATCAATATACAGGTAAGAGGACGGGAGCTGGACACGATTCAGACCATCGCAAAGGAAGTGGCGGAAATTGTGGAAGGAGTGGAGGGAACCCAGGAGGTTTCCGACGGCCTTGAGGACGCCACCGGCGAGATGCGCATCCTGGTCGACAGGGATAAGGCCATCGAACACGGACTTACGGTGGCCCAGGTTTTCCAGCAGATCCAGTCAAAGCTTGCGGACGCTTCCAGCTCCACCGCACTGGAGACGGAGATCCGGGAATATGATGTCTATGTGAAGAATGCGAAGGATATGGAGCTTACCAGAGACCTTGTGAAGAATCTGGAGCTTACCAGAGACAAGAAAGACGGAACCAGGGAAAAGATCAGGCTCTCTGAGATTGCGGACTTTGCGGATATGGAATCGCCGAAATCCGTGAACCGTACCGACCAGACCAGATACCTTGCGGTGTCAGCGGCGATCGCGGACGGCTACAACGTGGGCCTTGTGGCTGACGAGGTGGAGCGGGCTCTTGCGGATTATCAGGTTCCGGACGGATATACGCTGGTAATGAGCGGGGAGAATGAGACCATCAACGACGCAATGGAACAGATTTACCTGATGATGCTTCTGGCGGTCGTGTTCATGTACCTGATCATGGTGGCGCAGTTCCAGTCCCTGCTCTCGCCCTTTATCATTATGTTTACAATCCCCCTGGCGTTTACGGGGGGATTCCTGGGACTTATTTTCAGCGGAAGCGAGGTCAGCGTCATTGCGCTTATCGGCTTTGTCATGCTCTCCGGCATTATTGTAAACAACGGCATCGTGCTTGTGGACTACATCAATCAGCTGCGGGAGTCCGGAATGGAAAAAAGAGAGGCGATCATGACGGCGGGCCGGACCAGGCTCCGCCCGGTGCTCATGACCGCACTCACCACGATCTTGGCGCTGAGCACCATGGCGTTCAGCAAGGATATGGGAGCGGATATGGCAAAGCCCATGTCGGTGGTAACAATCGGCGGCCTGATTTACGGAACCCTGATGACACTGTTTGTGATTCCCTGTATTTACGATATCTTTATGCGGGAAAAGAAGCCGGATGATATGGAAATGTCGTAAATCAGGTTTCGCAGGACGAAAGAGGGAGAGGAAATGGAGAAACGGAAACAGACCCTGTCACCGAAAGAGGCCGCTGTTTACCGGGCGGTGCTTGAACTGTTCGAGGAAGGCGCAGATCTCGGCAGCCTTACCGTGTCGGAGATCACGGGAAGAGCAGGGATCGGCAAGGGTACCGCCTATGAGTATTTTTCGGATAAAGAGGAAATGATTGCGAGGGCTCTCTTTTATAATGTGGAGCTGTTCTGCAGGCAGCTTTATGCGGGGCTGTGTGGTGAGAAGTGCCTGTATGACAAGGTAAACTATATTTTGGTGGAGATGGAGAGGCAGCTGACAAAGTCCAACTGCATTTTGCAGCTGATTCATGCGGTATCTGACAATTCCGCCCTGGGCAGGCGTTTTCGGGAGTTGGAAAAGGAGACGGGATCGAAGGAGCGGCCGGTAAACCCTGTAATAAACGTATTGAGGCGGATGCTGGAAGACGAGATCGGCACTGTAGCGCCGATCTCGCCGGAGAAGGAGGCATATCTTGTCATGAGCGTGTTCTCCAAAATTCTGTGTTACGGTATGCTTCTGAAAAACAGGGAATATCGGAAGGAAGAGGCAAAAAGCCGGATGCGTGGCATGGTCTGTGAGGGCGTGTGCCGGGAGGTTCAGGAAGTCAGTTCCGTCTCTCCAGCCGGCGATACGACAGCTGCGCCGCGGCAAGAAGGATGATAAAATACAGAGTAAAATTTACCAGTGGGTTTCTCTCCGGCAGCCCGGAGAGAGCAGGGTGGGAAAAAGTGACTGGAAGCTTTCGTTGACATGATAGAGCATAATTCCCAGGCAGAAGATTGCCCGCAGTCCGTTGAGGCCCGAAAGTCTCTGAGAGCGTCCGCTCTGAGCCTGCGAAAAGTTCTCTGCTGGGCAAAAGATGCTTGTAACTGCGGATGATGTGGGGGAATTCTGATTGAAAAGTCTCACTTCTGGGGGGCTCCTTCCGGTTTTCCCGAGCTTTGAATGGCCGGTTCGCCAGCGATAGATTTTGCTCTTTTTTACAGAGCCGTATCGCTTTAAAGATAGTTTACTACATTTGGCAGGAAATTGGCAAAAGAAACAGAATTATTTACTATAATTAAAAATCGGAAGGGATGTGGAAAATCCTTTCCGGTTTTCTTATATCTTTATCTTTTCCGTCAGGAGGAAAGCTTGCGCAGCTCATATAAAATCGTTATAACATGTTCCATCTGTTCCTCGTTGAACGAATTCAGAATTTCGATTCCCACATCCTTATCAAAACCCTCCCTATGCCCAAGGACAATATAATCAGCCGATATGTTACAGGAGGAGCAAATTTTATAGATCGTTTTGGAGGTCAGGCTTTTTTTGCCTCGTTCCACATCAGCGAGGAAGCTGCTTGATATATCGCATTTTTCACTGAATTTTTCTCGTGACAGGCGCATGGATTCGCGGATTTCACGGATTCTCAGTCCTACCATTAAATTGTAATCTTTTTCCATATCCATAATTGTACCCCGATAAAAGAAAAATACACATGTTTTAAAAAATAGTATAACAATATTTATTACTCTAAAATATATTCTATAGAATATCACAATATACTCTATAGAGTTGACAAACGGAAAATTCGTGCTTATAATAAAAAAGAATCATTTGGTTATACAGAGGAACTATTTATGAAAATCAAAGTGTTTATATGTTCTGAGGATGCATTTTATTGCGAGAAGCTGGTAAATTATTTTAATTCCCATTATTATGATAAATTTCAGTGGAATGTCTATACCCGGTCTGACTATTTGCGGCAGATCTTTGAATCGAATCAGGCGGATCTGATTCTGGTGGGAGAGGAGCTCGAATCCGAGGTTCAAAAGCTGGAACCCAAATTTCTGGAAGGAAAACTGTGGGCATACCTTGCGGAAAACGGGAGGGAACAGGAGGAAGGCCGGTATCTGGAAAAGTACCGCAGGGCGGACCGGATTTACCGGGATCTGCTGGATCTGTATGCAAAAAAGGAGCACGTTCATTACGAGAACATGTCCATTGTCAGCGGAAAAACCGCCTTTATCGCATTTGTTTCGGCGGGAGGGGGAATCGGCGCCTCGACCATTGCCTGTGCCGCGGCAAAGGCATTTTCACAGATGGAGAAGGTGCTGTATCTGAATCTGGAAGACCTGGGCTTTTGCGGACTTTCGTTTGCGGGGGAGGCAAAGCCCGGGCTGGACGAGCTCCTCTACGCCATAAAGAGCAGGAGAAACACCCTGGAACTGAAGATTGAAAGTTCGGTTTCCAGAGACGGCATGGGAACCTATTATTTTAAGGAATGTACCAACCCGATGGATCTGCAGACCCTTTCCCGGGAAGATATCCGGGAACTGCTGAAGGCTATCGAGGCTTCGAAGTCTTACGACAAGGTGATCATTGATCTCGGCAACGGGCTGCACGAAAAGGAAATTATGGTGATGTCCATGGCAAACCGGGTTGTCATGATCATGGATCATGCGCAGATGGCAGAGATTAAACTGGAGCGCTATCTAAAATGCGTGCAGGCCGTGGAGGAGACGAAGAGAGTCGACATTATTTCGAAAATGTGTATTTATTTTAACCGGACCCTGAAGAGCGAACAGCTTCCGGAGCACATTTTACAGATTCGCATAAACGGTGCATTCCCGCTAATCGAGAATGGAAATTATGCGGGTATTGTGGATCGGATTTCCAAAATGGAGCTGCTGCAGAGCATCAAATAAGACACGGGGGAAGCCATATGCCGCAGGAGATACTGAACGAAGCGCGGGAATCTATTCGGAAAAAGATTCTGGAAAACATTAATCTGACCAAAACCACGGACGAAATGCTGGAAGAACAGGTTCGCAGAGAGGTGGACCGGTACTTTGAGGGAAGGTATGTCTCCATTGGGGAAAAGGCCTTTCTGATCGACCAGATCTTCAGCTCCATACGGGGGTTCGGCCTTCTTGACACCATAATAAATGACGACTCGGTAACGGAGGTCATGATCAACGGGCCGAAAGAAATCTTTATTGAGAAGTCCGGCAAGCTGACGGCGCTGGAGGAACATTTTGAGAGCGAGGAAAAACTTCAGGACATCATACAGAGAATCGTCGCCCTTGCGGGAAGGGAAGTGAATCAGGCAAATCCCATCGTGGATACCAGACTGCCGGACGGATCCCGTGTGAACGTGGTTCTGCCGCCGATCTCGCTGAAAGGGCCTATCGTCACCATAAGAAAATTCTCAAAAGAACCGATGACCGTGGAAAAACTGATCCAGTACAAATCGATCACGCCGCAGATTGCGGAGGTGCTAAAGCTCCTTGTGCGCGCAAAATACAATATTTTCATCTGCGGGGGAACCGGATCAGGAAAGACCACCTTTCTCAATGCGATATCCAACTTCATCCCGTCGGATGAGCGTGTGATCACCATTGAGGATTCGGCGGAACTGCAGATTGCCAATGTGGACAACCTGGTGAGCCTTGAGACCAGAAACGCCAACACGGCGGGCGTGGGTGCGGTCACAATCCGGGATCTGATCAAGTCAGCGCTTCGTATGCGTCCTGACCGTATTGTGGTGGGCGAGGTCCGGGGAGCGGAAGCGCTGGATATGCTGCAGGCCATGAACACGGGCCATGACGGCTCCCTCTCAACAGGCCATGCCAATTCCACGAGGGATATGCTGAGCCGTCTGGAGACCATGGTTCTTACCGGGGCTGACGGTCTTCCCCTGGATGCGGTAAGACAGCAGATCGCCTCCGCCGTGGATATCATCGTCCATCTGTCCAGGCTGAGGGACAGATCCAGAAAGACCATGGAGATCACGGAAGTCGTGGGATATGAGAACGGGAGTATCCGGCTGAATCCCCTCTATCGGTTCGAGGAGGACGAGAACTCCACCATAGACAAGGTAAGCGGGGAGCTAAAGAGGACACAGAGCCCACTGCTCAATGATTTTAAATTGAAACTGATGGGCTACAGAGGAAAAATATAGAGGTGGGATATGGATTTCTTTAAAAAGAAAGAGGAATATGAACCGATAGAATCCCTGATCGGCGGAGGGGACGATTACCATGTCTATCGCATGACGGCTGCGGACAGGGCGGCTGCGGGGCTGATCGGCGGGGCGATCGGGGGCGTGGTGTCCTATCTGTTTTTTTACAATGTGATCGTGAGTGCGGCGGCTGTAATCCTGATCGCCGTTCTGGCTCAGGGGATCTATCAGGAGAGCAGGCTGGAGAGGAGAAAGAAAGAGCTGCTTTTGCAGTTTAAGGATCTGTTGGAATCCCTCACAGCTTCCTATGCCACGGGAAAAAACACGCTGGATTCCTTCCGGGATGCCTGGAGCGATCTGGAGCAGATCTATGGCGACCAGTCTGACATTACCAGGGAGCTGGCGATCCTTGTGACGGGTATGGAGAACAACATTAATATAGAAGATTTGCTTACCAATTTTGCCAGAAGAAGCGGCCTGGAGGACGTGGAGAGCTTTGCCGACGTGTTTCGGGTTTCTCTGCGCCAGGGCGCCAACATCAAGGACATTATCGCATCCACCAGGGACGTGATCAATGACAAGATCGAGATCGAGATGGAAATCCAGACAATCCTTGCGGGAAACAAGAACGAGCTGAATATCATGATGGTGATGCCGCTGGTGATTCTGGTAAGCCTTGGAGGAATGGGAAGCGACATGACGGCTGCGGCAAACACACCGGTGAACGTGGTAATCAAGCTGATTGCGCTTGGCATGTTCTATCTGGCCTATCATCTGGGGCGCAGGTTCACGAATATCCAAATTTAGAAGGCAGGAAAAGGAGAGGAAAGATGCAGAGCACGTTTCAGCTTGTCATGCTGGTTCCCACCACGGCGTTCGTTCTGTTCTGGGTGATACTGGCAGGGAAATATGAGGAAAAATTTGAGGAGATCACTTCATCCATCAATTCGGATGACTACTATTTGAGCGAGCTTTTTTTCATAGGGTTCCAGATCATGGAGCTGATCCGTTTTAATATCAAATCGGACGCCTCCCGAAAGAAAATCAAGCTGATGTCCGAGGTATACGGGAAAAAATACGCCGAGTACTATTACTACATATCCGTTGGAGGGAAAATTACATACGTGGTCACGGTGCTGCCCGTCATTTTTCTGCTGGCCCTTCTGGCGAACAATCCCATTGCCCTGTTTTTCGGTGCGGTTCTTGCGGTGATCTTTGTGTGGTATATGAACGAAAGCTTCAAGGACAAGCTGACCGCAAGAAGGGAGGAAATCCTGTCACAGTTCCCGCAGGTATTATCCAAGATGACGCTGCTTGTGAATTCCGGCATGCTTCTTCGGGATGCCTGGAATCTGATCGCCAATCAGTCGGATACCGTCCTGTTTCAGGAGATGCGCATGACTGCGGCCCAGCTGGACAACGGAGTGGCAGAGGCAGCGGCGTACCGCGAATTTGCCGAGCGGTGCGGGATCAAGGAGATTCGGAAATTTTCTTCCATGGTGATCCAGGGACTGGAAAAGGGCGGCTCGGAGCTGACCATGTTTTTGAAGGATATGGCGGACGAGCTGTGGATGGAAAAGCGTAATCTGGTGAAGCAGAAAGGGGAAAAGGCGAATTCCAAGCTGCTGGTGCCGACGGTCATTATTTTTATCGGCATTTTATTTATGATTATGGCCCCCATTATCACGGGGTTATAAGATAAAGCATTCAAGCAAACAAAAGGAAAAGGAGAGGGAAAGATGATGAGAATGTTTTTTCAGATTAAAAAGCTTCAGATGCGGCAGGCATTAAACAGAAAGCTGGAGGAATTACTTTGTGAAGAGGGCGACACGAACTTTGTGTCCATTATCCTGATCATGGTAATCGTGATTGCCATTGCGGTCATTTTTAAAGATCAGCTGACGGCGGCGGTTGAGAACGTGTTCGGCCAGCTGACGGATTTTATCGGCGGCTGATTTTGGGCTTATGGATGCAGGAGTATGACTATGGAGAAAGAAAAAGGAGCGGTCATGGTGGAGGCCGTCATCGTGTTTCCCATTGTGCTGCTTGCGGTTTTTTCCCTGATCTACCTGGGACTGTTTAAGCTGCAGGAGATGGCCATGCTCTACCAGGTACAGCGGGTGGCCCATCAGGGCGCCCATGTCCTGGCAAGCCCGGGCTATCAGACGCTGGGAGATTACGACCAAAAGCAGATTGACTTTTCCTCGGATCCTGCGGATGTGAATGCGTATTACAAGGCGGCCCATGCGGATCTGTTTGTTCTGTACCGGGAACTGTTTGGCTATGGGGCCTGGACCAGTGAGAGCGAGCTGCAGAGCTTTATGGACACGGTGGCGCAGAGCACGCTGATTCTGGCGGGCGGCTCCTATGCGGACAATACCGTAACCATTAACAGGGGGCTTTTTTCCACACAGATTAAGGCCGAGGTGACCTTTCGCTTTCCCACGCCGGGTGTCATGCGGTATTTCGGGTATCCGGACTCTCTGGCATACAAACAGTCCGCAACGGCTGTGGCCATGGATCCGGCTTCTTTTGTGCGCACGGTGGATCTGGCGGGGGACGCCGTCACGGTGATCAGTGAAAAGCTGGGTGTCAAGGGTCAGTTGGATAAGATCATAAACGGGATAAACGAGGTAGTAAAATTTGTAGTTTAGGGGTAGAGAGATGTCAAATTTCTGTAGAAAACACGACGGTGCGGTGGCTGTTTTCCTTACGCTGATCCTGATTCCGACCTTTATTTTCAGCGGCGTGATGATCGACGGCAGCCGGATCCTGGCCAGCAAGAATCTCGTGTCCGGTGCGGGAGATCTTGCGATGAATGCGGCACTGTCCAATTATCATGAGGGGCTGAACCAGGTCTACGGGCTGCTGGCCATGGCGGACAGTGCGTCCGAGGTGGAGAGCATCATGCAGGAATGTTTCGAGATGTCGCTGAATGCCAGCGGTGTGTCTAAGGAGGATTTTGCCAAGGCGCTGGTGTATCTGGAGCTGACCGAGGGCGGGTTTTCGGCTTCCGACATGGTGGATACGGAAATTTATCAGACCGAGGTTTTTAAGCAGGAAGTGCTGGAATACATGAAATACCGGGCTCCTGTAACCATTGTGAACCGCGCCATCAAGAGCAAGATAAATGTTCTGGATACGATGGCCGAGGAGCGGGCCGCGGCGGATGCCGAGCTCAAATTTGAGAAAGAACTGGGAGACGTCCAGGAATTGTTTGACGAGCTGAACGAACTGATTGACAAGCAGAACGAGTATGTGAAAAAGATAGGCACACAGGAGTCTCTGACCCGTCTTTTGTCTGACACGGAAAGTAATTATGACAAAATTACCCTGCTGGCGGTGGCTTATCACCGGATGACGAACTGCAGCGACAGCGATTCCGGAGACATGAAGGGGCTCATGGAGCGGATGGCGGATCTGGCCTGCGATGTGAGCAGCATTGATGCGGGAACGGCCTCCAACCTCATCAAGATGAAGCGTATCGAAAACGCCATGCGGGGACAGAATCCCACGGATCTCCTCGACGGGCTGGAGAAAGACAGCGATGAATATGATGAGGTGCAGAGGCTGATCGATGAGTATGAGAACGCCAAGTCCATTATGGAGGAGGGGATCGAGAACACGGAAAAAACACTGGATGATCTTGTAAAGAAATCCTATTCCGCCATGCACGAGCAGTGGGAATGCGCCAGGGATGGAAAAGAGAACTGCCAGGATATCATTGAGAAAATCGCCAAGATCAGAGACAGGCTCAAGGACTGTAAGGGTAAATTTGAAAACTGGCAGGAAGCGGTGGGGAATTTGTCCAATCCTACAACGAAAGGCGCTTACGAGGAGAGCATTCGGGAAGCGGCGGGGCTTTTCGATAACGATGGTATTATCGGGGAGTTTGAGAACAAGATCAAAAATAATAAGACTTATTTCGAGGAAGTGGAAAGCAATCTGGATCAGGTGACCTTTACCGGATATCGGATCGATTACGACGTGTCATCCAAGGCGGTGTTCATGGGCGAGGCTGATTATGGCCCCATCATTGAGAGCAGCGAGGTGAGTGCGGCAGCAGCGAACTTTATGGACCGCTACCATACGCCGGATGTGATGTCTTTGTCCGTACAGATCGATAAGACTGTGGACAAGCAGGATGCGTTTGTAAAGAAGCTGAAGGAGGAATACTGCAACACGGACAGTAAGGACGAGGCAAGGGCGAAGGAAGAGACCAAGAAGTGGAAGGATAAACTGGATGAAAAAAAGAAGGCGTTAGAAGAATTACTCACCTCTGATGATATCGCCGATCAAAACGTGAGAACCATTGCCGGGGATGCGCTGCCAAGCGTCTGGCTGGGAATTGCGGAGGGAGAAAGCTACAATCAGGAGTCCGTTAAGGCGCAGGGAAGCCTGGAGGACAAAGAATCCAGAAAAGAAGCGGCGGAGAGCGGAAGCGATAATCTGAATCAGGACAACGCCGCCCTGACGGAAATATCCGGCTTAAGCGGAAAGATAGCGGGCGTGGGGGAGGATGTGGCGGAGCCCCTGTTTTTGACGGAGTACGTTATAGACATGTTTTCCCACTATACCATTGACCACAACCGGGACGGAAGTGCGAACAGCGATCCGGAATCCTTAAGCCGGGCCAAGCTGAAGGACAACGCCATTTACCGGGCGGAGGTGGAATATATCCTGTGGGGGAGCTCTGACGTGCGCAGCAACGTAAATATAACGAAGGCCATTATCTTTGCGGCTAATTTTGTCTTTAATATGTCCTTTGCGTTCACAAATTCCACACTGGGGAAGCAGGCCAGAACCATTGCGGCTTTCTTTCCGGTGGGAGCCCTTGGCAAGACGGCCATCAAATGTGCGCTTCTGGCGATCGCAGCCACCATTGAGACCACGGACAACATGATCGATCTGATGGAGGGCAAGCCGGTGCCGCTGATCAAACAGGCGGGGGACTGGGAAACCTGGCTGCCCGCAAATCCGGGAGGGCCTTCCTCGGGGGAGGATTCCGGCTTTACCTATGAGGATTATCTGTGGATCCTGGTATGCGTCAATATGTTTATCCAGGCCCGGCAGACACAGCTTCTGGGAAGGGCCGCAGACTGCATAGAACTGAACCTGACGGAGAAGAAGACAAACAATGCCAACACGCTAAAGCATATGTACACGATGGTTTCCGTGGACGCAACGGTATCCATTGACACGTTTTTCCTGCAGAGGCTGGGAGGCGCCGGTTACGACGTTTCCTATGACGAGGACGCATTTAAGGTGAAATATCATGGAATACAGGGCTACTAGAGAAAAAAGAAAAGGGGAAACGGGCGGTATCACGCTGGAAGCCTCGATTTTCCTGGTGATTTTCATCGTGTTTTATCTGGCTATGATGGATCTGATCCAGATTGCCAGAGCGCAGGTGATTCTGCAGTATGCGGCAAATGAGACGGCCAGGGAGATTTCACAGTACAGTTACGTGCTCACCAAGGCGGGAATCGTGGAAAAACGGGTGAGCACCGCTTCCCAGGCGGCGGCTTTCACCAGCGATGCGGCAAGTCTTCTGGATGATATCGAAGAGGTGGGCAATACCCTCTCCCGGGGCGGGGACGTGATCGGGGCCGCTCAGAATGCGGGGACGCACGTGCAGGACTTTTTCGGAGATCCGGATGCCCTGATGAACAATATCTTTGCCCTCATCAAGACAAAGGGTGCGGATATCCTGAGCAACATGGTGGCTGAGAGCATCGTGGAAGGTGTGGTAAAAGCGCAGATCGAGAATATGTCTTCCAAGAGTGCGGACGAATATCTGGAGGATCTCGGAATCGAAGGCGGCATGTCGGGTCTTGATTTCAGTAACAGCAAGTGGGCGAAAGCGGCCAGCGGCGGCATGCCACAGCTGGAGGTCACCATTGTCTATACCATAGATTTTCATCTGGGAATCATCGAGCTGGAACCAAGGACGTTTAAGGTAAGCGCCAAGACGGCGCTGTGGTGAGAGTATGTATGTTTGTGTGGCGGTTTTCTCAGGCCTTTTGGGATATGTTCTCAATCTCCTGTGTGAGTATGATAGTCGTTGCGACACAGAGACGGAAAGACGCACAAGAGGAAGCTATTTTTTCAAGATGAATAAGGGCAGAGGGATTCTGCTTGCCGGATGCCTTTTGTCGGGTGCGGGGCTTGCCTGGCTCTTTGCCTGGTACGGATACGGCCCTCTCAAGGCGGTGCGCTATCTGCTTCTTCTGTCCGTTTTGTATCCCATTGCGAAGAAGGATGCGGAGGAAAAGATTATCCCCAACAGATGGCTGTTCTATCTCCTGTCTGGCAGGGCGGTTTTGTTTTTGGCCGAGGTGTTCTTTTTTCCGGCGCTGATCTTCGAGAATCTGAAATTTATCCTGCTGGGAGGCGGGGTGAGCGGAGCCATCTTCTTCCTTGCGTATGTACTCTCCAGACATGCGGTGGGCATGGGGGATGTGAAGCTGGTGGCGGTGATCGGAATGTGCCTTGGATTTGGCAGCACGTATCTGGTGATGCTGCTGTCCCTGATTCTGTCCGCCCTGTACGGGGGAATTCAGGTGATCCGCAAAAAAAAGAGCATGAAGGATGAGATTGCGTTTGGGCCGTTTCTGGCAGTGGGCACGTTAATCGTTTTGTTAATAGGAGCATAGGTGAGTTTATGAAAAAGAATCTTTCCATTGTCATGATTGTTCTTCTTGGGCTTGCGTGGTACGTCACATTGTCCACCTGGCTTGGCAATGAAAAAAAATACAATGAGATGATTGCGGAGGCCGGAAGGCTGGAAGAAAAGGGACTGTATCTGGACGCAATCACCCAGTACGAGGAGGCCAGAGGAGTAAAAGGGGAAACGCTGGAGCTGGAGGAATCCATTGCGGACAATTATCTGGCGATGGGAGACTATAAGGAATACCGCAAGAAGCTGAACGGGATTCTTGCGTCTTTTGGGCCCGTGGAGAAGGACGTGACAAAGCTCTATGAGTTCACGAAGGAAAATTTTTCCGAGGACAGTGTGATTGATCTGGTCAGCGGCCTGTATGAGAAGTATCCGGACAGCGAGGTTGTCCTGCGCTATTACGATGAGGTGAAGGGAAAGTATGTGGAGCGCACCTGTGTCTACGAGGGGATAGAGGACTTTGCGGGGAGTTATGCCGTTTACTCCCGGAATGGAAAAAAGGGGCTGATCGGACTGGATGGAAAGGTGGTCATAGAGGCTGTCTATGACGAGATCGGGTTTGACGGAAAGGATGAGAAGGCAATTGCGGTGAAGGACGGCGGCGACTGTTACTTCATCAATCAGAAGGGTTACAGGACAAAGATGCCGGAAGAGGCTTATGAGTCGCTGAGTGCGGCTTCCCAGAACCGGATTGTGGCCAAAAAGAACGGGAAGTACGGGTATCTGGATAAGAACTTTAAGGAAAAGACGGAATTTGTCTATGACGGGGCGACACTGATCTGCGAGGGAGTGGGAGCCGTAAGGCAGAACGATAAATGGGCGCTGATTGACAGAAAGGGAGAGCTGATCACCGAGTTTGTCTTTGACGGGATTGCCCAAAACAGCAGAGGAATCTGCAGCGTGAATAAAAAGATCGGCGTAAGGCAGGGCGAGAGCTGGTTTTTCGTGAATGAGAAGGGGGAGCGGACGTCACAGCAGGTTTACGAAGCGGTCAGGGCCTTTGAGTCGGACGGAATGTGCGCAGTGTGCATGGATGGAAAGTGGGGATTTATTGACAGGGAGGAGAACCTGAAAATCGCCTGTGCCTATGAAGAAGCCAGATCCTTTACCGCAGGCTATGCGGCCGTTAAGAAAAACGGGATCTGGGGATATGTTGACGAAAAGGGAAGTATGGCGGTTTCACCTGTTTTTGACGGTGCGGGGCTCATGACCAGGGAGGGAGTCGCCCCGGTTTGCCACGGGGATGCGTGGACCCTGATACAGCTTAAGATCATGGATTAAGAGAAAGGCATGGATACTTCAGATGAATTTGAATTTCAGACAACAGAGTGTGGGTGAGACGACTTATCTGGTTTTTGATTTGGAGGACGGTCTTGTGATCGATACCTTTGCCATGAATATGATGACGCACAACCGCATCGGAAATATTGTTCCGACTCAGATCGTCCAGATCAACGAGAAGAGACAGGCGCAGTTCAACATTACCGGGCTGATGAAGATCAACAGCCGGATGTCCGTGGTAAGGCCAAAGAAGGAAGTGCTCATGGTCTTTAACAGTATTTTGAATGCGTTTGAGGAGGCGGACGCCTATATGCTGGATATGGATCACCTGCTTTTGGACTGGGACCACATTTATATGGACCGTGAGGGAAACAGCCTGCTTCTGTACCTTCCCTTTGACCACGGATTTGTGAGAGACAAAATGGACTTCCTGCAGGAGGCGGTGAGCAGGATCCAGCCGGATTTTCAGGAAAAGGATCCCTATCTTTTTGATATCTTAAATGCTTTCAGCCGGGGGGCTGTTCAGAAATTATCTGATTTCAGGGAATTAATCAAAAAGAGCGCCGGACCGGTACCGGATGAGAGCGGAAAGGAGGTCAGAGCCGCACAGGCAGAGACTCCCCCGGAAAGCCGTTCCTTGGAGAGCCCGAGGAGAGAAGATATGTCTGCTCCGAAGGCGCCTTTGAAGACGCCGGATCAGACGCCGGTTCCGGTTCCTGAGAAGAAGCGGCAGGGCAGCCCTTCCGCCGCCTCCCGGATTCCCGTGATCAATATCCCGGGAAGAGAGCCGGGGGCAAAACCGAAGTCAGAGGAGCAGGAAAAACCGGCAGTGCCAAAGCCTCCGAAAAAGGCAAAGGCGGAAAAAAAGGGATTTTTGAGTTCCTTTGCCGTGCCGAAAAAGCAGAAGGAGAACAAGCTGTCTGTCGCTGTGCCCAAAAGTACAGAGATCCCCGAAAACAGGCAGGCGGCGGAGCCGGACGCCTCTGGCAGGGGCCGGGACGATATGTACGAAAGCTACGAGAGCACGGTGCTTATGGAGGAACCGGCGCAAAGGCGGGATTCGGAGCCGGAGGGCACGGTGCTTCTGGAAGAGGAGGGCACGGTGTGGCAGATATCCGCAAGGCTGGTCCGCAGACAGGGCGGATTTACCTACCGCATTGACAGGGACCGGATAACGGTGGGATCCGGGATGTCCGCAGATATCCGTATAGAGGATAACCATGCGGTCAGCCGCAGCCATGCACTAATTCAATATGTAAACGGCGAATTTTATATAGAGGACAACCAGTCAAAGAACGGAAGCTTTTTAGACGGAAAGCGGCTGCAGCCGGGAGCGAGGGAGCTTCTTTCCGACGGAATGGTGGTAAGGCTTGCCAATGAGGAGTTTGAATTTTTCAGGGACTGAGAAATACGAGGGGGCATGAAAGTGAAGAAGAGAAATTTTACAAAGAGATTTTGGGCAATGGCGCTTTTCGCACTGCTGCTTTTGGAAAATGGAACCCGGGTCTGCGCAGCCCCTGCGGGCAGCCTTTTGCAGATTTTGACAGATGCGCAGGAGATTGTGTCCTATATAGAATGTGACGGTGCCGTCACTTCTGCGGATGCGCAGGTGGCGCAGTACCCCTGTGAGAGCGTGGAGGTGGGAGGGCCGGAAAGCATTCGCGTGCATACGGTTATTCTGCTGGATAATTCGCTCTCCGTAACGGAGGACAACCGCAAACGGATCAGGGAGATTTTGAGGCGGTATGTCGGCAATTTGCCGGAAAACGAGGTGGTAAGCCTTGCCACGTTCGGCGAGGATCTGCAGTTTTTGGCTGAAAAATCGGGAGATGAGGATGAGCTGACCGGATGGATTGACGCAATCGAGTTCCACGATCAGGATACGTATCTCACGGACTTTTTATATCAGGCGCTGGAAAAAATAGAGAAGGATCCGGAGTATACGCGATTTATCGTGATCTCGGACGGGGTGGACAATAAGGCCATCGGCATCACCAAGGAAGAGCTGACCGACAAGCTGAAAGAGACGTCCCGGCCCGTTTATACCATAGGGCACAAGTATGGGGAGAATTCCGATCAGCTGAAAAACATGTTTGCCCTGTCCCGGATCACGAACGGGAAGGAACAGCTGATAGAGGATTTTGAGGATACCGCTCAGATTGCGGATGAGATACATGACTTTTCCAATGTCTATTCTCTTCGAATGGATATCCCGCAGGAAGTGATGGATGGTGCGGGCAAAAGCGTTCTGCTGAATATTCACGGCAGGGCGGGAGATCTGGAACTGACCGGCGAGGTTTCCATGCCCTTTGGGCTGGCGGAAAAGGAGCCGCAGCCAACGCCGCAGCCGACTCCGCAGCCGACGCCGAAACAGACTCCGCAGCCGACCGCAGAGCCCGAGCCTGTACCAACTCCGGATCCGGTCAATGAATCTTCCGGGGCGGATCCGGTCAAATTGGCGGGACTTGTGATCCTGATTCTTGCGGTGGCGGGCTTTTTCGTTTATCAGAAAAAGGGCAGGGACGGTAAGAAGGATAAGCCGCCGAAAGAGAAAAAAGCCGCGGGGAAACCCAAAGCTGCAAAACCCGTGGCCGAACAGCCGGTGCCTGCGCAGGAACCCGCCGGGGATGAGACGGTGGTTCTGGACGGAAGGTATCTGCTTGTCCTGCGGGATCGGGCGAATCCGGAACGGATCTTCCGCTATCCCATGGATCAGCATGTGGTGGTGGGACGCAATACGGACAAGGTGCAGATCGCCATCGATTACAGCCGGACCATTTCGGGACAGCATTGCGAGTTTTACGTAAGGGGCGGCCGTTTCTTTCTCCGGGACATGGGATCCGCAAATCACACCTGTCTGGGCGGACGCAGGATAAACGGCGAGGCGGAGGTTTCATCGGGAAGTATCGTCAGGCTGGGAGAAGTGGAGTTTAGCGTGGAGATCATGCCAATCTGACGGGAAGCGGAGCTTGAAATGAATGAAAAAACCATAGCAAGAAAACAGCCTGCTCTTCACTTTCTTACTGAGATGCTTTCGGATGCGGGAATCTTAAATCGGATCAATCAGGATGCCTGCTGTGTCCGGATCATGAGAATTGACAGCCATACGCTGGTACTTGCGGCAGTGTGCGACGGGGTGGGAGGCATGGAGGATGGCGATTATGCCAGCAAAAGTACCATTCAGTTCCTAAATAACTGGTTTGATTATACGGTGAGCCGGGAGGTTTGCGGAAAAAGCCAGGAAGAGATTCTTTTGTATCTTCAGGAGGAAATGGAACGATGCATCCAGAAACAGAATGGTTTGATTTTTGATTATGCGAAGGAACGGGGGATCCGGGCAGGCACCACACTGACATTACTGGTTATTGTGAACCGGGAGTATATCACGGCCCAGGTTGGCGACAGCAGGGCATATTGCGTGAACAACGGTCTGCATCAGCTCACCGAAGACCAGAGCCTGATCGCACAGGAGATAAAGGCGGGGCGTCTGTCCCCGAAAGACGCAAAGCATGACAGGAGACGCAACATTATTCTGCAGTGCGTGGGTGCGTCGAAGCGGTTACAGATTGTCTATCAGAGGGGAACCGTCATGGAAAATGACGTGTTTTTCCTCTGTTCCGACGGTTTTATTCACGAATTGGAAGACGAGGAAATCGGGGAATTTTTCAGGCCGGAGTCTTTAACGGATCGCACATCCATAAAGAAAAGCCTGAAAAAAGCGGTCGCACTGGTAAAGGAGAGGGGAGAAAAAGACAATATAACGGTTATCTTGATCCGGGTGCGGGAGGATGTGCAGGAGGGCGGGGCGGAGCATCCTCGGCGCTGAAAAGCTTCGCAGAACTTTTTTCATAGGAGGGGTACGGATATGTCGGATTTGTCAGGAAGTCAATTACTGTTTTACGGAGGAATTGCGGTTATGATTCTTGCTGCCATGCTTGCGGGGTTATGCGCCGTGTTTTTTGCCATTCAGGGTAAGAGGCTTGGGAAAAGGCTGGAACAGGAGTACGGGAAACCGCTGTCCTGAACTTTCGGAAGGCTTAAGGACTTCATCTAATAATGAGGGTGTCATCCCAATAGGGAAAAGAGGAACGATTCATGTCACAGATCATTGCGGGTGTTTATGAAATACAGAATAAAATCGGAGCCGGAGGAGGAGGGGTCGTCTATCTTGGCCGTCACCTGCGGCTTGACAAGCCGGTGGTATTGAAGGCCGATAAGCGTACGCTTGCCGCAGGGATTGAGACTCTGCGGCGGGAAGTGGACATGCTAAAGGGCCTCAGCCAGACTTACATTCCGCAGGTATACGATTTCGTCCAGGAAGACGGCGTGGTGTATACGGTCATGGACTACATCGAGGGGGAGAGCTTAGACAAGCTTCTGGCCAGGGGACAACGTCCCGCCCAGCCGGAGGTGATCCGGTGGGCGGATCAGCTCCTCCAGGCTCTTGTGTATCTCCACGGCCAGCCGCCCTACGGAATTCTCCATGGGGATATCAAACCGGCAAACATTATGCTTCGGCCGGGAGGCGATGTCTGCCTGATTGATTTCAATATCGCCCTTGCGCTGGGAGAGGACGGTGCGGTAAAGGTCGGTTTCAGCAGGGGGTATGCGTCCCCGGAGCATTATGGAGCGGATTATATCAGGCAGAACCGCCCGGCTGCGGTGGGGCAGGCTTCCAGCATTCGAACCGACAGCCGAATCCGGAAAAGCGAAGAGACACAGACCGTTGCAGATGCGGACAAAACAGTGACCCTTCCGGCAACAAGCCGGGGAACGGGATCTTCCGTCTCCGCTTCCGGAAGCACCGCCAGCAAAAAGAAGGGACTGATGCTGGATGTCCGTTCGGATATTTACAGCCTTGGGGCCACACTTTACCATATGATCTCCGGAATACGTCCCGAACAGGACGCCCGCAGGGTGAAGCCACTGGGAGCGGACATCTGCAGCCCGCAGGTCTGGTTCATTTTGGGGAAAGCCATGGCGCCCGACCCGGAGGATCGCTATCAGTCCGCTGAAGAGATGCGCCTGGCTTTTTTGCAGCTTCACAGGAAGGATAAAAGGGTCATTCGGCGCAAAAGGCAAATAGCGGCAGCGGCAGCGTCGCTTGCCGCCCTGTTTCTGTTTGGGGGTTCCTGCTCCTTTGTGGGGCTGAAACAGCTGGAACAGATTCAGACAGCTCTTGCTCTCTCGGAGTATTCCGCAGGCGCCCTTTCCCAGGGGGACGTGACCGGGGCGGTCCGGCAGGCAATGCAGGGTATTCCGGATGGGAAAAGTCCTCTGGAAGCCCCTGCAACGCCTCAGATTCAGAAAGCGCTTACGGATGCGCTTGGTGTCTATGAGCTTTCCGATGACTTCAGGGCTCTTGATGCGGTTTCGCTTCCGGCGGCTCCGTTTGGTATCGCCGTGTCCCCGGCGGGTTCCCGTTTTGCCGCCGTCTATGCTTATGAAGCGGCGGTGTTTGAGACAGATACGCAGAGGGAAATTGCAAGACTCCCCATTCAGAATTCCGCTCTGGCTGATCTGATTTTTCTGGACGAGACCCGGATCGTCTATGCGGGGGAAGCGGGCGTGAGCGCCTATGACCTGGATACGCAGAGCGTTTTGTGGGAGGGGGATGTGGCAACGAACCTGTCTCTCTCCGGAGACGGGGAGATTGTGGCGGCAGTGGACCGGGATGCGGCTCATGCCCTGCTTTACCGTATATCCGACGGGGAGAAAATAGGAGAATGCTCCTTTGGGGATCTTCATCTGCCGGTGGCGGTCAATGATAGTTTTGCGGATCCCGGGAACTACGTGTTTGAACTGAATCAGGATGGGAGCCTGCTTGCGGTGAGCTTTCAGAACGGCGGGCTCACGGTTTTTGACTGGAGGAGTCCGGAAAACGACAGGATCCTCTATGAGGAATCGGATTATCAGCAGTTTGAGGGAGGGTTTTGCGGCAAATACTTTGCCTTTACTGCGGAAAAAGGCGGGGAAGCGCTGTTTGCGCTGATTGACACCGAAGAGGATGTCTATGTGGGAGGTTACGAGTCCGCCGATCCTCTTCTGCTTCAGGTGGATGAGACGGGAATCTGTCTTGCGGATGGCAGCCTTCTGGTTCGTCTGGATCCGGACACCATGGAGGAGAGGGAGCTTGCCTACACGGGCAGCGTGCCGATCACGGCTTTTTCGGCAACCCGGGAGCATGTCCTTGCGGCAACGAATGACGGATGTTTTTCCTTTTTTGACAGCGGTGCGAACCGGATGTCAACGGAAAGCGCCGCTGAAAACTGTGATTTTGTGGAGCTGGAGTCTGGCTATGCGTTGGTGGGAAATAGAAGCCAACCGAACCTTCGGCTTCTTCAGCTGGAAGACCACAAAGAGGCGCAGCTTCTTTCCTATGACGCCCGCTATCCCCACAAGGAAGCGCGCATCAGCCAGGACGGCAGGCGGGCAATGCTTTTTGGCCCTCAGGGCTTTTGCATTTATGACATGGAAGGAAATCTTCTGGTGAAGGAGGAACTGCCGGATGAAGCGCATATCTATGACCAGCAGTTTCGAAAGACCGGGGAGGGATCCTGGCTCGAGGTGATCTGGTACGACGGAACCGTATGCTGCTACAGTGCGGAGGATGGCAGGATGATTTCGAAGGAACGGGGACAAGAGCCGGAAAAGGATCTGTACGAGGAGTTTTTCACGGACAAATACAGAATTGAGTCTTCCCTCCATGACGCACCAAAGGTATATGAGAGGGATTCCGATCAGCTGGTGGCAACTCTTGAGGAGGATTCCTATCTCACCTATGTGACCCAGGTGGGAGAATCTATCATTACGGAATATATCAGTGCGGCAGGGGAGCGGTACGGCCTGCTGTTGGACGAAGAATTTCAGAAGCTGGCTTATCTGCCGGGCCTTTGCGATGTGTCAGGGGATCAGCTGGTGTTTGACTATAAATCCGGGAATTTGCGGCAGAGCCGCTTATATTCCCTCCAGGAGCTCATTGCTCTTGGGGAGACATACCTACAAAACAGTTCGAAGGAGGAAAGGAGGATTTCCTGAAATGAAATCCATCAAACGAGGGCTGGCAGTGTTTCTGGCAACGCTGCTGATTATGCCCACACTGCCAGTATCGGCACAGGAACCGCCTGATAAGACGGTAATCGAGGCGGATCATTTGAATCCGGGGGATAATGCCCCGGATGCGGGAGGAACCGAAAACAACCAGACCGGTTCCGGCCAGGAGGACGAGGCGGATCAGCCGCAGGGCACATCCGCCCCGGAGGCCTCTCCGGAGGAGACGGATCCTTCGCAGCCATCCGGGACTCCGGAAGAGACGCAGCCGCCAACCCCGGAAGAATCTCCGGCAGGGACGGCTGCTCCGGAGGAAACGCAGACACCGGATGCGGTGACTTCGCCGGATGCGTCGCAATCCCCGGATGCCACACAGGCTCCCGCAGATAGCGCATCCCCGGAGGCGACCGACGCACCGGAGGCTTCTGCAACGCCCACGACGGCCATTGTACCGGATGCGTCCGCTTCCCCTTCCGAAACGCCTGCGGCAACACCGTCAGGCAATCCGACGGCAACACCGTCGGGAAGTCCTGCGGCAACACCGTCAGGAAGTCCCACGGCAACACCGTCGGGAAGTCCCGCGGCAACACCGTCAGGAAGTCCCACGGCAACACCGTCGGGAAGTCCCACAGCGACACCGTCAACCAGTCCGACGGCAACACCGTCAGCAACGCCTTCCCTGGAGGATATGGAGATTGACGAGGTTCGTTACAACACAGGAAACCATGTGTGGAGCGTGGTGAACCGGGAAGCTTTTGACCTGGGAGCCGGGGATGCTTTCTTTGAGGAGGACGGCGACTTCACCATCAATATCCCGGAGGAGAACCCTTTCTTCCCTTACGAGGTACAGTTTATCTATGAAGACGAGGCTACAAACGAGTGGTTCATGAATCCGGACGACACGGTAGAAATCGGAGGGCATACCTTCCATGTGTCCGCATCTTTTGACGGAAACGCGGTGACCCAGATGAGCCTTAACGTGGCCGGGGATACGGTGATCGTGTGGCCGGAGGAGAAAGAGTTTACGGATGACGGGGATGGGACGATGGAGAATTCCCTGCTGCCGCTTACAGAGAGATACCTGAATGCCGATTTGACGGCTTTTACTCCGGCAGAGCTTACGATGGTTTCCTTTCACTCTATTTTCACCGGTGATAAGGCACTTACAGATACAGACAAAGTAGTCTGGAAACAGGACGGAGACGATTATACCATAAGTCAGTCAGGAGACAGGATCGACTTAAGCTCATCCTCGGGCACATGGGAAATGATCGTGGGAGAGGCTGACCAGCTCGCAGGCGATAATATTCGTTACAGAGTATCCTTTCGTACAAAGTATGCGGGAAGCTGGCTGAATGCCGAGGCCTATAAACAGGACAGTGCTGGAAACCGCAACAGCGTTCTGTCAGAAAGCTCCCCTGACTACTATGGCTATGATAAAGAAAGCCGTAGATTAGACATTTATACAGCAGCCGGCAAAATGAAGGATTCGAATAAGGTTTTTATAAGTTTAAGTATCAATCCCTCGGTTTTCGGCAATACGCTGTTTGATCACTTTAAGATTTATGAAGGGAAACACGAATCACCGTCCGAGGCTATGGCGGCAGCAGATCTGACAGGTCAAATCTGCAGTTCGGACATGACACAGGTAAATGCCGGTTATGAGGTGGAAGAGAGGGAAAAATGCGGGATTACCATGGTAACGTTTGATGCCGGCGGGGATGTGACGGGCTGTCTGCCCTTTGATCTGTGTGTTTACCCTCGGGATAATTATATCAGTTGCGAACGTCTGTTTGAAAGAACGGGATCCGGGAGAAATTATGTGACTTCTCACACTTCCACGGAAATATCTGATGGATGTGAATACCGCACAGTTACCTTAAAGCCTGGATATGCGGCGAATGATACGTATTATCAGACCATGGAATACTATAAAGCCGGAGCCGGCAGTCCGTCGGATGTAACGGCAGCTTATGTGGGTCAGTTCTCATCGATAGCGGATGCCGTTTCCAGGGGGGCCATCGATATCAAAGACGCCTTGTTTAGTTCGGACTACAGTACAGCAGGCTACGGAGCCGATTACAGTCAGGGTGTTTATTTTACAATTTTTGTGGGGGCAGATGGAGCATCTGACCAGGAGATTTACTATTATAATATCAAAACGCAAGCCCAGAAAATAAGCAATTCGATACAGTGCGAGAGCTTGTTTGAACGGACGCAGACAGGGAGAGATTACGTAAATTATTCAGCTACAACAAATCATGTGGATGGATGTTACAATCGACTTGTTATGTTGAAGGAAGGGTATGCGGTTGACAGGACTTATTACCAGACCATGACTTACTATAAAGGCGGGGTCAGCAGTCCGTCAGATGTGACGGCGGCATATGTGGGCCAGTTTTCCTCGATAGCGGATGCCATATCAATGGGATCGGCGGATATCAAAGATTCTTTGTTTGGTACAGACTACAATACAGCAGGCTACGGAGCCGATTACAGTCAGGGTGTCCACTTTACGGTTTTTGTAGGAGCGGATGGAGCGGCTGATCAGGAAATTTACCACTATAACATAAAAACAGAGGGTTACGTTCCCCCCGCACCGATACTGGGAAGCGGGACAGATGTAACCTTTACGGGTCTCAAAAATAGAGATGGAGATGAGATTGACTGTTATATCACTACCTCCAATGATTCTTATGGTGAAAAAAATTACATAACAATTTTAGTGGGAGACGATGCCGATCTGACCAAGCTGGCTCCAAAATTTACTGTTTCTAAGGGAGCGACTTTGCATGTGGATGGAAGCAGTGAGCCGGAAGTCAGCGGTGAAAGCTATCATGATTTTTCCAAAGGTGCCGTGCATTACGGGGTATCTTCGGAGGATAAGAAGAATTCCAGAAATTACTGGCTGCAGATTCTTCAGGCGGATAGCAGTATGGGAGAGCTTTACATTAACAGTTTGGAGGATGAAGACGCAGAAACCAGAGTGGAAGGCGGTGTAGTCTATTCAAAGAGAGAAATGCTTTTGGATGGCTATCACGGTTATAAACACGATATCCTTGTGATAAACAAGGGAGCCGGACCGATTCCCGCTCTGAGCGTGGAACTGAAATCGGATGTCGTGCAGCTGGACGAATATTGGACGTTAAAGGGAAATCACGATCTGGAAGGCATGAGCACGGTAAATAAAGATACCTCTTATGGTGAACTGCCTAATTTGGCCAAGATACGTATTACGGCAAAAGAGGATGTGGCGGCAGGGGCGGACGTATCGGGTACGCTGACGTTCAAATCAGGAGATACGGTATTGATGATACTGGAATTAACCGGTACGGTTGGCGACCCCAGTATAACGACGACGGACATTCCGCAGTCGGTAAAATATGTTCCATACGGTCCGTTGATTTTGAACAGCAATAAGTATTACAGCTGGAATAGGGTTAGCTATGCGCTGGAAGACGGTGTCCTCCCGGCCGGAGTGGAGGTGAAGGCAAACGGTGAGATCTACGGCGTGCCCACTGAGACAGGTGACTTTACTTTTACCGTGCGCATGGATAACAGTTCTGAATATTTCAAATCAAGTTATATGACCTATACGCTGACAGTCCTTGAAAACACCGATACAAACGTGGACAATTCCACGGATTCGGGATATGATGTGACTCAGCGCGTGCAGGACATCTACATCAGCGCGTCGGGCAGTCCGGACTTGTCGGAGGAAAGTCGTACCTTTGTGTCACAGGGTATTTACGATGAATTCCGATATGTGTTCCTTGACGGTGTGAAGCTGACGGAGGGGCAGGATTACACGTCCGCATCCGGAAGCACCCGAATCACCATCATGTGGCAGACGCTCCTTTCCGGAAGCGCAAGCACGCCGGGCACCCATACGCTGGGCGTTGAGTTCCGTAACGGGGAGGATGAGGTTCTAAAGAAAGCCGCACAGAATTTTGTGGTGGAAAAAGAGAATGGCAACGGCGGCGGTTCCGATGATGACGACAACACAGGAGGAAGTTCGGATGCCGGAAGCTCAGATGGAGGAAGCGGTTCCGACTCTGGCAGCGATAACGGTACAAACACCGGTGCTGATAACGGAAATGCCGGCGCTGCGGCAGGCGGCGCAGGAACCGGTCTGGGCGGAACAAATACCGCAGGCGGTAAGATTGCAGGCAATGGTGCCGCGGGCGCACAGGCAGGGGCCGCAGTGACGGGAACGGCTTCCACTGTGACTTACACGGTGGAACAGGGGGATACTCTGTGGAAGATCGCCGTGAAGTTCTATGGGGAAGGCTCTTACTGGCAGAAGATTTATGCTGAAAATGCAGCCGTGATTGGCGGCGATCCCAACAGAATCTATGCGGGACAGACGCTTACCATTTATTTAAACCAGGGAGATGGCAGCGTGATGGAAGGCGCATCGGCTGATACGGCAGAGGGTACGGCGGGAAATTATTATACCGTACAGGAAGGCGACAATCTCTGGAAAATAGCCTTAAAAGTTTATGGCAGAGGCTGGCGGTGGAGACGGATTTATGAGGCGAATATAGACTCGCTTCCGGATCCCCAGAGCATTTACGTGGGTCAGGTGCTCCTGATTCCGGACTGATAAAATAAAAAAGCCTGTAGGGCGGGCTGTCACGCCGCCTTACAGGCTTTTTTGCGTTTGATGTATTTCCCTCTGGCCTTATTCCTCATAAGCTGTTACAATAGTACCAAATTCAGAGGCGAAAGGAGTATGTCTTAAATATGGAACAAAATAAAAAATGGTGGAAGGAAAGCGTGGTCTACCAGATCTATCCCCGGAGCTTTATGGACAGCGATGGCGATGGGATCGGGGATATCAGGGGGATCATGCAGAAACTGGATTATTTAAAGGAGCTTGGAATTGACGTGATCTGGCTCTCTCCGGTGTACCAGTCTCCCAACGATGACAACGGCTATGACATCAGCGATTACCAGGCGATCATGAAAGAGTTCGGAACCATGGAGGACTTCGATCAGATGCTTGCGGCGGCTCATGAACGGGGGATCCGCATCATGATGGACCTCGTGGTAAACCATACCTCGGACGAGCACAGGTGGTTTATGGAGAGCCGTAAATCCAGGGAAAACCCTTACCGGGATTATTACATCTGGAGGGAGGGAAAGGACGGGAAGGAGCCGAATAACTGGGGTTCCTGCTTCAGCGGCCCGGCCTGGAAATACGACGAGGCCACGGATATGTACTTCCTGCACCTTTTCTCGGAAAAGCAGCCGGATCTGAACTGGGATAACGAGAAGGTCAGGGAAGAAGTCTTTGCCATGATGCGGTGGTGGCTCGACAAGGGAGTTGACGGCTTTCGGATGGATGTGATCAGTATGATCTCCAAAGTGCCGGGACTGCCCGACGGGCCCAAAGGGGAGGGGGCTCTTTACGGCGATTTTGGCCCTTATGTCATTAACGGTCCTCATGTTCACGACTATCTGAGAGAAATGCGGGAAAAGGCGCTTGCCCCCTATGATACCATCACGGTGGGAGAGACTTCGGGGGTTACCGTGCAGGAAGCGGTGAAGTTTGCTGCAGATGATGAGAGCGAGCTGAACATGGTGTTTCAGTTTGAACAGAACGATCTGGACGGCGGGGAGCATTCCAAGTGGAACGAAAACAAGATTTATCTTCCTGACCTGAAAGCCGTGCTGGAGAGATGGCAGACCTATTTGGAGGGAAAGGCTTGGAACAGTCTGTATTGGAATAATCACGATCAGCCGAGAGTCGTATCCAGGCTTGGAAATGACAGTGGAGAATACAGGGAGCTTTCCGCCAAGATGCTGGCGCTCTGCCTTCATATGATGAAGGGAACGCCTTACATCTATCAGGGGGAGGAGCTTGGGATGACCAACGTGCCTTTTGGGGGGCTGGAGGATTTCCGGGATATTGAGAGTATCAACGCTTATTGCGAGTATACGAAAAATAATCTTGTGGATGGGGAGGAGATGCTGAGATTTCTCAGATATAAGAGCAGGGACAATGCCAGAACCCCCATGCAGTGGGAGGAGACGTCAAACGCTGGTTTTACAAAAGGCGTTCCCTGGATTATGGTAAATCCCAATTACAAGGAAATTAATGCGAAAGAGCAGCTCGAAAGGGATTCCTCCGTTTTCCGCTTCTATCAGAGACTGATTCGGCTGCGCAAGGAGAACCCTGTCATTGTGTACGGCAAGTTTGAGCTTCTGATGCCAGAGGATGAGGAGATCTTTATGTACACAAGAAGCTATGAGGGAGAAAAGCTCCTTGTGATCTGCAATTTCAGTCAAAAAGAGCGCAGAATTTCCATCCCTCAGGAATTTGCGGGAGGGGATATTTGGATTTCCAATTATGGGGATCCAAAGGCGGAAGAAGAGATTTCCTTAAGGGCCTACGAGGCTCTGGTTCTTTGCGGCAAATAAATTCTCCCAGGCGGTATCGCTTCCTAAGGCGGGCAGGGAGGCCGCTGAGATGGAGGACTCCCATTTTACTTTTTCATAAGGAAAATTACGCAGGCAAGCCCTAGAAGGAGCTGAACCAGCGGCATGGTGCCCCACACTCCGTCAAGGCCAAGCAGCAGCGGCAGGAGGAAGATTACCGCCAGGGTCAGAAGCGCTTCCCCGTATACAAGAAAGCTGGAGCGCAGCAGCCGCTTTGTGGCATAAAAATAGGAGATGGCAGGTTTGGTCAGGCCGTACATTGCCATGACCAGGGCGAAAGCCGGGGCTGAGCGCAGGATCAGCCGGGCCGCCTCTTCGGAGGTGCCGTAAAATGCGGGAATATGCCTGCGAAGAAGATAGACAAGCGCACCGCTCAGAACCCCGAGAAAAATGCCCAGGGAAAAAGTCCAGCGGGTATAGTTTTTTAGAGATTTCGTATCGCCGCTTCCCTTGGAATGGCTCAGAAGCGGCTGGCTTCCATCGCTGATGCCCTGCACCAGAAGTTCCATAAATGACACCAGGTAGGCGAGCACGGCATAGGCGCTGACAGCTTCCTCCCCTCCGTATTTAAGGCATTGCAGGTTCATGAAGATAATAGTGATGGATGGCAGGTAGGTCAGTCCAAAGGGAGAGGCCGCCACCCTTAATATAGAAGAAACGGCTTTCCCATCCGGTTTCATATTCCGGAAAGGTATCCTGTTCTTTTTCCGAAGATAGAAAGCAAGGCAGAGTGCCAGGGTAACGCTCTGACCGCAGACCGTTGCCATGGCGGCTCCGAAGAGCTCAAGACCAGCCAGCAGAACCAGGTAATAATCCAGGGCTATATTGATCAGGCATCCGCAGCCCATAGAGCACATGGAATAAAAAGCAGCGCCGCGGCAGCGCATCAGGGGAATGCTTCCGCTTGCGAGAACCTGTATGACGCCTCCGAGAAGCATATAGGAAAGATAGGTAAGGGCGTGGCCGTGAATGACGCCCTCTGCGCCGAGAAGGGTAAGCAGGGGGCTTCCTGCCAGATACAAAAAGGCTGTGAGAAGAAGCGAGCTGACAAAGAGAAGGAAAAAAGCGTTTCCTTCCATTTTGTCTGCGGCCTTTTCGTTTCCTGCGCCCAGATTTAAGGAAACCATGACGGAAGCGCCCATTCCAATTCCCGTCCCGAGGGCGATAATCAGGGCAACCAGAGGCCAGGCAATGTTGATGGCCGCAAGGCCGTCATCGCCCATAGCCCTTCCCACAAAAATTCCATCCACGATGGAGTAAATTCCTGTCAGAAGGAAGGACAGGGTGGATGGAAGGATAAATTTTAGATATTTTTTTCCCATGGCAAGCCTCCTGTATTAACATCTATTCCTCTATTTAAACCAGAAATCGCCAAAAAAGTCAATATTGCTTGCATATCCTAGTAAAATAGTAGTATAATAGGACAATGAGCCGGTATCGCAGACAGAAGATGTGATATGCAGGAGAGACAAGTTTGAAAAGAAATGTTCAGGCTGTCTATCGGTGCGGTGCCGAAGGCAGAGTCAGCGGTATGCAGGAGGTATAAGGATGAAGATATCTACGAAGGGGAGATATGCGCTGCGTCTGATGCTGGATTTGGCGCTTCACAGTAATAACGGGCCGGTGAGAATCAAAGACATTGCAGCCCGGCAGGATATTTCCGACAAATATCTGGAGCAGATTATATCGAACCTGAATAAGGCGGGATACGTCAAGAGTATCCGGGGACCACAGGGAGGCTATAAACTGACGAGGGATCCTGCCTGTTATACGGTGGGAATGATTCTGCGGCTCACGGAAGGATCCCTGGCTCCTGTGTCCTGTCTTGAAGATGAGGTTAATCAATGCGGACGGCAGGAGGGATGTGCCACGCTAGAGCTCTGGAAGCAGCTGGATGAGGCCATCAAGGGAGTGGTGGATAATGTGACGCTGGAAAAGCTGGTGGAATGGCAGCGGGAAAAAGTGGATAATTATATGATTTGACAGTAAAGGCTGAAGGAGAGGGCGTCCCGTTGGGGCGCCCTTTAGCTTTTGATGGATTTTCGCAGCAAAAACAGGGCCGCCACATTGGGGAACACCATACAGGCGTTGATCAGGTCCGTGCACTCCCACACGAAAGTCAGGGGAAGTACGGCCCCGACATAGATCATCACAATATAAATCACCTTATAGAGGAAGATCCCTCTGCTTCCGGCCAGGTATTCCACGGCGCATTCCCCGAGATAGGACCAGCCGATCAGAGTAGTTATGGCGAAGGCTACAAGACACAGGGATAAAAAGGTATTTCCTCCAGGCAGATAGGAGAAGGCGGCTTCGGTTAGGCCGGCTTCACTTACTCCGTCCAGAGAATCCGGGTGTTTTATCATGTTGGTGACAATCACCAGCCCGCTTAAGAGACACATGACCACGGTATCCCAGAATACGGCGGTCATGGACACATAGGCCTGTTTCATTGGATTAGGCGTGCCGGATGCGGCGGCGGCGATGGAGGAGGTGCCGATTCCGGCCTCATTTGTAAACAACCCCCTTGCAATTCCATAGCGCACCGTGAGCATAAGACAGGAGCCCGCTGCGCCTCCGGCAGCGGCCCTGGGGGAGAGAGCGCTTTGAAGAATCAGGATAATGGCGGGAAACAGCACTTCCCGGTTCAGGAAAAGGAGCAGGAGACAGCCGGCGGTAAACAGAACTGCCAGAAAAGGCACGATTTTCACACACACGTTACCGATGGATTTGATTCCCCCGACCACCACAAACCCGGAAATCAAAGCCGCAAGGAACCCGGCCGCCTGCGGGGGAAAGCCAAAGCTTGTTGCCGTGGTCTGGGCGATGGAGTTGGACTGAGTGGTGCAGCCAACGCCGAAGGCGGCAATCACGGTAAGCAGGGCGTAAAAGCCGCCGACGGGTCTGTTATGCAGGCCGTTTTCCCATACATACATAGGGCCGCCCCGGTTCAGGCCGTCCGTACCCGTTTTCCGAAAGCGCACGCTTAAAAAGCATTCCGAGTAGGCGGTGGCCATGCCCAGGATTCCGGTGATCCAGCACCAGAAGATGGCGCCGGGGCCGCCAAGGGCGATGGCGGTGGAAACCCCGACGATATTTCCGGTTCCGAGCGTTGCGGCGAGCGTGGTGGAGAGGGTTGCGAATACCGACAGATTTTCACCGGTATCCTGCCGCTGGGGGGTGACGGACATTCGGATCGCTTCCAGAATTTTTTTCTGCGGAAAATGCAGTTTTATGGTAAAATAAAGATGAGTTCCCATCAGCAATAGAAGCAGGGGGCCACTCCAGAGAAATTCATTTATATTTTTAACAGCAAAAAGAACGGTGGTCATGGATGATAAATATCCTTCGGACAATACTGCTTGTTACTAATATAGTAAAGGAACGGTAAAGATATGATAAAAATCGGGAAGAACAGAAAGAAAAAATGGAAAGCGGCGGTTCCGGCTCTGTTTGTCCTGCTTTCTGTGGGATTAAACTTTGGGGGATGGATAAACGCTTCGTTCTGTGATTTTTATGTCAATCATATTTTCCCGGTGTGGGTGGAAACTTATGGGAGATTCACCGGGCTGTTTTCTTTTTCTGTGGGAGAAATCCTGCTCTACCTTGCGGCGGTTTTTACGGTAATCCTGGTTTTGTGGGCGGCGTTGCAGCTTTTGCTGTGGCTGCTCAAAAAGAGTGGAGGCAGGAGCCTTCGGCTTTTTGGGATTTATAGTATGGTATATTTTCATATTTTCGGTCTGGTGTGTGTGATTATGACTCTCAATTGCTTCCTGCTCTATCATGTCTCCCCGATTTATGAGAGGTTCTGGGTGGGAAAGGAGCGAAAGGAACAGTATGGCGCCAAAGAGATTGGCGCCCTGAGGGATTACGTGGTTGAGCAGGCCAATGCACTCGCCCTTGTCGTGGAGCGGGATGAGGAGGGACATGTTATTTACAGAGGGGATATGAAGGAGGAGGCCAAAGCGCAGATGGTGCGCCTTAGTGAGACGATACCCAATCTGAAGGGATATTATCCGGATCCTAAGCCTCTGTGGGCGTCAAAATTTTTCAGCCAGCAGTATATTATGGGATATTATTTCCCTTTTTCCATGGAGGCGAATTACAATGATATTATGTACGAGATCAATCTGCCCACCACCTTATGCCACGAACTCTCCCACCTGAAAGGATTTATTCTTGAGGACGAGGCTAATTTTATAGGCTATCTCGCCTGCGTGGATGCGGAGGATGATTTTTTCCGTTATAGTGCGTTTCTCAGTGTGATCGGATATCTGGAGAGAGATTTTTGCAGGGCGGTGGGAAAGGACAGTGAGGTATATTTCTCCCATCCGCAAATCAGCCGCCAGGTTCAGGAAGATGATATTTTTTTGACAAGAGAAACCTGGGAGAAGGTAGAGGAAACGGCGCTGATCCGTACGGAAACGGTGAAAGAGGTTTCCAACACTTTTACGGAGACCACTCTGGTGCTCAACGGAGTACAGGACGGCCGGATAAGCTACAGCCGGGTGGTGGATCTTCTTTTGAAATATTATGACGGTATTTTGTATTAAGATTACAAATTTTTCAAAAAAGGGTATACTAATAGGACAAGAGACAGGGAAGGGTGAAACAAAAAATTATGGGAAATATTATCGACTATGTGCGGGAATGCGGAAAGATTACTTTTAAGGAAAGGCCGCTGGGAGAGGTGGACAGTCTGGTGCTTTGCCAGCTGGCGTATCTCAATTACGGGCCCTTTGTGGAGGGGATGAATGAGGAGAAATGCTCCGTCAGTATTCAGGATATTTACCTTCATTCAGACCGTGACAGGATTTTAGACGATTACTGGTATCGGGAGAACAATAAGGAACTGTTTACGGCGGCGGCCCGGTCCGCGCGGTTCGGCTCCCTGAAAGTGAATTATTACGTGAATGTTATAAACGTGGAGGACGAGACGCAGTTTTGCGCCATGACTTATCTTTTGGATGACGGGACCTGCTATATCGCTTACAGGGGCACAGACGCCACTATCGTGGGGTGGAAGGAGGATTTAAACCTGGCTTTTTCCAAACCACTCAACAGCCAGTATCTGAGCGTGGAATACATGAACCGTGTTTCCGGCTATGTAAAGGGGAATTTTTATGCGGGAGGCCATTCAAAGGGAGGGAACCTGGCTGTCTATGCGGCGATGAACTGTAACGAAGATGTGCGGAAGAGGCTCCTTCACGTGTATAATAATGACGGGCCGGGTTTTAGGCCGGAAATCCGTAAGCTTGGAAATTACGAAGCGGTGGCAGAGAGAATTTCCAAATTTATTCCGAGATCCTCTGTGGTGGGAATGATCCTGGAAGATCATAGCGATTACGAAGTGGTGGAGAGCCGGGGAGTGGGTCTGCTTCAACACAATTCCTATAGTTGGAAAATAGAAGGAGGAGCCTTTGTGCGGGCAAAAAATATGAGAAGCGGCAAGCTTCTTATGGACCGGGCGATGAATGAGTGGATTCTTTCCCTGTCACAGGAGGAGACACATGCCTTTGTGGATACTCTTTATGAGGTGGTGTCGGCATCAGAGGCCTCTAATGTATTTGAGTTCGGTGCGGATTTCAAGAAGAGCATGCAGAATATTTTTGGAGCTATGAGGAATGTGGATGAGGATACCAAAAAGGCAATTCAGAAAATCATTCATTCCTTGTTCGAAACGCTGGTGGAAAATATCGGACAAAATATTTTGGAGAAATTTTAAGAAAACTGTTGACAGAAAGAAGGAAAGCAGATATACTAATATTTGTTCGCAGGAATGGCGGAATTGGCAGACGCGCACGGTTCAGGTCCGTGTGGTAGCAATACCATGAGAGTTCAAGTCTCTTTTCCTGCATGGAAAGAAGCCTTAGAAATGAGGCTTCTTTTTCTTTGTGTTGGATTTCATGCCGCTTGTTTTGAACCGCCAAGAGATAGAAAATATGTGCGCTCTCACTTTTTGCTGAAATTTCGGTGCCCGGGCAGTCACAGAACACTGCACTGGGCGTACTTTTTAGGTGAAATTCCCACGGCTTTGGTAAAGGCCTTGAAGAAGTTGCTGTAGTCAGTAAATCCGCTTTTCTCATAGGCCTCCGTCACGCTGCGGCCCTCGCTTAAAAGGGATTTGGCAATGCTGATGCGTCTTGCGCAGATGTATTTGTTTATGGTGGTTCCCGTGGCCGCTTTAAAAATCCGGCAGATGTAGGATTCGCTCAGAAAAAATTCGCCGGACAGCTGTTCGATGGTGATGGGGAAATTGATGTTCTGGTTGATATAGGAAAGAATGTCATCCACCTGCTGGCTGTATACGCAGCCGCAGGAGGCGTGCGATCCGTTTGTTTGCAGGGTATTGTTGATCAGGATCATCATCTCCATAAAGGCGGCCTTTTCAATCACGTCATGTCCGTATCCCTCGGCCCCGGTGATCTTATTAATATAGTATAAAAAGCGGGACTGCTGTTCCCGGCTTAAGGAAATTTTGTGGCAGAAATCCCTGGGACGGCCCGAAAAGCAGGCGTCCAGGTTGGTTTCGGCTGTGGAGAGCTTCTTCGTGTAATCCGGATGGATGGAGAGAACGATCCTCTCGTGCACCATTTTATCCACCTGGGTGAGCTTATGGCTTTCGTACTGGTTGATGACAAAGAGAGTTCCCGGTTCGATCCCGTAAAATTTATTGTCGATCAGGAATTGTTTCCCGCCCGAGATGGAATAGTAGATCTCATAGCAGTCGTGGATGTGCATTTCCATGGCATTCTCATCCTTGTACAGGTGAGCGATGGAAAAAGTCTGGCTCTTAATGCAGGTTTCGATGGCCTGTTTGCAGGAATACAGCTCTTCCATGGACCTTCCCCTCCTTCGGCGTGTAAGCGGTTACATAAATACCCCTTTATTATAGGATAAGAGTACAAGATTTGCAAGGTTTATATTCCTTTTTGAAATGACATAGATAATTTTATATAGTATACTGGATATATCAGCAGGAAAGGAAGGGTTACAATATGGAGTTGAGAACAGCGGCTTCACCGAGAGACGTGAAGCATTACACAACAGAGCGGCTCAGAGAAGAATTTCTGATTCAGAACCTGTTCGTGCCGGGAGAGATCAAGCTGGTGTACAGCCACATTGACAGGATTATCACGGGAGCGGCAGTGCCGGTTTCACCTCTTACTCTGACTGCGGGGGACGAGCTGCGGGCGGAATATTTCTTGCAGAGAAGGGAAATGGGAGTGATCAATATCGGCGGCGCCGGTATCATTACCATTGACGGCAGGAAATACGAGGTAGGCTTCAAGGAAGGTATGTACATCGGAATGGGGAGCAGGGACATTGTGTTCGACAGTGCGGACGCCGCATGTCCTGCAAAGTTTTATATCAACAGCGCACCGGCTCACAAACAATATCCCACGGTTCTGATCCGGCCCGAGGGGGAACCCGGCGAGGGCGTGGTGATTGTGAAGGAGGAAAACAAGGTGGAATGCGGATGCCTTGAGGACGCCAACCACAGGGTGATCTGCAAATACATTCTGCCCGGACAGGTGGAGAGCTGCCAGCTGGTCATGGGAATGACGAGGCTGGAGCCAGGCAGCGTGTGGAACACCATGCCCTGCCATACCCACGACAGGCGGATGGAAGTCTATCTCTATTTCGAGATGCCGCAGGATGCTTTCGTGATGCACTATATGGGAGAGCCGTCGGAGACCAGGCACATTGTCATGAGAAACGAGGAGGCGGTGATCTCGCCCAGCTGGTCCATCCATTCGGGATGCGGCTCGAGAGCCTACACCTTTATCTGGGGCATGGTGGGAGAAAACCAGGACTTTGACGACATGGATCACGTGGCAAATCAGGATTTAATGTAACCGGACATCCTTTCAGACAAAGAGCCTGAAACCAACAATAAAATAAAAAGGAGAAGGAGAGGAAAGACATGGGAGATTTTATTAACAAGTTTTCACTGGAGGGCAAGGTTGCGCTGGTGACGGGCGCTTCCTACGGAATTGGCTTTGCGATTGCAAGCGCATATGCGGATGCGGGTGCAACCATTGTCTTCAACGACATTAAGCAGGAGCTGGTGGATAAGGGAATCGCCGCTTACGAGGAGAAGGGCGTCAAAGCGCACGGCTATGTGTGCGACGTGACGGACGAGGAGCAGGTAAAGGCCATGGTGGCAAAGATCGAGGAAGAGGTCGGAGTGATCGACATCCTGGTAAACAATGCCGGTATCATCAAGAGAATCCCCATGCTGGAGATGACCGCCGAACAGTTCCGCCAGGTAATCGACGTTGACCTGAATGCGCCTTTTATCGTGGCAAAGGCGGTGATTCCGGGAATGATCAGGAAGGGGCACGGAAAGATCATCAATATCTGCTCAATGATGAGCGAGCTGGGACGCGAGACGGTTTCCGCTTATGCGGCGGCTAAGGGCGGCCTCAAGATGCTTACCAGAAATATTGCCTCCGAGTACGGCGAGTTCAATATTCAGTGTAACGGTATCGGACCCGGCTACATTGCGACGCCCCAGACGGCTCCTCTGCGCGAGATCCAGCCCGACGGAAGCAGGCATCCCTTCGACCAGTTTATCATTGCCAAGACCCCTGCGGCCCGCTGGGGAGAGACGAAGGATCTGCAGGGACCCGCAGTCTTTCTGGCGTCCGATGCCTCTGACTTTGTAAACGGACATGTCCTTTACGTGGACGGCGGTATTCTGGCATATATCGGGAAGCAGCCTCAGTAAAACAGGAAGATTTCACAGCCGCAGGGCCGGAAAACGGCTTTGCGGCGCAAAGTGTTATAGAACAGAAAGGGATCGTAAATGAAAATAGCGTTAATCAATGAGAACAGCCAGGCGGCTAAGAACGAGCTGATCTGTGCCACGTTGAAGAGCGTGGCGGAACCTATGGGACACGAGGTTTTTAACTATGGTATGTACGGTGCGGAGGATCCCAATTCCCTCACCTATGTGCAGAACGGAATTCTGGCCGCAGTGCTTTTGAATTCCGGGGCGGCGGATTATGTGATTACGGGCTGCGGAACCGGCGAGGGAGCCATGCTTGCCTGCAATTCCTTCCCAAGAGTGCTGTGCGGCCATATCACCTCCCCTCTGGACGCCTACCTGTTTTCCCAGGTAAACGACGGAAACTGCATCGCCCTTCCCTTTGCGGAAAATTTCGGATGGGGCGGGGAGCTGAACCTCCAGTACATCTTTGAAAAGCTGTTCTGTGCGCCGGGCGGCGGCGGATACCCCAAAGAGAGAGTGGAACCGGAGCAGAGAAACAAGAAAATTCTCGACCAGGTGAAGGAGGTCACCCACACGGATCTGGAAACCATCCTTAGGAACCTGGACAGGGATCTGGTAAAGGGAGCGCTTTCGGGAGAAAAGTTTAAGGAGTATTTCTTCGCAAACTGTAAGTGCGACAGGCTGGCACAGTGCGTAAAAGAGATTCTCGGCGAAGCTTAAGGGCAAAATCCAACAGAGTGTAAAGGAGAAAACTATGTATCCAGTATTAGAGCAAATCGGCAAAATAGGTATTGTCCCCGTGGTAAAGATCGACAGGGCGCAGGATGCCCTTCCCCTTGCCAGGGCGCTGTGCGCCGGCGGCCTTCCCTGTGCGGAGGTTACTTTCCGGACGGATGCGGCTGCTGAGGCGATCGGGATCATGACCAGGAACTTTCCCGACATGTGCGTGGGTGCGGGAACGGTTCTGAATGCGGCCCAGGTGGATGCCGCCGTGGAAGCGGGCGCAAAGTTTATCGTGAGCCCCGGCCTCAATCCCAACACGGTTAAATACTGTATCGAAAAAAACATACCCATCACGCCCGGCACATCAAGCCCCAGCGATATTGAGCAGGCCATCGAGCTCGGCCTTGAGGTTGTGAAGTTTTTCCCGGCGGAGCAGTCAGGCGGACTGGCCAAGATCAAGGCCATGGCGGCGCCCTATGTGAACATGAAATTTATGCCAACCGGCGGGGTAAACGCAAAGAATCTGACCTCCTATCTGGATTTTAACAAGATCATTGCCTGCGGCGGTTCCTGGATGGTTCCCGGGGATCTGATCAATGCGGGGGAATGGGACAAGATCGAACAGCTCACAAGGGAGGCGGTTCAGACCATGCTTGGATTTGAGCTGGCGCATGTGGGCGTCAATGCGCAGAGCGAGGAGGAAGCCGTAAAGGCGGCCAACCGTTTCGCTTTCCTTTTCGGGATGCCTGCCAAGGTGGGAGGAAGCTCCGTATTTGCTGGAACAGCGGTGGAAGTGATGAAGACCCCTTATCTTGGAAAGAACGGTCACATTGCCATCCGGACAAATTATATCAAGAGAGCCGTTAACTATATGTCCACGGTTCTCGGCGTCGAATTCAATGAGGAATCCGCAAAGAAGGATGCAAAGGGCGCGCTGAAGGCAATCTATCTGAAAGAGGAGATCGGCGGGTTTGCCGTGCATCTGGTACAGAAATAAAGTGTAGTAAATAAAACAGGAGAGAGAAAGGATTTGAAATATGGCAAAGATTATCACAATGGGGGAGATCATGCTCCGGTTATCCACACCCAATAACGAAAAGTTTATTCAGGCGGACGAATTTGACGTAAACTACGGCGGCGGCGAGGCAAACGTGGCGGTTTCCCTGGCAAATTACGGACATGATGCGGAATTTGTTACGGCGGTTCCGGACAATGAGATCGGCGAGTGCGCAGTTGCGGCTCTTCGTAAGTACAATGTGGCAACAAACCATATCGCAAAGTGCGGGGAAAGGCTTGGAATTTACTATCTTGAGTCCGGCTCGGCCATGCGCCCTTCCAAGGTGGTTTATGACAGGGCGCATTCTTCCATTGCCACGGCCACGGAAGCGGATTTTGACTTTGACGCAATTTTTGAGGGCGCCGACTGGTTCCATTTCACCGGAATTACCCCTGCGGTATCGGACAGTGCGGCCGAGCTCACCGAGAAGGCCCTGATTGCGGCCAAGAAGCACGGCGTGAAGGTTTCCGTTGACCTGAATTTCCGCAAGAAGCTGTGGTCCTCCGAGAAGGCCCAGAAGGTCATGACAAACCTGATGAAATATGTGGACGTATGCATCGGAAACGAGGAGGATGCGGAGCTGGTGCTTGGATTTAAGCCCGGCGAGACGGATGTGACAAGCGGCGAGCTTGAGCTGGCAGGCTATAAGTCCATCTTTGAGCAGATGGTGGAAAAATTTAACTTCGAGTACTGTGTGTCTTCCCTGCGGGTGAGCCATTCCGCCTCCGACAACGGCTGGTCCGCCTGCATTTATTCCAGGGATACCAGGGAGTTCTACCACTCTAAGGAATACAGCATTCATCCTATCGTTGACCGAGTGGGCGGCGGCGATTCCTTTGCCGGCGGCGTGATCTGCGGCATGGTGGACGGCAAGGATTTCAGGGCGGCTCTTGAATTCGGCGTTGCGGCTTCCGCTCTCAAACATACGATACCCGGGGATTTTAACCTGGTATCCAGGAAAGAGGTGGAAACCCTGGCGGGCGGCGATGCGTCAGGGCGCGTTCAGAGATAAGAGAGCGATTGAAACAGTTATGCGCCTCTTTGCGTATGAATAAGGCTGTTTTCACGGGTCAGGAATGCGCACTGGCTGCGCATTCCGTGAGAATATGATTCAGGTGAGAGAAAAGGCGGGTTTTGTCAAAAATCCTGCCTTTTTTTCGTGGGAGGAAGGTGGTATAATTCTTTATTATGGTGTTCATGCGTAAGCGTGCAGGATGGGAAAGGAGATTTGCAAAGTGAAGAAAAAGTTATTGATTGTACTGTTGACGTCCGTGATGGCGCTGTCCGCCTGCGGGCGGTCCCCAGGGGCTAGAATACTGGAAAACATAGCCTCCTCCGTTTCCGATGAGGTCAAGAGTGGCAAAACCAAGGCCTCACCGGAGGAAGAACCGGATGAATCCCAGGTGGCGGACGAGGCAGGCGGGGCACAGACGGCCCAGGAGCCGGTTCCGGAACAGGAGCCCGCGATGGAGCAGGAGGCCGGACAGGAGACGGGCAGCGGGGAATATGAACGGGGAACTGTCACTCAGGATGCCTGGGAGAGCGAATTCTGGAATCTGCGTTTTACGCCTCCCCAGGGACTTTCCATGCTGGGGGAAGAGGAACTTAACAGCATGATGGGTCTGGGAGAGGAGATGCTTTCCCAGAATTTCAGCGAAAAGCAGGTGGAATATGCGCAGATGATGAACGTGTATGAAATGATGAGCTCCAACCTTACCGGGGATGCCAATGTGGTGGTCACCACGGAAAAGCTTCTCGCAAGCGGCTTTTCCTCGGAGGATTATCTGCAGGCCATGAAAAAAACCGTCACATCCATCACAACGATTTCCTATACGGTGCTGGAAGAGGGGCAGACGTATCAGATCGGCGATGAAACATTTGGCGTCATGAAGGTCATGGGAGAGGGGAACGGAATGGTGATGTATCAGGACTATTATGCCCTTGTGAAGGGGAACCGCGCCCTTGCCATAGCGATTACTTACACGGATGATACGGCGCAGATGGCAGGCGAGATGATCGGAGGTTTTGAAACATATTAATCCGGAAAGTTTTCCGTTTCCTGTGTACCAGGCTCAAAATTCATATTTCGGGTATATTAAGATATTGAAGTCTCAAAGTTATGCATAGATATGCGGGCATATCATGTATAACCTTTTGACCCTGGCATCATATTAATAATATAAGACTGTGTATTCCAGAGGGAATACCGGAAAGAGGCGGAATATGAATCAGGCAATTATGTGGGCGGCTGCAGGAACAGGTTTCACCTTTCTGATGACGTCTTTGGGAGCCGGCATAGTATTCTTTTTTAAAAAGGAAATGGGTAAAAATGTTCAGAGAGCTTTTTTGGGATTTGCGGCGGGCGTGATGATTGCGGCGTCGGTATGGTCTCTTCTCATACCGGCCATCGACCAGACCGTGGAACAGGGAGGAATCGGATGGATACCGGCATCCGGCGGCTTCTTGCTTGGAGGTGCCTTTTTGATGCTTCTGGATGTGCTCATGCCCCATCTTCATCTCGGGGAGGAGGATGCGGAGGGAATGCCCTCGTCCTTTCGCAGGACCACCCTGCTGATTCTGGCAGTTACGCTGCACAACATACCGGAAGGAATGGCGGTAGGGCTTGCCTTTGCCATGGCTGCCCAGCATCCGCAGGATCCGTCCCTGTATGCGGCGGCGTTTGCCCTGGCTGCGGGGATCGGCATACAGAATTTTCCGGAGGGGGCGGCCATTTCCCTGCCGCTTCGGCAGGAGGGCATGAGCCGTCTGAGGGCTTTTGTGTATGGAAGCCTGTCGGGGATCGTGGAGCTGCTGGCGGGGGTGGGAATCACCCTGATCGCATCCCTGATCGAACCCTTCATGCCATGGTTTCTGGCCTTTGCGGCCGGCGCCATGATTTACGTGGTGGTGGAAGAGCTGATCCCGGAGGCCAGTCAGGGCGAACATTCCAATCTGGGAACCCTGGGAGTCATGTTTGGATTTTTGATCATGATGATCCTGGATGTGGCCCTGGGCTGAGAGAGTAAGGAAAGGGAGACCCTTTTGCCGGTTTCCCTCCTTCCCTCACAAAGGAAATTTTTAAATTTTTATTTTGTTTATAAAGGAAGTATAAATAATCAAAATAAAGAATAAACAATTCGAAATTCAGTTGACACGGGAGAAGAAGTCTGTTATGCTGAGTTCACGTCAAAAGAATTCTTATCAAATCATTATTGTTCTAAATTCTGATAACTTTCCAGACGTTCAGAAATAACCCAACAATCAAGGAAGAAGGAAGAGAGAAGAGGTGGTTCTTTGTAATGAGTGCCCATGAAAAGAGACAAAATGGGCTGGCTGTTTTTCTGCATATTTATACCATGGAAACCTATATCCGCGAAAAGCTCCTGTTCTTTCCTGGAGAGAGGAGGAAGCTTTATCTTCCCGCCGAACGGCTCGGAACGTCCGGGCCCATGGAGCTTATGCTGGAGAGGGAAGACGGGATCTGGAAGCTGGATGGCAGACGGGCGGCCGAAAGCAGTTTTTACAGTCTGAAGACCCAGACGGGGGAAGAGGCGGCTGTCGTTCTGTCCGGGGGCAAGGAGAGGCTCTGTCCCTGCAAAAGAGTGATACCCGGCAGCAGGAGCCAGATCAGTGTCGGAAGCGCCTACCGAAACGAGGTTTTTTATGAGTGCCTTTCCTTTAGCCGAAGCAGGCAGATTCTCATACGACACAGGGAGGAAGGGTATTTGCTGGAGACCTGCATACCGGAGCGGGAGAGAAAGATTAGCGGACTGTATGTCAATGGGAGGGCGGTCCGGGGAAGGGTTTTGCTGAATGAGGGCGACTGTGTGCAGCTCTGGGGGCTTTCGATGCTCTGCCTGGAGGAATTTCTGATCTGCAGCGCCTTTTACGGCACGCTGCGGACGGCGGAGGGAAAGGAGGACGTCTCATCTTTGGACAGGCCGCAGAAGGAAAACATTCCCTGCCCGCAGCTGACAAGGAGCGTGAGAGAGGAAGCCGAGCTTCATGCGGGTGAACTGGAGCTTGACATGCCGCAGAATATAAGACCTCAGTGGGAGGGGCCGCTTCTGCTCTCTCTCGGCCCGTCCATGACCATGGTGCTTCCGGCTCTTTTGATGGCGGCTCTCGGCGGCGCGCTGCTGGGGGAGAGAGGGGGCGGTTATTACAGGATCTCCATGGTCATGACGGCTTTTACAGCGCTGCTTGGGGTTTTCTGGGGAATGGTAAATCATGTGTACAAAAAGAAAGCCGGTGTCAGGGAAATCATAAGAAATAAGGAAATATACCGGGAATATCTGGCCAAGACGGGGCAATATCTCTCGCAGTGCCTTGCGGAAAACCAGGAGGCGCTTGGAAAAAAATATCCCTCCTGTCAAAGGATCCTGGAGGGAGCGGGAAGCGTGTTCTGGAACTGCAGCGCCTTTCAGAAGGACTATCTGTTTGTCAGGCTTGGGCTGGGCGAAAGGCCCTTTCCGATTCAGATCAAGCATTCCGGTAAGAACAGGGAACTGAATCAGGATTCGCTGGTGCAGGAGGCTTACCGGCTTGCGGATGCGTTTTTGACCATGCCTTCTGTCCCTGTGGGAATTGACCTGGAACAGGCCGGGAGCGTGGGTTTTGCGGGAGAGGGGATTTATTCCGTGCTTTTACAGGCCCTGGTTCAGCTTGCGGCCAGCCATAGCAGCCGGAGTATGCGGATCGCCTTCTTTTACGACAGGCAAAAGGAGGCCGACCGGGATTTTGCAGCCTGCCTGAAATGGCTGCCCCATATCTGGAGCAGGGGGAGGAGAGTGCGCTATCTTGCGGGGGACGAGAGGGAAGCGGGCGAAATCCTGCCGGAGCTCAAAAGAGAGCTTGCCGGACAGGAGGGGGAGAAGGAGAGGCCCTTCTATCTTCTGATCGCAGCAAGCCCGGAGCTTGCAGAGGGAGCGGGAACTGAGATTTTCGGATCCGGGGTAAAAGGAGGGAGCGGTATTTATTCCATTTTTGTGCACAGGGAGAGGGAGTATCTTCCGGGACAGTGCAGAGGCTTTGTGATACGGGAACAGGGCAGGGAAGAAATCGTGCTTTACGGGCAGGACGAGGTCAAAAGGCAGAGTCTTTCCCTGGAGGAATGCGGCTTTATGGAGGCGGAGGCCTATATGCGAAAAATGGCCGGGCTTTTCCCGAAGGGAGGGGAGCGGGAGGATGCCCTTGCGGATAAGGTTTCCTTTTTGGAGCTGTATTCCTGCAGGAGAGTACAGGAGCTGAACTGCTTCGGCAGATGGAGCCGCGGCCGGACCGGGGAGAGCATGCGGGTTCCTGTGGGAAAAGGCAGGGGAGGAAAGTTAATCTGCCTGGATATTCATGAGAAATTCCACGGGCCGCACGGTCTGATTGCTGGCACCACGGGATCGGGCAAGAGCGAGCTTCTCCAGACCTATCTGTTATCCCTTGCCGTTTCCTTCGGGCCGGAGGACATGAACTTTTTTATTATCGACTATAAGGGCGGCTCGGTGGGAAACGCCCTGCGCGGGCTTCCCCACTGCGCCGGTGTGATCTCCAATCTCTCGGGCGGTCAGATCCGCAGAGCCCTGATTTCCATCAAAAGCGAAAACAGGAGACGGCAGCGACTGTTCGGGCACTTTGGCGTGAGTCACGTGGAGGATTATATGGAGCTTTACAGGCAGGGCGGCGCAGCGGAGCCGGTTCCCCATCTGCTCCTGGTGGTGGATGAATTTGCGGAGCTGAAAAAGGAGGAGCCGGAATTCATGCAGGAAATTATCAGCGTGGCCCAGGTGGGCCGCAGCCTAGGAGTCCATCTGATTCTCTCCACCCAGAAGCCGGCGGGAACCGTGGACGACAAAATCTGGAGCAATACCAGATTCCGGCTGTGCCTGCGGGTGGCGGAGAGGCAGGACAGCATGGATATGCTCCACAGGCCGCAGGCCGCCGCTCTGACCAAAGCGGGACAATGCTATATGCAGGTGGGAAATGATGAGGTCTGCGAGCTTTTTCAGGCAGGCTATGCAGGGGGCGGGTATGAGGATGCAGGGAAAAAGGAGGCTGCGTTTCTGGTTCTTGGCACAGGAAAGAGAATTGCCGGCAAGAAGGAGAGCGGAAAAAAGGGCCCCTCCGAGATGGAGGCGGTTATCGGTTATATCGCTGAGACTGCAAAGCAGACAGAGAGCGAAAGAGCGAGAACGCTGTGGATGCCGGAGCTCGCGCAGAGGCTTGTCCTTGGGGAAATCTGCATGGGAGACGCAAGAAAGGAGGAGGAAATACGACTGTGCCTGGGGCTGTGCGACGACCCGGAACAGCAGCGGCAGTATCCGCTCTTCTACCGTCCGCTGGAGGAGGGAAACCTTCTGATTGGAGGAGGGCCGTCAACGGGAAAGAGCACGCTTTTGCAGACAATGCTCTGGCAGATGTGCGGGGAGTATTCGCCCCGGCAGATACAGATTTTGCTTGCGGGGGCAGACAATGCCGGAGTGGGCTGTTTTGAAAACATGCCCCACTGTCTCGGTAGCATGAGACAAAGCAGGCAGGCACAATGCTTTTTTTATCATCTGGAGCGTCTGTTTGAGGAAAGAAAGGAAAGGCTCAGGGGAATCAATTTTCAGCAGTTCAGAAAGCATGCCGCAGAGGAGGCGGGCTATGTCTTTCTTGTGATCGACAATTACGGGAGCTTTCGGGAGACGACGCAGGATAAATATGAAGCTCTGATCGGGCGTCTTGCGGGGGAGGGGATCAATTACGGGATTTACCTGATCCTTACCGTGCAGGGAACGGGCTCCGGTGAAATTCCGGGAAAGCTCTTCGAAAAGATGAAGACGACCCTGTGTCTTGAGATGAGCGACCGTTTTCAGTATGGGGATATCCTGCGCCGCTATCAGATGACGGTGTGCCCCAGAGAAAATGTGAAGGGAAGGGGGCTTTGCAGAGATGGGGAACGCATCCTGGAATTTCAGTCGCCGGTGTTTGGCACGGGGGATGATTATCAGCGCATTGACCGGGTAAAAGAGCTGGCAGGGAAGAGGAGCGCTTCACTTGCAGGGGCAGGGATTCCAGCCAGGTTTCCCTCCCTCCCGGAAAAACCGCTGTATGCCGCCATGGCAGAGAAAGCCTTTGAGAAGACGGGAAAAAAAGAGGAGATCCCGATTGGCTATGTGGAGAGAAGCGGTTATATAAAGACCATCTCGTTCAGAAAGGGGAGTTTTTTCCTGATATCGGGCGCAGAACGGACGGGGAAGCGGAACCTGCTGTTATGTATGATCCGTGGATTATGGCAGCTTGGTATCCATGTGCTTGTCCTTGACCGAAAGCACGGCTTCCGGGAGCGGGTGCTTCTGGCGGCACAGCGGGCAAACCAGAAAGAAAGACTGCTTCTGTGTGAGGATGAGACGGCTTTTGCGGACTGGTACGAGCGGTGTATACAGACGCAGAAGGAGGGGGCAGGCGAGAGCAAATGGTGTCTGTGTCTGTGCGATCTTTCGGATTTTGCGGGAATGCTGTGTGCAAACAGGGAGAGGATGCAAAGGATCCGGGACAGCTTTGAGTGCAAGGCGCAGGAAGAAAGCCTGATGCCGGTGATCGCCCTGCAGCGTCCGGGAAGGGAGACGGAGCTTTTGGGGACGTTTGTCTTTGCGCTTTTTGCACAGGGACAGCAGGGCGTCCACCTGGGAGGAAACGCCGGGAATCAGCGAATCCTGTCTTTCGAGGATCTGGGTTTTGAAGAAATGAGCCGAGGGCTGGAGAAGGGAGGTGGCTATTTGAAAATGGGAGATGCAGAGAGGACAGAGAGGATACGGATACCGCTTTATGATGATATTGGTTGATATTCAGGTTCCGGAAATAGACGGAATCTACGATTTTGAGCTGGACGAGGATATGGCCGCGGGAGAGGCTGCCAGGGCGGCGGCGGAACTGACAGCGCTTTGGGAAGGGATTTTTGCGGGAGAGAGCATGTCTTTGTATGCACGGGAGCGGGGAATCGTGCTAAAGGACGAGCTCACGCTGAGGCAGCAGGGGATTGGAAACGGAGATAGGCTGATTTTGTTCTGAGAGGGCTTTTGGAAAATCGCAGGGGAAAGGAGTGAAAATGGAGGAATGGGATATATCTGTGGTATCGCCGCAGTTAAAGGGAAAGCAGGAGGAAATGCAGGGGGAGCTTACAGGGATCTTTGATATCCTGAATTCCATGAAGGCGCAGGCGGCTCTTTTGGAGGATAACTGGACGGGAGAAGCCGGCAGGGTTTACTGCGGCGTTCTGTGCAGAGAGCTTTCCCGGAATTACGAATATGTACAGAAAATAGGAGGCTTTATGGAACGGCTTTCGCAGATGGAAAAAAATTTTGAGGCATGTGAGGCCAGGATTTTATCCCTGATCGGATAAAAACGAGGAAAAACAAATATGGAAAAGGATGGAATGCCGCAGGCAGAGGAGCTGCTGGTTACGCCGCAGTTTCTAGTGGAGAGATCGCAGAACCTGCAGCAGCTTAGCGCAAAGCTCGGGACGGCGTACAACCGGCTGCAGGAGCTTGCCGAGAGTACGAAGGGCTGCTTTGCGGGAAAGAGCGCAGAGCGGTTTCGACGAAAGGTCGGAAACAGAAGACAGGAGGGGGAGGCGCTTTCAGGGGAGCTTTGCAGGCTTTCCGAAAGGCTCTGTACGATTGCCGGGGAATATGCCCGGGCGGAGGAGGAGAACAGGAATGTCATTGACGGAAATTGAGATTCACTTTGAACGGATGAAGGAATTGAGCGGTTCCCTGACGCAGACAGCGGCGGGATTGTACGGAATTGCGGACACGGCGGGGATCAGCGCCGCGGCGCAGATAAAGGCGGCGTGGATCGGCAGCAATGCGGACGCTTTTGCCCGAAAGGAGGTGAGGATACTGGAGCAGATCAGGGAAAGTGCCAGAAGGCTGGAGGCGCTCTCCGTGCAGATCGAGGAAAAGGCGGAGCAGATTTACCGGCTGGAGACGTGGAATGCCCTGACCGCTAGGGCGAGAAGCTATCGATAGAAAACGGAGCAGGAAACAGGAAAACGAAAAGGAGGAGAAAAATGGCAATGATTCGTGTTACCTCGGCAAGGCTGAGGAGTGCGGCGGGAGAGCTGCAGAATTTGAACGGACAGTTCCAGAGCAGGGCGAGGGAGCTGCAGGGAAAGGAACAGGCCCTGTGCCAGATGTGGGAGGGACAGGCAAAGGACGCCTTCCACGGGGCGTTTACAAAGGACAGCCAGCAGATGGACGCCTTTTACCGGCTGATCAATCAGTATATTCAGGCGATGCTGGAGATTGCGGCAAGATATGAACAGGCCGAGGTGAGAAACGCACAGACGGCGGCCGCAAGAACGTATTAGAGGAAAGGAGAAAAGAGATGGAAGGAATGTTAAGGGTAACGCCGGAAAAGCTGCTGCAGACATCCGGGGAATTTGCGACGCTTGGGAATCAGATGAAGAATCTTGCGGGCCAGATGCTCTCCCAGGTAAGAAAGCTGAACGGCGTCTGGCAGGGGGAGGCGGCTACTGCCTATGGCAACCGGTTTGATTCCCTCTCGCCGGATATGGAAAAGCTTTACCGCATGGTACAGGAGCATGTACAGGATCTTCAGGAGATGGCCAGACAATACCAGAGTGCGGAGAGAGGCAATACCGACCAGGGAAGCGGCCTGAGCGTCAATATTATAGCATGAAAAAGAGGAGGATGAGAACCGGATGTGTTCTGCGGCTGCTGACTGCGGCAGCCGCAGGCATGCTTTTTCTGGGGATTGCGGGGTGTGGGATGCGGAAAAGGAATGAGAGAACGGAAATGCTTTCTTATCTGAAAGACAAATACGGGGAACCGTTTGACTTTGTGGAGAGTTATGCGGGCGAGGCGGGAAAGAGCTACTCGATGCTTCTTGCATCGAGCAGGAAGCATCCGGAGCGGAAGGTTCTGGTGCGCAAAAGCGTTGAAGGGGGGCGCCTGCGTTTTCAGGACAATTATCTCGCCTGGATTCTGAGACAGGAGCTGGAGAAAAAGGAGAGGGAAACGGCGGAGCGCTGTTTTGGAGAATGCAAGGTTTACTACCGAATCCCACAGTTTGTTTTCCCGCCGGAATTCGGGGCCGGTATGAGTGTGGATGAATTTCTGAAAAATCCACTGTCCATGGCGCAGTTTTACATCTATCCGGCGTCTGCTTCGGGCAGCGAAAAGCAGTGGGAACAAAAGCTGGATGAGTTTGTGAGACAAAACGCAGAATGCGGTTACAAGGTGCGGGGAACCGTGAGCCTCCCGGGGAGCGGAAGTGACTACGAGAGGATTACGCAGGAGAACTTTGCAAGCAGCGATTATGAAGGATACGAGGCCGTGGCGGAGCTGGTGTTTTCCATGGATGAGAGAGGGGGTCTGCGGTACAGAAGATGGATGAAGGGGATGGCGAGGGAGAAAGGGGCGTGCGGATGAGCGAGGAAGAGATCAGCATGGTGCTCAACACCTTTATGTACATAGACTATAAGGAAGCTGACGACGGAATGACGCTGAATGAAATCCTTTCGGAGCTTTCCCGCCATCCGGACTGTGCGGAGGGCGGAATCCATTTCGGGGAGTACACAGTGCTAAGGCAGGCGGCGCAGGATCCACAGATCGGGAATCTTGTCATTGACAACCAGAGCTGCCTGATGGGATGCGACAGCGGCACGGCGGCATGTACTTTTTCCTCCCGGGACGGTAGCAGCATCTATGTGGTTTATCGCGGAACCGGAGACGGGGAGTGGCCGGATAACGGGCTTGGGATGACGCAAAAGAGCACCCGGCAGCAGGAGAGGGCGCTGGAGTACTTTGACAGGGTGGTGGAGCGGAATCAGATTTCGCCCTCTCAGAGAGTGATCGTGACCGGACATTCCAAAGGGGGGAACAAGGCGCAGTATGTCACCATGTCAACGCAGTATGGGGAGCTGGTGGACGCCTGCTATAATATAGACGGGCAGGGGTTTTCACAGAAGGCCATTGACGGATGGAAGGAGGCTTACGGGGAGAGCGGATTTGAAAAGAGGAGGCGCAGGATCACCGGGATTTTCGGAGAGAATGACTATGTGAACGTGCTTGGGAATTCCATTGTGCCAAAAAACCAGATCTTTTATGTGAAGACGCCGGTGCAGGTGCAGAATTTTGCCGGCTATCATGATATCAAATACATGTTTGCCTCACGTGTGCTGAATGAGAGCACCGGAGAATATGATACGGTCTTTGGCGGGAGAAAAAATGATTATGTGATGGGACAGGGGAAGCTCGGAAGCTATGCCGCGGTGCTTTCCGGGCTTTTGATGCGGATGGAGCCGGAGAGGAGGGATGGCTGTGCGGCCACGCTGATGCAGCTGATGGAGCTGGGAGGAGAACGCAAAACCGGGCTGAACGGGGAACGTCTTACGCTCTCCGACATCGGCGATTTTGTGAGCGCCGGGATTCCGGCTGTCGCAGACAGTGTTTTTTACACCGGACAGGGAAGGGAGATGCTTGCGGCGGCCTTTTGCCGCAAATCTTTTTCCCAGGACATGAAGGGATGTCTGATTGTGAAGGCCGGTTATTCCAAGATGGCAGCACAGATCGAGCCTCTGCGGAATCTGGCCCTGGAAGTCAGAAAACGGAAGGAAGAAGCGCAGAGCGTTTCGGAAAGGCTGCCGAATTTCGCAAAGAACAGCTGGCTTTTGTGCCGCAGCCTGAAGAGAGAGGCGGAAAATCTGGAAGGGGAGGCGGCAAGTCTCCAGGAGCTTTCCGAAGTGTTGGAGAAAATTATAAAAATATATATGGAAACAGATGTCCGGACGGCGGAAACGTGGTAAAATCAGACAAAGATTTTTACTTGCTTAGAGACTTATGATATGAGGAGGAATGCGGGATGGAAGAGATAAAAAGAGGGGATTCGGATCGGATTACCAGGGAATATTTTGATTCTTTGCTTTTGGAGATGCGGCATATGGATAACAAAATGCCGGACTTGTCCTTTTCCCTGTTCGGGGAACGATTTGACACGCCGATCATGACGGCGGCCTTGTCCCACCTTGACGGGCTTTGCGGGCAGGGCACGGTTGAGATGGCAAAAGGGGCGAAGGAGGCGGGAGCCGTGGCCTGGGTGGGAATGGGAGACAAGCAAGAGCTTGAAAAAATCACGGCAACCGGTGCAAGGACAGTCAAGATCATCAAACCCTATGCGGACAATGCGGTTATTTTTGACAGGATTGCCCATGCAAAGAGCTGCGGGGCGCTTGCCGTGGGGATGGATGTGGATCACGCTTTTGACGGGCAGGGAAATTATGACACGGTCATGGGATTTGCGATGCGGCCCAAAACGGCGGACGAGATCCACAGCTTTGTGCAGGCTGCCGGGATCCCGTTTATTGTCAAGGGAATTCTGAGCGTTCAGGACGCCTATAAGTGCCTGCAGGCGGGAGCGGCGGGAATCGTGGTCTCCCACCATCACGGCATTATGGATTATGCGCTGCCTCCACTAAAAATACTTCCACGCATTGTGAAAGCCGTTGGCGGACGGATGCCGGTTTTTGTCGACTGCGGGATTGCGAGCGGAATGGATGCGATGAAAGCGCTGCTTCTTGGGGCGGACGGCGTCTGTGTGGGAAGAGCTTTGATGGAGCCCCTGCAAAAGAGCGGGGCGCAGGGGGTCAGGGACAGGATCCTTGAAATGAGCGGCGCACTTAGGGGGGCGATGGCAAGGACGGGCTGTGCGGATCTGCGCCACATGGATTCTTCCGTGCTCTGGCAGCCGTGACGCCTGCCCTGCCTGCTGTTTTGAACTTCGTGTTCTCGCAATCCGGAAAACATTTAAATTCCATCCCGGCATCCGATAATAAGTTGCCCGGCAAACGGGCAGCTCATATAATAATCAATATGACTTTTCAAGGAAGAAAAATTATGGCCAGTCAGAAATTGGAAAATCTGTTAAACCTTGCCCTTTCGGCAACACAGAGCGAGAGGGAAAAATCCGCACAGCTGAATGTGGGATTTCTTAAGAGCGAAAACAAATGGGAGTTGATTGTCAAGTACAACGGCGATCTCGCCCGTCTGAACGAAGGACCGGTTCAGGTGGAGGAGCTGATTGCGGGCTATGCCGTGGTGACGATTCCGGAAAATCTGATTCAGGCTTTTGTGGAGCTGGACGAGGTGGAGTACGTGGAGAAGCCGAAACGTCTCTATTTTTCCACGCTCTCAGGAAAGCAGGCATCCTGTATCCAGCCGGTCACGGTGCGGGATCCTTACCTGACGGGAAAAGGGGTTTTGGTAGGCGTGATTGATTCCGGGGATGGCGTTGCGCAAATGTCAGGAGAAGGTTTCCATTTTTCTACTAATTTTGATACCTTATATACATTGACGATAAGATACTAGTTGTGCTAAAATGTTATCGTTTAAAGAACCGTTTTCCAAAAGGAATATGGGAAGGAAAGTGGAGAGAAAGAGGAATTGAAATATGGATGAAAATTTCAGAAAGCAGTTGGAGGAAAATGGCGCGGATGTGGAGGGAACGCTGAAGCGTTTTATGGGAAATGAAGCTCTGTATATGAAATTTATTATGAAATTCCTGGATGACAAGAATTTCGAAGGCATCAAATCCAACCTCGAAAAGAATGATTTTGAGGGTGCCTACGTGAGCGCCCATACGCTTAAGGGAGTCACGGCAAACCTGGGACTGAATCCGGTTTACGGGGTTGCCACGCAGATTTCGGATATGCTGAAAGGAAAAGCTCCCGGGGAAATCGACAGGGAGAAGCTGGAGGCGCTTAAGGATCAGCTGGCGGCAGAACACAGCCGTTTTGTCCAGCTGCTTGAAAAATACAGACCCTGACAAGGTCTGATACAGACGGTCTGCAAAGACATTTCGTTTGACATTTTTCAGGAAAAATGGTAACTTAAAATGTATGGAAATTGTTTCGTCTGGAAATGGCAGGGAGATAGTATGGGCTGTGATAAACAACAGATTTTAATCGTTGACGATGAAGAGATAAACAGAATTATACTAAAGGGCGTGTTTGAGGAAGACTACGAAATTCTGGAAGCTGAGGACGGGCGGGATGCCATACAGCAGATTGAAAGTAATTCCGGTATTGTGCTGGTTCTGCTGGATCTGGTAATGCCGGTGCTCAATGGCTTTGAAGTGCTCGAATATATGCAGGAACATGATTTGATTGAGAAGCTTCCCGTTATACTGATTACCGGGGAGACGGTGGGGGACAGCGAGGATCAGGCATATTCTTACGGAATTGCGGATGTAATGCACAAGCCTTTTTATCCGTATATTGTAAAGCGCAGGGCCCAAAATATCATCGAGCTTTATCTGAATAAGAAAAACATGGAAAAGCGGCTTAAGGAGCAGGAAGAGACCATTAAGCTGCAGGAAAAGAGGGCGCGGGAGGACAATGAATTTGTCATTCATGCGTTGAGTTCCATTGTAGAGTTCCGGAATTTTGAAGCCGGAGAACATATCAGGCGAATCAAATATTTTACCAAAACGCTGCTGGAGCTTCTGATGAAGAATTTCCCGGAGTACGGATTGAATGAAAAGCAGATTGACGAGATGGTCAGGGCGTCGGCGCTGCACGATATCGGCAAGATAGCGATTCCGGATTCCATACTGCTTAAGCCGGGCACTCTGACACCGGAGGAGACTGCGGTTATGAGGACTCATACTTCGGTTGGGTGCGATATCTTAAAGAGATTTTGTGAAAATCAGAAGGATGATTTTTATCGCTATTGTTATGAAATCTGCAAATATCATCATGAGAGATGGGACGGCAATGGATATCCCGAGCATCTGGCGGGGAATACGGTTCCGATCTGCGCACAGGTGGTCGCTATTGCAGATGCCTATGACGAGCTGGTAAGCCCAAGGGTATATAAAAGCGCCTATGATGCCGGCGAATCGTACAATATGATTATGAATGGTGAGTGCGGACAGTTCTCTCCAGATATACTGGAGTGCTTCAAGCTTGCCAGGGATGATTTCTTTAACACAGTGGAAGTCATGAGTTTGTTTGATTTTGCGTAATGTTTAAGTAGATATCAGGGCAGCAAAAAGTCAAACGTTTGCTGCCTTTCTTAGCGGAATAGGAATTTGACGGGTACGGTTTTACCTGAGGGGGAAGACTTATGGAACAAAACGGCGGAAGTATATTTCCCGTGGGGGACGCACTGGAGATGGTCATTATCTTTGACCGTACGGGGAAGATTACTTATGCCAATGACGCAGCGGAAAAAAAACTGGAATACGAGCAGGAACTATGCGGCAGAAACATCAGTGATATTTTTCCAAATCATTTCACGGCTGCAGAAAACGGGCTGGAAACGGCTTATCCCTTTGGGCATGAACTGCAGAATCTTGTGGCATATCGCAAAAATCTTACCTGCTTTCCCGTAGAAGTAAGAATCATGAGCAGTTATGCTCAGCCACAGACGTATATATGTATGGCAAACGACACTCTCGAAAGGGAGCATTTGAACAGAGAGGTCGCACAGATAAAGAAGGAAGTGCAGCAGGCGGCCAGGGTAAAGGCGGAATTTGTCGCAAACGTGACCCATGAGCTGCGCACGCCGGTAAACGGCGTACTTGGAAATATCAGGGAGCTGCTGGATGTGGAAACAATGCCGGATAAGCTCCGGCCTATGAAGATGATCGAGCGATGCTGTGAGGATATGAACAAGCTGATTGACAATATCCTTGATTTTTCCAAACTGGAAGCCGGTAAGTTCACTTTGGAAAAACGGAAATTTCACGTGAGAGATATGCTGGACTATGTGAAGGCCCATCATATCAGTAAAATCACGGAGAAAGGCCTGGAGTTTTTTATGACGGTATCTCCCAATGTGCCGGAATATGTAACAGGCGACGAGCTGCGGATCAAACAGGTTCTCAACAATCTTTTATCAAATGCATTGAAATTTACTTCCGTTGGAAAAATCACGGTGGAGATTCTGAAAACTGCCCAGATAAACGGCAGAATCGAACTGTTTTTTATTGTGATTGATTCCGGAATTGGGATAGACAAGGCGGAGCAGGATAAGCTTTTTCAAAGCTTTTCGCAGGTAGACGCATCCATATCAAGAAAGTATGGAGGCACCGGGCTGGGATTAAATATCTGTAAGCAGCTGGTGGAGCTGATGGGTGGACGGATTGCTGTGGAGAGCAGAAAGGGGAGAGGAAGTACGTTTTCTTTTTCCATTTGGGTGGATTCCTGCAAGGAGGAGCCTGACAGGCCGGCAGGGGCCAATGATGCCAGAAGGCCTGCCCTGACAGTTTCAGAGGTTGGGGAGCGGTCTGCTGACGAGCTGCAAAGCTTTGGGACATCGAAAAACAGGGAAGCCCTTGAGAAAAATCTGTCGAAGCTGATTCTCTGCGTGGAGATGGAAAACTGGGAGAAGGCGGAAGGATTTATGGAAACGGTCCGCCAGCTGACACTAAAAGCGCCCCGCGAGGTGGGGCGTATGGTTCTTCGGCTGAAAATGGCGATCCAGAAGGAAGACTATGAGAAGACGGCTTCCAGCTTTGAGGAATTAAAGGCTTATCTGCAGTAAGGAGGGATGTGTTCATGACTTATGGGGAGAGTGATAAGGGCAGGGGAACCATCCTTATAGTGGATGACGTGGAGATGAACCGGATCATACTGAATGAGATTATCTTGGATATGGGTTATCATCCCGTTCTGGCGGAAAACGGGATGGAAGCGCTTGATCTGATCCGGGAGAGCGCCCCACAGCTGATTCTCACTGATATATCCATGCCAAAGATGAGCGGGTATGAATTGTGCGGGCTCGTGAAGGGAAACGAGGCCACAAGGAATATCCCCATCATTTTCATTTCCGCTTTTGACGAGATGGAAGATATTATAGAGGGATTTGATCTCGGAGGAGGGGACTATATCACGAAGCCCTTTGTTCCGGAGATCGTGAAGGCCAGGGTTGGCGTCCACCTGCGGCTCTATGAGATGGCCGAGGAGCTTCGGGAGATGAACCGGCGGCTTCAGGTTTCTGTCAGCGAGCAGCTGCGGCAGATGGAGCAGGAGAAGATGAGTATTCTGCGGGCCCTTGCCAATATAGCCGAACAGAATTCCCCCTATGGGAAAAAATACATGGAGCGTTTGAAGGGAAACTGCCGGATACTTGCACAGGGATTGCAGCTTTCGCCCATGTTTGAGGAAAAGATTTCAGATGCTTTTATTGATACAATCGAGCTGGCGGCATCCCTGTGCGACATCGGAAATATAGGTGTTCCAAAGGAGATTCTTCAAAAAAGCGGGGAGCTTGGCGAGGAAGAGACGGCCATCATGCAAAGCCATACCGGGATCGGGGCGAAGCTTCTTTTGGATTTGCACGGGAGCAGCGATTACAATGATTTTGTGCAGATATCAGCCGATACGGCGCATTATCACCATGAAAACTGGGATGGAAGCGGATATCCGGAGCACCTTGCGGGAAATGAGATTCCCCTTGCCGCACAGATTGTCTCACTGATGAGCAGGTTCTGTACCCTGACGCAGGATGGAAAAGACAGACAGAACGCCATTGCGGTTATGAGCAGGGAGGCAGGAGTGAAATTTAATCCTGATATTTTTAATATATGCTGTAAAATATTGCGTCAGCTGAGCTGATTTGAGGATTTAAGTCTTTGATGGGAGGGATATACGGTGATAACCGATGAGGAATTTAGAAGAATATCTGTTTTTATGAAGCAGCGCTATGGCATTGATTTAAGCCAGAAGAAGGTGATTGTCAACGGACGGCTTGAAAATTATATCCGGTCCAACGGCTGGCATAATTTTAACGAATACATGGATGTCGTGGAGCGTGACAAGAGCGGTACGCAGGAAAAAATGCTGGTTAATTTCCTGACAACGAATCATACATATTTTATGAGGGAGTTTGAGCATTTTGATTATTTCAAGAAGATTGTGCTTCCCGGCCTTAAGGAAAAGGAAGCGCGCTCCAAGGATCTGCGTATCTGGTGCGGAGCCGCCTCTACCGGCGAAGAACCCTATATGATCGCCATGGTGCTTGCGGACTTTTTCGGACTGGAGCGCAGCCAGTGGGATACGAAGGTTCTTGCCACGGACATATCCACCAAGGTGCTCAAGCAGGCTCTTACAGGCGTTTACAGCGCAGAGCAGCTGAAAAATCTTCCGGATCAGTGGAAGAGGCATTTTTTCAAGCCGGTTGCCGGAGGCGCTCAGTACAGAGTGACGGACGAGTTGAAAAAGGAGGTAGTTTTCAGACAGTTTAATTTAATGGATCCTTTTCCCTTTAAAAAGAAAATGCATACTATATTTTTACGCAATGTTATGATATATTTTGATGAGAAGACAAAAGAGCAGCTGGTTCAGAAGGTGTACGACGCATTGGAACCCGGAGGGTATCTGTTCATAGGAACAACCGAGACCCTCAACAGGAACAGCACACCGTTCCAGATCATCCAGCCGTCGATATTCAAAAAATGAGGAAGGGAAGGATTGGTATATGCGGCCAATAAAAGTTTTGATAGTAGAGGATTCGATCGTTTTCAGGGAATTGCTGGTTCAGAATCTGAACCGGGACCCTGCAATCCAGGTTGTGGCGACCGCAAAGGATCCCTTTGAGGCCAGAGATGCCATTCTGGCGTACAAGCCGGACGTGATGACGCTGGACGTGGAACTTCCGCGGATGAGCGGAATTGAATTTTTGCGCAAGCTCATGCCGCAGTATCCGCTTCCGGTGGTGGTTATCAGCTCTCTGAGCGACAAGGTGTTCGACGCACTAAATGCAGGCGCCGTGGATTTCGTGGCAAAGCCGGCCGTATCGAGCAGGGCGCAGCTGGAGGAATTTATCCGAAACGAGCTGCTGGTAAAGATCAAGATTGCTTCCACGGCAAAGATCAGCAATATCAAGAAGACGGTGATGAAGCAGGAGATGCAGAGCCTTTCCGCAAAAGGCAGGGATCTGATCGTGGCCATCGGCGCTTCCACGGGAGGTACGGAAGCGATTTTTGATGTGGTAAAAGAATATGGAACCGATATACCGGGGATTGTGATCGTGCAGCATATGCCCCCCGGATTTACGGAGATGTATGCAAAGAGGCTCAACGACCAGTGCCGGGTGCAGGTGAAGGAAGCAAGGACGGGAGACCGGGTGCTTCCGGGCCATGTGGTGATTGCTCCCGGAGGCGATCAGCATATGCATCTTGTGAAAGTGAACGGGGTTTATCAGGTGGAATGTAAGAAAGGACCGAAGGTAAACGGACACTGTCCTTCCGTGGATGTGCTGTTTGAATCGGTTGCCAAGGTGGCGGGACGGGATGCCGTCGGCATTATCCTGACAGGAATGGGGGGAGACGGCGCAAAGGGGCTTTTAGCCATGCGTAAGGCCGGAGCGAGAACCATCGGACAGGATGAATCCACCTGCGTGGTTTATGGAATGCCGAAAGTGGCATATGATCTCGGGGCAGTTGAGTATCAGGAGAAACTCTCCGATATACCTAAGAGGACATACGCACTTTTAAATAAAATGTAAAGGAGACAATGATGAAGATTCTACTGGCAGAAGATGATTTTGTAACAAGGAAATTCATGGTGAATTTCCTGTCAAAGTACGGCGAATGTGACGTGACAGTCGATGGGATGGAAGCCGTGGATGCCTTTATGATGGCTTTGGAAGACGGCGAGCCTTACGATCTGGTATGCCTCGATATTATGATGCCGGTTATGGACGGCTATCAGGCTCTGGTTGGAATCCGCAATCTGGAAAAGGAACGGGGGATTTCGGAGGATAACGCTGTAAAGGTAATCATGACCACGGCACTGAATGAAGAAAGAAATGTCAATATGGCATTTGAATTGGGATGTACGGTGTATTCCGGCAAGCCCATTGATCAGGAAAAGTTCGAACAGGTATTAACGAAACTGGAGCTGATCTGATAATACAAAAAAGTAGAATATGCCGGAAAGGAGAAGGATATGGCTGAAGAATTTAGTACGGATGGCATGCTGGATATGTACTTGTTCGAGAATGAGCAGCTGCTTGAGCAGCTTCAGGACAGAGTTCTGGAACAAAAAGATGCGGATTGCTTTGATGAAGACAGCATAAACGAAATATTCAGAACGATGCACACGATCAAAGGCTCTTCAGGTATTATGATGTTTGACAATATCACGGCTATTGCGCATAAGCTGGAAGATGTTTTCTATTATCTGAGAGAGTCCCACCCTGACAATGTACCTCATCTTGAGCTGGTAGAGCATGTGTTGGAGGTGGCGGATTTTATTTCCAGTGAAATGGATAAGATCCGTAACGGTGACCCTGCGGACGGAGACGCAAGCGAAATTATCGCAAGGCTTGACAAGTTCCTGGACACCATAAAGAACGGCAGCGGTACGCCAAAGGAGGAGGGCGCCAAGGAGGCGCCGCCCACAAATGTACATGTGGAGCCCAAGCAGTTTTACATTGCTCCGGTCGCCACAAAGGACAGTCGTTTTTATAAGATATTTATTACGTTTTTCCCGGAAACAGAGATGGTAAACGTACATGCGTATAAGACCGTGTACGCTTTAAAGGAAATTGCGGAGGATCTTTTGTATTCTCCGGAGGATATTATCGCAGATGCGTCAAGCTCGGAGACGATCCTGAAGGAGGGATTCAAAATCCTGTTGCAGGCACAGTGCAGCGAGGAAGAGATACGCCAGATTATCGGAATCGGTTACGATATCGAAAAGGTGGAAATCTTTGAGTGCAAGGCCGATGAATTCCTTCAGGGCTTTGACTTTGGGGACGACGCCGTTCCGGTAATTGATCTGGAGTCCAGCGTGGAAGAGATTGAGAATAAAGCGCAGGAAGCAAACAAGGAAGCCATGGAAAAGGAAGAGAAGGCGCCTGCCAAGCCGAAGCTGGCTCCGGGCGATTTTGTCATCAAATCCAAGGATCCCGGTAAGCATAAGACGCTGGCAAAGGATAAACCGAAGACGGAAAAAGCTTCCTTTATCAGCGTAAACGTAGGTAAAATGGATCAGCTGATGGATCTGATCGGAGAGCTTGTGATTGCGGAATCCGTTGTGCTGCAGAATCCCGACCTGAAGGTACCGGGGCTTAATCTCAACAGCTTTAACAAGGCGGCGGCGCAGATGTCAAAGATCTCCACGGATCTGCAGAATGTCATCATGTCCATGAGAATGGTACCCCTTACCAATACCTTCCAGAAGATGAACCGAATCGTGTTTGACGTATCGAGAAAACTCGGGAAGGATATCGAGTTTGAGATGGTAGGGGAACAGACGGAAGTGGATAAGAACATTATCGAACACATTTCCGATCCTCTTATGCATCTTGTGAGAAATGCGGTGGATCATGGAATCGAGACAAACGAGGAACGTCTCGACAGCGGCAAGGCTGACAAAGGAAAAGTTACTCTTTCTGCGAAAACCGAGGCCGGTAAGGTGTGGATCAGCGTGGAGGATAACGGAAAAGGACTTGACCGGGATAAGATACTTGCCAAGGCGAGAAAACAGGGGCTTTTGGAAGACGGCAAACCGGAATCCGCCTATACGGACAAGGAAGTGTTCCAGTTTATCACCCTTCCGGGCTTTTCCACCAACGAGCAGATCACGGAATATTCGGGCCGTGGTGTGGGAATGGACGTTGTGGTACAGAATATCCAGGCAATCGGCGGTATGCTGGATATCGAGAGCGTTGCGGGAATGGGCACGATCATGAGCCTTAAAATTCCGCTTACTCTGGCCATTGTGGACGGTATTGTCATGGAAACCGGAAATTCCTCTTTCGTCCTCGAAACAGGCGTAATTAAGGAGTTTGTCACGGTGAGAGAGGATATGATGATTCATGAGCCAAACGGTGATGAGTTCATTATGATCCGCGGAGAATGTTATCCCGTGATCCGTTTGGGCAGATGGTATGGCCTTACCGAATACAAGGAAGCGGTAGAGGATGGAACAATGCTGATCCTTGAAGTGGAGGATAAGAAGGTCTGCCTTTTCGTAGACAGGTTGATCGGGGAGCAGGAGATTGTGGTAAAACCGATTCCTTCTTATATCAAAAAGGTGAAGGGATTGTCCGGTTGTACGCAGCTCGGAGATGGAAGTATCGCACTGATATTGGACGCAGGCGGTTTGGTAGACTAAATAGTTAAGAAAGGAACGGTGTATGTATGAGTGAAACAAGCGAATTGAGGAAACGCACAGCGGAAGCACACGCTTCTGGCGAGCATGACACCACAAAAGGCAAATATATGACCTTTAAATCCGGAAATGAATATTTTGGACTGAAGATCCAGTATGTTAATGAGATTATTCAGTTTCAGGCGATCACGGCAATTCCGGAAACAGAGGATTATATTAAGGGGCTTATCAATCTGAGAGGAAAAGTGATTCCCGTGATTGACGTGAGGCTGCGTTTCAAGCAGCAGCCCTTTGAATATAATGACAGAACCTGTATCATTGTCATCAACGTAAAATCTACGGTGGTCGGTCTGATTGTGGAGAAGATCGCAGAGGTAGTCGAGATCAAGGATGAAAATATTCTGCCGCCTCCGTCAATCGGCCGCATGGATAAGGGACAGCAGAAATATGTGTATGGCATTGGTAAAGTAGGGGATTCTGTTAAATTACTGCTGGATCCCGATAAGCTCCTGAATGACGAGGACTTATCGGTCGCTGAGCAGGCAAATGATATGATATTAGAAGAAGAATGAGAGGTATGAACATGAAAGACATGAAGATGAAAACAAAACTGTTGATAGGTTTCCTGATTCCGATCGCAATCACGGTCCTGAATATTATAATCGGCGATTTGACTACAAAGCGGGCGGTAAAGATTGTAGATCCGGTAGCTCAGGAAAAGTATACTACGTATGCGGCTATCTTTACGGCTGCTTTTGCGGTGGTTTCCATTGCGATTACGGTATTTGTAGCTTTAAAACTGATTAAAGCCATTGAAAAATCCGTAGAACAGCTTTCCGTAGCGGCAAAAGACATCGCAATGGGACGCGTGGACATCAACCTTGTCAAATACAACAATGATGAGTTTGGCGGGCTGGTAGACGAATACAACGAAGTGGTTAACAACATTAAATACCAGGCTAAGGTGGCAGAGGAGGTTTCGAACGGTAATCTCACGATCACGGTGAATCCAAAGTCTGCAGACGACGTGCTTGGCAATTCCTTAAAGAAGCTGGTTGAGGATAATCTGAATGCCCTGACCAATATCAGTGATGCGGGCTCCCAGGTTACCATCAGTTCTTCCCAGGTGGCAAGCGCAAGCCAGGCGCTGGCACAGGGTTCCACTCAGCAGGCCAGTGCGATCCAGGAGATCACGGCATCTATCGATGAGATCGCTGACAAGACAAAGCAGAATGCAGAGGAGGCCAACACGGCGGCAAATCTGGTAGGAAAGGCGATTGAGGATGTAAAAGAAGGCAACAAGCAGATGCAGGATATGATGACCGCCATGCAGGACATCAACAAGTCATCCGAGAGTATTTCCAAGATCATCAAGGTTATTGATGACATTGCATTTCAGACCAATATTCTTGCCCTGAATGCGGCGGTTGAGGCGGCGAGAGCCGGCGAGGCAGGAAAAGGCTTTGCGGTTGTGGCTGAGGAGGTAAGAAGCCTGGCGGCAAAGAGCGCATCAGCGGCGGCTGAGACGGCTGAGCTGATCGAGGATTCCATTGACAAGGTGAACATGGGAAGCAAGATCGTGGATAACACAGCGCAGGCTCTTGAGGCAATCACGAATGTGGTTCAGGAGAGCGAGATGCTGATTAACGGTATTGCCGAATCCTCCAACTATCAGGCAACTGCTGTGGCTCAGATTGAGCAGGCAATCAGCCAGGTATCCCAGGTGGTTCAGACAAACTCCGCTACCAGCCAGCAGTGTGCGGCAGCCAGCGAGGAGCTTTCCAACCAGGCGGCAAGGATGAGGGATATGCTTTCCATTTACAATCTTGGAAATGGAAATTCAGGATCTTCCTCTTCCTTCAGAGGAGCTTCTTCCGCACCGGATATCAGCATGAATGAGCAGGTTATCTCACTTGGCGATGACTTTGGAAAATATTAAACAAGTTTGACGCCCGTCAGCTTACTGCAGGGTGTTGACTGAATGAGCGGACAGTCCCGATTGGGACTGTCCGTTTTTTCGTGGTGTGAAATGCCGGGACACTTATCGCACGCCAGAGGGAATTGATTATCAAAGCAGAGAGTTTATTGACAGGGACGGAAAGAGCAGGATTTTGTATCTCTGGGATCAGACACTGGACGCAGAGCGGGTGGATGCAGGTCTGGCGGGGATAACATGGGAAGAGCCGGGTGAGTTTGACAGAAGAGCATTGCCGCCGGAGGGATTTGCCCTGGGCGTGGAATTTGACAACAGGAGAATAAATGCGGCGCTCCATGCGGCCAATCCGAACCTCGTGGTGCCGAGCTTTGACACTTCAGGCCACGGAACGGCTGTGGCCGCCATAGCGGCTGCCGGGGGCAGTCTTCTGGATGGCAGATATCAGGGAGTTGCGCCGCAGAGCAGTCTTATTGTGGTAAAGCTCGGAAGCTCGAGGCCGGATTCTTTTCCAAGAACAACAGAACTGATGCGTGCACTTACTTATATGGTGAGAAAAGCGGTACTTCTCGGAATGCCCCTTGCCATTAATCTGAGCTTTGGAAATACCTACGGCTCCCACGACGGAACTTCCCTGCTGGAGAGATTCCTCGATAACGTAGCGGAAATTGGAAGATGCGTGATCTGTGTGGGAAGCGGAAACGAGGGTGCGGCAGGAGGACATATATCCGGAAGAATACAGGCAGGAGGACGTAGTGGAGAGATAGCGGGTATGGATCTGCGCAGGGTTGAGCTGAATGTCGGGAGCTATCAGCCGGCTTTCAGCGTACAGCTGTGGAAGGAGTATGTGGATCGATTCCGGATTGTACTGCTCTCCCCATCCGGGGTCAGGGAAGAGATTGATACGGTTCGCACCGGTATGCAGACTCTGGTGATGGAGCAGACGCAGATTTTGCTGTATATCGGCGAACCGTCTCCGTATTCGGTCAATCAGGAAATCTATTTTGACTTTCTGCCTGTTGGTTCTTTTGTGAACACGGGAATATGGAGCTTCGAGATCCTGCCGATACAAACGGTTTCCGGGAATTATGATTTTTATCTGCCAAGCAGCACGGCATTGAATGCGGCCACCCGGTTTTTTGTCTCAACGCCCGACAAAACCCTGACGATTCCTTCCACTGCTTCCAAGGTGATCACAGTGGGAGCTTACAACGCTGCCTATGAGGCTTATGCTGACTTTTCGGGCAGGGGGTATCCCATGCAGAGTATTGCCGGAGAGCGCACGGGCCAGGGAACGATCAAGCCGGATCTTGCGGCGCCCGGGGTGAACATCGAGACCATAGGACCGGGGAACACCTTCGTGCGCGTCTCAGGAACCTCCTTTGCGACACCCTTTGTGACCGGAAGTGCGGCGCTTATGATGGAATGGGGGATTGTGAGAAATAATGATCCCTATTTGTATGGGGAGAAGGTGAAAGCGTATCTTAGGCGGGGAGCGAAGCCGATCCGGGGGGAGAGGGAGTATCCGAATGAGAAGGTGGGGGCGTATGGTAATATAGTGTCAAGTTAGCAAGGAGCCAGTAAAATCAAGGGTTTCCGCTGATTTAGTCCTATGAAAAAACTGCTGCGAAAACAGCAAAATTGGATAAGGACGGGCCTGTTTTTAACCAGAAAACCGAAAATCAAGCAACTTGACACTAATATACCACAAAGCCGAGTGGTGTTGTAAAAAGTGTGTCTAAAAGGGGTGATAACTGAATATTTGAAGTTTAGGTAGGACTAAATTAGCTTTTCATGCGGACAAGTATCGTGTCTGCGCGGCTGATTTAGTCCTATTTCTTATTGTCAAAGTACGATTAACAAGAAGGAGAGAATTTATGGCAGATTTAAACACGGTATTAAAGGAAACCCAAAAGGTGAATGGAAGCATCAGGAGCCTGTTGAGGCTGTCTACATATGACGAGTACGATGATCTGAGCGGGCTGCATATCGACTATGAGGACGGGCAGCAGCTTTTTCTCCAGACCGAACTTAGGGAGATCATGGAGAAACTTTCGGATGTGGCGGGCAGGATTGCATATCTTTCCCGCCCGGTAAAAGAAACAAGCTGTCTGCATAAGAACCGGAGCGGAAGGTATGAGACAAAAGGCGGCCATTATTATACCAGTGGGAGCGGCATTGAGGCGCTGATAAAAGACGATTATCAGGAAGTGCCTTATTGGGTGTGGACAAGCGTGGAGCATGACGGAAAGGACTACTATCTGGTAGGCCATAAAAATATACGGCTGGACGGCCTGACTGTCCGGGTGAGAGAGGCGGTGTGAGTATGAGTGCAACAATCTACTGTTTATGTAACCAAAAAGGGGGCTGTGCAAAAACAGTCAGTTCCATCAGCATCGGGATCGGTCTTGCCCGTGAGGGCAGGAGCGTCCTTCTGGTGGATGTGGATTCGCAGGGTTCCATGACCGCCAGCCTGGGATACCAGCAGCCCGACCAGATGGAAACCACGCTTTCGGCTATCCTGGGCGGGATAATCACGGACAAGCCGCTTCCGCCTGGAAGCGGGATTCTCCACCATGCGGAGGGTGTTGACCTGCTCCCGGCAAACATTGAACTGGCCGGCATGGAGGTTACCCTGGTCAACACCATGAGCCGGGAGACAATCCTGCGACAGTACCTGAATACGGTGCGTGGGGAATATGATGCGATCATTCTGGATTGTATGCCTTCGCTTGGTATGCTGACTATCAATGCGCTTGCGGCGGCGGATCAGGTCATTATCCCGGTGCAGGCACAGTATCTTTCCATAAAAGGGCTGGAGCAGCTTATCCGCACGATTGCGAAAGTCAGGCGGCAGATCAACCCGCGCCTTTCCATAGCAGGGATAGTGGTCACAATGGCGGATATGCGCACCAACTACGCAAGGGATATTGTGGAACTCCTTCACATGAATTATGACGGAAAGCTGCGGATATTTGACAGCATTATCCCCCTCTCCGTGCGGGCGGCGGAAACCAGCGCGGAGGGCAAGAGCATCTATCTCCATGACCCCGCCGGTAAAGTGTCGGCTGCCTATGCCGCACTGACGAAAGAGGTGATGATGGGATGAAAAGCAGCGCAAAAAATATCCAGGTGACTAAATTTGATGACCTGTTCTCCGCCGGGAATCCTGCGGGGCAGGAAGGGACGGGAACGTGCAGGAAATCCCGCTTACAGAACTGTTCCCCTTTAAAGACCACCCATTTAAGGTGCTGGATGATGATACCATGCAGGACACGGTGGAAAGCATAAAGATACATGGCGTCCTTGTCCCCGGCATTGCAAGGCCCCGTGCGGAGGGCGGCTATGAACTGATTGCCGGACACAGGCGCAGACATGCTTCGGAACTGGCAGGGAAAACTACGATGCCGGTGATCGTGCGGGAACTGGATGATGATGAAGCGGTACTGTTCATGGTGGACAGCAATATCCAGCGGGAAAACCTGTTCCCCAGCGAGAAGGCATGGGCGTATAAGATGAAGCTGGACGCATTGAAGCATCAGGGCGTGAAGGATACTTCTCGACAACTTGGCGAGAAGTACAGCGTGGATGCGCTGAGTGAAAATTCCAATGACAGCGCCCGCAACATCCACCGTTTTATCCGGCTGACAGAACTTCTCCCGGAACTTCTCCAGATGGTGGACGATAAGAAGCTGCCCTTTAACCCTGCCGTGGAACTGTCCTATCTGACGCAGGAGCAGCAGGGGGAACTTATGGAGATTATGGGGGAATTACAGGCCGTCCCTTCGCTGGAACAGGCGAAACGCCTGAAAAAATACAGTCAGGAGGAAAAACTTGACAGGAATGTGATGGATGCCATCCTGACGGAGGAGAGGCCCGCGCCTGTGCAGGTGACGCTTAAAAATGACAGGCTGAAACAGTATTTCCCCCAGACCTATACCGCGAAGCAGATGGAGGAAGTCATTTTTTCCCTTCTGGAAACGTGGAAAACACAGAATACATAAAACGCATAAAGCCGTCCGGCGACTGACTAATGGCAGTTACCGGGCGGCTTTTTTGCGTTTACCAGACAGATCATGCCCCGGCGACTTTTACCATGCCGGGGCTTTTTTAGTTGTCAAAATTGCAGGAAAAGGAGGCAGCAGCGATGCCGTTACAACTGGATTATTACTATGGGAACGAAGCGGAACAGTACAGCTTTTACCGCATCCCGAAAATATTGTTTACAGACCCGCTCTTTAAGGGGGTATCGGTAGAGGCAAAGGTGCTTTACGGGCTTTTGCTTGACCGCATGG
>CAJTVN010000016.1 GCA_910579685.1 uncultured Lachnospiraceae bacterium | reverse complement strand
AACAATGTGACTAACGGAGCCCAAAATATCAGTTTTATAAAAAAAGTATGATGTATTTTCAGTAATTCGGATTGAATGATACCAAGCATAAATCAGCCCTCCCCTCTGGTGCTTCCGACAGCTTCCATAAAAATGCGTTCCAAATCCGCATCTTTATGGACTTCACCTTCATAACCCAGCTTTCCATTTGAGATAATACCGATATGGTCTGCAATCTGCTCAACCTCAGACAAAATATGGCTGGATAATATAGTAGTAATCCCTTTTGCTGAGAAAGAGCGGATCAATTCACGCAGATCCTGAATACCGATAGGGTCTAATCCGTTTGTCGGCTCATCCAAAATTAAAAGTTTAGGCTGAGCCAATAATGCAAGTGCTATTCCAAGTCTTTGTTTCATGCCTAAAGAAAACTGCCCTGCTTTCTTTTTTCCCGTGTTGGTTAATTGTACTGCGGTAAGGACTTCTGAAATCCGATCATCTGATAATCCCAGCGCCAGAGTGCGTACTTTCAGATTTTCATATGCTGTCAAGTTATCATACAGCGGGGGGTTTTCAATCAAAGCGCCAATTTCTTTCAAATCATTGCGGCTCCAATCATGTCCGCCAACCTCTATCCTACCGGACGTTGGTTTAAAGATTCCTGCAATCATTTTCAAAATTGTTGATTTTCCAGCTCCGTTTGGTCCCAACAGACCATAAACCGAATTTCTTTCTATCCTAAGAGATATACGGTTTACCGCAATCTGCCCTTTAAAACTTTTGGTTAGTTCCGTTGTTTTCAAAATTATGTCCATACTCTGCATATCCTTTCTATTTGTTGTTACAGAAAGAATAGCAGATAATTTTGAAGATTTCATAAAGATACGGATAAATTTATTTTTTCCTATCGCCTTTTTTCAGTTATATTATCTATTGCCCATTTACTCTATCTCCTTGAACGTACCAGCCATTCCCAGACATGACTCCACTGGGCTGCATATTTAATTTCAGATTTTATATTCTTTTGCCTGTAAGTCTCCCCGGCTGTTTCCTATTACTTCGGCAGAAAGCCGTTCCCGCTAAAGTAAAAGTATCCACGTTTGTATATGGGTTTTGCCTACGAGTATCAACTTTTACGTGATCCCAGCGCCAATTCCGCCGCAGATCAGCGCATCCACCTTATATGCGGACAACATTCCCGCAAGAGCCCCATGACCGCTTCCAGCGGTATCTGCAATCTGTTCGCCTGTAATCTTTCCATCCGCAGTCTCATAAATCTTAAACTGCTTCGTATGCCCAAAGTGCGGGAATACCTCTCCGTTTTCATAAGTAACTGCTATCTTCATATTCTCTCTTCCTTTCCTGCCTGCCAGGCTCCTGTCCCGGCTTTTGGCATTTAATGCAATTATATTCCTCAGTTTCAGTATGTGCTTGAACTGCTGACAATTTTTATCTCTCCGTCTTCCTCTTCGGAGTAGATTTTGGTGGTTCCCCATCACTGTGCGCTCCGGTCGTCTTCCCTGACTTCATAGGAACAGGACACCTCTACGTCCTCCCTTTAACAGCCAATTGACATCATATCCTCTCACTGATAAGATAGAAACAAAGTCAAATCCGGAGGGAACCATGATGACACAAATATTAAACGATACAGCCCGCATATTGCGAAGCAGCGGATATACGGCCACGGTCTTTGAAACGGGCAGAGACGCCTGCGAATATCTGAATGCGGAGATTGACGGGCAGACGGTAGGGATCGGCGGTTCCTCCACAATCCACAAAATCGGCATCTACGAGAAGCTCCTTACCCACAACACAGTTTTCTGGCACTGGAAACAGGATGCGGATCTGGCAAGAAGAGAAGCCATGACCACGGACGTTTATCTGACCAGCGTGAATGCGATTGCCAGGACAGGGGAAATGATCAGTATCGACGGCGTGGGAAACCGTCTTTCCTCCATGCTCTTCGGCCATAAAAAAATCTATTTTGTGATCGGCCGTAACAAACTAACGGATACCTGTGAGCAGGCCGTATGGCGTGCCAGAAATATCGCCGCCCCCAGGCGCGCCAGAGAGCTTAACCGGAAAACCCCCTGCGCCATACGCTGTGACATGTGCTATGACTGCAAAAGTACGGACCGCATCTGCCGTGGAATGGTAACCTTATGGGAGCCCATGTCCGGAATGGAAGCCGAAGTTCTGCTGGTCAACGAGGAGCTGGGCCTATGAAAAAACATCTCTATATCCGGCTGTTTGGAGAAACCTTCCGCCTCAGCGCCTGTACCTTCGGCGGTGGGTTTGTCATCATTCCACTCATGCGCAAGCGCTTTGTGGATGAGCTGAAATGGATTGACGAGCAGGAGATGCTGGATCTGACCGCAATCGCACAGTCCTCACCGGGCGCCATAGCCGTAAACGCCTCTATCCTGATCGGATACCAGGCAGCCAAAATTCCCGGGGCGCTTACCGCAGTTCTGGGCACCGTTCTCCCGCCCCTGATTATCATTTCCGTGATCTCGTTTTTTTACGCCGCCTTCCGGGACAATGCCATAGTCAATCTGGCAATGGCCGGAATGCTGGCGGGGGTTGCGGCCGTTATCTGCGACGTGGTGGTCACAATGATAAGGGGAATCCTGAAACAGGACCGTCTCTTACCGGTTATCGTCCTTCTTTCTTCCTTTGCCGCCGTCCGCTTTTTGAATCTCAATATCATATTAGTTCTTCTGGCCTGCGGTGTGATCGGGGCTGTTGACACCCTCTTGCGGGAGCGGACAGGGAGGAATCGAACATGATTTATACGGAATTATTTTGGAGTTTCTTTCAGATCGGTCTATTCAGCATCGGCGGCGGCTATGCCGCCATGCCTTTGATTCAGCATCAGGTGGTTGATGTCCACTCATGGCTGACCATGACACAGTTTGCGGACATCATGACCATTGCGGAAATGACACCCGGCCCCATCGCCGTCAACACGGCAACTTTTGTCGGAATTCAGATAGCCGGGCTTTCCGGGGCAATCGTTGCCACCCTGGGCTGCATCCTGCCTTCCTGCATCATCGTTATGGCGCTGGCCTACGTCTATTACCACTTCCGGGGGCTGGATGTGGTACAGGGGATCCTTACGGGTCTGCGTCCAGCGGTCGTCGCTATGATCGCCTCAGCGGGAATCTCCCTCATCATCCTGTCCTTTTTCGGTCAGCGGTCATTGCCCGGGGATCTGTGCGGCATCAACTACAAGTCTGTTTTCATTTTTGCCGCAGGCTTTCTGGTACTGCGGAAATGGAAAATCAATCCCATCTATGTGATGATCGGAGCCGGTGTCTTGGGAATCCTTCTATCCTGCTTCTGAAATTTCAGTCACATTTCCGAAAATGCAATCACATTGACAGAATGCGGCGGCAGGACTGCCTCATAACCGTTTCCGGACCGCTTTGCGGGAAGTGTCTCGATAAATACCTCATTTCTGTCAACGTCGTTATAGGAATCCGTGGTTTTGCCGGCGATTCGATACTCCCTTACGTTATAGGAGCCTTCTTGCATCCCGTTCAGGCGGATCTGCAGCCTCTGCTCCGTGCCCGGATCCTTGTTCACAACGGCAATGGAAATCGTTCCGTCGTCTGACCTCTGTGTTGCAAGGATATCAAGCGTCTGCGTATCCACTTCTTTCCCATCCTTGCTTATCACCTTAAGCCGCCGCTCCTGTCCCTCGTTCCAGGAATCCAACACGATGTCTCCCATATAATTTACATACAGGTCAAACACATGATAGGTGCTTCTTAGCACGATACCTTCCTTATGGCTGTAAATGCATCCCCTGGTGTTCAAAATCGGTGCAAAGTTCGCCATCCCTACCATATCGCAGTTTCGGTTCATGGCATTTAAAAAGCATGCCGAAAAGACCGCATCCGCCATTGTGTAGGAGGAATTATCATCATTTTTATCCCTTGGCGCCAGATAACTTTCCTTTCCAACGCCCTGCTGAATCGTATGTACATTGGGGTGGTGCCAGCTGCGCAGATTCCATTCGTCAAAGGCAATTTTTATCTTCTTTTCCAGATGCAGGGCCGTGAGCAGTCCTCTCACATCCATGACCGCCCGGTCCACCTGCCGTGTATATGCCATACACTGCTCATAGGACGCCAGCTCGTTTTTTTCCGGAACCATGTCCCAGTATCCGTGAAGGGAGATCCAGTCAAGATATTGCCCGCAGTTTTTGAGCAGAGTCATGGTCCAGTCAATGTCCGGGAGCGCCGCCGCTGACAGCTCTGCGTCCGGGGAAACATGCCTGATCATTTTGGCAGATTCTTTTACAAGCCTCCACCATTCCTCAGAGCTCTTCGCTCCGATCTCCCAACTGCCGTAGTTTTCGTTTCCGATACTCCAGTATTTTACATGGTATGGCTGCGCATGGCCGTTTTCAATCCTCCACTTTGCGTACTTTCCCTCGGTTTCCAGATTGCAGTACTCGACCCAGTCGCTCATCTCCTCCGGCGTTCCGGTTCCCGCATTCGTGCAGATATAGGGCTCACAGCCAATCTTCCTGCACAGACGGATGTATTCGTCCGTCCCGAAGGTATTCGGGTCTTCCACACGCCAGGCCTTGTCGAAAAAAGGCTGCCTCTTTGCTCCCACCGCATCCTTCCAATGATAGGATGAGACAAAGCATCCGCCCGGCCAGCGCATAACCGGAACCCTGATCCGCCGCATCGCCTCTATGATGTCGCTGCGGAATCCGTCCTCGTCCGACAAAGGATTCCCCGGATCATAAATTCCATCATAAATCTGTCTGTGAAAATGTTCGATGAAATGTCCGTACAGCATAGGGCTTCTTTTACCGATCGTTCTTCTGGCATTTACGTGAAGCTTCATACGTTTTTCCTCCCTGAATTCGCTCTTGGCACCAGTGTAAGCAGGATCTGCCAGATTCTTTCATTTTTCAGAGCGTCCCGTGCCGCTCTTCCCGACCATCCTGTCACAAATATCATACCATAGCGGACGGACTATTGAAAGAAAAGAATCCCCGGAAGATTAATTGCCCCATAAAATGCATATACTCTTCATGAGGTACTTCCTATGAAACAGTTAAAAACCGATACCATAATCGGAATCCTATTTGTCATCATTACAGGCACCCTTTCCCACTTTTTCTATGACTGGTCCGGAAACAGCCGCATTGCGGGATTTGTAACGCCGGTCAACGAATCCGTATGGGAGCACATGAAATTATTGTTTTTTCCCATGCTGCTGTACGCACTGTTCATGATTTTCAGGCTGAGGGAAGAATATCCCTGCATCGCATCCTCCCTGTTCTTTGGGCTCTTAGCGGGAACCTTTCTGATTCCCGCCCTTTACTATGCTTATACCGCAATCCTTGGAAAAGATCTGCTGTTTCTGGATATCGGGACCTTCCTGCTTGGCATCCTTGCCGCCTTCCGGCTTTCCTATGGGTTCACCGTATCCTGCAGACTGAAACCCTTCACCCGTTTACTGGGCGCCATCGTATTCCTTCTTCTGGTCTGCTTTCTGCTGTTTACCTATAACCCTCCAAGCAGCAGGATTTTTGAAATACCATCCCCTTCCTAAGAGAAAGGTGCGCACCTCCATCCCCCATATACAGTTGTTTTCCTGCGCCGAGTGCGGACTGCCCGCATGGCCATGTGCAAAGCTCCGGTTTTTCGTGACGTAAGCCTTAGGATAGGGCGAGGCCGGGGCCCAGGGGCAGAGCCATCCCAAATCCTACCGGCAGCAACCGCAGTAGTGCAGACGGTTTTGCCGTTAAAATGGAACAGAGATTGTTTTTCGTAATTGAGCCTGATATAATTTTCTCCAGTACAAACCGATAAGTTTATATTTTAAATGATTCTATGTATATTTGTTCTCGTAATATCTTAGGAATTGATCGAATTAAGCTAAGTGAGTAGCAAATACCCATTTATCAATTTGATAAAAGTCCAAAACAGGGCGAATCCGTTTTCGGTGAAGGAAACAACCGCGCACCCCAAACGTTACACACAGCACCTGCAAAGGACTTCCCCTTTTGCAGCGCAGGCTTTACAATATTTTAAGTAGACACCCGCACGAAAGGAGAAGATCACTATGACCACAGGAGAAAAACTGGCCGCTCTGCGAAAAAGAAAGGGCATCACACAGGATCATCTTGCCGAAATTCTGAAGGTTTCCCGGCAGTCGGTCTCCCGGTGGGAGTTGAATGCGGCCTTTCCCGAGACGGAAAAGCTGATCCGGTTAAGCCGGCTTCTGGAATGCAGCATTGACTTTCTGTTAAACGACGAGCTTGAAGAAGACCCGGCGCAGGGAGAAAGGCACAGGGAGCCCTCCGCTGATGACTGTTTTCAGTTTATCCGGGAATGCGGGTACTTTTTCCTGGCCACGATTTCTGCGGGAAAACCGCATCTTCGGCCTATGGGAATGATCTACTCGGACGGCAAGGCACTGTTTCTTGTGACGGACAAGCGGAAAAACGTCTATGAGGATCTGACCTCCACCCCTTTCGCAGAGCTTTCCAGCTACAATCTGTATACCCGCATGTGGATCCGCATCAGCGCACGGGCGCAGGAGGAAAGCTCCCATGAAATCCGGGAGGCCATCCTGGATTTATACCCCATGATCCGGCAGGAGTATACGAACCAGGACGAAATCTATTTTGTGATTTTCAGACTGGCAATCGAGACTGCATCCATCAAATAACAGACTGCCTCAGCAAATGCACACGAAAAATCTCTTTGAAAGGAGCATGACTATTCTATGAAAAGAAAATCAATCGGAACCCGCCACGAAATGATCGTACAGCCCACCTTCCTGATCGGAACCTACAATGAGGACGGTTCTCCTGACTTTGCTCCCATCACTTGGGTGAGCAAAACCTGTGAGAAGGATTACGACTATCTGATCGTCATCAGCATGTACGGCACAAAGAAAACCAAACAGAACGTACAGCGCACCGGACAATTCTGCATGAACCTTGCCACCAGCCAAATGATCACCCTGGTTGATTATTTTGGCCAGATCTCAGGGAAAAAGGGGCGAAAGGACGCCCTTCCCTATGACTTTTCCAGGGCGGAATGCGTGGAGGCTCCCACACTTGATCAAAGTCCCTGGGTCTGCGAATGCGAGGTCGCTCAGACCGTCACCACGGGACAATCCGATACTTTTTTCTGCCGGATCCGAAACGTACAGGTGGATGAGCGGATTGACGTGGATACCCGGGGGATTGACCTTACGGCTTTCGACCCCATCATCTACTCAGGGAATTATCATTCCATCGGAAAATACCTGGGTGCGATCGGGGATTTTTATCGGAAAGAAACTTAAATAACATCTGCCAGGAGGATAAAGGAATGGAAAAACTAAACAAGGAAACCGAACAAATCATGAAGGAACGTTTTGGAAAGGACAACGTGATCGCACTTGCCACTGCACAGGACAACGTTCCCCATGTGCGAAACGTGAACGCTTTCTACGAGGATAAGGCTTTTTATGTGATCACCTACGCACTTTCCTGCAAAATGAGACAGATTGCGGAAAATCCCCTTGTGGCTATTGCCGGGGACTGGTTTACCGCACACGGCACAGCGGAAAATCTGGGATATTTCGGCAAGCCGGAAAATGCGCCTATGGCTGCAAAGCTGAGAGAGGCCTTTGCGGAGTGGATCGACAACGGGCACAACGATTTTGGCGATGAGAATACCTGCATCCTCCGTATCCGCTTAAAGGACGGGATTCTCTTCTCACAGGGCAAAAGATATGAGATTACCTTTGAAGCATGAGATTACCGCAGCGTATCGCTGTGATTCAACACCAGGGTGCTGTACAGAAACAGCACGTCACAGTTTTGAAAATCAATAAAACGGCTCAATAAATCCGGCTGGATATAGCGGATGTCTGCCAGGGTGATCTGCGAATAGCCGCAGATTAACAGCGGGGCGATGCTTGAGCCGAAGGAATCCCGGAACAGGACAAGCTTTTTATCTGTCCCGGCACCGGGGTTCTCCATGGTAATAAGAGACAGGGAACCTGACAGAAACATTTCGTAGGGATCACGTCCCGCCGCCTTTTCCATGTCGTAGACCGGTATCCTGCGGTTATTCTGCCAGTCATGAACCTGACAGCCGAGGATGGCGTCTCCCGTCACATACTGCAGGCTGTCCGCTGCAAGGGGAAGCGCCGCCTGCCCATGGTAAACGCCGTAGAAATCCCGATCCAGCGTATGGATTTCATAATCCTGTGAAGCCGCCGCCCCCATGGCCTGCAGGAGGCGCTGCGCCACATCCGTGATTCTTTCCTGCCGCCAGTGGGTATCGGTTCTGTAGTAGTCGCCCCTCTCCAGCAAATCCGAGACCGGGATATACTCCGCGAAATCCGCAAGCTCCTCCATCCGTTTTTCGAATACACCATAATCCATGGACGGATGGCCGCTCTCTCTCGCCAGAAAGCAGTTCTTATCCGGGATAACGGAGAGATAAACCTTGTTTTCATCCGTCAGATATTTCTCACAGATATAGCGGAATCTCCCGGCCGCCCTCACCAGAGAATCCTCATTCATGGGATACTCCATGGAGGCAAGAAATCCTTCTGACACATAGATCCCGTTATTATCCTGCCGGGCAAAAACCTTAAGCGCCGTCATTGCTTTCAATCTCCGGAAGGACTCCCGGAAGGGGAAGGCATCCGCCGCATGCCCCTCAAAGTCAGACATGAAGCGGCCGCTCCACACATTTTCCGCCGACAGCTCCGGCATGGGTGAAAGCATCCGCCGTTCACTGTCAGAATACGAGCTTTTGGGCAGAAACAGGCAAAGCACAAGCCCTCCTACAAGCAGCAGGGCAAATGTGACACAAAGTATGATATCTTTCTTTTTCATATCCATAAGCCAGCCTCCCTAAAATCGAAAATACAAAAACGGATTAAAGGATCCGTCCACCAGATAAGCCGTCATAACAAGCAGCAGTCCTGCCAGCACCACGGGCTCCAGGAGGTTCAAGAGCCTTCCGCCTGCCGGCTTTTGTGCGATTTTTCCTGCCAGAGAGCGAACTGCGGGCGCAGCCCCGATCACTCCGGCCACAAGGACAACGGCGAAGCTGCGGAGACAGTACAGAGCCTCGGCCGAGACGAGGGGAATCCCTCCCGCTCCCGCAAGGCCTGCCAGATCGGAAAACGCCTGTTCAAGGCTCTCCCCGTTGAAGATCACAAAGCTTATCATGACAAAAAACAGAGTATAGGCATGGGACAGAAAACGGCTCTTTTCCAACAGCGTAAGGAGCCAGAGCTTTTCCACGGTCAAAAGAAATGCGAAAATAAGCCCCCACAGAATAAAGTTCCAGGCCGCCCCGTGCCAGAACCCGGTCAGCATCCACACGATCAGGATATTTACAAGCTGTCTTCCCCGGCCCCTGCGGTTTCCCCCGAGAGGGATATAGACGTAGTCCCGAAACCAGGTGCCGAGGGAGATATGCCATCTGCGCCAGAATTCCGTGATACTTGCGGAAATATAGGGATAATTAAAGTTCTCCGGAAATTGAAACCCAAACATCCTGCCAAGCCCGACAGCCATGTCGCTGTAGCCGGAAAAGTCAAAGTAGATATGCAGGGCAAAGGAAACCGCATACAGCCAGTAGAACAGCACGGACTTTTCCTGAGAGGCCCGAAAGACCGCACACAGCTCTCCTAACTGGTTTGCGATCAGGATTTTCTTCCCAAGCCCAATCACAAAACGGCGGATTCCCAGGGCCGCTCCGTGAAAGGAATGCTTTCTTTTTGTCAATTGCTCCGCAATGTCACAATAACGCACGATGGGTCCGGCAATCAGCTGCGGGAACATAGCCACATAGGCCGCCAGATGGATCAGATTCCTCTGCGCAGCCTGTCCCCGGTACACATCCACCGTGTAGCTTATGATCTGAAAGGTATAGAAGCTGATGCCGATTGGCAGGGCAAGGCGCCAAAGCGGCAGTCCCAGCCCTGTCACCGCATTAAAATTTCCGATAAAAAAATCCGCATACTTAAAACACAAGAGGAAAGAAAGGCTGATGCCTGCGGAAATCCCGCAGATAACCTTACCGGCCTTTCTTTCCCTGTATTTTTCCACGAATAGTCCGAATCCGTATCCCAGCAGAATGGAAAGCCCCATCAGCAGAACGTATTTCGGCTCTCCCCACCCGTAAAATATCAGGCTTGCCAGCAGGAGAACCGCATTTTTTCCTCTCTTAGGAGCCAGAAAATACAAAACCAGCGTCAGAGGCAGAAAATAATATAAAAATGAAATACTCGAAAACAGCATAATGTCTCTCTCCGGATCACGGACGGCAGGAAGCCGCCCGAATCACAAGCATCCATCAGACAGTGGGCACTTCTGTAACCACCTGCGCCCCGTCAAGCGCTCCCAGCGCATTATTTTTGAAGATTTCCATAATCTGCGCCTCTCCATAAGCGGTTATCACATATCTGCCGTCCACGTTTATGAGGATCAGTGTGTCAGGCTGTCCGCAGATCCACTGCTTTGCCAGAATATTGGATTTCACCGAATCTGTGAAAGCGTCTAAATCCACATCCTCCTTCAGACGGTACACCGCTCCGGTAAAGGTATTTGCGTTCATCAGATGTACCATGGAGGCCGCATCCTCTATATTGGAAAATTGATCTGCGGGCAGCCCCAGCGTGTAATCCAGCTCCTCGGTCTTGCTGATATCGAATTTCCCCGGCCCGTCCATCACTGCGTTCTGCTGGTCTCCGCCATACATGGCGAACAGATCATTTTCATCATAAGACTCAACCACCTTATTCAGGATTTCCAGTGAATCCGCATACTGGGACTTGGCCGCTTCCTGATTTGTCTCTTTTCCCCCGCAGCCAAACAGGGGAAAAATCATCACTGCCGCCGCCAATAACATTGCCACCTTTTTCATTGTTTTAATCTCCTTTACTTAAAAAATTATATTGATTCCATTGGGCCGCCTGATTAAATCCGCAAGCTCCTTTTCGCTTAAAGAAATTCATCTCCTATTATACATATCTTCTCCTATTTAACAATATTTAATCTCATTTATCAGGATTATATCTTTCTCCTCCTTAATTCCATGCCCCTTCCGCATTCCCGATCGTGGCAAGCCCTTCCTCGGACACCGGCTTGATCCATTTCCCCAAAGGAGTTTTCAGCGCAGCGCCTTCACCGGGCACTGTTTCGTACACTCATAGCACAGAATGCATTCCGTCCCGTTTTTCCGCTTCCGGGATTCCCGGTTTACCTCCACGTTCATGGGACAGACCTTCAGACACTTTCCGCAGTGGACGCACTTGTCCTCATCGCAGTGGACTCGCAGAACCGAATAGTAACTCATGGGCTTTAAAAAAACGGTGATCGGGCAGATATACTTGCAGAACGCGCGGTTGTCCCTAAATGCAAAGGCAAGCGCAATCCCCACCGCATAGTACAGTGCGTTGCCGCCAAGGAAAAGCCAGAACATGATCGTCTCCAGATTGGCGGCCCCTGCCGCAAACAGACCCGTCACAAGGGCAAGCGATAAGGCAAACGTCACATAGCGCAGGAAACCCGCTTTTTTCCTGGGCCCCTGGGGCTGCTTATAGGGAAGCACGTCAAGAACCATGGCTGTCCAGCAGGCGTATCCGCACCAGCCTCTCCCGAAAAGCAGGGGGCCGAAAATCTTCGCCACGGCATAATGTATGGTCGCCGCCTCGAAAACGCCCAAAAACAAGTAATACCAGAATCCCTCGATCTGCATATTTTCCCGGCAGATCAGTCCAAGGTAGACGAGCATATAAGAGCCGACGGCAAACTGCACAAACCTTCTGGCCTGTTTCTTTCCACTTACGAACAGAGCAAGTCCCACCGAGATACAGCCGCCGATATAAGTGAAGTTGAACAGGTAAAACCGATTACCCGTGGTAAGCCACAAAGACACCGCCACCACTTCAAACAGCAAAAACATAGCAACTGGCAATATGTATTTCTTCATCCTCCCTCCCCCTCTGTTTACTGGCAAATTCATTTTAACACAAGATCTTCCCAACCGCTACCGCCTTTCCCAAAAATACCTGCCGCAGGGATCGCTGTCCCATACGGCAGGTATTTTACAGGCTTTCATTTATTTCCGCAAGCAATGAGCCAAGCGGCTGCTTAAAGTCAACCGAAAGTTGACTTAGGCATTTGGCGAATGCCGCAAGGGTCAAAGCCCCCGCAGCTTGGTGCGTTGCAAGTTTGATGCCCCGTCAGCTTATTGCGGGGTCTTTGACTTTTCCAAAATCCTGCGGTTCGCCGGATTCTCATAATCCTTGCAAACCCCGTCGTCCTCATAGAGCTCGTATTTCGCTCCCGCATATCCCAGAAGCTCCAGGTTCTCCGTGTCAAGCTCCGCCACGCTCTGCGCCGCTTTGGCAATGGGAATGCATTTGCCTTTGCGGATGAAAAGAGGCACCTCGTTCAGGGCAATCTCCACATAATGATGTCCGGCGGAAAGCTCGCTCTGGAAAACGGAACCGTCCGGCATAAATTTCACGAACAGCATCTCCTCGGGCAGATACACATAGCGTCCCTTCGCATTCTGGGTATAGACCGGTGCAATCATGATCTCATTCCCAAGCATCAGCTGATCCTCCACCTGAGAAGCCTGCGCATCCTGCGGATACTCGAAAGCAAGAGGCTTAAAGTACAGATCGTCGGAAAGCGCCGCTTTCATATACTCGCTGTAAAGATAGGGGATCAGGCGGTAGCGCACTCCCACCACATGGCGGAAATCCTCCGTCTTCTCAAACTGATAGCATTCCTGCTGTCTGGTTCCGATCGCCGTATGATTTCTCATAAGAGGCGTGAACACGCCGAGGGCAAGCCAGCGCAGCAGCAGGTCTCTCGTGGTGTCTGCCCCGAATCCGCCCAGATCCGCTCCCGTGTACAAAAAGCCGCACATATTCAGGGACGGCATCATTTTCAGGTTCAGCAGAAGATGGGACCACCATGACTTGTTGTCCCCGGTCCAGATTCCGCCGTAGCGGTGCATTCCTATATAAGAGGAACGGGAAAACATGAGGAATCTCCTGTCCGGATCGATTCGCTCAAAGGCCTCGCCGGCCGCTCTTGTCATGTTATAACCAAAAAGATTATGTACCCTGTCATGGCGGATCTTCTGTCCGTTTACCTGATGATAAAAGGATTCATAATCCTTCTGGCTGTTGGCAAGCCTCATCATGGCCTCCCTGATCTCGAAAATGGATGCGCCACCGTCCTTATCCTCCATATAGCTGCGGATCAGCTCCCTCACCCCGTCAATTCCCTCCGGTGTGTAGAAGATGGAGGGCTCGTTCATGTCATTCCAGAAGCCCTCGATTCCCTGGTCCGTGAGAAAACGGTACTGATCCCCAAACCAGCGTCTCGCCTCCGGATTGAGCACGTCCGGAAAATGCGTGTATCCCGGCCATACCGCCGCCACAAAATCGCTGCCGTCCTCCTTCTTGCAGAAGTATCCGCCCTGTTCGCCCTCCTCACAGATCGAATATCCCTCCTCAATCTTCACGCCCGCGTCAATAATGGGAACCAGCCGGATGTTCTGCTCCTTCATCTCCTTCACGAACTCCGGAAAGTCCTGAAAGTTTTCTTCGTTCAGAGTGAAATCCTTATAGCCCTCCATATAGTCAATATCCATATAGATCATGTCAAGGGGAATTTGATTCTTGCGGTATCCTGCGGCAACCTCCCTGAAATCCTCCTTTGTCCTGTAGCCCCACCGGCTCTGTCCGTACCCGAAAGCAAATTTAGGCGGGATATAGCTTCTTCCGATGATCCCCCGGAACTGCCTGACAATGTCGTAAGCGCTCTCGCCCTCGATCACATACAGATACAGGTCCGCCGCCTCACAGGTGATCTCAAGCAGATCCGACCGGGTATATCCGATGTCAAAGGTGAGCCTTGTGGGATAGTCCACGAAAAGTCCGAAATTCTTCCTGCCGGAGATCACGATAAAATTGTGAGCCGCATACAAAGACCTCTTGTCCTCCGTATGCTCCGGATCGTCCGCAGCCGCACTGATATAGCAGTATCCTCTCTTATTGATCCCCCGGTTTGCCTCCCCAAGTCCATAGACGATGTCGTTCTCGTCCATGGTATAGCGAAAGCAAAAGCCTTCTTCCAGGCTGATCTGTCCGTAAGAGGACATCCCCTGCGATACGGCAATATCCGCCGTCACAGCCTCTGTCTCAAAGGGTTTTCCAAACTGAAACTTTCTGATCATGATAGCTTCCTCCTTATCCGGCAGGACGCTTCCCGCCGCTTTTTACGTTTTTATCTACAGAGACTATATAACTTTTTCCTTGTGATTACTTGCATTATCTCATATAATAAAATAACACAATCTTGACTTTGAAAAAGGAGGTCTTCCCATGTATCCCGATCAGTCCCTGAAGGAAAACATCATTCACGGCACGCCGCAGAACCCCATCCACGCCATGCACTTTACGGCGCCCCTTCCCGAGCGCTTCTTTGTGGAGCGCCACTGGCATCATTATGTGGAAATCGTATTCATCACGAAAGGAAGCTATCTGTTCGAGATCAATCTGGAAAGCCACCTGCTCTCAGAGGGAGATATCTGTTTTTTAAACAGTGAGGATCTCCATCAATTCACGGGAAACGAATTGTCCGCCGTCCACGACGTGGTTCTCTTTGATCCCAGGATTCTTGGTTTTTCCTACGGCGACGAGTGGGAACTGTCCTATGCCGCTCCCTTTTTAAACCGCTCCCTGATTTTCCAGAATATCCTGCGTCCCCGGGACGAGGGGTATCCGGAAATCTCCCGGTTGCTTTCCCGGCTCCTTGCCAGGGCGCTTTCGCCTTCGGATGGCTGGTATCTTTCCTGCAAGCTTCTGCTTCTGGAAATCTTTGGTTTCATGGCCTCCCATCGCATGCTGCTTTCGGTAAAGGAGGTCATGTCCCCGGACAACGCCCGGAAGATTCTCCGCTACAAGACCATTGTTTCCTATATAGAGGAGCATTATCAGGAACCGGTATCCCTGCAGCAGCTTGCGGACGCAATCCCCTGCAACAGCCAGTACCTGTGCCGTTTTTTCCGGGAGATTGCGGGCGTCTCTCCCATCCAGTATCTCATCTCCTACCGCCTGGAGAAGGCCTGTTCTCTTCTGTCCCACACGGCTCTTCCCATCACGGAGATCGCCATGGACTGCGGTTTTGACAATATCAGCTATTTTATACGCAAGTTCAAGGAGTGCAGGGGGTGCACGCCCGGAGCGTACCGCGGCAGAAGGATTTAAATCCAAAAAGCAACAGTTCAGCCGGAAGCTGAACTGTTGCCCGAATACATTATAAACTGTCCGCCATACATTGGCCGGATCTTTTTATACCGTAAAATCATACGTTAATGTTTTTCCGTCCTCTAATACAATCGTCAGGGTATGGCTGCCCTCAGGTATGGAAATTGTCGGATCCATCACGGTAAGTACCAGCACATTGTCCTCCAAATCCCCTTCAGATTCATAATCCGCAATAAATCCCACTTTTCCTTCAATCCCGCTGATCTGAGTCTGGCCGTTGTCGTAAAGTCCCCATATGGTTTGATTGAACACCACCCTGAGCTTTGCACTGTTCGAGGTCGAAAGAACCGTCACTCCTGTGATTTCCGGTTGCTGCGAATCATCCGGAGTCGGATCGGTATACTCGGGAATCTGCTTATAGCTGTAGAAATCCTCTCTGTTGCCCTTCGCATCCTCCGACGCATAGCAGAACCACTGTCCCGCACTTATACCATTGATTGTTATATAATTCAGGCCATATCCTATGGAGATCCTCGTACCCTGAGCATAAATCTGTGCGGGATCCTTGGGAGCAATTGTCCCCTCGCCCTCTACCTCGTCCTGAATTGCATAGTAAAGCGTGCCCGCCTCGTCTGAGTTAACAACTACCTTTATCGTATCCGCATCTTCCCACTCAATACTTCTTGCGTTAACCCTGGGTGCCTGAAGGTCAAGGTAGCACGTACCCTTTAGCTGTGTGCCATCCTTTAACGTGATCAGAATTGTATAGGTATTATTGCCGGTGGGGATGCTTCCTCTTTGCATGTACACACGGTAAACTCTATTATCGGAAGTGCTGACCTCTCCGAGCGTCGTCTCGTTCAGCGGGCAGCTTATATCAAACTGCTCCAGAGTCAGGGGTTCCTGGGTGGCATTTTCCAGTTCTATCTCAAAGCCATACAGGAATTCGCCGTTTTCCTGTTTTTCCGCAAACGCATCCGCCCTCTTGATTGCGGCGGCTGTTTCCTCATAGACCTCTTTGTCAATGGAAAGACTTTTTACCAATGTGGCATTTCCCTCTGTATTGACAGCCACATAATACATGGTATATGGCATACCCTCAGTCAGACCGGAAATGGTAAAGCTGTTTTCATGCTGTTTCATCTCCGTCTTAATGCCGCTCTCAATGATTTCGGATTCCGTCACTTCCTCTGACTCCCTGGATACCGAGTTTTCTCTTAACAAATAGTAAAAAGAACCAGGTTCATTTGAATTATAGCTAATCCTTGCCTCGCTGCCACTGGTGCGGACAGCGTTAATGCCTGCGATCTGCGCACAATCCGTCCTGTAAACAAAAACCTTTGAGACCGCCGTTCCGTCGGCAAGCGTGATCTGCAAATCGTATTCCTGATCTCTGTAATAGGTAGTGGTCAGGTCATAGACCATATTATCATTCGTGGTAACAGACAGTATCGTCATATCGGAACCGCCGCTGTTGCATATGATACTGAACGCCTCCAGCGCAAGGGGCTGTTCCGTCCTCTGATTTAAAGTAACCCTGATATGACCGCTGCCTGTAACCTCCACGCTCTGAATCTCAAAGCTTTTCTTTTCCGGCTCTGACGGCCTGTCATCTCTGTCCTCTTCTTCATCGTTTACGTCTTCTTCCTGAGTACTTGTCACCGCTTCCGCCTGAGCCCTTGCGGCCGCTTCTTCCCGGGCCCTTGCAGCCGCCTCCTGTTCAGCCCTCACCACGGCCTCACTTCTGCCATCCCTGCCTTCCTTTTTCCCGAATTCCTCATAATGCTTGTAAGCCGCCAGTAAGTCCATGCCAAAGGCCGCCTTCAAATCGCTGTATCTGTTAAGATAAGCCACGGGATCAAAATCCGTGCCGTTATCCCGGTGTTCATAGGCTCCGTGGGAAAGATAATGCTCAACATAAGCATCCCAGTCATCCCCAAACGCCTCTTGAAGATCCGGATATTTCTCCTTATATTTGACGATGTCTATCAGCCCGTTCATTCTCCTGCCCTCTAAGAGGCCCTCTTTTATAAAATGCTTCAGCAGAACTGATCTGGCATTACCATACACATCCTTAAGCTCCGGATACTCATCCGCATAGTATTGTTCGTCAAAGACATCCTCTATGCCTGCCGCCTGAACATAACCGGCGTTACTCAGCACCAGTGCTCCCACAGTTGCCGCAATAACAATCCTCCTGCCTTTTTTTGCCGCCTTTTCCAATCTCTTTCTGACTGCTTTCCTCATTTCCTTATTTTTCCTTTCTGGTTTTGATTAAGATTCCCATTAATTTCTATGTATCATTAGTGTTCCGCCGAATATTACTATTGTACACACTAATTGCGCAATAATCAATGCATTTGTACATACTCTTTTCTTTCAACTCGATCTCCTCCTCCACCCACTGACAATCATCCACAGCACAGCCCCCGCCGCAAGCGCAAACCCTCCAATCACCAGCGCTCCCCACAGGCCACCGTCGATTCTCGCATCCGCCCGGTATATAATCTCCTCTCCGGAAGGCCCGTATCTTTTCAGAATGGTGTAAGACCCATAGCGAACGTTTCTGTTGTCGCTCCCATACCGGTTCGTACACAGATACACATCCTCCCCGCAGCTGCGCATCCTCTCCTCCACGATCTCAAACCAGTGATTGGACGGACCCTTGATCCGGTAGACGTTCATCAGCTCTCCCCTGTCATTGTATTCCATTGCCGTATTGGACCGGTGATCCAGAAACAGCACATTCTCGCCCTTCCACAAAACGCCGTAGGCACCCGTCTCTTCAAAAAACAGCTCAAACAGACAATTCATATCCCGGTCATATACCCCAATCCGCTCATCCGAAAAGGCAATGGCGATCCGCCCCTCTCCGGAGACATCATAGGACCGTATTGCCGCTCCTTTGTGTCCCCGGCCCGCAGAATAACGGATGCGAAAGCGCCCCGCATCACCAGGCAATTTCGCATCCGTCCTTTTTTCCAGCTCTAATCCCGCATCCGTAACCTCTGCCTCAGTTTCTGCCCCAATCCCGGCCGCTGTCTCCCCCATGCGCTCCTGCGCAGCCGTATCCCCATACCGCCTGGCAGGCTGTCCGCATTGCAAGGAGCGGGGATCTGCCATATGCAGGCCCCCGCTCAGCCAGATCCCCAGCACGGCCGCCGCAAAGAGGGAGCGGATCATGACCGCTTCCCCTCTCTCTGCGCAAGGAATTCTTCCACCTCGGACATCTCTGGCATCACCCGCAGAGCCCCCTTCCTGGTAGTGATAATCGAAGCCGCCGCATTGGCAAACCGCAGCATCCCGGCAATCTTACCCTCATCCAAATGATCTAAACCGTATTCCAGCACGAAATGCAGGCAGCAGGCCCCGAAGGTATCCCCCGCCCCGGTGGTCTCAATGGTTTCCTCCTGCAGGAATGGTGCCGCCTCCACGCACAGATCCTTATAGTAAGCCCGGCTCCCCTCCCTTCCCATGGAGAGCAGGATCAGCGGGATATCGTACTGACTTCTGAGCCTTCGGATTCCGGCATCGAAATCCTCCTCCCCGGTAAACCACTGGATCTCGTTGTCCGAGATCTTGAGAATATCGCACTGAGAGAAGCCGTATGCCGCCTGCTCCTTCGCCTCCTCCAGAGATTTCCACAGCGGGGGCCGCAGGTTCGGGTCAAAGGAGATCAGCGCGCCGTTCTCCTTTGCCGCGGCGACGGCCTTCTTCGTGGCTCTTCGCACCTTCTCGTGGGTCATGGACAAAGTTCCGAAATGAAAGAGCCTTGTGTCCGCAAGAAGCTCCAGATGCAGCTCCTCCTCCCCCAGCATCATATCCGCACCGGGATTGCGGTAGAAGGAAAAGTCCCGGTCACCGTCCGCAAAGGTCTCCACAAAGGCCAGCGTAGTCCGCACATCCGCATCCGACACCAGATTGGAGGTGTCAATTCCCACCTCGTCCAGAACCGCCCGCAGACGGTTTCCGAAAATATCCTGCCCTACCTTTCCGATAAAGGCGGTCTTCCTCCCCGCCCTGTTCAGCATGGCCAGCACGTTGCAGGGCGCACCGCCCGGGTTTGCCTCATAAAGAGGATTGCCCTGTGCGCTCATCCCGTTTTCCGTAAAATCAATCAACAGTTCTCCCAACGCTGTCACGTCGAATTTTTTCATCTTCATCAGTCCCCCAAATCATATTTCACAAGATCCATGCAGACTTCTCCGTCCGCAAAGAAGGAGATTCCCCTCGCCGCCTGATCCGTGTAGAGGGTGGCCGTCATGACCTGCTCCCCGTCGTTAATAAAGGCCTCCACACTGAACCGGTCCAGAATGATGCGAAGTCTCAGTTCACCCTTCCTGGCATCCGGACTGTTCACCAGACACCGCCGCTGATGGATGATGGCCCTTCTGGAGCCGGAAAATTTCCTGTCCACCTTGAGAACCCCCTCCCTCGGACGGAAGCTTAAGGAGGTCTGATACTGGTCATTCTGGGCAAAACGCACTGCGAATTTCTGATAAATGTCCTTCGGATCCTTAGGACGCAGCACAAGTTCCATGTCCACCCTCCGTCCCTCAATCCCGTCAAGACGGACGGTGTCGGCAACGGAAACATTCCGGTACTCCACCCTCCCATGCTGCAGTGCGTCCAGCTCGCGAACCGGCTTCTGGTACAGCCTTCCGCCTCGCACGGAAAGCTCTCTTGGCAGGCTCATCTGTCCGAACCAGCGAAGATTCTGGGAGCGGAAATCACAGGTATCCCAGTTCTGCATCCACCCGATCATCACCCGGCGGCCGTCCGGCGTAAGGACAGTCTGAGGCGCATAAAAATCGATTCCGTAGTCGATAGCCTGGTTGTTCTCCTCCCGGAAGGTGTCAGTCTCCTCATCATACTCCCCGATCAGGCACAATGTCCCGTTCCCGTTATGATACTCAAAGCCCTGGGGAAGCATATCCTGAGGACTGGTGAGCAGCACGCCTTTTCCGTCCAGCTCAAAGAAGTCCGGGCACTCCCACATCTTCCCAAACCGGTTGTTGTTGGCCGCAAGCACCTTCTCAAAGCTCCAGGAAAACCCGTCCGGGCTGGAATACAGCAGGATCTGGCCGCTGCCGTCCGCCGGCCTGCTTCCTATGGCACAGCGATAGGTTCCGTCCTTCCTCCGCCACATTTTGGGATCCCGAAAATCGCTGGCGCTAGCTCCCGGCGGAAGATCCTTTTCGTCCAGCACCGGGTTGTTTTCCACCTTCTCATAATCCACCCCGTCTCCCACCGCAAGACACTGGGTCTGGATGGCCCTCTTTCCTCCGGTCCGTGTGCTCTCCTCCAGAACCCCCGTGTACATCAGGAGCTGTCGCCCGTCTGGCAGGGTGATGGCACTCCCGGAAAAGCAGCCGTCCCTGTCGTAAAACGTGTCCGGGGCCAGGGCCGCCGGGAGATATTCCCAGTGCAGAAGATCCTCACTCACCGCATGGCCCCAGTGCATGGGCCCCCAGTGAGCGTCATAGGGATGATACTGGTAAAACATATGGTACTTACCGTCATGATACGAAAACCCATTGGGGTCATTGAGCCAGCCGGTGCGCACAGACAGATGAAAATCCGGCCTCTCCTCTTTTGCAATTAATTTTTCGGAAGCCTCCTCATACTTGCGGGCTTCGCGTAATGTCTGACTGATCATAATCTTTTCCTCTCCATCTGAAATCTATTTGCCAAATCTTCCGCCGTTTAACGTTTCCGGATTTCCTCCAGGGGTTCTTACCTGGGCCAGCGGTCCTTTCGCCCCATCAGCGCTCCAAAAGCGGCGTGAGGCTCCGACTGATACCAGTAGGCTACGGACGCAACGTCGTCCTGCCTCTCGAACAGCCCTCCATGGTAAACGCCGATCTGCTGGATCGTGACCTTCAGATCCTCTTCAAACAGGATCGGATCCATGATGTGCCAGCGGTAAAAGCTTCTCTGAGGCATCTGGTCGTCATTGTGGTAATCATTGTGGATAAAGGTGTCGTGATGAGAATAGTAAGGGTATCCCAGAAACGGCGTACAGTACGTGTTTTCCACCGTACGTCCCCCGCTCTGCGTGGCAAAGCTCCAGGCTCCGCCAAAGTAGTCCTCTGTCCCTGTCCCGCAGATCGTGGGATAATCCATGTCCCCGTCCAGATAAAATTTGATCTCTCCCTCTCCGTACCAGTAGCGTTCGAGGGTGGTCAGCGCCAGATAGGTTCCCACGTATTTTCCTCTGCCCTTTACCTGATCCAGAATCACGTAATCCTGTCCCTTCTCCGTGATTCTCCGGCGGTTCCATTTTGCGTGAAAATATCCCGTATTCTGCGCAGGCTCCTCTCCGGTCAGGCAGTAGTCCACCTGATAAAAGAAGGCGGGAATATCCTCGTCGCACTGATTTTCTATGGTAATCCTCGCACTGCGCCCAAAGGGCATGGGAAAATAGCAGTTGAAACCTCTTGTGGGATTGACGGCAACAGGCATGGAATTCACCGGATAGGACACGCCGAAGCCGCAGCAGAAAAAGTCGCCCAGAGGGCTCTCCACGGAAGGTGTCTCCTCCTCATCCCAGTACATGCGCAGAACCAGATCCCGCAGGATATAGCGGTTCTTGTCGCTGACCCGGTCTGTCACCGTGATCCAGATATGCTGGATCACTCCTGGCCCCTCAATCTGCGCCAGCGTAACCGTCTCCCCGGATTTAATCCTGGGAATACAGGGGGATCCCTTTCTGGAAGGCCCAAGGTCGCTGGCGGCCATGCCGCCCCTTCCCTTTTCCCCGGTTCGGTTTTCCCAGTTAATACTCCTGCTTTTCCCTTCTCCCAGGAAGGGAAGTCCTCTCATATCAAACATTCCGCTCACTCCTTATCCTCATCTGCGTATTTTCAAATTCCGCTCTGCCAAAGGAAAACAATCCAAGCCCTCTCCCGGCGAGGTCATACATCCGAAAGCTCAAAGCCGCCTCCCCGTTCACATAGGCCGTGGCGGCGCTGCCCTCAGTCAGGATTTCCAACAGATATCTGTGATCCGCAGAAGCCCGCACAGGCGCCTCCAGCTCCACGTCGTAGGGGAATGTCTTTCCGCCCTCCTCCTTCATCCGAAGCCAGGAGCGGAAAACCAGCCGTCCCCTCTCCGGTTCCAGATACACATAATAGCCCTCTCCCAAGCTCTCGTCCGCCTGCAGGATCACTCCGGCCTGCCCTGCGTCACCGATTATGATCTCCGTCACAACATAACAGCTCTCCGGGAGGTTCTGCATCAGGAGCATCTGCTGACTGGCGCTTCCTGTGGCTTTATATTTATTTTCCTCCATTTCCCATCCCGGTGTCAATATCCGCAGCTCATTCTTCACGGGAAGATCAAAAAGATTTTTCTTTTCCTCCGGCAGAGAAAGCCTCAAATCCCCGTCCGGCTGCTGGGAGAGCCGATGGATCACCATGCTTCCGCCCCAGTCCCAGGTCCGGTAATCCTGTGCCTTCAATTTATCCGGCCAGAAGCCGAATATATTTTCCTCCTTAGTGGGATTCCATCCAAACAGGAAACGCTCTCTCTCGTTTCCTGCGGACTTTGCCGCATAGAAGGCTCTGCCGTCCAGCCTGTGGTTTTTGGGAATCTGCCAGTTCTTCTCACCCGCCCGGCATTTCACATAATAATTTCCAAACAGCGTTGTATAGCTGGAAAAAATCAGATAATACCAGTCCCCCATCCGGAACACGTCGGGGCATTCCAGAGCCCCGTTAAAACGCCCGGGATAATACACCGGAGGCCTGTATTCCCACTTTTTCAGGTCTTTTGACACACACAGACCCACACAGCCCGTCTGGCTGTGGTTATCCATGGCTCTGGCGGCAAGGAACATCCAGAACTCGCCCAGCTCCTGCCTGTATACAATCCGGGGATCCCGCCAGTCCGAGGGGTGGTAGATCATCCCGTCTGGGCCGAAGGTATCCTCCTGTATGTATTCCCAGTTATCAAGGCTCCCGTCCCTGCTCACATAATGGGTCACAAGCTGCCTGCCCTCCGGGAAGATGCAGGCAAACAGATGCCACTGTCCCTGCCAGAAAATCAGATCCCCGGTTCCGCCCTTAACATGAATCGGAACCTCGCCGCTCATATGGAGAAGATCCTCGCTCTCCATCCTGTGCCATCCGGGCACTGCCTGGGGATCCTTTGGGTTCTTCCAGTTTTTCAGGTAAAAAAGCTGATATTTCCCGTCTATGTATTTGGGGATCACATCCCCTGTCCGCGCTCCCGGAGCATGATAAAAAATCCGTCCTTCCATCTCACATTCTCCTCTCTTCGGGCCGTCCTGCCCTCTTTTGGGAAGACCCGCCTGTCTCATTTCTCATAGGCCGGGCCCATCTCCCACAGCTCCAGCTCACAAATCCGGTTCACACTCCCATCCAGACTGATCCTTCGTTTCCTGCCCGCAATATAATTTCTGGCGGTAATGGATTTCTTTTCATTCAGGTACGCCTCGATCATGGAGTGGTCAAGGAAATATTCTATACAGACCAATTCGTCTCCGATCTCCACACGGTCTTCCTCTCCCCGATACTTTCCAAGCTCCGCCCCCGTTTCGTCAAAGACGCCGAAACGCTCCGCCTCCCTGTCATAGTAAATAATTCTTTTTGTCTGCGCATCACCGGCTTCCACCTGAAGGAGCCGGGCATCCGCCCGAATCCTCAGCCAGAGCATGTTTCCGGAAAAAGCAGCCAGCGCCTCCTTCGCCTCCTCCAGGGAAACATCCGCAAGACGGAGCAGCTCTCTCCTTCGAAGAGAGGAAAGCTCCCGGATGGGCCGTATGCGCAGTTCGCTGTTTTGCACCGAAAGTTCTACAGGAAGACCTCCGTTATGTGCCCAGCCCGCATAGTACTCCTCCTTCCATCCCCGTTTTCCCTGGGCGATGGTAAACACCACGGTGCGCCCGTCCGGCGTCACGAATCCGCTGGGACCGGTAAAGATTCCGTTTCCGAGGTCAAGCAGCATTGCCTTCTCGTGAAACTTCGAAAAATTTCTCCCTTTCGGATCCCATTTTCCCAGAAAGCCGTATGTCTCCACCACGTCTCCCTCAATCTGACAGGCACAGAAAAGAAAAATATGACAGACCACATCTCCCTCTTCGCCCTTAAGCGGCAGAAGCACCGGAAGTTCAAACACATGTCCCGCCTCCCGGTTCTTTCCGTAATCGTAATCCAGGAAAAATCCGTGGCACTGCCAGCTCTCCCTGTCATCCGAGGAATACAGGACCGCATTTCCGCCGCCGTTATCCGCATCCCCGGTCCCCACCAGCATAAAGTAAGTATCATCCTCCAGCCACACGAAGGGATCCCGGAATTCCCCCAGCCACCCCTGTGTCTGCGTTACCGCCGGCCTGTCACATTTCTTCCACACCGGAAGCCTCTTTTCCCCGTCAATGACAGCCTCCGCCATGGCGACGAACTGGTTGGGAAAGCATCTGTCATTTCCCGCCGTATAGAAGATGCAGGGCCTTCCCTCCTTATCCACCAGGGAGCTTCCCGACCAGCAGCCGTCCGGATCCAGCGACTCATCTGTCTCAAGGGCAAGAGGCATATCCTCCCAGTGCACCATGTCCCGGCTCACCATGTGCCCCCACTGAATGTGATCCCAAATGGGAGCATGCGGGTTTGCCTGATAAAAAATATGATAATATCCCTGATAATAAAGAGGGCCGTGAGGTTCGTTCATCCATTTTCCCGGAGGGATCAGATGATACTGCGGGCGCTGCGCATCCCCCTCATAGACGCTCCTGTCCAGTCCGAGCTTTTCCGCCGTCTCCCCTGTGGGCCGCACATTGTGAAGCTCCTTTACCTCATCCGCCCGAAGAGCCTTTCCACACAGCAGCACTTCCTTCATAAGCCCGTAAACGCATCCCCCAGGCGTCTCTTCCTCGCTGTCGCCATGATCCGCATATTTGCCAAGAAAGGCTTTCCCCCGGGGCCATTTGATCTCCATATGCCTGGGAAACTGTTTCCGGTTTGCAAGAGAGCCGTTCACATAAAGGTCGCACCAGCCGGCCTCCTGTCCGTATACCACGGTGACCATATTCCAGGCGTTCAGAGCCGCCCGCACCTCAAGGGAATCAAAGGAAAAAAACATTCTCCCGTTTCCAAAACCCGCCTGCAGCTTTCCCTGCTTTGTAATCAAAACGTAAAAGCCCTCTTTTCTTTCCCCGTCAAAGAGAGAAAACAGGCCGTCTCCCCGGCCGGAATACCCGTAGGGGGCAAACAGAAAGCTGACGGAAAAATCCCCTTTGCCTTTTAACCGCTCCCCCGCATCCTCAAACCAGACCGAATAGCCGTCAAACAAAAGTGCGCTCCCGCTAAAGTGGATCCCTCGGTTTTCAAAGGGGGCCTGGTTCATCCTGAAATTGATATCGCTGTCCGTGCAGACACATACCGCCTTTTCCTGCACACCCTTTTCAAAAGTAAGCCGAATCATATGTTTTCTTTCCCCCATCCCGTTCTGTCTCAATTTTTCTCTCATTTGTTCCGCCAGGGCTTTGGGATCCACACCCTGGTTAAACGGTACAAATTCCCTCTGCAGCGCCCTGTATTTTGACGCCCCGTGCCCCGTCACCCCAAAGCAGTCCACTCTGCGCACGTTGGCAAGCCTCTCAAGAAGCCGTTTCCGCTCCTGCGCTTCCTCCCCTGTGTCATTGATCCCGGCAAGCAGAGGCATCCGCAGGATTACCGGCTTTCCCGCATCCGACAGCCGGTAAAGGTTCTCCACAGTCCGCACACCGTCCGTGCCGCAGTACTGACCGTGCCTTTCCGGATCCATAAACTTTATGTCCGCCAGAAACAGATCCGTAAATGGCAGAAGCCTTTCAATCCGCTCCCATTCCACATTTAAAGTAGTGTCCAGACAGGTGGAAATCCCCGCTTCCTTACACAGAGGAAGGAATTCCAGAAGAAACTCCTCCTGCAGAAGAGCCTCCCCGCCGGAGCAGGTGACGCCTCCCTCCTTCCCGTAAAAGTCACGGTCAGCAAGCACCTTTCCCAGAAGCTCCTGCGCATCCATCTCCTGTCCGCAGACCCGAAGAGCCCCTGCTGGACAGCCCTCGCCGCACTCGTTCATCCGTCCGCATCCCTCACAGAGGGATAAATCCATCCTGTGGACGCCGTTTTCCATGCGGTGGGCCGCTCTCTCACAAAAGGAAAAGCATGCCATACATCCGATACAGCGCTCCCCGTAAAAGAGCATTTCCGCCAACGGCTTCTGGGATTCCGGATTGTGGCACCACTTACAGGACATGTGGCAGCCCTTGAAAAACACGGTGGTCCGGATCCCCGGTCCGTCATGGATGCAATAGCGCTGGATCTCCATGATCATGGCCTTTTTCATTCGATTCTCCGCCTGCCTTTCTTCCGCCTTTTTATGCCGCCCGAGGCGGCGCTGGCGTTAACTGATCCTGTTTATGATGTGATCCTGAAGCTCCTCGTCCAGCTCCACAAACCTTGCGTTAAAGCCCCACACCCGCACAATCAGATCCTTATGCTTTTCGGGGTGCTCTCTGGCTTCCAAAAGCTCCTGTTTCTCGTACATGGCCAGATTCCACACCGGAATACCTGCCTTTTCCGATCCCTCCATAAGCCGGGAGATGATCCTTTCCCTGTCCGCTCCCATGACAAAGCCGCTGCCGTCCAAGGTCAGCTGCAGAACCGAGGAGGCATATCCCTCCTCCATGGGAAGAGCGGCCGCAGACTGCACAATGGCCGTTGGGCCGCTTACCGCCGCTCCCGGCGTGGGAGAGCAGTGTTCCCCGATGGCATCCCGAAACCTTCTGCCGTCCGGCGTGGCTCCGGTGATATTGGCAAAGATCTTGAAGTCAATATTGTAAAGGCCTGGATGAATCCTCTTTCCGCTCTGGCTCCGGTAGGCACTGACCCGATCCAGGAACCAGCGGGAAATCAAAGCCGCCAGCTCATTTACCCTTTCGTCCCCGTTGCCATACTTGGGTGCGTGAAGCAGGCGCTGGCGCAGGATCTCATGCCCCTCAAAATCCGCCGCCATGGCATCCCGAAGCTTTGTGAGCGTGCAGTATTTCTTCTCAAAGACACAGTATTCCACCGCCCGCAGGCAGTCCGCCGCCGTGGAAACCGTCCCGGAGAGAAGCTGGTAATTGGGAACCGAAAAGCCGCCTCCCCGCAGAGGATCCTTTCCCGTGCACACGCTCTCCTGAAAAGTTCCCCCGATCAGGGGCGAGGTCAGGGTGTCCCTCTCATCCGCCTCGATCCTTTGATCAATGACCCGGATCCAGTGGGAAAGCTGAAAGTCCAGCTGCGAGTGGAACGCATCCAGGAAATCCGCAAAGCTCTGCATCTCTTCCACATCGCCAGAGCAAAATCCCAATTCCAGAGACGTATGCGGTTCAAAGGAAGGCGCCAGAGCCCGGTTCTTTTTCATGGAAACCGGATAGAGGAAGGGATTCTCTTTTCCGTTAAACACCGTAAGCTCCACGGTCTTGACCATCTCATGCTGCCAGAAGGTGATTCCGCTCTTTCCCTCGTAGACAGTCTCCGTGCAGCCGTCGTTGGCGTAGCCGCAGGCATCCTCCCTTGCAATCCCCGCCCGTTCCATGGCCGGAAGGATATTCCGGTCAAAATAGATGGTGGGCTGCCCCTTACCCGAAGCCAGCATGCGGATACAGATCTCCTTGAGCCTCTGGGGTGTCTTCTCATGGATGCGCACATTCAGGTGAGGCTCCGCATCCTGTGTCCTCTCGTAGGCCTCGAGAAACAGGTATGTCAGCTCGTTGGTCTGATCCTCCCCCTTCTCGTCCTGCCCGGAGAGCATGAGGTTTCGCAGGGTATCCCCCGTGGTCATCCGGTTCAGCTTTTCGTAAAACTGAATGATCACGGACAGTGCCTCCTGTCTGTCCCAGACGCCGTTCTCCAGATCCATACGGTAGAAGGGATAAAGCCTCTGATCCAGCCTTCCGATACATCCACCGCCAAAAGGGCTTCGCAGCAGATACAGAAACCAGAAGAGCTGCAGTGCCTGTACAAACCCCCGGGGCCTTTCCTTGGCCAGAGCGCCGCAGTTTTCCGCAATCCGAAGAAGTCTTTTCCCATCCGCCGGATCGACCGCCTCCTCGGAAAGCCGCCTTGCCCTGGCCTCATGCCTTAGAAGGAAGCTTCGGACCTCCACATATACGTCATGGATCCCCTGCCGGTAGACGGCGCTCTCCTGCGTGTCCGCGGAAAGCCTTTGCGCCGTCCTATCCAGAACGCCTCCGATTCCGTATTCAAAGCAAGCATTCCCCATGGGATAATGCATGTTGTCGGCCTCAAATATTTCCCAGACCTGTGAGCTTTTTGCAAAATTGTACTTTAACATGGGCTGATGGATTCCCGCCAATAGCCCTGACTCTGGAATTTCCGTCTCATACATCTCAAACAGATGTCTGTAAGCTGCCACGCAGCCGTCAATCTTCTCTCTCCAACCGCTCTTTTCCATGCTGTCATTTCTCCGTTTCGGGTCAATATGGTTTTAAAAAGAGAGAGCAGACCACTGCCATGTCCGCCCTCTCTTCCAATTCGTTTCCTGCCGCTTACTCCCCGAGCGCCTCGGCATAGCGGTCATAAGCTGCCTGCCATGCTCCGATCACATCCTGGAGTCCCATGCTGTCAAGATCTGACAGGTACTGATCCCACTCGTTCTCAATACCGCCGTCCCGAAGCCAGTGTGCAATCCTCTCCTCGCTCATGGCTTTCAGATCGCTGAGCTTGTCGTTGATCACCTCGATCTCCTCCTCTGTATAAACAACAGACGGGAAGTATTCTGTGCTGTCAACATACTGGAACCAGAAATCATTCAGGTCGTCAAGTCTCTGCTGTGCTCTTTCTTCCATATAATAGTAGGTGCCATAATCCTCTGCCAGCTGCTCGGAGGGACCGGTCCACTCGGATTTGGATTTCAGCTCGCCTTCGGTCTCGCCCTCATTCAGCTCTCTCATGGAGTAGCAGCCGTTTTCGTCAGGCTCGTCGGTATAGAAAACGCCGATCGGTCCATAGATACACTGCATACTGATGAGGGGCTCGTATCTCTGATCCACCCACTTGAGCAGAAGCTCGGGATTCTTGCAGGCCTTTGTCACCGAGAAAGCGTCGTGGCCCGTAGTACCCATTTCGTTTAAGTTTACATGGTGCGTTCCGTCCGGTCCGTTCAGAATCGGGAGATATGCGTAATCCGCCGCTCTCTCTTTTCCTACCACCTCGGGAATCTCCCACCAGACAAAGACACCGAGACGGGCGTCGTCACCGTTGCCCTTTGCGATATACTGACTGGAATCCTGTGAGAACACCTCGATATCAATCAGGCCTTCCTCAAACCAGTCATGGTAGTAGGCGATGGCATTCTTATATTCCTCGGAAGCCGCCTGATAGTACACCTTACCATCCTTGATTGCCCTGTGATCCATCTGATAATCCGTGCAGCCAAAGGGTGCGAAAAAGGTGCTCATGCCTGCGCACCATGCGCCGTTGCTCTCCGGGAAGATAAAGGACATGGGAATCTCGTCCGTGGCATCCCCGTTTCCATTCACATCATTTTCCTTAAATGCCACCAGCACGTCATGAAGCTCATCCACGGTAGTGGGCATCTCCATATTTACGGCCTCCAGCCACTTGGTGTTGATTGCCGTGAACTGCGGAATAGCTCCGATATAATAGGTGTTTCCGTCCTTGTACTCAAATCCCATCTCCGAAATACTGGGAAGCCCGTAGATATGGCCGTCCGGCATGGTGCAGGTTGCCAGCATATTGGGGCGTTTCTCCACGATCTTCATCAGGTTTGGCATGGTCTCCTCGTTGATATAGCCCTCGAGAGGGATCAGAAGTCCGCTGGAGCCTCCTGTGATCAGCTCGCTGTCCGTCATCTGCGCTGCCATCAACGCATCCGGAAGATCGTCCCCGGCATTTAAGATCAGGTTTTTCTTCTCGGTAAGGGTATCACCGGAAACGCAGTTCCACTCAATGGTAACGCCCATGGCCTCGTTCAGCTGCTTTACCAGCGGCTTCTCGCTGTTATCCGGGGAGAGCGGGCTGATCCCCGCAAAAATCTTGAAATTCGTCTGCGCAGTGTCCGTCTGCGCCGCATCCGTCCCTGAGGACTTTCCTCCACAGGCCGCCATAGTCAGAGCCATGGCCGCTGTCAGTCCCATTGCTGTCAGTTGTTTTACAATCCTTTTCATAGTAACCTCCATTTCTTTTTATCGCTCAAGCCGTGTCAGCCCTTTACCGCACCGGCCATAAAGCCTTTTTCAAAGTATTTCTGTACAAACGGGTATGCGATCAGCATGGGTACGGCACCCACCACGATAGATGCGAATTTGATCAGCTCCGTTATCTTGTTTGCCTCCGCATAGCCGCCGTCCATATTTCCCATCATGGTCGCCGTGGCCTGACTCTGGATCAGGATCTGGCGCAGAGCCAGCTGCAGAGGATATTTCGCCTTGTCACTCATATAAATCAGAGAGGTAAACCAGTCGTTCCAGTAGGCCACCATGGTAAAGATCACCATCACCGCCAGGATGGGCTTTGCCAGGGGAAGCGCAATCTTGAAGAAGGTTCCCAGATTGCTGCTGCCGTCAATGGCCGCCGCCTCGTAGAGCTCTTCCGGAATGCTGCTCTCAAAATATGTCCTTGCCACAATCACGTTGTAGACCGCAACGCCGCCCGGAAGGATCAGGGACCATACGCTGTTTAACAGCCCCGTCTTGGAAACCACCAGGTAAGTGGGGATCAGCCCGCCTCCAAAATACATGGTGATCACATAGAAGATCATGATCGCACGCCGGAAGGGAAGCGTCTTTTTGGATACGCAGTAGCCGGTGGTGATGATCAACGCCACGGACACCAGCGTTCCCAGAACCGTGTAATAAATACTGTTCAGATAACCTTTCGCAATGGACTGCTCCTTAAACACTCTCGCATAGCCCTCGAACGTCACCTTGGAGGGAAGCAGGAAGGTCTTTCCCGCATACACCTCGTAAGGATCCGAGATGGATGCCACCAGCACATAATAGAGAGGATAGGCCACAATGATTACCAATACCAGCAGGAATGCACAGTTTACAAAATCAAATACCTTATCAGATGACATCTTGCTTTCTTTTTTCACTTTACTCTCCCTCCTCTATACAAAACTTACGTTGGAAAGCTTATTGCAGATCTTGTTCACTATCAGGAGCAGGATGATGTTAACTACCGTGTTAAACAAGCTGACCGCCGTGGAAAAGCTGTACATGGCCTTCAACATACCCTGTTCGTAAACGTAGGTTGCGATAATCTCCGACGTCTCCTTGTTCAGGGAAGTCTGCAGCAGATAAGCCTTTTCAAATCCCACATTCATCAGGTTTCCGAAAGACATGATCAGCTGGATCACAATCACCGGGATCAGCTCCGGTATGTCGATATGCCAGATCCTCTGCAGGGCACTGGCCCCGTCCACCTTGGCCGCCTCATGCAGGGAAGCGTCCACGCTGGAGAGCGTCGCTATGTAGATGATGGTTCCCCAGCCCGCATCCTGCCAGATACTGGATGCGATATAAATCGTGCGGAAAGCGGATGAGGAATCAATCAGGTTCACCGGCTCCGCCCCGAAGGCCTGCATGATGAGGCTGATCAGTCCGCCGTAAGGCGAGAGGAAGATCCGCAGCATACCGCACAGGATCATGACGGAGATAAAGTGAGGCGCATACAGAACCGTCTGGGAAACCCTCTGGAACTTCTTGAGCTTTACCTGGTTGATCAGAAGAGCCAAAATAATGGGAATCGGGAACGTCCACAAAATACTGTATAAGCTAAGAAGCACGGTGTTGCGGATCATGCGGACGCTGTTGTAATTGTTAAAGAACCTCTCGAACCACTTAAGCCCCACCCAGGTGCTTCCCCAGAAGCCGTCCATGGCGTTGTAATCCCGAAACGCAATCTGGATCCCGTAAATGGGTATGTACTTATAAATAACGGTTATAATGATTCCCGGAAGCAGCAACAGGTAAAATTCCCAGTGCTTTTTCATCTGCTTCCAAAGATTTTCTTTGGGTATCGTTCCGGCACTTACAGCCGTGCCTTCCTTCTTCCCCTTCTTCATGGTGCTCTCCTCCTTCATAATTTGTGAAACGTTTCATTTCTGTTGTGACAATCATAGCATCTATAACAAAAATAATCAATATAGTTTTTAAAATAAAATACACTTTGTTAAAAACAGACAATTATGAAACGTTTCAATTATTAATTTTCACTAATTGAAACGTTCCTCTAATTGTGGTATAAATAGTGTAAGATGCAAGGATTGTGAAAGCACGAAACGCAAAACAATCCGCAGGCATCCGTTGGATAGATGTTTATAAATAGAAACGGAGGGAATGACATGACTTCCAAAAGAGCCGCCACCATGAAGGATGTGGCAAAACAGGCCGGCGTGGCCCTGGGAACCGTCTCCAAGGTAATCAACGGAATCCCCGTCTCGGAAAAAAACAGAATCAAGGTCGAGAACGCCATCAAGGAGCTTCATTATGAGGTAAACACTTATGCAAGGGGTCTTAAAACGCAGAGGAGCAATCTGGTGGCTCTGATCATCCCCAACACTCATAATCCCTTTTTCGCCGCCTTCGCCGACCATATCGAGGCCGCCTTATATAAGAAAGGAATGAAGCTTCTGCTGTGCTGTGCGGACGGCATTCCGGAAAAGGAGATCGATTATCTGAATATGGCCATCAACAACAAGGTGGACGGCATTATCGCCCTTACCTACTCGGATGTGGGCAAATACATCACCCGGGATCTTCCCATCGTGGTGTTCGACCGCTTCTTCGAAAACCAGGTGATCCCCCGGGTGGCTTCGGATAATTTTGCCGGAGGCTGTCTTGCCATCGAAAAGCTTCTGGAATTCGGCTGCAAACATCCGATTTATATCCGCTTCCACTCTGTCTTTCCCGGGGAATCCGACAAGCGAAAGGACGGCTACCTCCACGCCTGCAAAAAATACGGACTGCAGCCGGATTATCTGGATGTGGTGGACTGTGATGAGAAAATTGAGATCATGAAGGAATTTCTGGAAAAGCACAAGAGAGAAGACGGAACGCTCACCTTTGACGGCGTGTTCGCCCATACGGATTATCATGGTTATCTGTTCATGAATCTCCTGAAACAGGATGGTTTCCGGGTTCCGGAGGATGTCCAGCTCATCGGCTTTGACGGCATCACCAAATTTGGGAACGTACAGGACGGCCTGTTCGTCTCCTCCATCTGCCAGCCTATCGAGCAGCTTGCGCAAAAATGCGTGGAAATCCTGGTAACCCAGGATTCCCAGACCGTTCCAAGTCTCACGCTGCTGCCCGTGAAGTACCGCTATGGAGGAACCACGAAGGAAGACCGCACCGAGTCCGTCACCCCTTTACACTCCCGCTGGTAAGGCCTTCCACAAAAAATCTCTGGCAAAAAAGAAAAACCAGCAGGATTGGCGCCAGACTGAACACGGACAGGGCAAAGACATAGCCCCACTGCGTAAACTGATGTTGACCAAAAAATCCGGAAATCGCAATGGGCAGCGTGCGTTTCAGATTGTCATTGATCACCGTGTTTGCCCAGGGAAATTCCTCCCACGAGGTAAGAAAATTAAAGATGGAAACCGAGGCGATCCCCGGTTTTGCCAGAGGAAGAATAACTCTTGCAAAAACCGTGAACACGCTTCCCCCGTCCATGTAAGTCGCCTCGTCCAGCTCTCTTGGCACATTTTCCACGAAGCCTTTTATCATGAAGGTGGAATAAGGAATGGTCCACGCCACATAAAAGGGGATCAGGCCGACAAGGGAATTGATGGCCCGCAGCTTCACCGCAAGCTCGTATTGAGGAATAATAAGGGTAAGTCCGGGAATAATCATGGTCAGCACAATAAAAGAAAAGAGAAAGCCCTTTCCCGGAAACTCAAACCTTGCCATCACATAGCCCAGTGCGGAGGATACCATGGCCGTAATCAGCACGGAGACGAAAGCCACAAAAATACTGTTGAGAAAATTGATATAGAATTTTCCCTGTCCCAGAATATATTTGTAATTTTCCACGGTTATCTCGCTCAGGGATGGAAGGAACCGGGGCGGATATTCGTATAAAGCCCCGTTTGGCTTTAACGAGGTACTGACCATATATACCATGGGCAGGATCACGAGCGCCAGCCCGGAAAACAGAATCAAATGAATCCACAAATTTTTTCTTTTCATTCACTGCCTCCTATCTGTCTTTTTTCTGCATGAGGCGGAACTGTATTACCGCAAGGACTGCAAGCGCCAGTGTTATGAGAAAGGAAAGCGCCGCAGAATACCCAAACTTTCCCGCACTGAACGCCTTGTAATACATCCAGGTGAGCACCACGTCCGTCCGGTGCGCCGGTTCTCCTCCCGTAATCATCTTCACGGAAGTAAAGACGTTGAAGCCTCCTATGGTCAGCATCACCAGGGCAAAGAGAATCGTCCCCCGGATCCCCGGAAGCGTAACTGCAAACAGCTTTCGAACAGGGCCTGCGCCGTCAACCTCCGCCGCTTCATACAGATCCTGTGAAACCGTCTGAAGGGCGGCCAGAAATACCACCATGTTCCATCCGATTCCTTTCCAGATCCCCAAAAGCATCGCCACCGCAAGACCGCCCCATCTCGTATCCAGCCAACGCACATTTTTTCCCGCCACATGCGCGATATTCACCAGAAAATAATTCAAAAGCCCCTCCGTGTTAAACACATACTTGAAGACCAGGGATGCAATCACCCATGAGGTGACCACGGGCAGATAATACAGAACCCTGTATCCCACTTTGAATTTTGTGACCTGACTGATCAAAAGCGCAATGAGAAACCCGATCACCATCTGTCCCGGCACGGTTATCAATGTGTACAGAATCGTATTTACAAAGGCGGTTCTGAAATAGACGTCCCCCGCCACCTCCCTGTAGTTTCCCATCCCGATAAAAGACTGTCCCAGCGCATTTTTAAAATCCCACTCAAAAAAGCTCATATAAAACAGCTTTATAATCGGGTATAAGGTAAACGTTCCAAAGATCAGAAGTCCGGGCAGAAGAAGCAGGGCAATCTGCCATTTACTTTTTGTGGAAATTCTCATAAAATACCTTTCCTCCGCTGCGGAAAACAGAAGCTGCAGGATACCGGACGACTGGAAAACCAGCCCAAGGCGCCAAATCTATCTTCTGCTTTCCGCAGTCAATTGACTTTGTTTCGTTTTGCGGCTATAATAAGTACGGTGTTATTTTGCAAGCAGTGCATCAAATTTTTCTGCAAGTTCGTCCATGGCCTGTGCCGCCGTTTTCTCACCGCTTACCACTGCGGTAACAGCAACGGAAAGCTCATTATCCATTTCCGACCAGCAGGATACCGTTGGACGCGACTTTGCAGCGGCGATAGCCTCAAGGAAAGGCGCAAAATCGGCTTCCTTCGCCGTATCGCTCTCAAGCGCTTCCTTATTTACCGGAATCTGGCCGCATTTTGCCATCTCCTCCTGCGCATATCCGCCCGTCATGAATTTCATGAATTTCCATGACGCATCTTTGTCCGCACTGTTAAACATTGCGATATCTTCACCGCCTAACACGGAGACGGAGCCTCCTTTTCCCGCGGGCATCCCAGCTGTGGCATATTCGAAATCCGGATAAGCTCCTTTCATTTCAGCGACCTTCCAGGGGCCCTCCAGCAGCATCATGTATCTGCCGGTTCCAAAGCCGTCTGTCATGGGAATGTCTCCGCTGTTCCAGCCAGTGATCGCACCGTCCGCATACAGATCTGCAAACATTTCAATTGCCTCGACTGTCTGCGGGCTGTTAATAAAACCGGATCCCTTTGTCTGCGCCTCGTCCGTAAGGGAACCTCCCATGCTCCATATGAAAGGGCACAGATTCCATCCGGACAGAGCGGGCTCGTTGTAGCCCCATACCTGCTGCCCGTTGCCGTTTGTTCCCGCAAGGGCTTTTACCGCAGTCACAAATTCATCCATGGTTTCAGGCACGTCAATGCCTGCTTCCGCAAGGGCTTTTACATTATAAAACAGGATTTTGGTGTTTGTGTTCAGAGCCAGGCCATAGAAATGGCCGTCTATCCGGGCCGTGCTCATGGCGCTTTCGAGAAGGGCTCCTGACACCTCGTCAAAATCGGACATCTCTTCGTCAAGTGATGTCAATATCCCCATCTCCCAAAGTTCTGGAACCCAGGCACTGTCAAGCCTTGCCACGTCAGGCAGCGTGCCGGACTGTGCGCTGATCAGCAGCTTTTCGTGGAGATCCGCCCATTCATGCGACACGGCGTTTACCCTGATCCCCGGATTTTCTTCCTCAAATTTCGGGATCAGAACCTTTGTGAGCGTTTCGTTTTCGGCCGACTGCGCACTGTAATGGTGCCAGAAATTGATCGTAACTTCCAACGGCTCTTTCGCTTTGCTCTCAGTTTCGGCAGGTTCCGAAGAAGCTTTCCGCGCTGTTTCCTGACTCTGCGAGTCGGTTTCAGATTGTACTGGTGATTTTCCACATCCCATCATAGCTGCCAGGCATATCACGGTTGTGAGTAAAATTGCCAGTATTTTTTTGTGTGCTTTCATCCTTCAAATCCTCCTTTTTCTTTTATGACCTTGATCGAACAGGGCTCCATTTTCATTCGTATCACCCCTTTATAATCCATGATGTCTTCATTGAAAAGACCGGCCTTGCCATCTGCCCTTTCCGCACGGAAGCATTCCGTCCCCTCGATATCCTCATACTCCCCCGCTTCCAAAACAGGGCAGATTATCTCCGCACTTTCCTCCCCTTTATGGAAAAATGCATAAATTCGCTCCTTTCCACAGGCTCTGACAAATCCGAAGGCCTTTCCCTGCCGGTCCGCAAGAATGGTTCGGTAACTTCCCTCTCTGATACATCGGTACTTCTTTCTTACATGGATCCATTTCTGATACCAGGAAAACAGCTCGTCCTCTCTCCCGCTCCATACCATGCATTTTCTGCAGTCCGGATCGTTTTCACCCGTAATCCCGGCCTCATCTCCATAATAGACCGCAGGCGATCCGGGAAAAAGCATCTGGAATGCGACGGCGAGCATCATCCTTCTCCTGTCCTGTCTGCACCAGTACAGAAACCGTTCCGTGTCATGACTGTCAAGAAGATTGTACATCAGGCGGTTCGTCTGATCCCTGTGCAACGCAAGCATCCGGTTCAGCCTGTGATCCAGCTCTTCCTCGGTGAGGATTTCCTTTCCAAAATAATCTCTGACTATGTCCCGGAACATGTAGTTCATAACACAGTCCATCTGATTTCCCCTGAGAAGCCGGCCTCCATAGCCCCAGGTCTCCCCGATCAATATCACCTCGGGATACCGCTCTTTCAGGTAAAGCCTGGCCTCCTGCCACAGGGCTGGATCCGTCTCGTCAGCCACATCCAGCCTCCAGCCGTCGATTCCATACTGCGCAATCCAGTGATCCAGCACCCCGAGAACAAATTCCCTTACCTTTCGGTTTGCCGTATTCAGCTTTGGCATCCACTTGTATGCGCCCACACATTCATAGCTATGGTGGGTTACGGCCACCGGATAGCTGTTGACTAAAAACCACTCCCGATATTCCGAACACTCCTGCTTCTTCAAAAGATCCTGAAAGGGCGGAAAATGAATTCCCGTATGATTAAACACTCCGTCAAGCACCACCCGGATACCGGCTCCGTGGCAATCTTCCACCAGCGCCCGGAACGTTTCGTTTGTTCCAAATATAGGGTCGATGCGGAAATAATCCGTGGTGGCATACTTGTGGTTAAAATCCCCTTCGAATATGGGATTCAGATACAGGCATTCAATCCCAAGCCGCCTGAGATAGGGGATCTTCTGCCGAATTCCTTCCAGATCTCCTCCCATATAGTTTTCCCTGGTCGGAGGAGTCCCCCATTCCATACAGGAATCCGGATCGTTCCGGCCATCCCCGTTAAAAAACCGTTCCGGAAAAATCTGATAATAGACCGTTCCCTGTGCCCAGCCGGGGACAGAGATCACGTCATTTTGATTCGCATACAGGTATTCAAAAAAATTGTCCCCGGGCTCCTGCCTGCCAATTCCGAAAACACTATAATACCAGATCTCACCGTTTGTCTCTTTCAGGCGGAAATAATACTTCTGATATCTGGCGACCCGGGGAAAAACCAGATTTGCCTGGAAATAATCAAACAATCCATCCCTGTACGCACATTCCATATCGAGAATCTTTCTCCCGGCACAGTCTGTCCTGTCCCAGTAGATGATCTGACATTGCCGTATTTCCTTTTTTGCCGTCCGGATTCTCACGATCAGCCGGTTTCTTGCTACCGGATAAATATACTCCTCCGTGTTAATATGAAATACAGCCTCCCGCTTCACCTCTCCTCCTCCTTTCTTCCAAACCCGCTTCTCTGCGTTGATCCGCGCACAATAATCTGTGTGTCAACCAAAAACTCCCTCTCCTTTCTCTCCTCCTTTTTCATTTTATCAAACAAAATATTTGCGGCCAGCTCCCCCAGTTTATAGGTATCCACATCTACCACGGTAAGAGGCGGTTCCATATATTCCGCCAGCGGATAGTTATCAAAGGTTATAATCCCCATATCCTGCGGTATTTTTACACCTCCCCTCTTAAGCTCCTTCATCACGTGAAAGGCCACAATATTATTTGTACATATTATGCTGTCCACTCCCGGACATTGTTCCAAAAGCCCCTCTGCCTTATTTCTTATCTTCTCCGCACCGGTTCCACACTCAATGACCAGCAAATCCCCTCCCTTTATTCCCCTTAAGTCCAGCTGCTTTTGAAATCCCAGTATTCTCTTTTTCTCAAACATGGCAGCCTTATTTTCCACAAACAGGATCGGGTGTCTGTAGCCCGCATCGATCAGATGTTCCACGGCCAGACGGCTCCCATTCTCATTGTTCATATCCACCCAATAATTCCGCTCCAGCCCACTCTCCGGCTCTCCCATGACCACAAAAGGAAAATCCTTTTGTGTCAGAAGCTCCACGAGCTCCTCTGACATACACGATACCGGCAGGATCACGCCGTCCACCTTATTCTCGAGAACCAGGTTTTTCACTGCGTTTTCATTCTCCCGGTTGCTGTCGTTGGTTATGAGAAGATTGTATCCTCTCTCCTGCGTTACCATCTCGATAGCCGACACACTCCTGATAAAGAAAGCGTTGGAAAAGGCGTTACTGTCACCCGCATCAATCACCAGCCCGATTGTAAAGGTGCTTCCGTTTACAAGGCTCCTGGCCAAACTGTTTGGATGGTAATCCAGCTCCCGCATGGCTTCCTGGATTTTCTCCTTGGTTTCACTGGAAATACTTGCCGTCCCGTTGATCACCCGGGACACTGTCGATGGATTGACTCCCACCTTTTTCGCAATATCTTTTATCGTCGCCTTCATAGCAATCTCCTTTTGCGCAAACGTTTGCATTTATCGGTAAAAACAAAGGATGCTGTTTAAGAACATCCATTTGTCAAATGCAAACGTTTGCATTTATTAATTATACTATAATCCACTTTTCCTTCCCTGTCAAGAAATATTTGCAACCGCACGAATGGAAATATTTTAGGTTTCCATAAAGGTCGCTGCCATCCACACCCCGTCCTCCCCGTAAGGCTGCACCATGGTCACATAAACCCTGCTGTCATCCTCCGGAAAATAAATGACGACCTGCGCCCTGCCCGCTTCTCTCTGCGCCGTAATCTGTACCTTGTTCTCATCCGTCAGAAGGTTCAGCAGGGCTCCTGCCGCCGTCTCCGGCTCAAAGAGCGGCGATACGTATCCGTCTTTTCTGTGATTTACGGCATTCTGATTCAGAGCCTCTCCTGCTCCGTTGGCAGTATAATCCACAGGCGTATTGTCAATGATTCCCTCCGGATAGGCCCTGTAAAATTCCTCCGCCGTGCAGATGGAATCCAGAACCTCCAGCTTCGCCGCATCCATCACAAGACCTGCGTCCTCCCAATGCCAGGACAGGCTCTGTTCCCACACCGTCACATGGGGATCGGAGGTCCAGGCATAATACAGGATCCGCGCACGGTTCTGCGTGATCTCCATGATGCGGTAGTCCTTCTTCTCATCCCACGGCCAGGGGCTGGACCAGCCAAAGGAAACGCCGCCTTCATCCGTCATTCCCTCCTTTTCGTAAAAAGCCCTGAGTTCTTCGCTGCACATGGAAAGAACCGTCCTGCCGTCCCTGGCACAGGTCGCCGCAGCCCACTTTCCGATTTCCCCTGACGCTTCCTGCAGACGCACTTCCTCCTTGAACGCCTCCTCCAATGCCGCTATCTGCTTCACTTCCTCGTCCTTTAACAGGGCAAGCTCCTGCGCCGATTTTTCGAGCCGCTTTGCCGTTTCGTCCGTTTCCTGTTTTTCCTGTGTTTCCTGTTTCTCCTGTGCTTCCTGTTTCTCATCCGCCGGACCGACAGCCGGATCCGTCATCAGACAGGCAGTGAGCGTCAGCGCAAGCACGGCCGCAGGCAAAACCACCCGGGCCGCAGGCCTTCTGTAACGGATCACGTTCCGGATCCGGGCCGCCACATTGTTTTCGCCAAAAGCAAGGGGTGTGCCCGCCACCATACCTCGTCCCGCAGAAAGCCGAAGAAGGGAGCCTGAATAATCCGCCCGGATCCCCTCGCCCAGCATTCGCAGAACCGCCTCGTCGCAGGACATCTCCATGTCCTTCTCCACAAGGAAAAAGGAAAGCCACACAAGAGGATTGAACCAGTGAATCACAAGAGCCGCATAGGCGGCCATCTTGATAAGCGGATCCTTTCTCCTGATATGAATCTGCTCATGGAGCAGGATATATTTTTGCTCTTCTTCCCCGAGTGCGCTTGGAAGATAAATCCCGGGCGCAAAAAGGCCCAGCACAAAGGGCGAGGCAATGTGATCCGACAAAAAAATGTTGTCCCGAAGACGTATGCTGCCCGTAAGCTTTCTTTTCAGGCGGACAAGCCCGATAAGGCCGTGGACCGTCATGACCAGAATTCCCGCAAGCCAGACCCAGGCCGCCGTCCGTGCCACGGCATAGAACACGGACCGGCCCCGATTCTCCGCTGCGGGAGCCGCAAAAGCGTCCGTCCGCTCCATCTTCTCCAAATCTCCCGCTTCCGGACCGGTCCTGTCTTCTCCCCCATCCGTATAGGTTTCGATTCCTGAAAGCAGCCGATCCAGCCTCTGCGCTCCGCTCTGGGATGTGTGGATCATTTCCTGCGCCTCCCCGATCCGGAAAAGGCAAAAAACGGAAAAATCCCCTGTCATGGAGAAAGGGCACAGCAGCCGCAACAGAACCGCCGCCCAGAGAAGATAGCTGCACAACCGGGGCGCTTTCCTGAAAAGCAGTCGCAAAACCAGCACAAACAGGATCACAACGTTGCCCCTCAGGCTCATTCGAAGCACTGCCAAAAACAATTTTCCCAAAAGCTCTGGTATCCACATGGCCTTTCACCTCCCACTCTCTTCGATTATCCTCTGCAATTCCGCAATCTCCTGATCCGTCAGCTTCTTCCTCCTGGTAAAGGCCGCCAGAAATCTGGGAAGCGACCCTTCGAAGGCTTCCTCCACAAACTCCTCGCTCTGCCTTGCCGCAAACTCCTCCTTTGACAAAAGCGAGGTCACACTTCCTTCCTGGTTTTGGAAAAGCCCCCTCTCACAGAGCCTTCGCAAAATCGTGTAGGTGGTTGATTTCTTCCAGCCAAGCTCCTTCTCGCACAGCCTTACCAGCTCCCCGGACTGCAGAGGCTCGTTTTCCCATATGATATCCGCAAATCTCATCTCGATCACTCCAAGCTTGTATTCCATCATTTTTCCCCCTCTCTGGTTTACAACCTGTAAATCAATTATAGTTTACACGTTGTAAACCAGAATGTCAAGTATTTTTCCACTTGTGCGGTTGCAACTTTTTTGCCGAAAGTATATAATAAAAATGTGATACAGCAACACATAAACATCAATAAAAGTGTGAAAGTGTGGTATATGTATGGAACGATTGATTTTGAACCGGCTTCTTGCCTGGAAGAATTCTCCCTACCGCAAACCGCTGATCTTAAAAGGCGTGCGTCAGGTAGGTAAAACCTGGATTCTGAAAGAATTCGGCAGACGCTGTTATGAAAACACAGCCTACTTTAACTTTGATGAAAATGAAGAGTACAAGCAGTTTTTTGAGACCACAAAGGATGTGCATAGAATCCTGCAAAATCTGATGATGGCCAGCGGTCAGAAAATCGTACCGGAAAAGACCCTTATCATCTTTGACGAGATACAGGATTGCGCCAAGGTTATCAACACTATGAAGTATTTCTGTGAAAACGCTCCGCAGTATCATATTGCCTGTGCCGGTTCCCTTCTGGGAATTGCTCTGGCAAAGCCATCCTCTTTCCCGGTGGGCAAGGTCAACTTCATGCGGATTGATCCCATGACCTTCACGGAATTCCTTCTTGCCAACGGCGATGAAAATCTTGTACGTTTCCTGGAAGGCGCAGATACCATAGAACCGATTCCGGATGCGTTCTTTAATCCTCTTTATGAAAAACTGAAAATGTACTATGTCACCGGAGGCATGCCGGAACCCGTGCTGATGTGGACGCAGGCGCAGGATGTTTCCGCTATGCAGGAGGCCCTGTCCGGAATCATTGGCGCCTATGAACGGGATTTTGCCAAACACCCGAATATTAACGAGTTTCCCAAAATCTCCATGGTCTGGAGATCCATACCGTCCCAGCTGGCACGGGAGAATAAGAAGTTTATCTACAAGGTCGTCAAAGAGGGGGCAAGAGCCCGTGAATACGAGGACGCTCTGCAGTGGCTGGTAGATGCCGGACTGGTGCATAAAATTTACCGCAGCACGGCTCCCGGCCTGCCGGTGACTGCCTATGACGATCTGTCCGCATTTAAAATCTACCTGGCGGATGTGGGTCTGCTCCGCCGGCTGGCGCAGCTGGCTCCTACCGCCTTCGGCGAAGGCAATCGCCTGTTTACCGAGTTTAAAGGCGCACTGACGGAAAACTTTGTACTTCAGACGTTGACCACGCAGTTTGAAGTGGTTCCCCGATACTGGAGCCGGAATAACCCTCCCTATGAAGTGGATTTCCTCATTCAGCGGGAAAATGACATTTTTCCTGTGGAGGTCAAGTCCGAGGCCAATATCGCCAGCAAAAGCCTGCGGAAATATAAGGAGCTGTTTCCGGATCAGGTCAAACTCCGCATCCGGTTCTCCCTGAATAACCTGAAGCTGGATGGTGATGTTCTGAATATTCCCTTGTTTATGGCTGACCAGACGGACCGGCTGATTGGCCTTACATTATAGTTAACAACAAAATACCTTTTGACCCAACATTTATATATACCAGACCGGAATCTGCAGGACATTCTCCCGCAGGGCCCCCACATCCGGGCAGTTACACACAACCGCACCCATGCCTCTTGTCTTTCCCGGAACCTGATCCAGCACCGGGAAGGCAGAGGCCATAATTGCCTTAGCCTGCGTGCTCTTTTTGATCTCCACCGGATAAAGGACTCCGTTTTCCTCAATGATCAGGTCAATTTCCATTTCCAGTTCTCTCGTCTCTCCATCCTCTTTGACTTTTTTCCTGTCACGTCCCCGGTAGTACGAAACAAAGTGCCGACAGTCCAGCCCTTCGTTTGAGAAGGATTTTAAAATCTCACTGACCGCAAATGTTTCGAAAACAGGCCCGCTCATTGCGCCATAAGCCAGGTTCTCCGCAGTCAGCCATCTGGTGAGATAACACACGAGTCCGGTATCCCGGAAATACAGCTTGGGAGAGCGGATTGCCCGTTTTAAAAGGCCGGAGGTATACGGCTCCAGCAGATAAACGATTCCTGACGCCTCCAGGATGGAGATCCAGCTTTTTACGGTTCCCACATCCTTCCCGATTTCCGAGGCTATGGCGGAATAATTTATGACCTGTCCGGTTCTTGCCGCTGCGGCAATCAGCAATTGCCTGAAAGCGTTCAAATCCTGTACCGCTGCCAGATCCCGGACATCTCTCTCCACATAGGTTCTCACGTAATCCGCATAAAAGGCGCTCCACTCCTTCTGCCCGTTCCAAAGCTCCGGATATCCGCCTCTGTGAATCACTTCCCAAATATTTTCCGGTTTCTTTCCTGTTTTTCTCCTCTGTGCCACATATTCCAGCGTGGGAAGGAAATGCCGGTTGAAGGGATCGCCGCAGCTCTCCCTCATGGATAAACCCGAGAGCTCCAGAATCCCGATTCTTCCGGACAGGGATTCCGAAACATTCTGCATCAGATGAAAGGGCTGGGAACCGGAGAGACAAAACACCCCCTTCTCTCCGCTCTCATCACATTTGATCTTGATATAACGAAACAGCTCTTTCGCTCTCTGCACCTCGTCAATGGTAACGGGCGGGGGATTTAAGGTCAAAAACAGATCGCCTTGTACGTCTTCTCATATTTTTGCAGTCTCTCTTCGAGCGCTCTGTGAATATAATCCATTAAAATCATCTCCTACAGCAGAATAATGGCATATTTAGATTGTAATTCTAAATATGCCATTATTCTATCATAACATTTATAATTTTTCGATTTTTTCTTCCGATTCCATCATCACCCTGCATCGTTTTTGAAAACAGGCGATTCCGTATTTCAGAACTCTCTCCATACCCGTCTCCGGATTCCACGAGTGTGCAGTCAACAACCCCGTAGCAAACTGGCGGGGCATCAAACTTGCAACGCAGCAGAGCGTATTGACCCCTGCGGCAGTCGCCATAATGCCTGTCACTTCTCTTTTGGCACATTTTTCCAATATCCTCTTTCCATACTCAGCATACGGCTCTCGATTGACAATAACATCTATAAGAATATTTGTATCAACCAAGATTACCATACTTCTCCTCCCTTGCCTCTGCCAGTTCCTTATCCGCATCGAAGTCTTCCGGCAGTCTTCCTCTATACTTCAGTATATCCTGAAATGCTGCCATAGCCTGTTCTCTTTCAGTATCTTTCCTTGCGGTCATTTCTTCCAAATTCTGAAGGATATTGATTACATAAAACATATCATCATCAGGTATGCGTTGAATCATTTCAACCGCCTTTTCTTTGATTCGTGTCATTCAATCCCTCCTCCTTTTTTTCTATCATACTTTTAGGTAATTGCGAAACTTGTAAATTTGCAGAATATTCAGACAATACTTTCTGCGAAAAGCCTTATTCGCCATGGAATCAAGACCATAGAAGGCAGGAGAGCCTTTGCTCGACTGACTTATGCTTTACTGGGCTTGATGGAATGCTTGGCGAAACAGGATTTGAGGAGAAATATTGTCTGAATATTTCAGCAACTTACTGTTTCGCAATTACCTATATCATACTTTAAGCTTTAACGCTTTTCAATAAATTATTTCTCAAATAATTTTATGTAATATCTTTCTTTACAAAAGCCTAATCCCCGGCAAGGGACAGGAAAAACTCCATATCCTCCTCGGGAACCTCAAAATAAAAGGTCAGAAGCTCCTCTGACAAGCCTATATTTTCGACGATCTGTGGCATTACCATCATCTTTACCACGTCCGTGCCTTCGTAGACGGTGATGGTAAACGTTTTTTCCATCTTTCCATTGTTTATGAGCGCCGCCGGCTCCTTCATTGCGGCGATCATAAAAAGAGGCTCCCGGCCTTCCAGGTCTTTGCCCGCCGGATCCACATCGGAAGAAATACCATCCTCCTGCCCCCATCCGCCCGCTTCAAACCGGGCCACGGCTTCCTCATCCTCCACCGTGTTTATCAGCGTGGTCCCGTCCGCCTCATAAACCTCCAGTCTGGCGGTATGAAGCGTCTCTTTTTCCTCAAAATTCCTGCAGCCGCCCAGACAGGCGATGATGCCGAGAATTGCCAGCGCAAATATTTCCTTTCTCATTCTTTTCTCTCCCTTCCCTCCACAATCAGCTTACACACCGTGACCAGAAGAACACAGAACAAGATAAGAACCGGCATGGCCGGCCTCCAGGCATTTGTCACATATCCGATCAGTACCAGGAGGGCCGTCACCGGAACCGCCCCGTAAAGCCATGCGTATTTTCCTTTCCTGTCCTTCTTCGGGGTTCCCCGAAGAAGCAGATTCTCCGCATAAAGGCTCATGCCTGCCAGAATAAAGAGACCGGACCAGGCAGCCAGAAGGATCTGGTCTGCGGCGTTTCCCATCCACCGTCCAAAGCGGCCCGCCACAAACTCTGCGATCTCCGGGCCAAGAAGCATCAGGGCGGCGCCTGCGATAAACATCAGCGCATACTTTTTCCGGTTTCTCTCACTTTGCTCCCGGAATTCCCGGATCACGCCCTCGTCAAACAAGAGCTGCCTTGACCCGATCTCCCGGTATTTCCTGGGCTTTAGCCCGTTCCATATCAGAACGGCGATTCCGGACAAAAAGACCGCATTGTAAAGCACATTGTAAAGCAGCATGGAGTTTTTTCCCGGGAGAAAAAAACAGTCCACAAGCTCCGAAAGAATGATCAAGGCGGTACCCGCCGCAATCCTTTTCGCACTCTCCTGCCTGTAGGACAAAAATCCCTCAATCATTTCCCTGCTGACGTAAAACCCCGTGCCTGTTCTTTCCCTTTCCTCCTCCTGCTCTTCTCTGAGAAGGTAATCCAGGGAGACACCAAAAATATTGCTGATCTGCACCAACTTATCCACCTCCGGGATCCCTTTGTCATTGGCCCACTTTCCCACGGCCTGCCGGGACACATCCAGAAGCTCCGCCAGATTTTCCTGCGTCATGTCCTTCTCCTTTAGCAAAGCCTTAAGTTTCTGTCCAAAAGTCATCATAACATCCTCCTTGTGATTATTTTTTCACTTATCCTAAAGGAAGTCACATTTTATGACCACCCACCGACAGTTGCATCCTGTCAACTTTGCGTTTCAGAACGCCAAAAACCGCCGCAGAGCCCTTTTTCCAGGCCCCGCTGCGGTTTTTCATACATGCCTTTGCCTTTTACCTGCGCACCCATTTGCCGAAGAGCGTCTTTTTATATTTGAGCAGTTCCTCTTTCGCTTCCTTATAATCGCCTGCCTTCTGCAGATACTCCACGCCCTTTTTGATATCCGCCGGCACACCGAGGCCCCGTCCGTAGATCACGCCCAGCATATAGAACGCCTCCTTGTTGTTCCAGTTCACCTTTTCCAGAAATTCCCTGGCCTTTCCGTAATCCTGCTGCGTACCCTGGCCCCGGAAATAGCAGAACCCAAGATAGCAGACCGCAAAAGTGGTATTGTGGTCGTAGCCGTATTTCATAAGCTGGAACGCCCTGGCATAGTCTTTTTCCACGCCCGTCCCGTCATAGTAAAAAGCGCCCAGACGGTTGGCGCAGCCAATCCGGTTGCCGCTGTCCTTTTTCTGGGTCAGTCCCTTCTCATAGCACCTGGCCGCATAGGACTCATCTTTTTCCACGCCGAGTCCCAGCTCATAGGCCCTGCCGATCCGGAACCAGCATTCCAGCTGGCCGCCCTCCGCACCCAGCTTATACCAGTGCAGCGCTTCCTCATATTTCTTCTGCTCTTCCAGATCCTGCCCATACATCCACTGATGTATGGGATAGCCCATCTGCGCACCGGTCAGAAACAGATCTTTGGCCAGCTCCGGGCGGGGCGCTATGATGTCCTCGTCCCCCTCGGAGTAAAAACGGTTCAGATTATTTGCCGCAAAATACATGCCGCCGCGGAACGCCTTCCAGAACCAGTCCTCGCACTGGGAAATATTCATTCTCAAATATTCCTTATACTCCTTCTCATTGGAAAAGGCATCCCGCCCTTTTCCCTGAATCCGCAGAAAATCCCACCAGAAATAGGAATTCGCCACCGTATACTGGCAGAAGGCATCCCCTCTTTGCGCCTTTTCCAGCACACTGTCAAAGGCCTCCTGCAGGCTGGAAAAGGGCATCTTCTTTTCCAGGGAGGGAGTAAGCTCCCCTGTACGCAGAGCCACCAGCACGCCGATCCCGCTTCCCTGCTCCACGGCTCTGTGGATCAGCATTACCGCCCTGTCGTCGTCCTCCGGAAAGTCATGACCGCTCCATACATACTGATTTCCGCAGTAACACCTGGCCAGAATACAGGACGCATCCCCGTCCCCCGCATCGGAAGCCCGCTGCAAAAGCATAAGGCCCTCCGCTCCCTTACCGGCGCGCAGATCATAATAAATATATGTAAGCGCCCGCTCCACCTCGTCACTAAAACAGTTTCCCATAGTCTTCCTCCTACCTCTTTTTAAAATCTTTCTGCGCCTGTCTGGTGTAATCCTTCCATTGCTTCCAGTCAGGCCGGAACTTACCTTGGGCAAATTCCATAAGCCAGGCCGCCGCCTGCCTGTGGGTGCACAGATTCCTGAAATAGCGAAGCTGATCCGGATCGGCCCTTGTGACAAAAATGCGGCATCGGCCATCCGTCTTGTCGCCGCCCTGGATCCGCATCCACAGATAGCCCCCAGGCAGGGTCAGGTCAACCGACTGATAGCTCCCGTCCTGCAGCCCCCGGGCCGCCACCTCCACATCCTCTATCGTGAATCTGTCATGGCTCTGAAACACGCCAAGAGGTGTCATTAGTCCCAGGTGAGGAGGCAAAGGCTCCCGCCTTTTCTCCTGCTGCCTTTCCGCAAAGAGCGGGGCCGCCTCCCACTCTCCAAGCTCCGGCACCTCTCCCAAAAGCCAGGCATTCAGGATACGCTCCGCCGTGCGCACATCCGTCTGCAGAGTTCTGCCATACTGCGGCTTTTCCCCTGCGCCTGCGGAAGTCATCTTAAGCAGCAGCTCGGCCTCTCCCAGCTCTTCCAGCTCCTGGTCCTCAGGCTCCTCCATATCCTCATAGAAGGCTGCAAAACACTCCATCCCCGTAAAACGGCAGCCGTTTTTTTCTATGGGCCGTCCAAGCGAAAGGGAAAAGACCCCCTCCCCTTCTTTCAGACATTGGAGCATTGCCTCCCGGATTCTCTCCGGAGTCACTCTGGAGGTCACGCTGCCGTCCGGGAAGGTCAGAGTCACATTCTGATCCATGCCTGCATCTTTTGTCCGGAACGCCTCCAGTTCCCTTTTTCCCTGCTTCACCCGGTATTCCCGCAGCATGTTCTCCCACTCCATGTCCGTCTTCTGGCACCAGGATGCGTACTCGCTGTAAGGCCTTCGCAGGGCGTCCGGCGCCCGCAGAGAAATATAGTCAAGGAGCGGCGCCAGCTCTCTGGGATTGCGCAGCGTCGTGATCTGGCACTGTCTGCGGTCATCCAGTATGTAGAGCTCCACGATCCGGGAGGTGTTCACCCGCTCCCCGGAGCCGTGGGTTTTTATCTCATCCCGACCGAAAAATACACGGACCCGGGGCAGATAGCTGGCCACATCCCCCAACACCCACTCCTTTCCCACCGCCACCTTGTCGAACCACTGACCGTTCTGTCTGATATCCTGATCCACCATGGCGAACAGCTCTCTGACCCCGGGTGCGGAATCCGGATAGGGAAGCTGGGAACGTATGGAACGGGCCAGCGCACTCTTCTGCGGCCAGAAAGCGTCCCGCAATGCCGTAAAAGCCGTCCAGATACCGGATACGGTAAGAAAGAGAGCTCCCAGACAGCCGATTGCCATCTTTACATATTCCATATAGTCCCAGGCCGATCGGTCCTCCCCCATCCGCATCCAGCCGTACACGCCTGCCGACATTCCCAGAAAAAGCAGCAAGAGGGCCAGCCACAGTGACAGCAGCCTCCCTCTCGTTTTTTCCAGACAGTAACTCCTGTCCGGCAGCGTCTTTCTTTTTCCATCCGTGCTTTCCAAAATCAGATCCTCCTGCGATAAATTGCCTGGCACTATTTTATCACAGGTGCGGAAAGCTGGCAATCAGCTTCCTCTCTTCTTAATCGGGATCAGAAGATCCAATTGCACGTTCTCTCTCTTTCCCTCCGCGACATTGGTATAAATGTTCAGCTCCTCCTCCAGGCAGCCGTCCATTCCCCTGGGTTCCCTAAAGTCGCCTTCATACTCCTTGCTTGCGAGAACCTGTCGGACAAAACCCTCCCACTCGTGGAAATCGCCCATCTTGATGCAATGGGCCGCATACAGCCCTCCGTTAAAATGTTTTTTCTTAAGGGGAGCCTGCACCTCCATGTCCTCAGGTATAGTGGCCCAGAATTCATACCCGTACTCCTTCTGCCCCTCCGCCGGCGACGGATTGTTAAATCCGTAGAGCCTGAAATCCGGCTTAATCCTTGCCAAATCGCTTTTTTTGATGAAATCCAGAATCATGTCCCCCGCAGGATCCTCGGGATTCTCCCCGACATACTGGTAGGACGCCACCTCGGCGGGCGGCAGATACACGATTCGGATCTCCATTTTCCTCTCCATGGCCTTGTCGGCCTTTGTCAGGTCCTCCATAGAATATCCCTCCTTCAGATTTGTCTTCGGAGGCTCCAGGACATGAATGATATCCATAATCTCTCCGTCTTCCAGAAGATCAAGCCGTACCCTTCGTTTCAGATTCCCGTCAAGCTTCTCCGCCATCCGGTTTAACACATCCCGCATGAGAGAAAGTGCGGCGATCTCCTCGTTGATCTGCCGCAGGTTTTCCTGCGTGATCTCAAGCGTGCGCACCTGCTCCCTGTCATTGAGGATCTCCGCAATCTGCTTCACCGGAATCCGAAGCTTTCGAAACACCAGTATCTGCTGCAGGCGCCTGACCGCCTCCCCGTCATATATTCGATAGGAGTAATCCTGCCTGCGGCTGCTGCAGAGCAGCCCCTCCTTCTCGTAATAGCGCAGCATTCTGGTGGAAATGTTAAACTGTTTTGACACCTGGCTTATTGTCAGAAATTCCATCCAGTCCCGCCTCCTTCCTGTGTTTTCGTTACTACAATCCTTATTTTAAAGTGCGACACGGTGTCAAAGTCAAGAAGAGTGTTCCTTTTATTTTTCAAAGCTGTTATAATGATGCCAGGGTCAAAAGGTCATGCATGATATGCTTGCATATCTGTGCATGACTTTGGGACCCGTAAAACATGAAAAAGCAGCCCGACAGGGCGGATTTTGAATGTTTTCAGGATTGTGAGAGCACGAAGTGCGAAACAATCCGCAGGCATCAGATATCACAAACCGAGAAAGGAGTTTATTTAAAAACATGAAGGCAGTGATAGCAATCGATTCTCTGAAAGGAAGCCTCTCCTCCATGGAGGCGGGGAACGCAATTTCTGAAGGAATACTCCGTGCGGATCCGGATGCGGAGGTTCTCGTGCGCCCGCTGGCGGACGGAGGAGAGGGAACCGTGGATGCCCTGATATACGCAATGGACGGTATCCGGCAGAGCGTTACGGTAACAGGCCCTCTGGGAATCCCGGTCAGCTGCGAATACGGCATAATCGAGAAGAGCCGTACCGCCGTTCTTGAAATGTCCGGTGCCGCCGGCATCACTCTGGTGCCCCCCGAAAGCCGCAACCCGCTCTATACCACCACCTACGGTGTGGGCGAGGTGATAAAGGATGCCATTGAAAAGGGCTGCAGACGCTTTCTGGTCGGCATTGGCGGAAGCGCAACCAATGACGGCGGTGTGGGAATGCTGCAGGCGCTTGGCTTTGATTTCCTGGACGAAGAAGGAAAACCGGTTCCCCTCGGGGCGGGGGGCCTTGCACATTTAGCGGCCATAAACGCTGACCACGTGATTCCGGAGCTGTCCCTGTGCAGCTTTAAAATCGCCTGCGACGTGACCAATCCCCTCTGCGGAGAGCAGGGATGCAGCGCCATTTACGGCCCCCAGAAGGGAGCCGGCCCTGACATGATCGCACGGATGGACGAATGGCTTGGCAATTACGCAGCTCTCGCAAGAGAGCATTTCCCCAAGGCAGACCCAAACCAGCCGGGAACCGGAGCGGCCGGGGGTCTTGGCTTTGCCTTTCTGACCTTCACCAGAGCCGGGCTGGAATCCGGAATTAATATCGTGCTGGAAGAAACCCGCCTCGCGGATTATCTCAAAGAGGCGGACGTGGTGATCACCGGCGAGGGACGTCTGGACGGACAGACCGCAATGGGAAAGGCTCCCGTGGGCGTGGCCCGCCTTGCCAAACAGTACGGCAAACCCGTGCTGGCCTTTGCGGGGAGCGTCACCAAAGAGGCTGTCGCATGCAATGAAAGCGGGATCGACGCCTTCTTTCCGATTCTGCGCCGTATCTCCACCCTGGAGGAGGCCATGGATCCGCAGACCGCAAAGGAAAATCTGGCGGACACGGCACAGCAGGTTTTCCGCCTGTGGACATTGAAAACAGGAAAATAAATGCAGGACCATGAAAAAAGGGCTGTTGCAGCAGCCAGAAGCCTTCCAATGCAACAGCCCCTTTTCTTATCTTTTTATCTCCCCGGCGCCTTTTTCCCTACGGTTCAAAGCTCACACTGTCAAGAATCGCCTGGAAGATCGCATCCGCACCCGTTCCATAGCTCTCGTGGATATAAAAATCAAACCCGATATACGTATCGTCCTTTTGGATCAGCACGTAGTGGTTATTGAAGAAGCTTCCGTCCTCATTCTCCTGCATCCCCACGGCATCAATGGCGGGAAGGCCATTAATCTGCGTCTCTTCGGCCGCATAACCCATACTGGTCAGATATTCCCCGAAGTCCTGCAGATAACTCTCCTGGTCTATGCGATCCGCAGTAATGTACAGCGCCGCCATATCCCAGGCATTATCCTCCTCATACCGGGAATAAGCGGTGAGCTCAAAGCCATCCTGACCGGAGGTATCCGACACATCCCAGATATACGGGCAGGAGAACGTCATTCCCAGATCCTCCACCGTATGCTGCGTCATGGCCGGAAGCCAGACCGAGGGCTCCTGGTTCATAGCCGCATCCAGCTCTTCCTGAGTAATCGTTATGGAAGCTTTGCTTCCGGTATCCTCCAGAATCTTCTCTGCAACCAGACGAGTAACGGGCGCCAGCACGGAAAAGTGATCCGCCCCCTCCACAATATAGCAGTTAATGTTCTCATTTTCCGAAGCTCTCTGGATATTTTTGAGATTGACCGCATTTCCCTCGCTTCCCTCTATGAGAAAAGTGGGATTCTTCACATTGTCCAGCCAGTAGACCGGAGAACGCATGATAAACTCCTCCTCGTTTTCCGTGTCGAAGGTAAACTGGCTGTTATTGTGATACTTCACCTCATCCACTGCGCCGAAGCAGAAAACGGCACGGAATTTATCGCTGTATTCTGCGGCAAGAAGCGCCCTGGTACCGCCCGTACTGTGCCCGCCAAGATAAATCCGGTTCGTGTCCACATAGGGGAGAGAGGCCGCATATTCGTAAGCGGATACAATATCGTCCACCTCGCCGAAAAGAGCCTCGTAATACCCCGGGTTATTGCAGCCTCCCCGGAAGGAAGGATACATGGTAAGAATGCCGTTCTGCCAGAAGGCGGAGCCTGTCTGATCATTGTCCCACTCGGGATAGCACCAGGGAAAATCGTCAATGCCGTTTCCCCAGCCGCCTACCACCCAGATTATCATGGGATGCTTTTGCCCGTCTTGCGGATCCGAGGACACGTAAGCCGCCAGATCCCCCACCTTTGAGGGATAGGAGACCAGATCAAAAAGCCCCTCCGGCGGTGCGGGGATTTCGTAATCGTCATTTTCCTCCCTCACCAGCGTGGTTTTAAAGGCGTCGTGGGCCTGGGCAAAACTCTGTCCCTTTCGGGCAGCGACAGCTGAATCTGCGCCAGCGCCATCCGAATCCTCCTGGGGCGCACCTGTATCATCCGCTTCGTCCTTTGCGGCCTCTTCCTTATCCGCACTCTCCTCCTGTCCGCTCTCAATCTTTGGTGCGCTGCCGGCCGCATTCCCGCATCCGCACACCGTGCCGAAAACAAGCAGGGCTGCGCCAAAGAGCGCAAGTAACTTTTTCTTTTTCATAATAGCTCCTCCTATTTCTATAAAAACCTGGGTACAAGCTCCCCTTCCACAGCCTTCCCGTCTATCAGCACACATTTCACCACGCAGGATATCTCAAAGGGGCAGCCCTGGGTAATGACAAGATCCGCATCCTTTCCCGCCTCCAGGGAACCTACCCTGTCAGCGATCCCTGCATGCTTTGCCGGATTGATGGTGATGGCCTGCAGCGCCGCAAAGGGATCCATTCCCGCCTGAACCGCAAGCCCTGCGCACAGCGGGAGATATTCCTGGGGAATCACCGGAGAATCCGTGATAATGGAAACCTGGCAGCCTGCAGCCGCAAGAACTCCCGGCGTTGTCCAGCTCTTATTGCGCAGCTCAAACTTGGATGCGCTGGTAAGGGTTGGCCCCACGGCAAGAGGCACGTTCTCTGCGGCAAGCTCCTCTGCGATCAGATGCCCTTCCGTCACATGCTCCAGGGTGATCTTCACGCCGAACTCCCTGGCGATGCGCAGGGCGGCAAAGATATCCTCCGTGGCATGGGCATGGGCCTTAAGGGGAATCTCCCCCCTCAGCACCGGGATCAGCGCCTCCAGCTTCATGTCAAAGGCCGGCCTTTTGGAAACATCATCTCCCGCCGCTTCCTTTTTCTCCAGATACTCCCTTGTCTTAAACAGCATCTCCCGAAGCAGGGCCGCGGTGGTCATCCGGCTGGAATCCTTCTTGTCGCGGTAAACCCTCTTTGGGTTTTCCCCAAAAGCGCATTTCATAGCCACACCGTCCCGGACCACCATGTCGTCCACTCTCTTTCCCACGGTTTTAATCGTGGTGAAGGTGCCTCCCAGCACGTTTGCGCTCCCAGGCCCCACACAGACACAGGTAACGCCAGCCGCTGCCGCCTTGGGAAATGCGGCGTCCAGAGGCTTTACCCCGTCAATCCCCCGCAGGTGGGGCGTGACGATATCGTTCATCTCGTTGTAGTCCATTCCCTCATAGCCGATGCCGTAACCGTCAAGGCCGATATGCCCGTGAGCCTCCACAAACCCCGGATACACGTCAAGACCCCCGGCGTCTATCACCGCAGTCCCCTCTCCCGCTTCCAGGTTCTCTCCAATGGCTTTGATCTTTCCATCCTCCACCAGAATGTCTCCCAGGAACGGCTCCCTGTGGATGGCATCATGTACTTTTCCGTTTTTTATGCAAAGCATCTTCGTATCCTCCTCTTATCTCCTTATTTTATTCCTTCTCATCCGCCGCCTCAAGTACGGCGTAATAGGCCTTTTTGGGCCGCAGCTTTCCGTCGAACAGCAGCGGATAGCTCCTCTCCTTCCGAAAAGCGCTGAGCCAGCTCATGTCGTCCCCAAGCCCCCAGAAAGTAACGCCCGTGATATTCGCCGTCCTGTCGTTCTTTGCCTGCAGCAGGATTTCAAACAATTTTTGATACCGCCGGGCCAGGCGCTCCATGGAAGAGTCGGATGCGTCTGGATTGTGGATATCCAACTCGGTAATCTGTACCTGCAGGGGCAGGGCCCCGAAATAACGGAGGCTGGTTTCATATTCTTCCAGGCTGGTTTCCATGGTCAGATGAGTCTGCATCCCCATGCCGTCCACAAGGCCTTCCGCAAGAAGGGGTTTCAGGATATACTCATAGACCGCCTCCCTTTTCCAGGGAAGAAACGTATCGTAATCATTATAAAAGAGCGCCGTCCCCGGCTTTACATATTTTCTGGCAAACCGGAAAGCCTGCAGCACAAAATCCTCTCCCACGCTCCGGAGCCAGAGAGACTCTCGCAGGCCCTCCTCCAGCACCGCCTCATTCACCACATCCCACGCATAGATCACACCCGGCCACCTCTCCTGGGTCGTTTCCACAACCGTGCGGATATAGCTCTCCAATCTCGCCAGCATGGTTTTTCTGTCTGCAAGCGGCGCATCCTCATCCGCACAATAGTCTTTTGTAAAAAACCACCTTGGGGTCTGGTTATGCCATACAAGGGTATGTCCTCTTACGCCGATTCCGTTTGCCGCTGCAAAATCCATGTAAGGTTCCACCTTCTCAAAGGTGAGTGCGGGATTGCGGTCATACTTTTCCGGCTGCGCCTGGTTTGCCGCCGCATCCAGAAGATTTTCCGGTTTCATATCATTCTCACAGGTAATGGAATCATATTCCTCTGTGATATGGCGCAGAACCGATTCCTCCTTCAATACCCTTCCCGGTATCGCCGCTCCCATCTTAAAATATGGCTGATACTTCTTTCTGAGACTCATATCCGTCCCTCCTTTGCCTCATCCTGTTTGATTCTTATACTACCATACAATATAAGAATCCTACAGTCAATAACTGCGCAAAAGGCCGGCCTGCGGGCCAGCCTTTTGTGGATCCTATTTTTTTAACCCTTCACTCCCCCTAAGGTAATCCCCTTTATAAAATTTCCCTGCAGAAAAGGATAAATCGCAACGATAGGCAGAATTCCCACCACGGCAATAGCCATTCTCACTGATACGCTGGGAATCGCCGCCAGCCCAACGTCCGCATTGCGTATATTGGCGCTGTTCTGGCTGAGATATTGTATGTTCTGTATCATCCGGTTCAGAAGATTCTGTATGGAATACAGATCCGTTCTCTTTGTCAGGTAAATATAACCGTTCTGCCAGTCATTCCAGTAGGCGATGCCCGCAAACAGGCCGATTGTCGCCACGATTGGCTTTGCCAGAGGAAGGGCTACTCTGTAAAAGGTCTGGAACTGCGACGCCCCGTCAATAGAAGCCGCATCCAGGATTTCCTCCGGTATACTGGCGGCAAAATAGGATTTCATCAGCAATATGTAAAAGCCGTTTGTCACAAGCCCGGGAATCAGCAGGGAAAGAAACGTATTCTTGATGCCGAAAACATTGGTATAATTCATGTAGGTCGGCACAAGCCCGCCGTTAAACAGCATGGTAAAAAACACATAAAAAGTCAGCATCCCTTTCCCCGGCAGCCCCCTGTTGGCAATCGCATAGGCAAGCATGGTAGTGACAGCCAGCGACAGCAGCGTTCCCGTTATCGTCAGAACAATCGACACCCCATAGGCGGAGATCACCGTATTTCCCGTCTTAAATATGTATTCGTAGGCATAAAAGCTGAATTCTCGTGGAAAAAAGGAATAACCGTCCCGAATCAGCGCATCATTATCCGTAACAGACGACATGACCAGCAAAACGATTGGCACGATAGCTCCCAGTGAGAGCACAGCCATCACAATATGACCAATGATCTGAAAAATTTTATCCTGTTTGGTACGCATAAAATCCATCTCCTTTCTTCCATCAAAACAGCGCGCTCTCGGGATCGATCTTTCGAACCATGAGATTGGTGGCAAGAACCAGGACAAAACCCACCACCGACTGGTACAGCCCGGCCGCCGCCGACAGCGTGATATCGCCAAGTTCCAGAAGTCCCCGGTATACATAGGTGTCTATGGTGTTCGTGACCGGAAAAAGAGCCCCTGAATTCTGTGGAACCTGATAAAAGAGCCCGAAATCCGAGTAAAAAATCTTTCCGATGGCAAGCAGCGTCATCATAATGATCGTTGGGCGAAGTAAAGGCAGCGTGATCTGCGTGATCTGCTTCCATTTTCCGGCGCCGTCAATGGCAGCCGCCTCATAGTATCCCCTGTCAAAGCTGATAATGGCAGCCAGATAAATAATACAGTTGTAGCCAATGGTTTTCCACAGATTCACAAGCACAAGAATAAAGGGCCAGTATTTTTTCTCCGTATACCAGGCCACGGGAGCAAGTCCCAGAGGCTCCAGAATGGAATGGTTGACAAACCCGTTTTCCATGGAAAGAAAGCCAAACACAAGATAACTCACAATTACCATGGAAAGCATATAAGGCAGAAGAATCACCGACTGATAGAATTTCTTGATCTTATGTGTAAGTTCCGATAATATAATTGCTACCGCAATCGCCGCAGCCGTATTTACGATGATGAACACCAGGTTATAGCACAAGGTGTTTCTGGTAATAATGAAGGCGTCGTTGGTGGCAAAAAGAAACTTGAAATTCTTAAGTCCGATCCAATCCGAGCCATAGATTCCTTTCCGCGCATTGTAATTCTTAAAGGCCAGGACCAGTCCCGGAAGCGGCATGTAATTGTTGATAAACAGATATACGATCCCGGGAAGAGCCATCAGATAGAGCGGGAAAAATTTCTTATAATTTGTTTTATTCTTTCTTCTCATTCGACCCATACAGTTTTCTCCATTCTCTTAAAAATAGGGGAGGGAACCGTCCCCTCCCCTGCGCGCTTTTCAGTTCACACCGTTTGCCGCAGCCCAGTCATCCAACGCTTTCTGTTTTGCCGCAATATAATCGTTCAGTCCCGCATTTTCCAGCTTTTCCTGCATCTGCGCAATTCCGGTTTCCGGATCCACAAAGCCGTACATGATCTGCTTGATATATTCGTCATAAACATTGGTCAGCGCCGTGTATTCCGTGGCGTACTCACTGTTGTCAAAGGTAAATCCAAGCGCCTTTGACTTCACGGAATTGTCGTTGAACTCCTCCATTCTCTCCCACAGATCCAGGGAATCCCCTTCCCAGATATGTGCAATGTACTGATTGGGAAGAAGCCAATTCATGGTGTGGTACCACTCAGAGTTCTCCGCATTGACGCCCTGGGCAAAGGTGATATGTCCGTCGGGCGTCTCCACATATTCCGTGCCTTCCTCTCCCCATATGATCAGATTAGAGACATCCGGATCCGTATACAGCAGCTCCATCACCTGGATTGCCGCAACCGGATCCTCGCAGCCCTGATTGATATGCCACAGGATTCCCGTCACTGCGGAGGATTTCATAATATCCTCCTCGGTTTGGAACACGATCATGGGACTCCCGCATTCACCGGAAATCTGAGTCTTGTAGCCAGGCTTTCCCTGAGCCATCATTGCCATATAGCTGCCGGATTTCACTTTTGCAGACAGAGCTGTGTCGTCTGTCAGCGCATCCTTGGAGATATAGCCTTTTTGATTCCACTCATAGACCATCTGGCACTTTTCTTTGAACAGATCGCTTGTAAAAAGATTTTCCACCGTAAGGCTGTTCGCCGGATCCAAAAGCACGCCAAACCAGTCTCCTCCCACCGGATCCACGCCGGTTCCCTGACTAATCAGGTTATCTCCTACCGCAAATACATACTTATCCGGATATTTCTCATGAAGCTGAGAAAAAATATCGTCCAGTGTCTCGTAATCCGTATAGATCACGTCCTGTACCCGAGGATCCTCATACAGGGAGGTATAGTCGTATCCGATTCCGTCCAAGTATTCCTGACCGATACAATAGGTTCCCGGTGCCATGGCCATATCACGCATCTGCGGGATTCCATACAGGATATTATTAATGCGGCATGCCTGAATATAGTCTGCACTTATGGTATCTAAAATTCCCTTCCCGTAAGTCTGGATCAGATCGTCCTCCTCCAGGTCAAGACAGTAGCCATCGTTTACACAGGCCGTATACCCGAGCGGACAGGAATTAAAAATATCAATCTGCTCTCCCGAAGAAAGCATCAGCCTGGCATTCTGTGTGTAAGAAGCCGAATCCATGAGCAGAATTTCCACCTCAAGGCCAAGCTTTTCCCTGAAATGTTCGTTGAGCTTTTCCTGGATCCGATCCGTTCCCGCGGGCCTTCCCGTCCAGTTGTAGAACGCAAACACCACCTTCTGGTATTTACCGTTTTTTTCAGCATCCGCTTTCCTCTGTGCAATTGCCAAAGCCGCCGGATCTTCGTCCGCACGCTCCCGATCCGCTTTCGTACCGCTGTTATCTCCACTTTCTTCTTCCTTCTCTTCCACACTCTCCTTTTCCGTCTCTTGAGATGCGGAATCCTTGTCCCCCTTACCCGAACCGCAGCCTCCCAGTAAGGACAGCGCCAGCGCCGCACCGAGTACCAGTGCCAATAATCTCTTTTTCATACAATTTCCTTCCTTTCCCTGACTCTTAAGACATTCCATGAATAGCCCGTCAGTATGCATTTAATCCGTTCTCTCTCCACCTGAATATCCTGTTTGGAATACTCTCTGATCTTATCTCTTTCCTCCGCACTGTTACGATCCATAATATGACCGGCCTCTACTGTCAGATGCTCCAGCGCTGTCAATGCTCCAAAACAGGCCGTCTGTACGGAAATCTCCAGCTCCTGTGCCGACTTGTTTACCACAAAAATATCCAGCTCTCCACTCTCCTCATGATAAACACACACGGAATCCATAAGTCCGGCATCTTTAAAACTCGCCGTATCGTATCTGCTGCACTGCGCTTCCTGCTCCATTACGTTTCCTCTTCCATACAGGGAGCAGTGCCTGAATATGTAATAGGAACCGTTTACCCAGGCTTTCCCGTTCTTCTCACATAGAATCAAACCGTTTCCGCCGCTGTTTATGGGAAAGGACTGGCAGGCGATCTTCACCCTGTGGGAATACTTAAACAGCTTGATCATGGTAAGGCCGAACAGCAGCGTGGACTTCATCGTCATCCCCCTTTGGCTGCCGGCAGGGCCGATCTGCCACGGGATCTGCGGCTTTCCGCTCCCTTCCTCATCTTCCCCGTCAATATCAATCACATTGTATTCATCTGCGGAAATATACATGGTTTTCTGACTGTGCTTTCTGCCCTTCACATAATCACATGCAGCGATCACATCCTGTATGTTTCTCTCAAAGCGCTCCGCAAGCTCCAGATAATCCCCCGTATCCTTCCGGTCGTAGGAATCCGGCGCATCTATGTCTTTCATCCCCATATATCTGTGCAGCGAGATATAGTCGTATTCCTCATACACGGTCTCCAGCACGGTCCTGTCCCACTCCAGATAAGTATCCAGCTGTGTGCCGGAGCTTCCCACCGCAATAAGCTCCAGAGAATTGTCCACCCGCTTTACCGCCTTTGCGGCCTCTCTGGCATCCCATGCGTAGACATCCGCCTTTTTCATTCCGAGATTCCACGCCCCGTCCACCTCGTTGCCCATGCACCAGAGCCGGATCCTGTAAGGCTCCTCATGACCATGCTCCCTTCGCAGATCACTGTAAAAAGAGCCTTGGGGATGATTACAGTACTCCACCAGATTGGCCGCATCCAGAGCTCCCCTTGTACTCAGATTAACGGTCATGATCAGCTCGCTGCCAACAGCCTTCACCCACTTTTCAAATTCCGCAAGCCCCACCGTGTTTGGCTCTGTCTGCCTCCATGCAAGATCCAGCCTTACCGGCCTTTCCTGTACCGGTCCTACCGTATCCTCCCATCGGTAGGGACAGACAAAGTTCCCGCCGGGATATCGGATCCCGGAAAATTTCAGCTCCCTTACCAAATTGATTACATCCTGCCGAAATCCGTCCCTGTCCGCATCCGGATGGGAGGGATCGTAAATACCATTATAAACGATATCGCCCAGGTGCTCGATAAAACCGCCAAACAGCCGTGGATCCACGGGATTTTTCCTGATAAAATTTTTATCCAGACATATTTTCCCCCACTTCACTACTCCATAACCCTTCCTTTCTGCTTTTTTCGTTTCAAATGCACTTGAAATATCCTGTGGTTTTATCATATAATAGTGCCAGCTTATCTGTAAGTTATTATTGTGAGGTTTTATTGTAAATTTCTTATATTTATCAGCAATTTTATACAACATTTGATTTTTACGAGGTGATACTCATGCATTTTGCAGATCATTTTTATCGTTTGCGTCCCTGTTTTACGCATTTTGTCATTCGCACCTTTCACACACATTCAGTAAGAAAGCTGGTTTCACGGTGCTTCTTTCTGCTTACCGCTTTTTCCCTGCTCGTCTTTTTCCTGTGTTCTGCCGCCTTTTTCCGTCAGATGGCACTCCACATTTCCCTGAATATGAAAAATTCCCTGGAGCTTTATAATGACGAAATCAGCCGTGACCTCGATGATGCCATCACCTTTCTCACCGACAATTGTTTCCGGAATGCCGATATTTCTTCTCTGAACACGTCCCATGACAGGAATGAAATCTATCTGCACACGGTAAAAATTCAAAAAAACCTTTCCACTACCACCTTTCCCAATATCGGCGGGCTGTTTATCTATTCCCAAAGCCAGGATATCTTTATTCCCCAGGTAAACGAAACCTGGGATCTGAATCAGAATAACACAAAGGCATCTTATCTGATTAAAGATATCCTGCGGGAGCGGAATCAAAATGATTCTCTGAAGGATCTGCCTCTGAACCAATGGTTTCTGATGCGGGAGGGAGAGGATTATTTTCTTTTTCACATCATCAATAAGCGCAACACCTATGCTGGCGCCTGGACCAGTTTAAACCTGACCGCCTCTACCTATCAGTATTTCAAGGATATGCAGGCTTCCATCCTATACGTGGATCAGAACGGCAGTGTGCTGGGAAATCCTCTGTTTGAAGGAAGCCGGCTGGATCCGGAGAAATCCGTCCATTTTTTCCGGAATTACCTTGCCGTGTCAAATCCGCTTGATTACTGCGATTACTATATCATGGCAATGATACCCGCCAGTTACCTTCTGCATCTGATGGCGCCGTTGCTTACGGCCTTTCTCATTATCATGACCTGGATCCTGCTGTTTTGTCTTGCCGTAAGTTTTCTCATGAAGCATTTCATCAATGCGTCTTCCGCAATCCTGCAGCCTGTGATTCAGTCCATGCGCAGTGGGGAATTTCATTCTCAGATCGAATCCAGCAGTCCCTTTGAGGAAACACAGAATGTAATCGATACCTTTAACGAAATGATCAGTGAAATCCAGAATCTGCGGATCAACATCTACGAGCAGAAGATCGCCAGGACTGAGCTGGAGCTGCAATACCTGAAAACGCAGATTGCCCCCCACTTTCTGATCAACTGTCTGAATACGATTTTTACCCTGTCCCAAGATAAGGCAAATCAGGACATTACCCATCTGCTCATCCAGACTCTGTCAGACCATCTGCGCTATACGCTTTCCACCCGCACCGAGGTCGCTCTGTCTGAGGAGATTCATTATGTAAAAAACTACCTCACCCTTACAAAACTCCGTTTTCCCGGCTCCCTGTCCTATGATATCCGGATCGAAAGTTCTCTGGATAACGCACAGGTGTTTCCTCTCATCCTGTTAATGCTGACGGAAAATTCCATCAAGGAAAATCTGGTCATGGGAGAGACGTTTTTTATCCGTATCCATGGATATTCCTACCAAAAGGGCAATGCGACCCGAGTACATCTGGTTCATATCGATTCCGGAGCCGGATTTGACAGGGAACAGCTGCTTCTTTTCAATCACATCGAAGAGCGCCCATTATCACTGGATAAAGGGAGCGGAATCGGCATTTACAACACGGTACGGCGGCTGAAACTAACCATGGGCGAAACCCCGGAAATCCTTTTTTCCAATGAGCCGGACGCAGGGGCCAGAATCGATATTGATTTTCCATACAGGAGGCTTTCATGAATCTTTTAATTGTAGACGACGAATTTTATATCGTTCAGGGCATCATCAACGCCCTGAACCGGGAAGCTCTGGGGATCGATCAGGTGTTTTCCGCTTACAGTGCCAGACAGGCCCGGGAGATTATCCGAAAGGAAACAGTGGATCTCATGATCACAGATATCGAAATGCCCCGGGAAGACGGCCTTTCCCTGATCGAGTGGACTCAGGTGCAGGGACTGTCCATCACAACGTTGATCCTGACTGGCCATCAGCGCTTTGACTATGCCCAAAAGGCCATTATGATGCATTGCTTCGGCTATATTTTGAAACCGGTGGATCAAAGATCCCTGGAATGCGAACTCAAAAATGCCATAAAAAGCCGGAGCAAGGCAGGAACCACAGCCACACCCCTTCCCATCCCTGCCCCAGTCACAAACGCAGATCATTTTGTGGAAAAGGTCAGATCCTTTATTTCCTCCAATATCGGTTCCCCCAACCTGAACCGGGATATGGTAGCCGGATATCTGCACATTAATCCCGATTATCTTTCCAGCCTCTTTCATGCGAAATTTAATCAGACCCTCAGTTCCTATATTGCCGTAGCCCGGATTGATAAAGCAAAAGAGATGCTGAAAAATTCCTCCCTTTCCCTGAACGAAATCAGTGAAAAGACTGGTTTTTCCAACACCTCTTATTTTCATAAACAATTCAAAAAGATTACGGGAATGACCCCGCAGCAATATCGCTACGGCCGCTGATCCCCGATTGCCTCTTCGGCAGACCGAATACACCGGTTACAGTCATGCCGCCCAAAGATGCATCCATCCGGCGGCACAAAAAATGCGGATACCACCGCCAGCAATCCCGCAATACACAGCACGGTTTCTCTTTTTATAAATTCTGACAGATGTTTTCTGATCTGCACCTTTGTCTCCTCTGTCTGCCAGCGCCCTGCCAAACCGTCTATTTCTCCGATACTTTTTTCAGATAATAAAAGCCGTAAGCCGGGATATCCACCCCGGACGCTTTTCTCTCCTGACCGGATAACAGATCCACGTAATCGCCGTCCGTCTCGTTGATCCAGGCCGTCCTGTCATGCTCGCTGAAATTGAACAGTCCAAGGATCTTCTCGCCCTCGTAATATCTCCCGATGCAGAGCACGGAAGGATCCCAGGTCTCGATGGTCCAGGTATCCGCATAGGAGACAAAGACCTTTTCCCTCCTGCGCAGCAGCTCCAGCCTGGAAAGGCTCTGAAACAGCTTTCCCTCCACCGTGGTCTCATCCGAAGCCTTATCCGCCAGCTCCCAGTTCATGGCGCCCCGGTGGATATACCGGGAATCCGGCGCCTTATCGGGATCTTTCTTGTAGGTATAGTCATTGACCTGCCCGATCTCGTCCCCGCTGTAGAGCACAGGAATTCCGGACTGCATGAACATGTAGGCGTGGAGCATCACGTCCATGCGGACGGCTTTTTCCATGGCCTGCTCATTTCCCTCAAATTCCGCCTTTTCCACCCCACACATAGAGGCGGTGGTTCCACAGAACCTGGCGTCCCCGGTGGTGGGATCCGCATTGTAGAGCTCGCCCCGGCTGTTGCTGTCCCCCGCATAGCCCTGGAAATAGTCGTTCAGATACTTCTTGTGCGCCCGTTCGTCAATCCCCTCCATCCGCAGAGACGCATAATCCAGGCCCCAGCCGATATCGTCATGGCAGCGCAGATAATTGAGAAACACGTACTGCTTGGGCAGGGAATTTATAATATCCAGCTGTTTCTTAAGCAGTTCCACGTTCCGGGTTGCAACGGTATGCCAGGTGGTTGCCATGGTGGTCACGTTGTAGAGCATATGGCACTCGGGCTTTTCCACCGTTCCAAAGTAAGGAACCACCTTCTCCGGCTCCATCACCACCTCTCCCAGAAGCAGAACGCCCGGGCAGACAATCTCGCTGATCATGCGCATCATCCGTACAATGGTATGAACCTGGGGGAGATTGCGGCAGGGCGTGTTGAGCTCCTTCCAGATATAGGGAACCGCATCTATCCGGATGATATCGATTCCTCTGTTTGCAAGGTAAAGGAAGTTGTACATCATCTCGTTAAAGACCCTGGGATTTTTGTAATTCAGATCCCACTGATAGGGATAAAAGGTGGTCATCACGAAATGGCCCGCATCGGGAAGATACGTAAAATTTCCGGGAGCCGTGGTGGGAAACACCTGGGGAACCGTGTTCTCGTACATGGATGGCAGGTAGGCGTTGTCAAAAAAGAAATAACGGCTCATGTACTCCCCGTCGCCTTTTCTTGCCTTCTTCGCCCACTCGTGATCCTCCGAGGTATGATTCATCACAAAGTCCATGCAGACATTGATTCCCTTTTTGTGGCAGGCCGCCGTCAGAGCTTCGAGATCCTCCATGGATCCCAGCTTTTCCTGCACCTTACGGAAATCGGACACCGCATAGCCGCCGTCGGAGCGTCCCTTCGGCGTCTCAAGAAAGGGCATCAGGTGTATGTAATTCACGTTGCATTTCTCAATATAATCAAGTCTGGACTTGACGCCCTGCATGTTTCCTGCAAAATTGTCTATGTAAAACATCATTCCCAGCATATCGTTCTGTTTGTACCAGCCGCTTTGCTCCTTGCGCCTTAAGTCCAGCTTCTTAAGCTCCTCTCCTCTTTCCCTGTAGAACCGCTCCATATGATCGCACAGCTCCGCAAACATGGAGTCGTTTCCATACAGCTCCGTGTAAAGCCAGCGCAGCTCCTCAAAGTGTCTGTCAAACCGTTTCCGGTAAATCTTACTCATTTTCCGCTCCTCTCTTCCTCCCCAGCCGACAAGGGAATATCCGCTTTGCCGAAACCCATTGTCACGAAAAGAAGCTGCTGCCGGCCTTTGGTTCCCCAACGACAGCAGGCAGCAGCGCCTTTGATCCCCATTTTTTTACAGATTGCTCTCAAAAAACGCCTTCATCTCCTGGCAGGCGATCTCCTCGTCCTCGCCTTCCACCTCCACGGTGACTTCCTCCCCGCACTTTACCCCAAGGCTCATAACCATCATCAGCTTGGCAGCGTCCGCAGACTTCTCACCCTTCACGATTTTTACCTTGCTCTGATATTTCTTGGCTTCCTTCACCAAAAGTCCCGCAGGTCTTGCATGGATCCCAACCTCGTCCTTGATGACATAACTGAAATTCTGCATGTTCTCTTCCTCCTTAAATTTTATGTATTTTCATTATACCTCAATTCCGGGCAGTTTTTCCATAGATTTTGTATATCCCGCTCAAAAATTTTCTTCCCTTGCATTTCCCCCTGTTCTTTCCTATAATGAAGGGGAACAGATAAAACAACCATTCAGATTCAGAGGGAGATTATGGGAAGAGAAGATTACAGTAAAGCGTTTCGATTAGGAAAAAAAGATTACCAGGCTAGGATGCTGCGCGGCGAGAAGCCCACGCTGGAGGTTTTGGACGACATTATGCCGGACAAGGGCTCCTATTACGAAATGCCCCTGGGGCTTGTACAGATTCCGATCGATCAGATCGTGGGAACCAAGACCATCGGACGAAGCACCTCCTTTTCGGGGAATTTCATGCCGATCCTGCAGGAGGACACGGAATTTGCCAGCAAATGGTCCAACCTGAGCACCAGCCATGTGGATGAGGGGATCCGGGATCCCATCAAGGCTTATGAATACATGAATAAATTTTATGTGCTGGAAGGAAACAAGCGGGTCAGCGTCATGAAGTACTTCGGCGTGGTGTCGATTCCCGGGAACGTAACCCGAATCGTTCCCAGGCGCTCGGATGACAGGGAAAACAGGATCTACTACGAGTTTATGGATTTTTATCAGGCGGCTCCCATCAACTATATCTGGTTTTCCCAGGAGGGAAGCTTCAGAAAACTGCAGGAGGCCGTTGGCAAACAGCCTGGCGAGGTCTGGACGGATGACGAGCTTCACACTTTCAGCGCCTTCTACAGCCGCTTTTGCGCCGAGTACAAGGCCAAGGGCGGAAACAAGCTGCGCATAACACCCGGAGACGCCTTTCTCGCTTTCATCACCCTGTACGGCTATGGCACCGCCGAGGAAAAGACCACCAATGAGCTGAAAGCGCTTGTCACCAAAACCTGGGAGGAATTCAAGCTGCTCCAGGAGGATCAGGACATTGACCTTAAAATGAATCCCAGCCAGGAGAAAAAGCCCCTGCGCAACATTCTGCTTCCTTTGAGCTCGCCCAAGATAAAGATTGGGTTCATCTACGAAAAGACGCCGGGGACTTCCGCCTGGACCTACGCTCACGAGCTGGGGCGGCTCTATCTGGAACAGACCTTCCCGGACGAGGTACAGACCGTCTGCTTTGAAAACGCCACACTGGATACCGTGGACGCTCAGATCCAGGACGCCATAGACATAGGCTGCAACCTGATCTTTACCACCACTCCCGCCTTTGTGCAGGCCAGTGTGAAGGCAGCCATCGCCAACAAGGAGGTTCGGATTCTGAACTGTTCCCTGAACACCTCCCACCGGTACATCCGCACCTACTATTCCAGGATGCACGAGGCAAAATTCCTCATGGGGGCCATTGCCGGCGCCATGGCGGAGAACAACCGCCTGATGTACATTGCGGATTATCCGATTTACGGATCCATTGCCAATATCAACGCTTTTGCCCTGGGAGCAAAAATGATCAATCCAAGAGCCAAGGTCTATCTGGAATGGTCCACCAAAAAGGAAGTGGATCTTGACGAGAGAATCCGCGAGACCCAGGCCTCCTGTATCTCCGGAAGGGATATGGTGATTCCCGAGGAAGCCTCCCGCTTTTTCGGCATCTATCACATGGACGGGGAATATCCCAGGAATCTGGCCATGCCCCTGTACCACTGGGGAAAATTTTATGAACTGCTGCTCCGTACCATAATGGACGGAACCTGGAAGTATGACGACGATCCCACCTCCACCAAAGCCATCAATTACTGGTGGGGCATGTCGGCAGGCGTGATTGACGTGGTGTGCTCCCACCACCTTCCCATCGGAACCAAGCGCCTTGTGGAGCTGCTCAAAGCCACCATCAGTTCCGAATTATTTAATCCTTTTTCGGGAATCCTATATTCTCAGAGCGGGGTTGTAATTGACGATCCGAACGGCAGTCTTACGCCGGAGGAGACCATGACCATGGACTGGCTTGTGGAGAACGTGATCGGCTCCATCCCGAAAAAAGAAGAGCTGAAGGAGCAGGCGGCGCCTGTGATCAAGCAGCAGGGAGTAATGAAAAAGGAAGGTTAATTTACATATGAAGATACTTGCAATTGCAGACGAAGAATCGAAATATCTGTGGGATTTCTTCGAAAAGAGCAAGCTGGACGGGATCGACCTGATCATCTCCTGCGGCGATCTGGATCCGCGCTACCTCTCCTTCCTTGTGACACTGTCCACAGTCCCGGTGCTCTATGTCCACGGAAACCACGACGGAAAATATGAAAAAATTCCGCCAGAAGGATGTACCTGTATCGAGGATCAGATATTCGTCTATAACGGCGTCCGAATTCTGGGCCTTGGCGGTTCCATGCGCTACCGGCCGGGCCCCCACCAGTACACCGAAAAAGAGATGCGAAAGCGGGTGGCCAAACTCTGGTTCCAGCTTTTCCGCCATCACGGCTTTGATATCCTGGTAACTCACTCCCCCGCCTATGAGCTCAACGACGGGCGTGATCTCCCCCATCAGGGCTTTCAGGTGTTCCGGACCCTGATTGAGAAATACAAGCCAAAATTTTTTCTTCACGGCCATGTGCATATGTCCTACGGGCGCAAGCACAAGCGCTACGACAAATATCTGGACACTCACGTGATCAATGCCTGTGAGCGATGCGTGTTTGACACGGAGGATGAAAACATCCAGGAGCATATCCGTTAGCTGCTTTTTCTGTCACCGGAAACCGGTTAATCAAAAAGGAGGAAACAAACTATGAGCAACGTAATCGACGCAATCAAAGAACGCAGTTCCACAAGAGGCTATACCGCAGAGCCCCTTACCAGGGAGCAGTTGGATGCGCTGATCGAGGCGGGCCTGCAGGCTCCCACGGCAGCAAATAAACAGGAAATCCATTTTACGGTCTTAAAGGGCGACCATCCGATTCTGGCCGAGCTTGAGGAGGAAAAGAACCGCCTGCGCAAAATCACCGCCCCGGCCCACAATTTCTACTACGAAGCGCCCACGGTGGTGATCCTGAGCGCTGACTGCGCAAACCATTGGAGCCCGCTTGACGCCGGGATCGCCGTGGAGAACATGGCCCTTGCCGCCGAAGGGCTTGGCCTTGGAAATCTTATTATCGGCTGCATCTATGACGCCATGAGAGGGGAAAAGAAAGATTATTTTTCAAAGGCCCTGCAGTTTCCGGAAAATTATCAATACGAGATCGCCATTGCTTTCGGACACAAGGCGGTCACAAAAGAACCGCACACCTATGACGCAAAAAGGCAGGTTACCTGTCTGTAAAATTTACCCCGATTCCCCTTGGCGTTGCCGACAGACTGCGCAGAAAGGAGAAATTGTGGAACGAGAACTCTTGAACAAAGGCCCCGTGCTGGACAAAAAGGGGCGGCCCGTTCCGGGCTTTTCCAGAAAAAGCATTTTAACCTATGACCGCAGAGCCATCCGGGCTTTCCCCTGGCGCATCAAAGAGTGGGATTTTTACCAGATCTCCAACAGCCATCTTTGTCTCCAGCTCACCATCGGCCACGCCGTCTATGCGGGCCAGGTCAGTCTCATGCTCTTTGATTTTCAGAAGGGGAAAAAATATCTTGATATCTGCCGCACCCTGGCTCTCCCCTTCGGCTCCCTCCATATGCCCACAGACGCCGAGGCCGACCATACGCTCTCCTATCTGCATCGGGGACTTCCCAACAAATACGGAAACAGCGATATTTTCATGGGTTTTGAAACCTCCTGCGGACGCCGCATCCTGACCTGCCGCTGGAAGGATTTGGATGCCCGGATCGAGCTGGAACGGAAGAATCCGGATTCCCTGGTGGTGAATCTGCCCTTTGATGAAAACCGGCACGCCTTTTACTACAACCACAAGATCAACTGCATGACCGCAGAGGGTTATGTCCGCACTCACAGCCATGAATGGACCTTTGACCCAGAGGATTCCTTCGGCATCCTGGACTGGGGCAGGGGCGTGTGGCCCTTCCACAACGAGTGGTACTGGAGTAACGGCAGCGGATGGCTGAACAGTGAAATGTTCGGCTTCAACCTGGGCTGCGGCTTCGGAAACACCGATATTGCCAGCGAAAATATACTCTTTTACCGGGGAACTTCCCACAAGCTCGGAAAGGTGGATTTTATTCTGGGAAAAGACTATATGGATCCCTGGCATCTGCGTGACCGCGAGGGACGGCTTGATCTGTGTCTCGTCCCGGTCTACGACCGTGAAACCAAAATCAGGCTCCTTTGGGTGGACAATCACTGCCACCAGATGTTCGGACGCTTTTCCGGAACCGCCGTGCTGGACGACGGAACCGTCCTGAAAATCGGCAATGTGATCTCCTTTGCGGAGCATGCGGTGAATAACTGGTGAGAAAATGGCAGACGTCTTTTTATAGTGTCTGCAAAAAGGAATGGGCTGTCACTTCTCTGATTGTAAAACCCAAGAAGTGACAGCCCCTGACCTTTAAAAAGCTTCCAACAGCATTCTTGCAAAATTTTTGTATCCGACATCCCCATCAAGTTTCAAAAGCAGATTTTCCGTTTTTTCACGGTATCTTTTGATGTTTTCCACTACCTGCCGAAACAGTCTGCGTCCCTTGGTCGCCACAAATGCCTCTTCATTACCGGCATCAAGGGATATCCTCAGCGAAACCAGATCCGCAGCCGCATCAAAAATCTCCAAAAAATCAGTGTATTCCAGTTTCTCCAGGCCGTCTAACTGTTCCAGCTGTCTGATAATCTCTTCCTTGTATGAGCTTGTGATAAGTAAAATTGTGTTTTCTGCATCTTGTGCCAGAAGAACCTCAACCGGATGAATCGGAATGGTTTTTCCCGCCATCACCTTTGTGGGCTTTTTATATCCATATACGTCCGTTTCCATATGGAGCGCCCCTGCCGGGCATTCCAGCGTACATTTTCCACATCCGGTACACAACCTATCATTCCTGAGTGTCACAGAAGTTCTCTTCTGAAATCTGAGCAAAACGTCTTCTGTATAAAATTCTCTTCTGTCCCGATCAAACCGCTTCTGTCCTGACAGCTGAAAACCTTGTTTTTTGGCCTCGTCAATAAGATTAAGTTCTGTTAATCTCAAATATTTATATCGATAAGATAAAATAATTTCCGCCTGTGTTGTAAATAATTTATGTATCAGCTCCTTCCAATTACCGCTCCAATCAATCAGCAAAACAAATATACGTTTATATTTGCAGGCCATATCTGTCTCTTCCATAAACTGACCGCTGGAAATAATCTCAATATTTTTCGGTTTACCAAGAAACCGGGGAAGCATCTCATCACAAATAATCAATCCCTCCCAATCTGTTTCTGATAAGCGCCGCATCTCATTCAGGCGCAGCTTCTTTGAAGCCTTGTCCACGCTTTCAGAGACGTATTTTTTTCTCATATTGCGGAACATTATCTCGCTCACAGCATAGCAGATTCCCGTATGATGTCTTTCCAGGGACAGCCTCATTTCCTCATGGGAATCCAACAGAGTTGCTATAACAACGGCGGCATTCTCAGGAATATGATCAACTGAAATTACCGGTATCCCATTTATGGAATCCATACCACAGGGATATTGCGTAACGGCATAGGCATGAATCAATATATTTGACGTATTTTTAATTTCGACCGTCAGCAATTCCGCTACCATACCCGCACCGTAAATATAGATATCATTCTGCTTTATTTCTGTAATGTCATAAAGTAATTCCATAGTCATCCTTTCATCCTGCAATCGATAACCCTGTGCTAATTCCATTCCAGAATTTCCTTTAACGTCAGAATATCAGCACCCACCCTGTTCTTCAGGTAACTACGGATAGCCTCTGTATCATATACCGTTGTTATGATAATCACATCTACCGGTGTCAGATCCTCCGTCGGGCTCTTTATCTCCATTCCTTCGCAAATTATCTGCGGATTTCTGTCGATTCCGTAAAGTGTCAGATTTTCTAATTCGTGGTATAGGCGCTTTCCCAGACGCCCCATCCCATAGATTGCAGCCGAATGATACCCTCTCAAAGCAAGTGCATCCGAGAACGAAAAATGATCCTGCAGCTTTCCCAAAAATACATCGAATATCTCTGCGAGCCTGGCATCTCTGTCTTGTGGAACATCATCATACCCTCCGATACTGGCTCCAATACCCACTTCCATCATTTCTGTTATTTCTCCCGTCTGTCGGAGCAGGTTATATGTCTCTTTAAATAAATAAGATTTCTTTTTTGTAATTACTTCTGTCAATAGGTCTGTATACTTCCTTTCAGACAAATCCAAATCAAATACTGTCTCATATTTATCCAGTTTTCCAAGTGCCTTTAATGCCAGCACCGTATACACACATTTATCACAATAGCAGGTACAGTTTTTCTGTTTTGAATACTCCATTCCCTGCGAACCATTCAAAAGCTCCTGCAAACAAATTTGCAAATTGTCATAGGTCACAGGAAATTCCGAGATATATTTCAATTTATCGATCCGCTCAGCATCCAGTCCAAAGATCTGTATCCGGCAATTTTCTGTGCTCAAACAGGAAAGATTCCAAAGATCATAATCCCTGACCTCATACCGGATTGAAAAATCATTTATTCCATGAGTCGATGAAAAATAATATAGCTTAAACAACTGCTTTAATAACAGAATTGCGCCGGCATCCCGATAAGTGCCGGCATAATAAATCTCAATTGGCAGTTCGTCCTGAATGTTTGAATCGACTGTTATCAATTGAATATCTGTCTCATATTCCTGATTTAAATCTTCACATATCTTTTTTGCCCTTTTCACATTCCTGCAAAAATGCTTTCTGGCAACTGCCCCGCCATACTCGCCAAAACTTTGTAGGTTAAACAGGGTCAAATGAGTAAGTGGAAACAAGCCTTCCATGTGATTTAGAATTGTATAGAAGGAATCCACTCCGCCCGATACGCCTGTTGCCGTTCCCCATCCGGCTTTCAGAGGCTTATAAACCGGCTGCGCCTCAATGACGATCTGGCTGAAATAAAGCGAACTCTTTAAAGATGGGATCAAAATTTTTGTCAGCTGGTAAAGCAAATCTGCTGATACGCCGGGAGCGTTCGGTGCGAACCGTATATCATAACCATTTTTCATACAATATGGCAAAACCGCAACTAAGAATGGATCCATTCGGTCTATATATAAATATCCCGAATATGCAGAGGAAACCTCATACCATAATGTTGTCTTTCTTTCATTGTCTGCCGATAATACAATGTCTACATTTATTTTTGTTTTTTCACCATTCACAATCAAATACGGAGCATTAAAAATCAGATATGCCATTTTTTACCTCTCCTTTTCTTATTTTCTGAATAAATAATTCCATATTTGTTCTCCGCTTCTTTCGCAGCCCTTTTCTCTATTTTCTTTAAAACGATAGGCTAATGCAGATATATACTCTTCCAGCGTAATAACGTCTTCTGATATAATGTTTTTACTAACACTTTGCTCATCAATATATCCTTCCCAAACTGCTTTCATTTTTCTGATCCGCTTGCCTGAATAGCTAACTTCGTACAATCTGCTTTCTTCTTCTGCTAAGACTATCATTCCATTTCCGGCTCTCGGAAATAATAGTAATCGATTGTCCCAGATCTGATATCCGACAAACAGGCTTCCATGACTTTCTTTCCGATAAAAGTCTTTGGGAAGATATTCGTCTCTAGGTTCCCATGTGTTCTTTTCTTCATTAAACTCCCATATCCTATCCGTTTGATCCGGCAGAAGAAGCAGATGCTTCCCCCAGCGGGTGATTGTCATATAAGGATGAGTAATCTGCCTGTCTTCCATTAAATATTCGCAGCAGCAATTTTCTTTATCATTCCATCTCACAACAGTGCATTGATCTGCTAATACAAAATAAAATTGTCCCTTATCAAAATAAATATTTCGGATTTGATATTTCTGAGGCAAATCATAGCGTATAACGAACCAACTTTCCAAATTCACTCTCAGAATCACTCCATTACCCGCACTCAAGTCAACAACCCCGCAGCAAGCTGACGGGGCATCAAACTTGCAACGCAGCAGAGCTGCGGGGTATTGACCCCTGCGGCAGTCGCCAAATGTGCATGCAAGCATGCCCGCTTGGCTCGTTGCCCGCAGGAATAAAGTTCTTTATCTACCATACAAGAGCTATATAAATCCAGGAATATCTTTTGTGAATTTGTAAGTATTGAAAAGATATTTGTCCAAAAATCTTTTCTGATTTCATACCGATTGCTTTCCGTATGAAAAATGAGAAACGGTGTCTCTGAGTTTGCCGGCACCATATAGATATCATTTTGGATTGTGTATGCTTTCGAAATACAAGGCTTACCTGCTTCTTTCAGTTCTATATGGGAAATTCTCCCTGTTTTTTTGTGATACACGCTCACTGCGCTTCCATCTTCTTTGTACTTTGCACCTTATCGATCTTCGGCGAGCCCAGCCCGAGTATTTTTTCTTCCCAGTACCCTCTCCCGTATCCCTGTTCTGTCAGAAAGTCTGTCATCACATGGATGTAAGCCTGCCTCATTTTTTCCGACTGGACGATCACCCGATCCGCATAAATCACTCCCGGAACCGTGCAGAAATGCTCTATCCCTTTCAGTGCTTCCTCATCCTCCGGGTCAACTTCGCCCAAAATGAAATATGGAATATATATGAGTTGTTCCGTAAACTGCTTCAGATTCTTTGTATAAAAAAAAGGGTGTACGCTGGTCACATGATTCCATTCGTCATAGGGATTGTGGATAAAAATCATATCCGGCTGTCTCTTTGCAAAATCATAAACCTCATACCACGTCACCGGCACATATTCCGGATACTGGTCTCCCTCATAATGCGCCTCCCGGAAGCTTCCGTCCGGATTTTTGTCATAGTAAGGGATGGGTATCACATAAGCGTCACAGTCCGGATCCTCATCCGCCGCCCTCCAGACGCTTTCTAGGCTGTCCCACATGGATGCCTTATAAGGCAGAAAGACCACTTCCCGGCGTATCCTTATCTGTTGGATGTTGTCTTTAATCTGGCAAAGGCTTTTCTGAACGGATCCGAATATATCCTCAGTATCGGCTGAGAATCCCTGTTCCGCTTCCTCTTCCATGAGTTTTTCGTGAAATTGATAGATTTGTTCGCAGTATTTTTCCAACAAAGGAATCACGGCATGGTTTTCCCCTTCCGCCTCCTCTGTCAGTCCGCCCAGCGAAATTGCCGCCTGCTGGCAGTCCTCCAAAAGTGCCAATGCAGCAGGGATTTTTTTCCGCTCAACGGCTCTTCTGATCTCGTCATGAGCACGTTTTAGCAAATCTGTTAAAGCTTCCGCATTTTCCTTCTGGGCTTTTCTCATCGATGTCCCTCTTCCATTTTTTCGCCGTGCACACTCGTTTCCGCTTCGCTTCTTCTCGCTTCCGGTACTTCTTCCAGGCAATTCACTGCCTGAAAGTTCCCGCTGGTCCTGGCATACCCAATACCCGACCCCTCAGGGCCGGCTTCTAATGCCGTTTTTGGTTTTATACCTGCGGAACCTTGGATACAGCAAGCTATCAAAAGAATTTTCCCACATTCCTACTCCCGCTCCGGTTTTGGTAAAATACGGCTTTTCAGCGCATTCATCTGTGGTTCGTTTCCTTATGAACGTTTTCTCTTCCCCGCCTCAGAACATTTTTGGCGGTATTCTCCCGCTCCGGAAGGCTTAACCCGCATTCCCGACAGGAGAAAATTCCTTTTTCTTTCTCACCCTGGCCCATGCAGCCGCTGCATTCGGTGCTGATCCCTTTTCCGAACACTTCCACAAGTTCTATGGAACGCTCCCTGCATTTTTGAACCAGCCTGCTTTTTACGTAGCCTTTCTGCCACATAGTCACGGAGGCGTTTATTTTCCGGCTTACCCCTGCCTTCGAGGTTCCCGGCAGCTTGGGGATATACAGGATTCCCGGCTTTTCGGTTTCCAGCATCCGGTTGATTTCTCCATTGATATAAGCATGAAGCGACGCTTCCAGTCTGGCTTTTGCGGCCGTGTACTTCTTTTTCCCAGGATTGTTCTGCATATTTTTGCATCGTCTTAAGTTCTTTTCCCGAATGTAATTAGCAAGCGCCGATTGATATTCCAGAAATTCTTCGCCGTAACGATTCCCTGTGTCCGTCACAAACATACAATGCATTCCCATGGCTACCCCTATTTCAGCCCTGCACGTCTTGCGCTTTTTGGGTTTTACCTCAAGCGGCACCCCGATCACAAGGTTTCCTTCCTCTGGAAAAAGCCGAAGATAGATCTGCCTCGCATAATGGTTGTTATCCGTAAGGGGAATAAACAGCCGCTGCCGCTTTTCTTTCATGGAAATATAGATTCCGTGATCATCATACCGGTATCCCTTGGGCGAAACCGAAAACCCGTCCGCCGCCTCGGTGTGTGGGTGCTTTTGGTGCCTTCGCACCTGACGGCGCAGATATTGATTCAGCCGGTATGCGTCTACCTTATCAGAAACTTTTTCATATGCCTCTTTCCATTCCCCCTGCAGAATGACTTCCCTGTTTGTAAGGATCCCCTCAAAACACTGGCTCTGTTTCATCACAAACCGCAGAATTTCATTCTGTACCGTATATCCCGGATAAATTTTTGAAAGCCCGTTGACGCCGCTGTACTTTGCGTAGACGTAGTTTTTCACATGGCCGCAGTCTCTGGCTATTTCAACCAGCCTGTCCATATCCGCCTTTGAAAGAGGCTCCTTATTATACTGGTAGATCGTTTTGAATATGGTTTTCTGCGACATTCATCTGCTGATCCTTGTGTTTTCCTGGAATTTTATATTCCAAGAAAAAAGCGTCCTGATCATTCAGAACGCTTTTTTTTAATCTCCTCTATAAATTCATATACCATCTCTGCGTAGGGATAATGACCTTTTTCATCCTTCACATTTACATACCCCGTGTGCTGATAGCCTCTCATGATGCGGTAATCGATCTGGTTTTCCTCATACTGATGGGTTCTCATAGTGTCGATCAGCAGTTCGTTCTGCCTGCGCCTTCCCGGTATATCGTCGTCCGATACAAGAATCAGGAAGGACTGCTTTTTCACCCTCGCAGCTTCTCCCTCCAGATAATAGATCGGGGCGGCCTCATCCACCCGAACCGCCTTTGTATCCTGCCCCCGTTCCCTCAAAATATTGTAGTGAACGGTGGGCTGTCCCGCATCAAAAATCCATCCGTCAATCCAGCTCTCCTCCACATGGCTTTCTTTCAGGAAACGCGGCTGGAAATGGAGCATCATGGACAGATACGCCCCTGCCGAGATACCGCCAACAACCACCCGGTCATAGTTGATCTGCTCCCTCACATGGCAAAGTCCCCAGGCCACGGCTTTTGCCGCATCTTCGATGTACTGCGGATACCGTGCCAACGGGTACATACGGTAATTTGCGCTCACAACAACAATCCCTCTGGCCGCCAGCTCCTGGTAGATCCCCCTGTCGTCTTCCTTATCGCCTCCCTCCAGGCCGCCTCCATGGAAATAGATCAGAAGCGCCGTGCATTTTCCCCACCAGGAAGATACAGATCCAGCTTTCCAAAATCCCCGGTCTTTTCCTCATATACGATATCCTTCACTACTTTTACAGCTTCCATAGCTTCTTCTCCTTTTTTCAGTTTTTATGTTTTTTTCAGTTTACCACAACGTTTCGCAATCTTCTATTACCATTCGGTTTCTTTTCCAAATCCGCCTGCCGCCATGTCCGGAACCAGAAGGCACGGGGTTTTCAAAATGGATTCCCACATAAAAACCCGTCCCCAGTTGTCAATCATTTATCCATGTGGTATGATCATTACTGTATTGTATCTCTACGGGAGAATAATAACAGAAGGAGACGTACCATGAAAAATGAAAAAACCTACGAACTTGTGCTCACCGCACTCTTTACCGCCATTATTGTCATAATGGCTTTCACTCCGCTGGGGTATATCCCCCTTGTGGTCATCAATGCCACGGTGATCCATATCCCGGTGATTTTGGGAGCGCTATTTTTAGGACCGAAAAAAGGCGCATTCCTCGGTTTTGTATTTGGCCTGACCAGCTTCATCAACAATACCTTCAAGGCGGCTACCGCCTCCGCTTTCGTGTTTTCACCGGTTCTTGCGGCAAATATGATCGGGGTATCCGGCGTATTCAAAAGCACGTATATCTGCTTTGTTCCCAGAATACTGGTGGGGGTCCTTCCCTATTTTGTATATATCCTGATCCGCAATCTTCTGAAATCGGAACAGAAGATATGGCGTATCGTAATCCACGGGGCCGCATCCGTCATCCTGTTTCTCTCCGTGAGGGCCTTTATCAACAGCCTCACCGGGGCTGCAAATTTGATCGGCGCCGGGGCCGGCATCCTTTGTGGCGTTATTTTGTTTTTCGTGCTGACAATCAGCGCATCCAAGAAGAGTTCGTCCAGTATCGCCCTGGCTTATGCGGGTCTGACCGGAGCTTTCACCAATACGTTATTTGTCATGAGCGGTATCTTTATCCTGTATAAGGACGCCTACGCAGACGCTCTTGGCATTGCGGGAGACGCAGTGATCGATGTAATTATGGGCGTTGTCAGCTTTAACGGTATTGTGGAGTCCGTGGTTGCCGCAATTCTTGTATCCGGTGTCGGCCTTGCGCTGACCAGAATCAAACCGGTCAAAGAAGTCAAAGGCCCCGCAGGGGCCAGATCAAATAAATAACAGTACAGATTCAGTGTTCAGGAAAGGAATGAAAAAATGATCTTAGCAATTGATATCGGAAATACCAATATCGTGATCGGCTGCACGCAGCGGGAAAAGGTGCATTTCGTGGAGCGAGTATCCACCAATATTTCAAAGACGGAGCTGGAATATGTGGTGGAATTCAAAACACTCTTTGACCTGTACCGGATTAAAACGCAGGATATTACGGGCTGCATTATTGCCTCAGTGGTGCCACCTCTTGTCAATATCGTGAAATCGGCGATGATAAAGCTGCTTCACATCACGCCCCTGATCGTAGGGCCGGGTATTAAAACCGGTCTGAATATCCTGATGGATAATCCCGCACAGCTCGGGGCCGACCTGATCGTCAATGCGGTTGCCGCCCTGAAATATTATGGCGCTCCCGCAGTCATCATCGATATGGGTACCGCCACCACCATCAGCGTAGTGGATGATAAAAAAAATTATGTGGGCGGCATGATCCTGCCCGGCGTGCGGATTTCCCTGGACGCCCTGGAAAGCCGTACCTCCCAGCTGCCAAGAATCAGTCTGGAAGCGCCGAAGAAGGTCATCGGCAAAAATACCATAGACTGCATGAAAAGCGGTATCATCATGGGCCAGGCTGCCAGCATGGACGGCATGATCCAGAGAATCCGGGCGGAGCTCGGCTACAGCTTCTGCGTGGTTGCCACCGGCGGACTTGCCGGCTGTATCGTACCCTACTGCAGGGAAAAGGTGATCTATGATGATGAACTGACGTTAAAGGGGCTGGATATCATTTACAGAAAAAACACGGAAGCCTCCGTTTAATGCAAATGTCCGGGGCTGTCTCCGATTCAGGAAAGAGAGGAAAAGATGCTGCAAGGAAAACATGTCGTGCTCGGCGTAACGGGAAGCATTGCCGCCTATAAGATCGCTTCCCTGGCAAGCATGCTGAAAAAGCAGGCGGCAGACGTCACTGTCATTATGACCCAAAACGCCACAAACTTTATCAATCCCATCACCTTCGAGTCATTGACCGGAAATAAGTGCCTGGTTGATACCTTTGACCGGAATTTTCAGCACAGCGTGGAGCACGTGTCTCTGGCTAAGCAGACGGATGTATTTCTGGTGGCGCCCGCATCCGCAAACGTAATCGCAAAGGCCGCCCACGGACTGGCGGACGATATGCTGACCACCACCCTGCTTGCCTGCCAATGTCCCAAAATCATCGCTCCCGCCATGAATACAAGGATGTACCAAAACCCGGTTGTCCAGAACAACATGAAGCTTCTCCAAAGCTACGGAATGGAAGTGATTTCCCCTGCCACAGGATATCTGGCCTGCGGTGATACCGGGGAAGGCAAAATGCCGGAGCCGGAGCTTTTGCTGGAATATATCATAAAGGCGCTGCGGCCCAGGGACATGGAAGGGCTGCGCCTTCTTGTGACAGCAGGGCCAACGATGGAAAAAATCGATCCGGTACGTTACATCAGCAACCATTCCACGGGAAAGATGGGATATGCCATTGCAAGGGCCGCCATGATGCGAGGCGCCGTCGTCACACTGGTAACGGGAAAAACCAGTCTTACGCCGCCCATGGGCGTACAGACCATCGGGATCACGTCGGCTGCCGATATGGCGCAGGCGGTAAAGGAACGTGCTGGCGAACAGGATATCATCATCAAGGCTGCCGCCGTTGCGGACTACCGCCCCAAAGATACGTCAGATGAGAAAATAAAGAAAAAAGAGTCTGAACTCAGCATCACTCTGGAACGCACGGAAGATATCCTGGGATTTCTGGGGGCTCACAAAAAGAAGGGACAGTTTCTCTGCGGTTTTTCCATGGAAACGGAAAATATGTTAGAAAATTCCCGCACAAAGCTGGAAAAAAAGAACCTGGATCTGATTGTTGCCAACAGTCTCAAAGAACAGGGAGCCGGCTTTGGAACCGACACGAATATCGTGACTCTGCTCTCAGGAAAAGAAACCCTCCAGCTCCCCATCCTGTCAAAGGAGGAGGTTGCAGACAGACTGCTTGACTACATTCTGGATCACAGAACAGCCCCGGAATGACTCCACTTCAGATCAACGCCATATAAGCCAGCTCATCTCCCCACAGAGAAGCGATTCCTAGTCCAAGGGCCAGAAAGGGGCCAAAAGCAATGGTGTCTTTGAAGGTAAGCCTTCTTTTCAGCATCAGGACAGCACAGTACAGGGCGGCAGCCGTCAGTCCGATCCATGCGGCTGCAAGAGAAGCCCGCCAGCCAAGGAAAAAACCGCCGGCCGCCATCAGCTTAATATCCCCTCCGCCAAAGGCTCCCTCTTTCACCAGGGCCAGAATCAGCATGGGACCCGCAGCCGCAGCCGCACCAATCAGACGATCCACGGCGTCATGCTCCGGAAACAGGAAAAGCGCCGCAAAGCCAAGCAGCACAATTCCTATTGGAAAACGATCCTTGATCGTCCTCGTATTCCAATCCATAAATGCTGCCACGGACAGCAGTCCGAGGTAAACAAATATTACAAATCCCCGAAGGAATAAAAGCTCCGAAAATACCGTCACTCCTGTTTTTACCCGTTTTCTTTCTCAAAAAATTGATCGATCACACCCTTGATCACGTCATCCGTCATTGTCTTTAAAAGATAACCCGCCGGTTTCAGAGCCATCACGTTCTTGACGCTCTCCCTGTCGCCCCTTCCTGTCAGGAACATGACCGGAATATCCGCAATATCCTTCTCCGAACGTATCATCTCCAGCGCCTGTCTCCCGTCACAGACAGGCATCTCATAATCCAGAAGAACCAGTCCCGGTTGATTCACCACGATTTTCTTGATTGCCGCAATGCTGGAATCCGCCTCAATCACGTCATAGTCCTGTGCAAGAAGCCTGACAATCCTGGTGCGCATAAAGTCGGAATCATCCACCACGAGAATCTTCGGCTTGCGCCTCGCCTCTTCTTCATCTTCCATGACCAGATATTCTCTGATCGTATCCAAAACATTCGCATGATCTATTGACACCACCGCATCCTGAATATAGTCGCCGCTGGATGCACAGAACGCAAAGTACCCTTCCCTGGTATCAAACAGCAGACTGTAAGCCGGCCTTGTGCGCTCAAAGGATTTTGCAAGCTGCTCGTGCGTAAGAAGCGATTCTTTCTCCAGCTCCAGCTGATTCAGCTTGGGGAAATATTCCCTGACCTTCTCCAAAAACTGACGTGCGATATAGCGGTTGACATTAAGCACCATGTCATCTACCCGCTTAAATTTCTCATTCAATATCTCTCCGATCACTTTCAGAAGCAGCTTCTCCTCAAAAACAAGCGTAACCTCCCACTTTTCTTTCTGGTTTCCGCGGTAGAGAAAACGGTTACATACCATTTTTCCAAAATCCTCTCCCGCATACTGCTCGCTGACCGTTTTGGCGCTTAAGTGGAATAACTCCTGTACCAGCCGCGTTATCGTGGTTTTTAGCGCCTCTCTCTCCTCCTCCTGTGGAAGGTCTTTCCACTTGAGGTCCTCCTTCCCCACAATCGCAAGATCCTCCGTCTTCGTGTGGGCGATCACCCATCCGATACACACGCCCACAAAATGACGCACCGCTTCCATGGAATAGCCGTTCCTCTCCAGCTCCGCTTCAAGCGCCGGCAGAATCCTGTGGCGGAAGTCATCATGCAGATGCCTATGTAATTCGAAGTCGCTGTAGCGTATGGACAGCATATAGGCCTCTTCATGTTCAAAATGCTCGACCGCATGGTTTTTCAGGTATTTAACTCCCTCTCGGCAGGCCCATTCGCTTTTTTCCTCGGTTTCACTAAGCTTTAGCAATTTGTCCATCCTTGAAAAAAGTAACTTGTGCTCTTTATCAAGAAAATCCACACCCATTTCATAGCTTTTATCCCATACGATATGGTTCATGTCACTTCTCCTTTTCTGTAATTATTGCAAGCCCGTTTTTCTTGCTAACGCTCATTATACCACATTTCTCCCCCGCTTGCCTATCCATAATTATCTTACTTTATACTGATTTTTAACCTGAATTATAAACCGCATTCCTACTCGATGGATTTCAGAGCCTCCGCCATATTGATCTTCTCCAGCTTAAAGTACATAACACCGTTCACCAGCATGGCAAACACAAAGGTGAGAACCAGACTCAGCACAAAGCTTACCGGGGCTATTGCGGTTTTAAAGGAGATGAGATCAATATTGATATTGTACATGACAAACCAGTGCAGCCACTTTCCAAGGCCCAGACCGGCAATGGCTCCCAATCCGGTGAGCACCAGATTTTCCCTGAAAACATAGTCCGCCGTCTCCTTTGCATAAAAGCCGAGAACCTTTATAGTCGCAATCTCGCGGATCCGCTCCGTGATATTGATATTCGTCAGATTGTAAAGCACGATAAATGCAAGGCTCCCCGCACAGGCAATGATCAGAAAGACGATATAATCCATGCTTTTCATCATGGTCGCAATCCGCTCCCTCATGTCCGCAGTGACGGAAACCGCAAGCACAGGATCCATGTCCGCCAGGGCGGCAGCCGCCTCATGGACATCCACCCCTTCCCTGACCACCGCATATGCGCTCTTGTACTTTGGCGGTGCGCCAAACTGGTCCGCATAGGTTTCCTTGCTGATATAGATATAATTATAAATAAAATTTTCGCAGAACCCCGATACCTTCACCGTAAAGCGGTTCATGTCATTATCCCGGAAAGAGATGGTATCTCCGATCCGAATCCCCATACTGTCCGCCAGTTTTGCGGTCAGCACCGCCTCTGTCCTGGACGGATAGGGAATCTTTTCTCCATCCGGAGTGTGCAGATCCAAAAACGCACCCATCTCTTCCACGTTTTCCGGAACCTGCAGATAGACCGATTTTGTCTTTCCTCCAAAATCCAGATCCACGCTTTCCTCATAAAGGAAGGCGGTTCTTTCGAGCGCATCCCCCATGCGCTCTTCCAGGATTTTGGCATCCGCTTTTTCCTCATCGGAAAACGTGATCCCGATATCGTAAATCTGAACCTCGTCATACTGCATATCCGCCACATTCGTAACCGAATCCCTGACTCCAAAACCCGTGAGCAACAGCGCCGTACAGCCGCTTATGCCCAGGATCATCATGAAAAACCGTTTTTTGTATCTCACGATATTTCTTATGGAAACCTTGTGCAGAAATTTTAGCCTTCCCCAGACAGAGGGGATCGTTTCCAGAAAAATCCGCTTTCCGCTTTTGGGCGCTTTGGGACGAATCAGGCTGGCGGGCACGCCAAGAAGCTCATGGCGGCAGGAAACGTATGCCGCTCCCATGGAACACAAGAGTGCTGCCGCCAGCGAAAACAGTGCCATTGGCACGTCAAAATAATATTCGATATCGCCCATACTGTACATGATGCCGTACCCCATCCATATCACTCTGGGAAACAGCCAGGTACCGCCCAGACAGCCGGCCAGGGCGCCCACGGCCGCCGCCGAACCGGCATAAAACAGGTATTTCCCCATGATTGCGCCGTTTCCATAGCCAAGGGCCTTCATCACGCCGATCTGGGTTCTCTGCTCCTCCACCATGCGGTTCATGGTCGTCATACAGATCAGTGCGGCCACCAGAAAGAAGAAAACCGGAAACACGTTGGCAATGGCCGCCACGATATTGGAATCGCTCTCATAGCATGCGTAGCCGATGTTTGTATCCCGGGTCAGGGCATAGTAGTCCGGCTCCTCAATATCCGCAAGCTCGTCTCTGGCATCGTCGATCTTGTCCTGGGCGTCCTGTATTTCCTCCTCAAATTCCGCTCTGGCCTCTTCATATTCTTCCTTCGCATCCGCAAGCTCGATCCTGCCGTCCGCAAGTTCCCTCTCCCCATCCGCAAGCTCGGTCATGGCATCTTCCAGCTCGCCTCTGGCCTTCTCCAGCCGGGCCCTGCCGTCTTCCAGTTCGAGTCTGCCGTCCGCAAGCTCCGCCTTTGCCTCCTCCAGATCCCTTTTCCCTTCCTCAAGCTCGTTTCTTGCATCCGTCACCTGCCGCTTTGCCGACATGAGCTCCGTTTCCGCAGAGGACAGCACATTTTCATTGGCTTCGATCTCCCTCTTGGCGCTCTCAAGCTGTTCCTTTCCGTCCTCGATCTCTTCCTTTCCGGCACGGATCTGCATAAGGCCGTCCCGAATCTGCACAAGCCCGGCCTGCAGCTGCCGCTCGCCGTCCTCAAGCTCGCCCTTTCCATAAGCGATCTGGGCAAGCCCCGCCTCGAGCTGAGCCCTTTTTTCCTGATACTCCGCCAAAAGAGCGTCCCGCGTCTCCTCATCCGGCGCCATGGATATGGCCAGATCATAGCCCTCCTGCAGCTGCGCAAGCTGGCTGTTCAGATAGGCCTCCTGCTCCTCCAGGGCCGCCTTCTGTGCGGGAAGGGCTTCCAGCTGTGCGGAAAGCTCCCTCTCTTTGTCCGAAAGCTCCCACCCCGTCCGTTCAAGCTCCTCCTCGTTCTCACGCAGCAGGCTCTCCTTTGCGATCACTTCCTCCCTTGCCTGTTCCAGCTGGTAGCGCGCTCCTCCCAGCTCCTGCTCATTCGCAAAGATTTCCCATTCGTGGAGACTGACCTCTTCTTCCGCATCCCGGATCTGCGCTTCCGACTCCTGTATTTTTTGTTCGCCGTCGGCTATCTCCCGTTCTCCCTCCAGGATATCCTGCTCGTGTTCCGCTATCTCCTGCCTGCCATCGGCTATCTTCTTTTTTGCGTCGGCTATGTCCTTCTCGCCATCCAAAAGCTCCTGCTCGCCGTCCATAATCTCCCGCCAGGCGTCGTCAAGCTCCTGACCGGCCTCGGCCTTTTTATCGTCAAGCTCCTTCTGGGCGTCGTCAATTTCTTCCTGCGCCTCGGCGAGAAGCCTCTCATATCTTCCATAGGAAAGATCATACGCCTTGTCCTCCATCTTTCCCTGCAGGTTATCGATATACGCCTCATACTCGTCCGTGTAAACCTTATATCTCAGCTTTGTCACCGCATAGATTTCGGTCAGATAGTCGCAGTCAAAGGCTTCCTTCGGCACATAAAGAAAAGCGGCGATCTTCCCGTCCCCAATGGATGAGGTTCCCCGCTCAAAATTGATATAATAGGGGGAGCGCACGATCCCCACCGCAGTAAACGTACGGTTTTGAAACATTTCCAGCGTATCCGCATCATTGCTGTCTGTCACTGTAATCCTGGTTCCTATCGCATCCTCCCTGAAAAGGGCCGCGTCAAGCACACACTCGTCCGCCTTCTGGGGCATCCTTCCCGCTGTCACTACCACTCGGTTAATCCTCTCCGGCACGGTATGGATTTTGTATACATCCTCATTTTCTTCCCCTACGGCGCACAGCGCATCGACACTCACCGCCCCCTCGGCCATGGCGATTTCGCTCATCTCCGTCAGTTCCGCCACATCTGCGGGATCAAAGCCAATGGTGGAAAGCAGCCGGAAATCAAAAAAATCCTGTTCCGCCAGATACTCGTTTTCCGTAATGATCATTGCGGGCGTGGTCGCCTTTAATCCCGTGAACAGCCCCACTCCCAGCATCACGATGGCCAGAATCGCCATATAACGGCCAAGGCTTCCCCTGATCTCTCTGATTGTCGTTTGGAACATTCCCTTGCTCATTTACGCAACTCCCGCAGCAAAAAGTATTCTACCACTCAATCTCCTCCACCGGCACAATCCGCCCGTTCATCTCCATTTTGGAAACCGTCCCGCTCTTGACGGTGATGATCCGGTCTGCCATTTGGGTGAGCGCCTGGTTGTGGGTGATGACCACAACCGTCATTCCCTCTTTCCTGCAGGCATCCTGCAGCAGCTTTAAGACCGCCTTACCGGTATTGTAATCAAGGGCTCCCGTTGGCTCGTCACACAGAAGAAGCTTTGGGTTTTTGGCCAGGGCCCTGGCAATGGCCACCCTTTGCTGCTCCCCGCCGGAGAGCTGCGCCGGGAAGTTTCCCGCCCTGTCCTCTAATCCCACCATCTTCAGCACCTGCGCCGCATCCAGGGGATCCCTGCAGATCTGCGCTGCCAGCTCCACGTTTTCAAGGGCGGTCAGATTTTGCACCAGATTGTAAAACTGGAACACAAAGCCGATATCATATCTCCGGTAGGCTGTCAGTTTCTTCTTGCTGTATGCGGAGATCTCCTCCCCGTCCAGCAGAACCCGCCCGCAGGAAAGCGTGTCCATTCCCCCCAATATATTCAGGATCGTTGTCTTGCCTGCGCCGGAGGCTCCCACCACGACGCAAAACTCTCCCTTTTCAATCGAAAAATTGACATTTCTCAGAGCCTCGATATCCACCTCGCCCATATGGTATGTCTTGCCAACCTTATCAAACTCCACAAATGAGCTCATTTATCCTCTTTTCTCCTCATCCGCCCTGCCGGACCTGTTTTAAAAATATTTTATCACATTAATTTTTAAATCAAAACAGGATAATTCTAAAAAATATATAAAATGTCATTCCTGATCCGGCGCTTTGGTGCGGATATTGTTAAACCCGATTATCTTCAGGCCCTCCGAGGAATAGTCCTCATTGAGGATCTCGGAAAACCACACTTCCCCGTTTCCCAGCATAAAGCCCTGCCAGTTATGGAACATGTCCTCGCAGGTTTCCTGACGGATCGCATCCAAAAAGGCCTCCGGAGGATTCTGAAGCAGGCCGGATGCAAGCAGAGCCTCCCGGTTCTCAAAGGTTTCCCCGTCAATACTGACAGGGTAAGCGCACTTTTGCGCAAGGCTCTCGTAATCCCCCTGCAGGATCTCTTCTCTTATCTCCTTTGCGAAACGCTCCGCAGACTCGTCGGAAGCCTCCCCGGTACTGTCTGCGGTTTTTGCCCCGAAGCTCTGAATCCCCTCCCACATCCTTTCCATACTTTCCGTGTAATTTCCCAGATACTCTGAAAGCTCTGTGTCAATCCGAAATTCATATTCCCCTTCCTTCTGGGTATAGACTCTGGCTTTGCGGACAATATCTCCGCCCGCCCCCTCATATTCCAGCAGCAGAAGAATGTCCATTCTTCCGTCATTATTGTAATCCCGAAACGCCACCGACAGTACCTTGGTAAACCGGTTAAAACCGGAAAGGATATTATCTTTTGTCTCTCCCGGGAAATCGTAGATCTTTTCCCCGCTCTCAGGCGAAAGCAGCATAAACCGCACGTCTCCGAACATGGTCGTTCCGTAATCCGGATTTTCCGACGGATAGCTTATGGGATCAAAGGGAGAAAAGATCACCTTTCCGAAACCGTCGAGCTCCGTGGGAAAGGACTGATCCAGAATCCGTCCCTCCGGCGGGCTCTGCTTTTGCTCCTGCGTCTTACCCTGTGCGCCTTTCAGCCGTTCCAGCATTTCCTGCCCCTGGCAGGCATTTTCCGCAACAGGCCTCTCTTCCCCCTGTGCGATTCCAAGCTCCTCCATCCTCAGCCTGTACGCGGACTCATCGATCTCCTGATCCCTGTCATAATAGTTTGTCACCCCCTCCCTGGTCTCTGCGCCCTCCTGTCCGGAAGCATCATAGCTGTACTGTAGAATGGGCGCATCGCCGTCCGTAAGGGTCTGATCCCCGCTCACCCGGTAGAAGTCCATCCCATAACCGCCCTCGTCACCGCCGCCGTTCCATCGCTGAAACCGGGCTATGATACCGCTTCGCTCAAAATAGGAAAGCTCCACCGTGTTCATGGCGTTCACCATACAGAAGTCCGCCCCGTCTTTAACCGTATAGATGGAATAGACGCCGTATCCCCCGTCACAGACCACAAGCTCCGGGGTCTCGTCCGCATCCAGATAAATCAGGGAAAAGGTAATCCCTTCGCCCTCCTGCCGCGTCACCACCCGCCTGTAAATTTCCCGGTATTCTTCCTCCTGCACCACAGCCGGGCCTGCAGTGGGAATCTTCTCCCACGCAGGGTTCTGGCCTTCCTCCTGCCCGGCGCTGCAGGCGGACAGCAAAAACAGCATACCAAATATTCCTGTCAACAGTTTTCTTCTCATTTTTCTCCTTTCGTATTCCAACGCTTAATGTACCGGAATCTCCGGGTACGGTCCGGTCAGATCTGTCACTTCCTTAAGGCCTGCGTCATAACCCACCTCAAACCAGAGGCCATTTTGTGTCTGAACCGTCCAAGTATCCCCGAAACTCTTTTCCATGCGTTTCACCTTGCTCTCCTGCGCCAGGGGAGCCCTCTCCAGATACCAGGCAATGATCTCCTCCTGCGTCATTTCCTCCGGATTTTCCGGGAAGACTCTCCAGAGCACCGGAGAATACCAGACGCTTCTGCCCGAGGTTACATACATGGAGGAAATGCTTTTGTCATAATTGCTCAGATTATATGCGGTATCCGTCCCGAAAGACCTGCTGTAAAATATTCTGGAGCGGCGGATATCCTCCGGCGTCATGCCAAAATAAACGCTGCCCATATCGGTCACCTGAAAGCTGGCCGTTTCCACCTTTTCCCCCGTCCACCGGTAAAGCTCCGCAAGGGACTGCTTTGCCATGGAAATCAGGGTACGGCAAAGCTCTGTTTCATCCGCAACCGCCGCAAGGGTGTAGAAGCCGTCCTCCACATAGGTCAGATCCAGCTTTGCAAACACGGCGCCTTTCGAGAAATTTTCCTCCACATACCTGACCATGTGAAACTGATCATCCTCCCCATATCGATAGTAGGTGGTGGAATACAGCTCATCCCCTTCCCGGATTCGTCTGAAAAACAACTGGCTCTCTTCATCAAATTCCAGCTCCGCTTCCGCATTGCTCACAACGCTCTTTTCCTGCTGTTCTATTGGCGGCTCACTCACAGACTCGTCCGCCATCCCATCAGCCGTATCAAGTTCGTGAAGCTCCACCTGCGCCGTTTGGGTTTCCCTATGCGCCGCTGTCTCCTCCTTGCTGATCTCCGTCGGTACATCCGCATCCGTCTTCTCCCGGGCCCCGGTCCTTCCCGTAAAAGTGACGATGGACAAAAGCATTGTCAGAACGATTACCAGGATCCGCATGCCGGGATTTCTTTTTGGCGTATTTACAATCATGCGCAGCCTCTCCTGCAGCGCACTGCCGCTTCCCGACATGGACGTGGAAATCCTCAGGGCGCTTATACCGGAACTCTTCCTGATCCCAATTTCCAGTAACGTTTTCCCGTAAGCGACGCATACCTGTTCTCCCAGCCTTCGCAGCGTTTTCTCATCGCAGGAAAGTTCTCCGTCCAGCCTGGACAGACGGGCCGCAAGCCACACCAGCGGGTTAAACCAGTGCAGGCAAAGGCACAGGATCCGCACAAGCGCCCACCAGTGATCGCCCTGCCTGTAGTGTGTGTGTTCGTGACAGAGTATAAAGCGCAGCGTTTTATCTTCTTCCAGTGCGCCTTCCATTATATACACCGCCGGTGCAAACAAACCGGACAGGCATGGCGCCTGTACCATCTGCGCCTCGTATACCGGCACCTGCACGGCGATCGGCAGCTCCGTTCCCGGGATACGCTTTCTGCAGCGCCTGAGTCTTCGCGCATAATTCAGATTTACCGCCAAAAATACACTGCCAAGTCCCACTGCCCCCAGCAGCCAGATCAGCCGCAGAACCCTGCCTGCGGATCTCTGCTGCGGAAATTGATCGGATTGTGACCGGACAGCCCATCCCCGATCAGACCGTGACCGGTCGCTTTGTGACAGTCCCGACCGTTGCTGGACGCTTTGCGGCAGCTCAGTCTGCGGCAGGATGCCTTGCTCATGGCTGTCCATCACAGAAACGGCCCATCCGTCCCCGCCGGCTTCTCCTTTTGCCTCCTGTCGAGGCAGAAGATTCAGGATGCTGATATCCGTTTCCAAAACAGAGACGGGGAGCAAAAGCCGCAGGGCGGCCGCCAGCCATAGTCCATAACGTAAGCAGGGCGTTATTTTCTTTCGCAGAAAAAATCTTATGAGAAGAATCATCAAAATCAGTCCGGCAGAGGACAGGATCCATTCAATGCTCATTTTTTTCCTCCGCCTGATCCAAAATTTCCCGAAGCTTACGGATCTCTCCCGGAGTCAACTTTCTCTTCTCCACAAAACTGTTTAACAGCATACTGACGCTTCCCTGATAAACCCGGTTCAAAAAACTCTCCGTCTCCCTTTTTACCGCCTCCTGCCTGTGAACAAGAGGCGTATAGGATTTCATCTTTCCTCCGTCGTCGCAGGAAATCAATCCCTTTTCCGTCATTCTGCGCAGCATGGTCAGCGTGGTGCTCCTGCTCCATCCCCTCCTTTGCTCCAAATCAGCCACGATCTGGCTTCCCACCTTGGGGGAGGCTGCCCAGAGGCTCTCCAGCACATGCCATTCCGCTTCGCTTAATTCCTTCATCCCTGTTCCCAATCCTTTCCGTTCCATGAACAGTTTCTGTCTACATTGTAAACACTTCATGCCGTTTATTTTATCACTATCTGTCTACATTGTAAATATTTTTTTGTACAAATGGCGCTGACAGGCAATCCATTCTATGATAAAATTTTATTGGATCCGGATCTTTTTTCACAGGAACTGAAAAAAAAGTTTTCACAGCCTGAGCAGACAGGGAGGTTATCATGAATTTATCGCTTTTGGAAAGTTTCCATACAAAATGGCAGGATATTCTCGTGATCGGGAAGACGCTCGAACAGGACGGTAAAAAATACCACCTTATGGGCATGACCTTGTCCGATGAAGCAAAGCTCTATTTCATTGAACCCTTCACGCAACCGGAAAGAAGAAGGCAGAGCGGCATCCGTAACCAAAGAAGACTCTTAAAGGAGCCGGAACGGGAAGGATCCCGCTACCTGGATTGCCGCGATTTTTTTCTTGGCAGCGAGCATCTGCAAGTGCAGGGCGGAACCGGAGAGCCCCTTCTGCATTCTTCTGACAATTACGGGGTGATACAATTGTTCTTTGACATGATGAGCGCCGGCTGGTATATTCCGGAATGGCTTCGGGATGCGGATTGGAATGGGCTGCAGCTGACAATGCTCAATATAGCCGATCTGGAAGAACTGCCCCGTTATTGCCCGGAAATGCCGATCACGATCGTGCACAGGCCAAATCCCGTGAGGCGCATTCTCGAAAAGACCGTCACCCTGCACGTGGGGAAAAGCCGCTCTTTTTCCTTTACGGATTTTTATGGGGATCAGGTGCAGTGCCATATCAACAGGGTCTCTCTGATTGATGTGTGGAAAGATGTGGAAAGACAGTTTAACGATCCCGAATTTTTGGACCGCATCTCCCCCGAGCAGATTCGGCAGGCAAAAAAGCATTCCTATGCGGCACTGGAACAGAACTGCCCGAAGGGGATGTGTTATATCGGTATCGAATACGAATGCAGCAAGGATCTGGATCTGAATTTCCTTTCAAAAGAATTTCTGAAATCCCTGCCCAAGGTGCATCATGGAAGCTCCTCCTTTTTCCTCATGCGCCTGAAACCGGATCAGGAAAAAGGAGTCCATGGGCTTACTCTGAAAGGCTGTGTGATTCAGACGCCTGTGGAACCGGATACGACAAAGATTGCGGCGGAATTGTTTTCCTATTCCGAAAAAGCCGGGGAGTGGACCGAGACCGTCTCATAGACGGAATCCGGCTCTCTGCTCTTCTTGGGCAGAGCCCTCTGTCCGCTGATTTCCCCCCGTCTCATATTATCTGTGAAACAATTCGGCCGTCCTCTTCATCCGGTCTGCGATTTCCACTCCAAAGGGACAGCGGCTCTCACAGCTGCGGCAGCCCACACAGGCATCCGCGCCGCGTTCCAGCGCGAGATAATGCTCTCTCACCGACTCCGGCACCTGGGGCTGCATGAGCGCCAGATCGTAATATTTATTTACCATGGCGATATCGATCTGCGCGGGACACGGCCTGCAGTGACCGCAGTAGGTGCACTCGCCCTTGCCAAAAGTATGGCGGGGAGCCTTTGCCAGGACGCTGGCATAGTCCTTTTCCTCCATGGACGCATTTTCATAGCACACTGCCTGCTCCACATGCTCCGGCGTGTCGTATCCCACCATGACGGAAGCCACCGCCGGGCGGGTCAGGCAATAATGGATACACTGAATCGGAGTCAGGGCCACGCCAAAGGGGGAACGCTCCGCATCAAACAATCGTCCGACGGCATACCCCTTCATGACGGTAATCCCCACGTCATTCTGTTCACACAGTTTATAGAGCTCCGCTCTTGCCGGATCTATGCCGTTTAGACCGTCCTTGTATTCGTCCACAAAATAGTTGTCGATATTGTCCGTGGGCGGCAGCAGATCAAAGGCCGGATTGACGCTGAACAGAATCATTTCCACAAGGCCGCTCTCCACCGCCTTCTTCGCCATGAAGGGATTGTGGGTGCTCATGCCGATATGGCGGATTTTTCCGGATTCTTTCAGTTCCTTTACATATTCGAGGAAGGGCCCGTTTACGGCCGTCTCAAAGTCGCTCTCCTCGTCGATGAAATGGATCATTCCAAGGTCAATGTAATCCGTCTGCAGGCGGACGAGCAGATCCTCAAACGCCTCCCTGCATTCGTCCACCTTGCGGCTGCGCACATACTGGCCCTGCTGCCAGGTGGAACCGATATGTCCCTGGATCAACCACCGCTGCCTTCTTCCTGCAAGGGCTTTTCCTAGGTTGGTGCGCACATTTGGTTCCGACATCCAGCAATCCAAAATGTTAATTCCCAGCTCGTCCGCACGGTCGATTGCCGCCTTGCACTCCTCATAGTTGTGACGTTCCATCCATTCTCCGCCAAATCCGATTTCACTCACCATAAGGCCCGTCTTTCCCAGTCTGCGATACTTCATGTTGTGTCTCCTTTCTCTGACTCCCGTTATCTGATTCTTCTATTCTAGCATATTCCGCCGCATGGCTCCACCTCATCCTATAAACTGCGAGAAGATATTTGCAAAGATCACTGTCAGGATTCCTGAGACAACGATGGACAGGCTGCTCATCGCCCCCTCCACGTCTCCCATCTCCATGGCCTTTGCCGTTCCCACCGCATGAGACGAGGTTCCGATTGCGATTCCCTTTGCGATGGGATCCCGGATCCGGAAAACCCTGCAGATTGTCTCTGCAAACATATTTCCGATCACGCCGGTTACGATAATAACCGCAACCGTTATTGGCACGTATCCTCCCAGCTCCCCGGAGACACCCATGCCGATGGCCGTTGTGATGGATTTGGGCAGCAGCGTCACATAGGATGCGTGGTCAAGCCGAAACAGCTTTGCCAGAATCAGGATACTGCAAAGGCTGGTAAGTACCCCGGAGAAAATCCCCGCCAGCACCGCCCTGTAATTCTTCCTGAGCAGCTCAAACTGCTCATACAGCGGAACCGCAAGGCAGATTGTGGCAGGGGTCAAGAGAAAGCTGATATATTTTGCACCTTCATTGTACGCCTCATAGTCCACACGGAACAGGGAAAGAAACAAGATCGTGAGAATGATCGCCACAAGCAGCGGATTAAAAACGGGAAGTCTCAGCTTCTTTTTCAGTGCGGCGCCAATTCCGTAGGAAAGCAGGGTAATAAACATACCAAAAAATACAGACGTTTTAAACAGCTCGTTCATCTTTGCTTTCTTCCTCCTCTGTCTTGTCCTTTTCAGACCGTCTCATAACAAACTGTACCACCCTGCCAGACACGGCCATAACCACAAAGGTGGAAAGCACCGTGATTACCGTATAGGAAACCCAGGCGTCCTTTATGACCGGCCAGGAATCCATCAGGCCCGCCGCCGCAGGGATAAACATAATCGGCATAGCCTCTATCAGGAACCCACTGACCTCTTTCACTGAGGATACGGGAATAACCTTCAGCTCCAGACACAGAAACAACAGCATAATGCCATATATGCTTGCCGGAATCGGCAGCGGCAAAAGCGCATGGCACAGTTCTCCCAGCAAAGACAGAAATAAAATGATCCCAAACTGTTTAACGTATTTCATGTTAACGGCTCCTTCCTTAAAACAGACTTTGGACTGTCTGCGACAGCATTCAGACTGAAAAATTATAGCACAGAATCCGGACAGATAAAATAGAATTTTTCCCGTCGGATCCAAGGCATGCTCTCACCAGATGCGCAGCCGGTGCGTATTCCCAAGCCGCAAACCGCAACTTAATACCCATATCTCGCTCTGTATTTCAGAAACAGAAAAATCGACAGCGCAAACGCCATCAGCTCCGCCGCGGGTGTTGCCAGCCAGACACCGTTTACTCCAAGGAGCACGGGGAGCGCAATCATCATAATCAGCATAAACACAAAGGATCTGGAAAATGCAAGGACGGCCGAAATAATTCCATTGGACAGCGCCGTGAACATGCCGCTGACGAAAATGTTAAATCCGATAAAAAACAGGGCGAGCGTGCAGATCCGGTTTCCGGTTACCGCCAGATCATAGACCGGATTCTCCGGACGGGCAAAAACCGAAACCAGAGGTTCGGTCAAAAGGAAAGAGGCGGCAACCGTTATCAGGGAAATGCATGCGATCACCCTGAGACTGATTCCTGCCAGCTTTTTCAGCTTCTCCCGGTTTTTCTCCCCGTGATAAAAGCTGATCATAGGCGCCACTCCATAGGAATACCCCGTATACAGAGAGCTCGCAAACATCAGCACATACATGATAATCGTGACGGCCGCAACCCCGTCCTCCCCAACATAACGAAGCATTGTCCAGTTAAACATCATGGTAATGATTCCCGTAACCAGTGCGGTGGCCATCTCCGAGCATCCGTTTGTGGCAGCGCCTGCGAGGACTTTCAGACGAAAGACCGGCCTTGTAAAGTGCAGCAGGCTCTTTTTCCGGACAAAGACCGCAAATCCCACCACCGCCGTTACGGAGTATCCCAGCCCCGTTGCAACCGCCGCACCGCTGATTCCCCAATCAACCCCCGCAATAAACACATAGTCAAGCGCCATATTCAGCACGCCGCCTGTCACGGAACAGATCAGCGACAAGGACGCCTTTTCACTGGCTATCATGTACAGGGTAAAATTGTTCATCAGAAGAATCGGAATCGTAAAGAGCAGATAACGGCTCAGGTATTCCACACAATATGCCTCCACCTCCTGGGAAAGATTCATCCCCGCAAAGATACGGCCCATCATCCCATAGCCGATCACGCACATGAGAGCTCCCGCCAGCACATTCACCAGAATCAGGAAAGTAAAGTCCTCCCTTGCCTCCCTGTCCCTTCCCTCTCCCATCTTTTTCATAATGACCGCACTTCCCCCCGTGGCAAGCATGGTGGAGATTGCCGTGACAAGCTGAATCACAGGCGCCGTCAGATTAATCGCCGAAAGGGCATTCGTACCGATCAGATTCGAAACGAACAGACCGTCAACCATTGTGTAAAAGGACATAAATACTGTCATGGCAATGGTAGGAACGGCAAATTTCATAATATTTGTCAGAGTTACCGGTTTTTCATAAACATTTTCTTTTTCCATACAAATTCCTCCTGATTCCTGCTTTTTTCTTGTATTTTCCCCCCGCATCCAGTATCATAGACCATACAGTTACTGTACGGTCAATAGTGGATCGGAAATAATTTTTAAATTTTCCATCCGTGCGGTCTGCGCCGCCCTACCGGCCTGAGGCTCAGCGTATGGCTTTGGGCTGCCGGGCTGTTGAGGAAAATCGGTAATTTCACTTATAAAATGTTTATCTGACAGGGAGAAACCGCCATGGACGGCGGTTTCAGGCACTAGCGGCACGGACGCCGCTTAGTGCCGCCCCGTCCATTCTCCGAAAATCGAATGGATTTTATTAGTGAAATCCGATTTGTAACATCAGCCCGGCCGCCCAAAGCCATACGCTGAGCCTCAGTCCGGCAGGGCGGCGCAGACCGCACGGATGGAAAATTAAAAAAGCAGAGGAGACCAAACCTTATGGATACCGAAAACAGAAGTAAATTCCTTACAATCGGGCAGTTTGCCGCCCTTCACGGAATCAACAAAAAAACCCTGATGTGGTATGATGAGATCGGCCTGTTCCGGCCTGCCGCAGTCAATCCGGAAAACGGATACCGCTGCTATACTTACCACCAAAGCCCCATACTGGAAACCATTCTCCTGCTCCGTGAGCTGGACGTGTCCATTGGGGAAATTCAGAGTTTTATGAAAAACCGCTCCGCTCAAAGCCTGAAATGTCTTCTGGAGGAAAAAATCGCAGAACTGGATTTGCAGCTCATGCACCTGCAGGCGGTTCGGAAAACTCTCTCTAACCATCAACAGAACATGTCCACCCTTCTGACCATGGATTTATCCGAAATCCGTGTTGTGGAAAAGCAGGAACGCTGCCTGGTGACGGTAGACATAGACCGTGACACCACCTTTGAAAAGAAAGTGGAGCTGATCACGGCCCAGACCTCCCGTTATCAGCTGGGGCGTCTCCACGACGCCGCCTACGGTTCCATGATTCCCGTCGCAAGCCTCCTTTGCGGCAATTTTGACGACTACACCAGGCTGTTCATTGAAATTCCGCTTTTTGCGCACAGGGACGGTCTGCATATACAGCCCAAAGGAAAATACCTGAGGGCCTTCCACAGAGGGGACTGGGACCGGCTCCCTCTTCGCTATCAGGAAATCCTTGCGTTCGCCCGCAGGCAGAATCTCACTCTGTCCGGCTATTCGTATGAAAAAGGGATCAATGAAACGGTGATCGACCGGATGGAGGACTATATTGTGCAGATTGAGATTCCCATCCTCTGACGGAGCCTTTTATCTTTTTCTCCGCTCTTGACATACAGGTAACTTGTTGCTATACTTTAAAAGTGCAACAAGTTACCTGATGGGAGGGATTGGATTCCATGAATCTGGATGATTTGATTACAAAATTTTCAGGCTCCGCAACACAGCAGAGAAAAGCTATTTTCAGCACACTGTTTATCGCCGGAAATAAACTGCAGACTCTCTTTGATAAAAACATACCGGAGGTATCGCTGAAACAGTTTATGCTATTGTCCATCGTCAGACAGTCCCAGGAGCAGTTAACCTTTACCCAATTAGGGGCTCTGCTGGGCTGTTCCAGACAAAATATCAAAAAGCTGTCGGACGCTTTGATGAAAAAAGGCTTTGTAACCATTCAGCAAAGTTCCTCTGACCCGAGAGCCCTGTGTATCTGTCCCACCGAAAAAGTAAACGCCTATTTTCAAAACAGCTTTGCAAAATATCAGGAAGATCTGAAATATCTTTTTGACGTCTATACGGAGGAAGAAACCGAAACGCTTTTTTGGCTGTTATCGAAATTGTATGCGGGAATCGAAAATCTGGAAAAGGAGAGTTCAGCAGATGAAAACCATCGTAATTTATAATTCGCAGACAGGGTTTACGAGACGGTACGCCCAGTGGATCGCAGAGGCGGCGGGAGCCGACTGTCTCGAACTGTCTGCGGCCAAAAAGAAAAGGCTGGATGCGTACGAAGCAATTGTCTTTGGAAGCTGGGCATGCGCAGGCGGTATGCAAAAGATCGGCTGGTTTAAACACAATATCGGGAAATGGGCCGATAAGAAGCTGATTGTCTTTTGCGTTGGCGCAAGCCCGATGGACAGCCCGGACATTGATCCGGCTCTCCGGCATAACTTTACAGAATCCGAATTTAAAAAAATCAGCGTATTCTATTGCCCGGGCGGATTGAGCTACGAGAAAATGGCCCCTTGGGCAAAGCTTATGATGAAACTGTTTCTGAAAACGCTGAAAGCCAAAAGGGACAAAACCCAGGCTGAGCAGGAAATGATTCAAATAATTTCATCGTCCTATGACATTTCAGACAGGAAATATATACACCCCATTCTGGAATGCCTGAAAAGAGACTGCCGTCCGTAACGCCTCTTCCGCCAGAAAGAGGAAGAGGCTTCCAAGAGGCCTCTCCCCCTTTCTCAAATATCCTTACATGGGCTTCAGATTTTTATTGAGCCTGTCCACCATCCAGGCAATCCTTTTTTCCCGTCCGGCATCGGTCTTTGCGTCAAGATACGCCTTGGTATAGGTTTTCTTCACGGACAACGACATGGCCTGAAAATTGGTAAATGCAGGCTCGTATCCTTCCAGTACGGCGGATACGCAGGCGATCTGTTCCTCCGTAACCGCCATGGGTTTTGGCGCATACCACTGGCCGTTCTTTTTGGCTTCCTCGATTTTCTCTCTGCCAAAATCGGTCATGAGCCCTCTCTCCTCCAGCTTCTGCGCCAACGCCTTATTTTTCTCAGACCATTTGCTCATCTCTCTTCGCAGGGAAAAATATTTCTTATAGGTTTTATCATCAACGCTCTGCATCTGCCCGTCAATCCATCCAAAGCAGAGGGCTTCCTCTAACGCCTCGCCCGCCTTTATTGTTTTGGGTCCCCCGGCTTTGCCAAATAAAAGCCAGACCCCCTCCTCCTGCCGGCAATGATCGCCAAGCCATCTCCTGAAATCTTCTCTTTTCGCAAATTCCAACGTATCGTTCATCAGGCACTTCTCCTTTCCTGTCAGGCTTTTCAACTTCTGTCTAAATAGAATTATAATGTCCGCAAAATCATGCGTCAATGATCCCTGCTGAAAAATGTGACTCTGTCACAGAAGCAGCAAGCCGAATATGATATACTGCCATCAGATGAAAAGAAAGGAAGGTATGAACAATGTCCGTACTTAATGTAAACAAAGACAATTTTGACTCTGTAAGAACCAGCGAAAAAACCGTGCTCCTTGATTTCTACGCCGACTGGTGCGGCCCCTGCCGCATGGTATCCCCTGTCGTGGAAGAAATTGCGGCGGAGAATCCGCAATACCTGATCGGCAAGGTCAACGTGGACAAAGAGCCGGAACTGGCAGCGAAATTCAAGGTCTTAAGCATTCCCACACTCGCCGTAATCAAAAACGGGAACGTCGTGAGCCAGTCGGCAGGCGCAAGGCCGAAAGCAGACATCCTTGCCTTGTTAAAGGATTGATCGTTCCGCAAGAGAAAGGTTAAAAAGGATGAGGGGGCGTTCTGCGCCTCCTTCCTGATCCTGATGTGGCCGGAACGGGAAACGGCGTTCCGCCTGCAAATTTTTTAAGCCAAAGCAGTCCTTTCCCGTTTAATTTCTATGTAATATATAATCATGCTGAGTGATTGGTTCTCCCGTCAGATAATGTACTTCCTGCAAATCGCCATCGGGATTAGGAACAAAGCCGCAAGCCTTCAACATTTTGCGACTGATCTCGTTCGTTTCATAGCACCCTGCATACAGGCAATCGAGCGAAAATGCTTCAAGGCAATATTGTGCCGCAAGTGCAAAGGCGTTTGTCCCATATCTCTTCCCTCTATAAGGCTTGTACAGCATAATAGCAAGATCCGGGAGCGTGCCTTCCGGCGACAAACTGACAATTCCAACAGGTTCCTCATCTTCATTACGAATGATTACCGCCAACAGGCGAGTGCGAGCAGGTCTGGCACGGAATTCTTCCAGGGAACCTCTCATTTTATAGTTGTATCCGTCCTGTGTGGCCGCATCTTGCCAACATCCATAATAGTCATGGTCATCAAAGGCTGGACAATATTCCGCTAAAGATAATAAATTATTTTTGAAGTATATTTTTCGATTCCTATTCATTTTCATATCCTCTTTTGACATCACGACCTTGTGATGAAATACCGGTGCGATGCTGTCCGGTCGTTTATTGTGTCTTTGATGCAATCCGGGTAAATCGTCAGCTCTGCCGGGAACAAGCCCGAGAAAAGATATTCCAGCCAGATTAAAGGGTCAATTCCCGAAGACGTTTCTTGTCAAGGATTGTAACGCCGCCCCTGGAAATCTCCGCAATCCCTTCACCGGCAAAATATTTCAGCATTCTGGATACCACTTCACGGGCGGAACCCATATACCGGGCAATCTGTCCGTGTGTGAGAACGATGGTATCCGAACCGGTTCTGGATGATTCATCCAAAAGAAAAATTGCCAGACGCTTATCCATGCTCATAAATAAAATCTGCTGCATCACCCACATCACATCTGAGAAACGGCTGACCGCAGTTTCCAGCGCAAAGATACGGATGTCCGGATTCCTCTGCGATACCGCCGCAAACGCAGGCCCGCTGACCACGCAGCACTGGCTGTCCTGCTCCGCATCTACAAATACCTCAAATGTGATGGCATCCAGCACACAGGAAGCGGACAACATACACAGATCACCTTTGTGCAGACGGTAAAGCGTGATTTCCTTTCCCTCATCCGACATCATATACAGACGCAGGCTTCCCGAACAGACAAAAATCACACCGGAACATTCGCTGCCGTCATGAATATTCTTCCCCTTCTCATAAACAACCTGGTAAGAATTCCTGCAGATATACTCCCTGTCCGCATCCGATATCTTCTCCCAGAAGGGAAAGATTTCCCTGTAAATCGATTCCAATACGGTTTCCGGCTTTCTGCCAAAAAAATATAACACATCCTGATCCATTCTCCCTCCCGCCTCATTCCCGTTCACTGACCGCACCCTCCAATCCCCATGCATCCGGGGCAAAAATACCTTTTGACCCCGACATCTTTTATACAGTATAACACGGATTCCATCTGGCTAAAAGGACGAAATTCTTCTTGCTTGTGACGCAGCGTAATGAGTTATACTATATGAGGAGGTGTGACATGGACAAATATCAGGCGATACCACAAGGTTATATGACCGTTGGCAAAGTTGCGAAGAAAATGAACGTCACAGTACGCGCATTACAGCATTACGACAGAGAGGGACTGCTTTCCCCGTCTGCCATGAGTGAGGGAGGGCGCAGGCTATATACGGATAAAGACATAGTAAAGCTTCATCAGATTTTATCCCTCAAGCATTTAGGTTTCTCTTTGGACGACATAAAGAACCGGCTGATCCCGCTTGATGCACCGGCTGAAATTGCCGATGTCCTCATGGAGCAGGCAGCCGCTGTCAGGCAAAAAATAGAAGACCTGTCCGAATCGTTGAGAGAATTGGAACTACTGCGGGAAGAGGTTCTTCAAATGCAGTCAGTTGATTTTAAAAAATATGCTGATATTATTGTGAATTTGCAGATGAAAAATGATTTCTATTGGCTGATTAAACATTTTGATGACCAGACGCTCGACCATATCCGCAGCCATTTTGATAAAGACAGAGGAATGGTGTTTATAAACCTTTTCATGCAGCTTCAAAACGAAGCAATTAGACTTCAAAGTGCAGATGTTCCCGCGGACAGTGACGAGGGACAGAATTTTGCAAAAGCCTATTGGGATATGATTACGGATTTCACTGGCGGAGATATGAGCATGCTTCCCAGACTTATTGAATTAGGGCAATTTCAAAATACAAACCACAAATGGAAAGAGATTCAGGATATTGCTAACGGGTATGTTGAACAAGCGTTA